>CAYOBO010000010.1:0-77871 GCA_964402295.1 uncultured Candidatus Solibacter sp. | reverse complement strand
CTCCACCTTCGTTGCAGTACACCCCGTCAGTTATGAATGGCGTAAACGCCTTGCAAATCGGGTCAACATTCTTTACAAAAGAACTAGCTCTTTTCACTGTTGACCCGACAATGACCTCCCCGATCACCCAGTTGCTGAAGGAATGGAATCTCGGCGACACTCAAGCGCTCGACAAGTTGATGCCGTATGTGTACGATGAGTTACGCTCAATAGCCTTGCGCCAGGTCCATCACAAGAAGAGTATTACTTTGCAGCCAACGGAACTGGTCCATGAAACGTTTCTCCGGCTTACGGAGAGCCATTCGCAGCAGTTTCGCGACCGCCTCCATTTCTACGGCGCGGCAGTGAAAATCATGCGGCGGATTCTGATAGATCTGTGGCGGCGGCGCTCGACATTGAAGCGTGGCGGCACCTTTCTGCGGGTCGATTTGCATGACGAGATCGCCTCCGTAAACCAGGACTTCGACTTCGAGTTGCTCGACCAAGCCATTGAGAAGTTGGCCTCGCTCGATGCGCGGCAGGCCAACATCGTCGAACTTCGTTTTTTCGGCGGGCTGACCAATGCCGAGGTCGCCAGCCTGCTGAACATTTCGGAAGCCACGGTGAAGCGGGATTGGGTACTCGCCCGCGCCTGGCTGCTGCGCGAACTGTCCGGGGAGTGACGCTAAATGAACCAAGCGCGATGGAGCGAGGCAAAGGAGGCCTTTCACCGCGCCTACGAACTGCCGCCTCCCGAGCGGCCGCAATTCCTGGCCACGCTGGATGCCACCCTGCGCCATGACGTGGAAAGCCTGCTGCGCCACGATCCGAAAGATTTCCTCGAAAAACCCGCTGCGCAATATGCCGTCGAACTGCTGCGGCATGAGCCGGTGCCGGAGCGCCTTGGGCCATACCGCATCGCAAAGCACCTCGGGCACGGAGGCATGGCCGCGGTCTATCTGGCCGAGCGCGCCGACGGCCAATTCGAAAAGCGGGTTGCCATCAAGATCCTTCATGGCAGCGTGACGGAAGACGAACAGCGCAGCCGGTTCCGGCAGGAGCGGCAACTGCTGGCCAACCTGGACCATCCGAACATCGTGCGCGTCATCGATGGCAATGTGACTCCGGATGGGCGTCCCTACCTGGTGGAAGACTATGTGGAAGGGACTCCCATCACCACCTATGCCGAGTCGCACAAACTGAGCGAGCGGCAGCGAATTCAGTTGTTTCTTCAGGTAGTGCGGGCGATCCAATACGCGCACAGGATGGGTATCGTACACCGCGACCTAAAGCCCGACAACATCCTGGTTTCGGCCGAGGGCGTGGTCAAGCTGATCGATTTCGGGATCGCGGGGATCGCCACCGATTCCCAACAGACCGCCGGCGCATTGCATTACTGGACCCCTGGATATGCATCGCCGGAGCAGATGAAAGGAGAACCCACGGGAACGGCATCGGATGTGTATTCGCTGGGCGCGGTGCTGTATGAACTACTCAGCGGACAGCGCTACTCGGTGCAAGACGCGGGATTTTCCGGAATCCGCAGGCCGCTGCGAAGGCTGTTGCGGTCTTGTCTGGCTTTGGATCCACAACGGCGTCCCAATGCGGCCGCATTACGCGCGGCATTGCGGACAGCGGCCGAGCCTCCCGGACGGCGGATCGTTGTTGGTGTTGCCGCCCTGGCCGTGCTGGCCTTCGCCGCAATCGCCCTCCGGCGGGAGCCCCCCAAGGGATTTCCCGCGCACTTGCGGAGCGTTCCCATCGCGGCCGAAGAGAGCTTTGAATACGAGCCTGTGCTGTCTCCGGATGGCAAGGATGTCGTCTATGTGTGGAATGAGGGGGATACTTCGCGTGGCCTGAACTTGTACCGCAAGCCGGTTTCCGGAGGTCCGCCGGAGCAACTCACCGCCGCTCATGCCCGCGATGCGTTTCCGCAGTATTCACCCGATGGAAAGCAACTCCTGTTTTCGCGCTCCACCCGTCGGAGGGTTGAGGTGGTACGCCTCGATTTGGGGACGCGGCGGGAAAGTGTGATTCACCGCATCGAATCGGCGTTGGAGAGCGCGCAACGTGCCGTGCGTTGGGCCGCATGGATGGCGGATGGGAAGCACATCGCGTTGGTGAGGCGCGTGGATCCGGCGGGGCCTTATGCGCTGTTTCTGGCAAGTGCGGATGGGGCGGTGCTGCGGCAACTGACCTTTCCCTCGCGGGGCATTGCCGGAGATCAGCAGGCTGCGGCGTCACCTGACGGAAGATATCTTGCCTTTGTGCGGTACACAACGGGAACCACCTCCGATATTCATCTGCTTCCGCTTGCGGGGGGCGAACCGCGGCAGATCACGCATCACGCCAACTTTCACAACGGCCTCGCTTGGTCTCCCGACTCGCGGCATCTCTATTTCGGCGCGAGAATCCGCTCCTCGCTGTGGTCCATTTACCGCGTTGGCGTCGATCCCGACGGCGTGGTGGAACGGCTGCCCGGCATTGAAGGGAGTGCGAGTTGGCCGTCTGTGGCCGGCTTCGAGGGGCGGATCCGGGTGGTCTATCATCGGGACGATGAAACCGTCAATGTGCGTTCCTGGTCCCGGCCGTACGCTGCCGGCGAGCAAAGGAGCCTGTGTCCCTCTTCGCTATTCGATATCGGTGTGAGCGCATCGCCGTTGGGCGGGCAAGTAGCCTACAGTTCAACACGGGGCGGACAGGCACAGATCTGGATCTGCGACACGGTCACCGGCAAAGCGGATTTAGTATCCAGCCCGGAGCATCCGCACGCCGATTCGCCGCGCTGGTCTCCCGATGGCCTCCGTATCGCTTACACGGTTACCGAGAATGATTCCACCGACGTCGCCATTGTTGACCGCAAGACGGGCGCAGTCACCCACCTGCGGCTGGATGGATCGAAGGAGGGGCGTCCCAGTTGGTCGCGCGACGGACGGTTCCTCTATTTTCGCTCAGACCGCGGAGGCGTCCGGCGCATCTGGCGTATGACAGCCGTTGGCGACTTGTCCACCCTGACTGCGGTGACAGGGCCTGACGCCTTTGAGGCGATCGAATCTCCCGATGGCCAGTGGCTCTACTTCGCCAAGGACCGCGCCCACATGGGCTTGTTCCGCGTTCCAACGGGCGGCGGAGACGAACAAATGGCCGTCCAGGGGGTTCGCGAAGGCTGGTGGGAAATTGCCACCGACGGCGTGTATTGGATTCGCCAGGATCAGGGATCGTTCCGCGTCGAACGGCTCCGCTGGGGCGCTTCCCTTCCCGAGCCGGTTACGGTTCTCCCGAAAGGCGGCGGAGTATGGTCGGGGTTCTCCGTCAGCCCCGACGGACGCACCATCTACTGGACGCAATCCGCACGCCGCAGCGTGGACGTCATGCTTCTGGATGGGCTTTGATCGCGCTAGCGCCCTAGCAGCCGCGCCCAGAAGCTTTTGCCGCCTCCCACAGGCAGCCGCATTTCCTTTTCGATGGCTTCCAGGTCCAGCCGCACAATATCGGCGAAGCGGCCCTTGAGGACGAAATCCGGCACACCCTTGGCGAATTGCGCCGCCTGATTCGTGTCGCCACCGAATTGGATGACGATCTCCGCGGTCTTGCGATTCACCTCAATGCGATCCTCGGCCTCGGCCAGGATCTGCTGCAACTGCTCAGAGAACTTGCGGTGGCGGATGCCGAAATTGTCATGGAAAGAGATGGCGCGCGCCCACTCGGGAATTGCACCCAGCGCTTCTTCGAACAGTTCCCGCAATGTCTCCGAAGAGGCGACAAACAGATCGGGGAACCCGGCTTTGTTCTCGTCGATGTCGGCGCGCATGGCGCGGACGCGGGGAATCATGCGCAACAGATAGGCGCGGTAGAGCGCCGTGCCGATCTCGCGTGTGATCTTGCGCGCCACTTGGCCGGCAACCGAACGGTTCTCAGGGATGGCGGCGTCGATGTGGCAGGTCATCATGCGCTTGCTAATATCGGCGGGGATGGCCGTGACATCCTTGTTCGTGGTGATCACCACCGGCGCATAGCAATCCGAGAGTTCCTGATCGGTGCGCACGAGACTGGGGACGTGTTCGGCGAATTTGTCGCGCGTGACATCGTCCACCAGCAGCGGGATGGCGCCCAGCCGCTCCCGCAGGCCGAGTGTGCGCACCGCGGTGAATACGCCGCTACGGATCATCTTGTCGAAGCCGAACATGGAGCGGGCGGCCACGCGGGTGAACAGCGTCTTGCCACCGCTCGACCGGCCGTATAATACAGCGTAAACCGGGTAGATCCACGGATCGATCCCCGCCGGAATCGCAGCCTGGCGTAGGTACGGCGCCGCCGGCGCACCATAGAGCCACACCAGAAACGCCCAGTAGTGATCCACCGCGCCCTTCGCATCGCCGAAAAAAACACCGTAGCTTTCAATGAAGCTGGTAATCAGTTCGGCGTCACGCTTCAGTTCGTCCGGCGCGACTTTCGTTTGCGCGAGCGTGAGCCACAGTGAGCCATCCACGCTGACTTCGCCGGAAGGGAAATTGACCACGACCCGCGGAATGCGGTCTTCGGTGGGCTCGGCGATGGGCTTGGCCTGATGCTGGCGGATGGCTCGCACCAGCGATTGCGCGTTGATCATCGTCTGCCCCGATTTCGTTTTCGGCAGGTTCAGATCGCGCAACTCCGCGCCGAGCTTTTCGGCTTCCTTGATGGCTTCGGCCGTGAAACCAGTGCTCACCGAACGCGGCGCTTCTTCGAGGATCACCGCGCCTGCCTTCACCACCCGGGCCACGGGCGTGTCGTTCAGATCGACGCCGGACTTGCGGGGCTCAGGCGGTGCATCGGGCACTTCGATGACGATCAGATCGGCGTCGATGGCATCGCTTTCCTTGTAGTCGCGCTCGAAGTATTCAGAGAAGCTGTCGTAGGCTTTCGTGCCATCGAAGGCGATGTAGACCTCCTGCTGGCGGCCCTCGAAGGCCATGGCGCTGAGATTCGCTGAGCCCGTGACGACACGTTTCCCTTTCGCGCCGGAAAGCAGATACAGCTTCTCGTGGCTGGGGCGTTTACGCAGGAGCCGGAACCGCAGCGTGCGGTCGACCACACGCTGCAACAGCGACTTCCCATGCCGGCCCAGGTATTTCGCAAGGGCTTCGGTGAAGACCTTCTGATCGGCCAGCAGGTCTGAAAAGGAATACGCCTCGGCGGCCTGGCTCGCCTGCGCCAGCGCCCAGTGTTCTTTCGAGAGGATACGCTCCGAACCGAAAACGATCTCCAGATCGTCGAACTGCGCGGCGAGTTCCACCAGAAACTCGATGCTACTGGAGAAGGTAATGGCTTTGAGTTGCGTGTAGCCGTCGAAAAGAGATCGCCAGTCTTCCTGCGTGGTATCCGTGAGCTGTGCGTGGAAAACGGTCAGGGGACCGCTGGGCGTCTGGTCCGCGAAAAGGTCGCCGATGTCTGGTCTGGTCAACTTCTAATTCTAATTGCCCCCACCGCCGGCGGGCTTAGCTGGCGCTTTCGGGCGCACAATCTCGATGGGGTTGACATCCACGGGTATTGCGAAATCGACGAAGGCGGCCAGCATCTCTTCCCACGTTTGTTCGCCCCAGCGAACCTCTTGCCGAGGATCGGGATTATGCGGGTTGTTGGGCGAATTGTCGTAATGCGCGATGACTTCGAGCAACGTGCCTTTCGGCAGCTTCTTCGGTTCCTTGAGGTAGTAGCTGAGCTGCCAGTTGAAATCGTATTTCGGGACGTTCAACAGCACCTCGCTGCGTCCATCCGGGTAGTGGGCGCGGTATTCCATGGCTTTGCCGCGCACGTGCATGTGAGGGAACATGCTTTGCAGCGTCACATCGGTTTGCACGGGAACCTTCGCCACCACTTGTGCGTTCGGCTCGCCGGGAGGAATGCGCAGCAACGGATTGGCGATGAAGGTGTTGATGACGCGCTCCTTTGGCGGTTCCTTGGCGAATACGATGCCAACGCGGCTTTGATCCTTGGTCTCTTTGCCGTTGGCCGTGTAGTGCATCTGGAAAATAAGATCGGTTCCGGCTTTCAACAAGCGCGCCTGCCCGGGCTTGGTTTCGTATGCGACACCGCCAGGAACGTAAACGCTGACCATTTCCACTCCGCCGCCCAGCATATAGAAAATGCCGCGGCCTTTGTCCTCGCCATTCATCGGCCGGCCAGGAGGCGGTGTGAACGGCACACCGGGCTGCGCCTTGGTCATGTAATTTGTACCAGGGGCGCGAGCCATCAGGACGATGTGATGCACAACGTCGCGCGCGCCGGGGCGCACTTCGATTTTCTCGACCCACTTGTCTTCGGTGAAGTGGGTGGGAACGACGATCCAGGTGTAATCGACGGTGCCCTTGGCGGGGACCGTAAACGGCTGCGGCATCTCGAAAACCACATCAGGCTTGCCAATCGTCCAGCCGTCGGCGAAGGTCAGGGGCGCGGGAGCGTCTTTCGCGTCGCCTTCCTTTGCGCCGCTATCCGCCCAAGCGGAGAGGATGTCGATCTCCTGCTGCGACAGGCTGCGGTCATTGGCGAACTGTCCGTGCGCGGGATCGGCAAACCACGGCGGCATCTTTTTGTTTAGTACCGCGGCTTTGATTGCCTTGGCCCAGGGGCGCGTGTCCTTATAGGAAAGGAAAGACATGGGCGCTGCTTCGCCGGGGCGGTGGCATTCCTGGCAGCGTTTCTGAAGGATGGGCAGTACGTCTTTATGGAAGGTGGCCTGCTTCGGCGTGGTGGCGCACAGAGCAGAAAAGGATAGAACGAAGAGAGCTGGGATGACTCGCATGGGGATGGTTTCCTCGGAAGCCTGCATTGATTTTAGCATTGGCGAACAGAGCAGAACGGAACCAGAGCCAGGTACGCGCCCCCAGATGAACGTCACGCTTCCAGAATACGGAAAAGTTCGTGGAGGGGCAGATTCGCTCCGGCGATACAACAGTGCAGACGCATTTCTTGCCGAATTAGTTCGCGTGGAGGCTGATCTTGTCCCACGATTGAAGGGCAGATGGCGCGCGCCATCCAGCGGCGAGTGCGGGCGTCGCGATCGACCGGCTCTTCCATGATCCAATCAGTCCTTTTGCCGCGGCTGCCGTTGTCCTGCTAGACTGGGGAAAGGCTACAGTAGGTGGTCCCTTCCTTCACCGGATCCGGCGGATCCAGGCGGTGGGTGGCATATGGTCACCGCCCTGTGATACTCTGGTACCCAGGAAAAGACTGAATAGTTTAGGAACACGAGAGGTACGTATTTGTAATGGCGCTGGCTGCTGACGTTAAGAAACAGGTGATATCGAATTACAAAGTCCACAAGACCGACACTGGCTCGCCAGAGGTGCAAGTGGCCATCCTGAGCCAGCGCATTGCGCAGCTCACCGAGCACTTCAAGTCCCACCAAAAGGACCATCATTCGAGGCTCGGGCTGCTCACCATGGTGGCGCGCCGCCGCCGGCTGTTGAAGTACCTGAAGGCAAGCTCCCCGGAACGTTACAAGGAGCTCATCTCCCGCCTGGGCATTCGCCGGTAAGCACGCACAAAATTCCCCGCCCGCCGGTTCCCTGGTATATCCAAGTCCGGCTGGCATCTGATTGGTTCCTTACGAATCAGTCTTCCTAGTTGGGCCGCGCTGGGCGCGGTCAAATGAAGGAGGACTTTCAATGGTTCACACCGTTTCTGTAGACCTGGGCACTCGGGTCATCACATTCGAATCCGGAAAAATGGCTAAGCAAGCGAACGGCGCGGTCGTCGTTCGTACGGGCGACTCTGTCGTGCTGGCCACGGCTTGCTCCAACGAGGAGCCGAAGCCTGGCGCCGGGTTCTTCCCACTCACTGTTGATTACCGTGAATACACCTACGCCGCGGGGCGTTATCCCGGCGGCTTCATCAAGCGCGAAGGGCGACCCACCGAGCGCGAAATCCTCACATCCCGTCTGATTGACCGCCCCGTTCGCCCCCTGTTCCCGGAAGGGTACATGTGCGACACACAGATCATCGCGTTTGTGCTGTCGGCCGATCCGGCTCATGATCCCTCGTCGCTCGCCGTCATGGGTTCCGCCGCCGCACTGGCGATTTCCGACATTCCCTTCTATCACCACTTGGCCGGTGTGCGCATCGCCATGGTGAACGGCGAAATGATCGCCGAGCCTTCCTACGAGCAGACCAAGGCAGCGGAGTTCTCCATCGTCGTTGCCGGCACCGAAGAAGGCATCGTCATGGTGGAGGCCGGCGGCACCGGCGTCGACGAATCCAAAGTCGTGGATTGTATCGAGTTCGGCCACGAGTGCTGCAAGAAAATCATCGCCGGCATTCGCGAGTTGCAGGCCCTCTGCGGCAAGCCGAAGCGCGAATTCACCCCCGCCCCGCTCAACACCGAAATGCTGGCAGCCATCGACGCGAAGTACCGCGCCGATCTCACCGACGCTCTCAACACCCAGAAGTACACCAAGATCGAAAGCTACAAGAAGGTGGACGCGCTTCACGACGCCTGCGTCGCCGAGTATCCGGAAGAGCAGCAGGCCGAAGCAGGCAAGCTGTTCGACCACCTGAAAGAGCGCATCTTCCGCGACGAAATGCTGGTGGCTCGCCGCCGTCCCGACGGGCGCGCCTTCGACGAAATTCGGAAGATCGACATCGAAGTCGGCATTCTGCCCCGCACCCACGGATCGGCGCTCTTCACGCGCGGCGAAACACAGGCGCTCGTCACCACCACCTTGGGCACCAAGGAAGACGCTCAACGCATGGAAATGCTCAGCGAAGGCGAAGTGTCCAAGCGCTTCATGCTGCACTACAATTTCCCGCCGTTCAGCGTCGGCGAAGTGAGCTTCCTGCGCGGCGCCGGCCGCCGCGAAATCGGCCACGGCGCACTGGCGGAACGCTCCTTGCTGAGCGTGATTCCGGGCGAAGAGTTCCCTTACACGCTGCGTGTGGTAAGCGACATTCTGGAGTCGAACGGTTCCAGTTCGATGGCTTCGGTTTGCGGTGGATCGCTGTCGTTGATGGATGCCGGTGTGCCGATCTCTAGTCCGGTGGCAGGCATCGCCATGGGTCTGGTGATTGAAGGCGACAAGTACGCCATCCTCACCGATATCGCCGGGGCGGAGGACCACTACGGCGATATGGACTTCAAGGTGGCAGGGACCCGCACGGGCGTTACCGCGCTTCAGATGGACATCAAGGTCACCAAGGTGACCGCGGCCATTATGCGCGAGGCGCTCGAGCAGGCTCGCCGTGCGCGCCTGGAAATCCTCGACAAGATGGAAGCCGTGATCGCTTCGCCGCGCAAGACGCTGTCGCCGCACGCTCCGCAGATCCACACTCTGACCATCCCCACCGACAAGATCCGCGAACTGATCGGACCGGGCGGCAAGATGATCCGCAGCATCATCGACGCCACGGGCGTGAAGATCGACGTGAGCGACGACGGCACCGTGAACATCTTCGCCACCGACAAGGTCTCGGCCGACAAGGCGATCCAGATGGTCACCGACATCGCCGCCGTTGCCGAAGTGGGCAAGACCTACCTGGGCAAGGTGGTGCGGCTGGTGGACTTCGGCGCGTTTGTCGAAATCTTCCCGGGCACCGACGGCCTGCTGCATATCTCGGAGATCTCCGAGAATCGCATCAAGCAGGTGCGCGATGAACTGAAGGAAGGCGACCAGATCCTGGTGAAGGTGCTGGCGCTCGAAGGCAACAAGATTAAGCTCAGCCGCAAAGCCGTGTTGCGCGAGCAGCGCGAAAAAATGAAGAGCGGCGGCGCGAAGTAGACATCGTTGTTTCGAAGAGAGCGGGCCTGGGAGTCACATCCCAGGTCCGTTTTTTTTTAATGCAGGTGCAGTGCCAGGATCTCGAATCCGCGGTTCGTATTCTCCACCTGCTGCGTTTTCAGCAACACCTCGAAGTGCGGGAGTGCTCCGCCGGCACGCCGCGGCAGCCGGCTCAGCAGTTCGCCGAGAAAGCTCTCCGTAGTCAGCAGATTGCCGGCAGCCTCGGTGCTGGACATATCCGTGCCCCCGAGAATCAGGGTATTGCCGGTCTTACTGAGATTGGGGAGATAGGCCACGATCGAAAACCCTTGATTTCCCTCCGGCCCGCGGGGGTCGCTCTCGAACAATTTCGGCTCGCCGTTCGAGGGACGCCGGTTCTCCACGCGGCGGCGCGATGAGGCGGAGTCCTGATCGAGATGGAAATCGCCGGGCCGGTCATAAACGTGGAAGTCCATCATCTCGTCAAACAGGTGAACCCAGGGTACGGCACGTTGCGATCCCACCAGAATATTGTTGCCTGTCTGGAATGCCCTGACGTTATGATCCCGGGCGTACACCACCGACGTACGGGCCGGGTCCAGCAGGCGCAGTTGCTCGATCTGCCGCACCATCATCACGTCGGCCAGAGACGTGTACCGGCGCGCCGTGAGATAGCGCACCAGGTCGCGGAACTCGATCGGCGCCGGCACCCGGTCTAAGTCTTTTTCGTAGGATCTGCGGACGTATTCATCCAGTCCGATGGGGCGGCGAAGGGCATCCTGCACAGCGGCAATCGCTGAATCGGCCAGCACGACGTAATTTTCACGCCCATTGCCGGCGAAGTTCTTCCAAAAAAGCTGTACCGATGGACCCGACGAAGGCGCCACGGTCGGGCGCATCCAAAGCCGGAGGCTGGTGGCCGCGAAAACGACACAGAGCGCCGCCAAGATCCAAACCAGACGGCGCTGTCCGGACGGTGGCGCAGCCAGAGTGGGAGGAACCGGCTCCGCAGGCGGCGTCTCCCGTTGCGTCACGATCGGCAGATAGGAGCCGCGCGGAATCTCCAGCACGAACGGCTCGTCGTGGCCTTCTTCGGCGAAGTACCGTTCCAGGCGCTTGCGAAGCTGCGAAGCCTGCACGCGCACCAGCGTATCCTGTGAGGAGTCGAACTGCGGATGGCGGTCGAAGACGGCCACCCCGATCTCGTGTTCCTTGATCTCCTCGGCGGATTCATCCCACGCCCGGCGGCAGAGAAAATGGAGCAGATCCTTCAGCCGGGAAGATCGGCTGAGATGCGGGGAAGCGCACACGCGTTCGGCCAGAGCCCACATCTCCTCTTTCGTAAGCAAGGGCGGCTGAACCTTGGCAAGATGCATCTGCACCAGATTTTACCATTCGCCAAGGCCGCGCATAAGATCTTTCACATCAACTGATTATCCAAAAGTCATCACAGTGAATTCGCGGTGAATTCACTTGTCTTGCCGCGCGCTTCGGCGCATCGTGGGCGAAAGAGGATTGTCTAAACCCATGCTTCGAACACCCGTCTCGTTCATTGCCCTGTTTGCTTTGACCCTCGGTTCCGGTTGGGCCCAACAGACCACCGCAACCGTCGTCGGGCAAGTCACGGACCCTAGCGGCGCCCTGCTCGCAAAGGTGTCCATCAAGCTCAAGAACCTCGCCACCAACGCCGTTCGCGAAACGGAAACCGATGCGAGTGGAATCTATACGATTCCCTTCCTTACCGCTGGCCGGTTCACCATGACGGCTTCCGCCGCCGGGTTCCGAACTCACAATGTGGAGGCGTTCGAATTGCAAGTCGGTCAGACCGCCCGCGTGGACCTGCGCATGGAGTTGGGCGCCGTAACAGAAACGATGAACGTCTCGGCTTCGGCGGCGGCTCTTCAGACGGAGGCGGTCACGGTAGGCGCGGTCATCGACTCCTCCAAGATTGTGGACCTGCCGCTGAACGGGCGGAACTTCGTTCAGCTTGCGCAGTTGGTGCCGGGCGTGAATCCGGGGACGCCGGGATCCATCACGGTACGCCGCGGGCGCGGGTCGATCGGCGAGACTTCGCGGAGTTTCGGCGGTACGGCGATGTCGGCCAACGGAGCGCGGGACACGAACAACAGGTTCTACCTGGACGGCGTCGAGTTCATGGACTACGATGCGTTCAGCTATCCCTTCGCGCTGTCGGTGGACTCTCTGGCGGAGTTTCGCGTGGAGACCTCCACCTACTCGGCGGAGTACGGAGCGTCGCCCGGCGGTCAAGTGAGCATCCTGACCAAGCGCGGCGGGAATGCGTTGCGCGGAACATTGTGGGAGTTCAACCGCAATGACGCGCTGACGCAGACCTATGACGCGATTGCCAACCGCAGCGCGACTCCGCCACGGCTGAACCGCAATCAGTTCGGAGCGAACGCGGGCGGGCCGGTGGTTCTGCCAAAGATCTACAACGGACGCGACAAAACGTTCTTCTTTTTTAATTGGGAGAGCGGGCGGCTGGCCTCGGGCGCGGCGGCCGGGTATCGGATTGTGCCTCCCGCGGAGATGCGCAACGGGGATTTCAGCAAGTTGGTCGATGCGCGCACCGGGCGGCCCATCACCTTGCGCGACCCGATGAACGTGGGTATCGTCAACAACCAGATTCCCCGCCAGGCCCTCAGCGAGCAGGCTGTAACGTTCTTGAAGTACACCCCCCTGCCGAACACAAGCGTCGGGGCGTTCAACTACATCAACAACCCCATCAGTGCCGTGGCCACGCAGGACACCTACACGTACCGTCTGGACCACAATCTCTCGCAGAAGGACGCGCTGGCGTTCCGCTACGTGTGGAACTCGACCATTGAGAAGGGCACCCCATATTGGGGCAATGACGTGCGCGACAACGACGCGCGCACGCAGAATCTGGCAGGCACCTACACGCGCACGTTCACGCCGACTATCGTCAATGAGTTCCGCTTCGGCTGGAACGACATGACCGAAGATGAGATCTTCGGCACGACCAACAAGAAGGAGTTCGATATTGCGGGCGAGATGAAGATTCCGCTGGCATCGCGGCTGCCATCCGACTACGGCCCGCCGAGCATCGCCATCACGGCAGGTCCGGACGGCAGCTACAGCGTGTTCGACTTGCAGCGGCAGATCGGGCCGCGCGTGCGCGCCAACGCCGTGTATAACTTCAACGACATCGTCTCCATCCAGCGCGGCAAGCACTTCCTGAAGGCCGGCGTGGATATGGTGCGGCGCGGCTTCACCTTTGAGCAGGCGCGCAATCCGCGCGGGTCGTTCCGTTTCGATGGAACCTACACGGGTTCGTCGCTGGCCGATTTCATGCTCGGCTATGTGAAGCGCGCCGAGATCAATCCGAACCATACGAATACGGACCTGTGGGCGCTGTGGCAGAGCTACTTCCTCCAGGACGACTGGAAGGTGACGCCGCGGCTGACCTTGAATCTGGGTGTACGATATGACTACCTCCAGCCGCTGTTCGATTCAAAGGGACGAATGACGAACATCGAGCAGAACGGTCTGTTCGTAACCAATCTGGTGACCCCGGCCACGGCCAAATATAGCCGTATGGTGCGCGGCGATAAGAACAACTTCGGGCCGCGAGTGGGCTTGGCATGGCGTCCGAACTTCGTGCCCGATGCGGTGATCCGCGCCGGATACGGCATCTACTACAACCACATCCATCCGAACGCTCCGTTCGGGATGACCGAGTCCTCGCAGGCCACCAGCAGCTTCGCTGTGGACGGCGCGCCGGCGGGTCGGCCAGACATCTTCTTCAACGATCCGTTCCGCACCGCGGGGCAGACGCGGCTGGAGTTGAACGCCGTGCCATCGAACGATCCGGATTACCTCGACGCCTACATCCAGCAATGGAACTTCACGGTGCAGAAGAAGGCTCCGGCAGGGTTCCTCATCGATGCGGGATACGTGGGATCGAAGGGCACGCGCTTGAGCGTCACGATTCCGGCGATGAACCGGCCATTCCAGGTGGTGAATCCGGCGACGCCGGGGCTGGCTCCGATCAACGCACGGCGTCCGAACACGGCGTTCACACGGTCGATTCAGGGCGACAAGTCGATTGGCAACTCGACGTATCACTCGTTGCAGATGCGCGCCGACCGGCGCATGGCGAAGGGCGTGACTTCGCTGACGGCCTACACATGGTCGAAGTGCATTTCCGGCCCGAGCGATATTGGCGCGGACATCGGCGGCGGGTCGTTCATCGGCGGGATTCAAAACATCTACGATATGACCAACGAGCGCTCCCTGTGCGGCATGGACGTAACGCAGCGCTTCGTGCAGTCGCTGATCTACGATGTACCGCTGTTCAGCAGAGCAAATCCGTTTGTGCGGTCGGTGTTGGGCGGCTGGCAGGTTTCGTCGATCATCGTGGGGCAAAGCGGCTTCCCTGCGGACATCTCCTATGGCATCGACACAACAGGCACGGGTGTTGGCTCGCGGCCAGACGTGGTACTGGGCCAGGAAGCGAACCTGCCGGGCAGCGAGCGAACGTATCAACGCTGGTTCAACACCGCGGCTTTCGCTTTGACACCGGCCGGGCGTTACGGAACCGCGCCGCGCACGGGAGCGATCCGGTTGCCGGGAGTGTTCAATATCGACTTCTCGGTGAACAAGCAGTTCCGGCTGACGGAGCAGCGAAGGGTAGAACTGCGCGGGGAGTTCTACAATCTGTTCAACCACTACAACATCGAGCCGGGATCCGTGGACCGCGGCATCCGCAGCGCGAACTTCGGTAAGGTCGGCGGTGGCATTCAGGGTTTGACGACGCGCGTGATCCAATTAGGCGCGAAGTTATATTTCTGAAGAGATGCGAATGCTACGCTCCTTCAGGTATCGGAGACAGTGCCCGAAACGCGAATAGCGGCATAATCCAATGACGATGAAGGAGTTTCTGGCGCGCCCGGAGAGACTCGAACTCCCGACCTATTGGTTCGAAGCCAATCGCTCTATCCGGCTGAGCTACGGGCGCGCGCTTCTTGATTATACAGCGGGCGCGGTTAAGGGGTCTGGATTTGTATCGCCACGTGCGATGGATGTTGCTTTGTGCGGTGGATTCTGTGGGTGGCGGGGATGAAGTCGCTTTCCTGGGCTTCGAAAATATTGGCCGCGTAACGCTGGGGGTTGCGGTCAATCAGGGGGAACCATGTGCTCTGAACCTGCACCATGATGCGATGGCCTTTGCGAAACTGAT
Organism: uncultured Candidatus Solibacter sp.; assembly: GCA_964402295.1. GTDB lineage: Bacteria > Acidobacteriota > Terriglobia > Bryobacterales > Bryobacteraceae > CADEFT01. The sequence goes on along the minus strand of CAYOBO010000010.1, from coordinate 62,940 downwards.
AGTCCTGGGTGTGGAGATCGATGGTGAAGGCGGTTACTGCTCCAGGCTTTAGGGGCTGCGGCTTTTCGAAGCCCTGATGATAGCGGCCGCGGAAAACTTCGTTCGCCACCATGAGTTGGTAACCGCCCATGTTCGCTTCGGCGGGGTATTGCTCGGGGTACACGTCGATGAGTTTGACGATCCAATCGGCGTCCGTGCCCGTGGTGGAGGCGTAGAGCTTCGCGGTGATTTCGCCGCTGAGGTTCACGGGCGTGCTGAGCTCAGAAGTCTGCCAAGCGAGTACGTCGGGGCGGAGATGGGCGTGGCGCTGGTCATCGGTGAGCCAGCGGGACCAGGTGGAGCCTGCTCCGTAGACGGGAAGAATCGGGCGGATGCGGTAGGGCACGGGATGGTGCGGATCGGAGACGTAGGAATCGAAGGCGGGCGCGGTAGCGGCGGGTGGTTCGAAGCTGAGGCCGCCTTCGGGATAGAAAAACAATTTCTTCGTTTCTGTTTTTTGCCGAGGGGGCCAGGCGGAGTGGCGCACCCATTCGTTGGATCCGGCACGGAAGGTGAGGGCTTCGGGGAGATCGAGTTTGCCCTTGCCTTTGAGCCAGTAGGCGAACCAAGGGGCGAGAATGCGGGCGCGGAAATACTCGGCGGTGTTGGAGCCGAATGTGATTCGGCCGAGGGAATCGCCCGTGCCGCGCATCCAACCACCGTGATCCCAAGGGCCGCTGACGAGATAGTTCCAGCCTTGCCTGTCGTTCTGCTCGAGTTTGCGGTAGATGGCGATGGGTCCGTAGAAATCCTCCTGGTCCCACCAGCCGGCGACGTGGAGCGCGGGGACTCGGACAGCGTTGAGATGCATAGTTGCTTTGCGTCGCTTCCAGAAATCGTCAAAATTGGGGTGCTCGATGAAATCGTTCCAGGTGGGGTAGCGGTCGCCGAGCAACTTCTTCCTGACGTTGGCGAGAGTGCCGAGGCGGAGGTACCACTCGAAGACGTCGTAACGGTCGAATTCGAAAGGCTTGTTTTCCTTGCCGGATTCGAGGCGGGTGACGTATTCGAAGGCGTACTGGAGGCGGAAGGCTCCGTTGTGATGGAAGTCGTCGCCGAGGTACATGTCGTCGGGCGAGGCTTGCGGGGAGACCGCGCGGAGGGCGGGATGCGGATCGAGCATGGCCATGACGGTAAGCCAGCCGGGATAGGAGACCCCCATCATTCCGACGCGGCCGTTGTGGCCTGTTGTGTTGCGGAGCAACCACTCGATGGTGTCGTAGGCGTCGGTGGCTTCGTCGATGCGCTGGTGGCCGGAGCGCGGCGGGCGGATCATGACGAATTCGCCCTCGGAGGCGTACTTGCCGCGAATGTCCTGGAAGACCCAGATGTAGCCATCGGCCGTGAGATCGCTGTAGCCCTTGTGCAGATTGTTCTGGCCGCCTTTAGCATTGTAGGGCGTACGGACCATGAGGAACGGCAGCGGCTCGATGTGCTGTTTCGGGGTGAGGATTTCGGTATAGAGGCGTACGCCGTCGCGCATGGGGATCATGACTTCGCGGCGCAGGAAGCCTTCGGGAGCGGGGCGCGAATCCTGCGCCGCAAGTATTGGGATGGCAAGCAGCAGCAGGCTACTGCTTCGCATACCAGCCTCGGTCCCAGGGGAAGGCAAAGGTCGGGCGATTGGCGTAGCGGGTCATTTTGTAATCGAAGCGAGCACCGGCGCCGGGTTCGAGGCGCACGGTCATGACGGCATCGTTGACGGGGGTTGTTTTGCCGCCGGTGGTGACGGAATCGAAGCGGTGTTCGGCATAGCCGCCGGCCTGCACGACGACCGTGCGTGGTTCGAGCGGGTTGGTGTTGACGAGAGTGACGGTGGCGGAATCGGGGCCGAGCTTTTCGACGAGCGCGGCGACATCGTCGGGGAGCCCCGCGCGGCGTTTTTCGGGATCGAAGTAGCGGAAGCGGGAGTGCAGCACCCAGATGCGGCCGCGGGCGAAGTAGCCGCCAAGTGTGAGGTTGGTGAGGGCATTGGTGGCAACGGGTTGGAGATCGAGGAGGTAGTCGGCGAGGCGTGTGTCGGGCGTGGTCTGATCGGTGCGGATCATTTCGACTTTGCGGCGCACGCTTGCGAGATCTTCCTGGAGGGCACGGACCGGGTAGTCAGCGAATTTGCCTTCGAGGTAGCCGAGCCACATGGCGGAATGATCGGGCCGGCCGAAGCGGCCGCCGCGGCCTCCGGTGGCGGGACGTTCGGGGTAACTGGTGGCGACGGGCAGCCGCTCCATGTCTTTGCGGTCCATCGACCAGAGGTAGATTTCCATCAGCCGGTCCGTCCAGAGATTGTTGGTGTAGTGGTACCAACTGGGCGGGCCGTTGTGTTTGTAGCCTTTGGGGTCGCCGTACATCTGCGGTAGTTGGATTTGGCCGTCGACCACCTTCTTTTGCGCGTAGATGTTGTCCATCTGGCGGCGAAGCACGTTGATGAAGGACTGATCGCCACTGAGTAGGAAGGCGTTGGAGAACCCGGGCCAGGTGCCGTCGGTGAAGTAATTGCGGTGAGCGATTTGTTCGAGTTCCCCGTCGAAGATGGTGAAGTTCCAGCCGTAGGTGCCCTTCCACCACTGGCCGTTGTGCTCGCCGCCGGGCTTGCCGTTGAGGCCGACGTTGCTGGGGATGTTGCCCCCGGTGAGTTCGGTGCGCTGTTTCCATGCGCCGACGTAGTCGAGCACCCACTGACGGTATTTCTCTTCGCCGGTGAGCATGTAGGCGTTCATCCCCAGGATGGTGGAGGCGAGGTTGAGGAAGTTGTCGCCGAGGCTGTCGAGGTACTCGGTGCAATGGGCCAGCATCTTGTCGTAATGCGCCATGAGGTCGAGCATTTTGCCGCGGCTGGCGGGGTTGTGAAGGAGGTGGAATTTGCCAGGAACGGGATCGCCGACCCAATCGTAGACGGTGGCGCGGCGGAGCATGGGGCCTTTGCTGCCGGTCCACATGCTTTTAATGACCTTGTTGACGGGGTCGTAGTTGGGAGCGTCGGGATCTTCGCCCATGTACATGGCGGCGAAACGTTTCATGCGCTCTTTGTAGAGGTCGTTGTTGGGGTCGGAGAGGCCGAGAAGGAGGAAGGCGCGCATGCCTTCGCCGGTGTGGAACCAGTCGGACTGGGTGATGAATTCCCGGTGGTAGGCGCCGTTGGAAGCCAGTTCGGTCAGCTTGGTGCGGAGTTCGCCGTATTGGCGCCAGTGGCCTTCCTGGGCCTGCTTGTAAAGATCGAGAACACGATTGGAGCCGCCGAGAGCGTGCAGGAGGGTCCAGTTGTAGAAGGTCTCGATGGCGTCGTCGGGGCCGTCGAGAGTGCCCCAGCGGATGGTGTGGAGAAGGTAGCCGCGCTCATCGACGTACTTTTTGGCAAACTGTTCGGCGGCCTGGGAGTTGTAGCGGAGCAGATCGCGCTCGAGCAGAGCCCAAGCAGGCGGGGCCATCGGCGTCTTCACGGTAACCGCGACTTGCCCGCGGGCAACCGCGCAGAGCATGAGGAGGAGGAGCATCCGGTTCCACATAAGTTCACCCAACATATCACGCCGAACACGGCGTGCCGCTGTGGTAGCATGCGCTCATAGAGGTTACATCCATGTCGAATTGCACGAGACGTAGATTCCTTCAGCAATCCGCGGTGGCGGCGGGAACTTTGTTCACCGGTGCGGCGGCGCCGGCGCAGGCGGCAAAACGCTCGGCCACGGATTGGGTGACGCTGGGCAATAGCGGCGTGAAGGTAACGCGGCTGGCGTTCGGCACGGGAACCTTCGGCGGGCGCGTGCAGCGCGAATTGGGGCAGAAGGAATTCACAAAGCTGGTGCGGCATGCCTATGACCGCGGCATTCGGTTCTTTGAGAGCGCGGATGCCTACAACGAGATGCATGAAATGCTGGCCGAGGCATTGAAGGGCATCCCGCGCGATACCTACAAGCTGATGACGAAGTACCGGCGCGCGGACACGTCGGCTCCGCGGGAGACGATTGACCGCTTCCGGCGCGAGCTGAACTCAGAGTACTTCGACATCATGCTGGTGCATGCGGTGCGGACGGCAACGTGGGCGACGGATCATGAACGGATCGTCGATGGGATCTCCGAAGCAAAACAGAAGAAGATTGTTCTGGCGCATGGGGCGTCGTGCCACGGGCTGATGCCGCTGCGGTCGCTGCCGGGGAATAAGTGGCTGGACGTGGCGCTGCTGCGCATCAATCATGATGGGGCGCGGATGGACAATCTGCGCGATGAGAACAATGCCAAGGGCGATGTGCAGGAAGTGACGCAGCGCATTCAGCAGATTCACGGGCAGGGCACGGGGGTCATTGGGATGAAACTGGTTGGCGAGGGGCAGTTCACGGATCCGGCGCAGCGCGAGGCGGCGCTGCGGTATGTGACGCAATTGGGCACCGTGGATGCGATGACGATCGGATTCAAAAGCATTGCGGAGATCGATGAGGCGATCGAGCGGTTGAATCGCGTTCTAAATGCATAGTTGAAGAATGTGGTTGCTCACGCTGCTGCTGGCGCCGGTGCTGAACGCGGCAGGTGTAGAGTTGCAGGTGCAGTATTCGGCAATTCAAAAAGTAATGGCGCGGCAGATATTCGGCGAAAGCGGGCGGATGTATGTGAAGGGGTCGCCGCAGACGCGGTGCAGCTTCGCTTACTTGGAGAATCCGGTGCTGGGCGAGGCGGCGGGACGGATTGAAATCCGGGCGCGGTTCAGCGGGAAGAACGCGGCGAATTTCTTCGGCCGGTGCATCGGGTTTGGCGATGGATTCGATATGCGGATCATGGCGTCGCCGTATTATGACGGGGGACTGATCCGGCTGAAGGACGTGGTGGTGGAGACGGCGGGACGAGATTCGATCTATGCGCGGAAGGTGCGGGCGGCGATTACGGAGAATCTTACGCGGAAATTTGAGTATAAGGTGGCGGACGAAGCGCGGCGGATTCTGGAACGCCCGCAGGTGGGGGAGCCGTACCAACAGCAATTGCAGAATTTCCAGGTGTCGCAAATACGCGTAACTCCGGCGGCGTTGCTGCTGACTTTGGAATTCACTCTGGTGGTGCAGTGAGCGGCGAGCGGGTGATGGCTCTGACGACGATCGCAGGGCCGTTGCGCGGCGTTGTGTTTCCGATCCAGCGGAGTCTGAGGATTGGGCGGAGCCACCCTTTGAGGAGCGCGAGTTTCAGCGAGGCTGCATCCGAACAATGTGCACCGGATGATGCAGTCGCTGGGGGTGAAGGGGCGCTAAGCTTGGAGGGCGTCGCGAATGACGGAGCCCATTCGCTTGCTGACGACGATGTCCATTCCATTCGACATGCGCAGCAGCCAGCGTTTGCTGGAAAGAGGGGAGATTTTTCGGATCTGGTCCGTGTTGACGATGGTGGAGCGGTGGACGCGGCGGAAGCGGTCGGAGGGGAGCTTTTCCTCGAGCGATTTGAGCGTGTGCGAAGCATAGAAGCGGCGATTCGCGGTGAGGATGTGCACGACATCGCCTTCGGCCTGAAAGGCGACAACCTCGGAGGGGTCGAGTAGGTGGAGATCGCTGCCGATGCGGCCGATAATTTTGCGCGGGTCGGTGACGCGGCTGGGTTTGGAGGCGAGTCCGGCGAGCCGTGCCTTTGCCTTGGCGAGGGCCGCTTCGAGACGCTCTTTGCGGACGGGCTTGAGGAGGTAATCGACAGCTCCGGCGTCGAAGGCTTCGAGCGCGTGCTGCTGATAAGCGGTAACGAAGACGATGACGGGAGGAGAGGAAGGCGGAAAGTGGGTAGCCGCTTCGAAGCCGTTCATGGAGGGCATCTGGAGATCGAGGAGAATGACGTCGGGACGGAGTTGCGCGGCGAGAGCGACGGTTTCGGCGCCGGAAGTGGCTTCGCCGGCGATAACGATTCCGGGGATTTCTTCGAGCAGTTCCCGCAGAACGAGGCGCGCGACGGGCTCGTCGTCGGCGATGAGGACCTTCAAGACAGCACCGCCTCAGGCTGCTGGAGCGGGATGAGGAACGTGACGCTGGCTCCCTGGGTGGTGGAATGGACGTCGATGCTAGCGTGGGGGCCATAGCAAAGGCGCAGGCGCTTGAGCACGTTGTCTAGGCCAACACCGGCGCCCCCGGATTTCGCATCGGTGAAGCCGGGGCCTGTATCGGAAACGCTGACGCGCAAGGCTCCCGATTCGAGCGCCGCGTCGAGGCGCACCAAGCCACCGTCGGGGTTATTGGCGACTCCGTGCTTGACGGCGTTCTCGACCAGCGGCTCGATGGTGAGCACAGGGATCGCGATGGATAACGCAGCCGGGTCAACGTTCATTTCCGTGCGCAGTTTCGCGCCAAGCCGCAGGGATTCGATTTCGAGATAGGCGCGGACGATTTCCAGCTCCTTTTCGAGAGGGATCATGGTGCGGTCGGTTTGCAGAAAGTAGCGAAAGATATCGGCGAGATTGAGCACGGTACGGCGCGCTCCGGCAGCTTCACGGGGGATGATGCCGTAGAGGGTGTTTAGGGCGTTGAAGAGGAAATGGGGATGAATCTGGGCTTGCAGCGCGCGCATTTCGGCCTGGGAAACGAGGCGGCGCATTTCGGCTTCGCGGCGGCGGTCGAGTTGGGCCTCGATCTCGAGCTGGATGCGGGCGAGGGCGGAAAGATCGTCACTGAGATAGCGGCGGCCTCCGGTGCGGCGCCCGAAGAGGATGGAGCAGCTCTTATCGGCGGAGAGGCGGATGGGAAGGATGAGTTCGGCGAGGCGCGATTCGAATTGGAGGCGATCCGGTAGGTGGAGATCGGCGGTGAGCACCGGCCGGTGCGAATCGACCGGTAGCCAGTGAATTGCAGCACCCGCGTCGCGCACGAGCAGGGCCTGAAAATGGGCGGCAACATCTTGTGCGCAAGCGCTCAAGAAAGCGTCCTCCTCCATACCGCCGGCGGCCTTGGCGGCGATTTGTTCGAGCAGGGTGTTGAGATCGCGGCGCTCAAACAGCAGGCGTTCCAAGGCGGCGGCAAGATGGCGGCGCAAGAACGAAAACACCAGAAGCAGGATGCAGGCTGCGGCGAGCACCAAGCCTTCGCGGAAGGCGTCGCGCTGCATCCAGAGGGAGATTTCGGGCAGGCTGACGGTGCTGACGAGAGCGAAGACGAAGATTGCGGCAAAGAGGATATTGGCAAGAAAGCGGATGAAGGCGTCAAGCAAGACGAAGCGGTAATCCTGGAGCAGGACGAAGAGGGCGAGAGCAATGCCGGCGTGGTGGGCGATCAATTCGCCCGGCCAGGATCGTGCTTCGCCGACGCCAAAGTGGACGAAGGACAGCGCGAACAAGAACAGCGACATTGTGCCGACCAGGCGGGTGGTTAATGTTTTGCGATCGCCCGGGCTGCGCAACAACGCGGCCGTGGAGATGAGCGTGAGCGCGCCAAAGCCGAAGGTGGTGATGCGGAGTGCGTTTTCGTGCAGGTGCGGAAGATGAATGAATTGTTCGCTACAGTGGATGGTGGCTGTGATCGCGCCGAGCACATAGCCAATCCAGACGATGGGGCGGAATCGGCCGGCGAGCGAGAGATGCAGAAGGACCGCGGGCAAGAGGCTGAGTCCAGAAGAGCTGACGGCCACGAGCCATTCCGAGCCGCCGCTCGAAGGATTTCCCCAGGCGATGACCAGCAGCGAAGTGAAGTTCCAGAGCAAGGCAAGAAAGGCGGCAAGAATGGTGAGGCGGCTGCCGCGCATGCGTTTTCCCGCGCGGTCGCGCAGGAGCAGGACCAGAAAGATGGCGAAGATGACCGTACCGGCGCAATGTCCGAGAGTGTTGACGAGCAGGGGTTCGTGAACAGAGAACGTTTCGCGCATCGTCATTCGCCGGTAGTCTTAATTGTATCGTCGGCAGCCCGAAGGCGGCCAGAGACGGACGTTATGATGGTTACAATGACTGCCTTTGCGCTGTTGCTGGCCGCTGTGTTGAGCGCCCAGGATTTTTCCAAGATCCAGATCGAGAAAGTATCGGCGGGGAATCGTTTTACGGAAGGTCCCGTGTGGTCGAAGGAAGGATTTCTGGTATTCAGCGACGTGCCCAACAACCGCATGCTGAAGTTTATACCGGGCACGGGGAACGCGGCGTATCGGGACAACACAAACGGGGCTAACGGGAATGCGTTCGATTCGCAAGGGCGGTTGCTGACCTGTGAGACGCGCACGCGGCGGGTGGTGCGGCAGAAGAAGGACGGAGAGCTGGAAGTGCTGGCGGAGAAATTCGAGGGCAAGCGGTTCAATGCGCCGAACGATATCGTGGTGCGGAAGGACGGGCATATATGGTTCACGGATCCGGCATTTGGCGCACAGGAAGATACACGGGAGCTGGATTTTTACGGCGTGTTTCACATCTCTCCGAAGGGGGAGGTGAGCGTTGCGGCCAAGCAAAAGGGGCGCCCGAACGGGATTGCGCTGTCGGGGAACGGGCGCATTTTGTACGTGGCGAACTCGGATGAGCGTGTGGTGTATGCATATGATGTCGACGGGCAGGGGCGAGCAACGAATGAGCGCGTGGTGGTGAAGGATATTCCCGGGCCTCCGGACGGACTAAAGCTGGATGAGAAGGGGAATTTCTACATCGCAGCCACGCATCTGGTGATCTATACTCCGCAGGGGAAACTACTGAAGACGATTGAAATGCCGGAGAAACCGAGCAATGTGGCATTCGGCGATGCCGATTATCAGACGCTGTTCATCACCGCGCGGATGTCCGTTTACCGGATGCGGCTGGATGTCAAAGGAGCGGTCAACTTCTAGTGCCGCGCGATGACCGCCGCTACCCGAACCGTCCGTTCCTGGGGATTGGCGCGCTGATTTTTCGGAGGAATCGCATCCTGCTGGCGCAGCGCGGGAAGCAACCGCTGATGGGATGGTGGTCATTGCCGGGCGGAGTGCTGGAAACGGGCGAGACTCTGGAGGATGGTATCCGGCGGGAGGTGCGGGAGGAAACGGGGCTGGAGGTAAAGCCGCTGGAGATCGCCACGGTATTCGAGCGGATCATCCCGGATGCGAAGGGACGGACCGAATACCACTATGTGCTGATCGACTACGTTTGCCGCGTGATCGGCGGTGAAGCCCAACCGGCGACAGACGTGAGCGCGCTAGCCTGGGTAGCGGAGGATGAATTGGAGAGCTACCGGCTGACGGAGGGCACACTGCCGGTGATTCGCGAAGCGTTTCGGAAGCGGAAAAAGAAGGCATGATTCATACCAGTGCGGGGTTATTGGAGTTTGAAGCGCTGCGGGCGCTGGTGGGGCGGTACGTCGGCAGCCCCATGGGCAAGGTTGAGTTGAACCGAGTGGAGCCGCACTCGAATCGCGAACAACTGGAGCGTGTGCACCGGTTGAACGCCGAAGCGATGGACTACCTGAAGACGGCGAGCGGTCCGCAGACGGCGGGGCGTGGGGCGGCGTTGCGGCTGCGCTTCGGGGATCTGCCGGATCTTGCGCCATCGGTGGGAAAACTGCGGATTGAGGGCGCCGTCCTCGAAGGGAAGGAGATCTTCGAACTGCTGAGCCTGCTGGACCGGGCGGCGGATACGCGAGCGATTCTGGAGGGGTGTGGGGCGCGGTTTCCGCTGCTGGCGGCGCGAGCCGCGGCGATTGGGGAGTTTCGCGGGCTGCTGCATGAACTGGCGAACAAGGTGTTGCCCGATGGCTCACTGGCGGATTCGGCGAGTGTGGCGCTCCATCGCATCCGGCGCGGGATTGAGAAGCAGCGTGGACAGATTCAGGATTCGCTGGAGCGATTCTTACGGGCGCATCGCACCGATGGCGTGTTGCAAGAGGATTTCGTCACACTGCGCAACGACCGGTTCGTGGTGCCAATTGTGGCCGGGCAGCAAGGGCGCGTGCACGGGGTGATTCATGGATCGAGCGGAAGCGGGCACACGCTGTTCGTGGAACCGCTGGACACAATCGAGCTAAACAATCAACTGGTGCGGATGACGGAAGAGGAACTGCGGGAAATTTTCCGGATTCTGCGGGAAATGACGGAAAAGTTACGGGCGCATGGGCCGGCGATTCTCGCTTCCGTGCAGGTGATGGGGGAACTGGATCTGCTCTTCGCCAAGGCGCAGTTCGCGATGGATTTCGATTGCGTGATTCCGCGTTTTGCCCAGGAAACGGACGTGCGGTTGCATTTGGAGGCGGCGCGGCATCCGCTGCTCGAAGACGTGCTGCGGCGGCAGCGCAAGCCGATTGTGCCGATTTCATTCACGCTCGGCGAGAATAACCGGATTCTGTTGCTGAGCGGACCCAATACGGGCGGGAAGACGGTGACGCTGAAAACGTGCGGACTACTGGCGCTGATGGCGCAATCGGGGATTCCGGTGCCGGCGCGCGAGGCCGTGTTTCCCATATTCGACCAGGTGCTTGCGGATCTGGGGGATAACCAGTCGATCGCGGAAAGCTTGAGCAGCTTTTCGTCGCACATCCGGAGGGTGAAGGAAATTCTGGAGCTGGTGACTCCGGAATCGCTGGTCTTGCTGGATGAATTGGGGCGTGCCACGGATCCGGAGGAAGGCGGGGCGCTGGGTGTGGCGATTGTGGATTTGCTGCGGTCGTGGAAGGCATTCACTCTGGCATCCACGCATTTGCTGGCACTGAAGGTTTACGGCGGCAGCCATGACGGTGTATTGAACGGATCGATGGGGTTCGATCATGACACGCTGGAACCGACGTACCGGCTGCGCGTGGGTTCGCCGGGAGAGTCGGCGGGGCTGGCGATTGCGAGCCGGCTGGGGATGTCGCCGGACCTGATCGAGAAGGCGCGCGCGGCGATGACGCATCGCGAACGCGATCTGGCGGATTTCTTGGAGCAACTCCAGCAAAAGGTGAATGCGCTACAGCAGGAGCGGGAACAATTGGAGGCGCAGCGCGTTGCGCTAGAGGCCCGGGAGAAGGCGCTCGCCGGGGAGTGGGCACAGCGGGAGTCGGCGAAGATTCGGGAATTGGAGCGCAAGTGCGAGGCTCTCGTGCAGGCGTTTGAAGAAAGTTCGAAGCAGACGATTGAAGGCATCTTGCAGACGGCGCAGCAGCGCAAATCGGCCGAACAGGCGCAGCGCAAGATATCGAAGACGGTGCGCGAGTTCCGGCAAGAGTTGCAGAGCACGCTGGCTGCGGCCAAGCCGGGCGCGGCGGCTCCGGTGGCGGGGCAGATTGAAGAAGGGTGCCGCGTGCGATTGAAAAACGTGCGCGATCTGGCGCGGGTCAAGCGCAAGCTGGGCGCGGACCGCATTGAAGTGGAAGCCGGATTCATGAAGCTCCAGGTATCGGTGGATGATGTGGTGGAGGTATTCCCGGAGGGTTCGTCAGCGCCGGCGAAGCTACCGCAGAATGTCAGCTTCCATAGCGCCGGGCCGCGTTGGGATGTCTCCTACCGGGAGTTGAATCTGATCGGCAAGCGCGCCGAAGAGGCTTTGGAGGAAGTGGACAAGTTCCTGGATCATGCCGTGATGGCGGGTGTGAACCGGGTGCGCATCGTGCATGGGCACGGGATGGGTGTGTTGAAGAGGGCGGTAAGCGAGATGCTGTCGAAGCATCCGCACGTGGCGACGCATTACCCAGCGACTCCCGCCGAGGGGGGCACGGGGGCGACGATTGCGGAGATTCGGGAAGAATAGCGGTTCGCCAGCCTGAGCCAGGCCGCCGGCTGCCCACGCCTGGATGCCCTGGATCGACTTACCGAGTTGCCACCTCCAATTCGTAGGTGCCTTGCAGGTTCCTCCAGCGATCGCATCCGAGGGTCTTGGCGGTCAGGGACATCTCACCAATAGCCGGCATGACTCATCGAATCAGGCGTGTTCCATGCGGCGGGCCGTTGGGTTGAAGCGGATGCGGCGGCCCGTCTTGAGAGACTCCATGGCCATGCAGAGGGCGACGTTCGAGTAGTGTGCCTGTTCGACGGTGGCGGTGGGTTGCTGGCGGGTCTTGCAGCAATCGAGGAAGTTGCGGATGTGGTGGCGGACGGCGGCGCTGAAGGCTCCGGGCTGCTTCGATTCCTGGTCGGGCTTGGGGTCGACGGCCTTGGGGTTTTCCTTGTAGAGCGCGTAGCTTTCGCGGCCGACATCGAAGCGGGCTTTGTTGCCGTGGAATTGCTTCAACTGATCGTTGGTGAGCGGATAGCGCATGGCCTTGTAGCCGAGGGTGAAGATGGCGAAGTGGTCGGGGTGCTCGATGGTCATGGTGGCGGTTTCGGGCACTTCGGCTCCGGCGATGTTGGGCTTCATGCCGGTGGCTGTGACAGCAAGCGGGAATTTGGAATTCATGAACCAACCGATGGCATCGACGACGTGGGCGGCCTGGCCGATGAGGAGTCCGCCGGAGTAATCCCAGAACCAATACCAATTGAACATGCGCTCCGGGCTCATGGGAACTTTGGGCGCGGAACCGAGCCATTGGTTCCAATCGAGCTTGCCTTCGATCTTGCGGCTGCTGAAGGAAGTGGTGTGATTGAGCCACCAACTGTTGACGAGACGGACAGTGCCGAGTTCGCCCGAGTCCATGATCTTCTTCGCTTCGAGAAAGAGCGGCATGCTACGGCGCTGGGTGCCGACTTGCACGATGCGGTTGGTGCGCTTGACGGCGTCGATCATGCGGTAGCCTTCCTCGACGGTGTGGCAGAGCGGCTTTTCGACGTACACGTCCTTGCCCGCCTGGACGGCGTCGATGGTCATCTGGGCGTGCCAGTGGTCCGGGGTGGCCACGACGACGACATCGATGGACTTGTCGTCGAGGAGGCGCTTGTAGTTGTCGTAGGCTTTGGCGCCGCTGGAGGCTACTTTGAGGCCGGCGTTGAGGTTGGCTTCGTAGACATCGCAGACGGCGGCCATTTCGACACCGATCTCTTTGAACTCGGCGGTAAGGAGACGGCCTCGGCCTCCGGAGCCGATGATGCCACCGCGAACGCGATCGGCGGCAGGCAACAGGCTGGCTGCACCCGCGGCAAGAGCGGTACGTCTGAGCATGGTCATTTCCTTTGCATTATACGCTTCGGGCTGGCTGCTACAATGCCTATCCATGAAGGGGCGGCGCACATTTCTGACTCATCTGCCGTTTGGCTTCGCGCTGGCGATGACTACGGATGAAAGAGGGCTGACGGCGGGGGGTGTGGAGATCCCCACGAGTCAGGGGAGGCGGATGCCGGCTTACCGGGCGGTCCCGGCAAAAGGCAAGAACTATCCGGTAGTGCTGGTGGTGGGGGAGAGCATGGGCGCCCACACGGACATCCAGGATGTTTGCCGGCGGTTGGGGAAGTACGGGTACATGGCGATCGCGCCCGGCCTGTTTTCGCGGGAGGGCGATCCCGCGGCGATTCCCGACGAACAAGCGATGGCGGATCTGGATGCGGCGCTCGAGTGGGCGGAGAAGCACAAGGGCGATACGAGGAAAGCGGCGGTGACGGGGTTCGGCTGGGGCGGACGGATCGCCTGGCTTTACGCGGCGCATCAGCCGAAGGTGAAGGCGGCTGTGGCGTGGAATGCCGTGCTGGCACGGCCGTTGCAGCCGAAGTATCCGGCGGATATCGCCGCGTCGCCGCGGGTTCCGGTCTTGTGGCTCTATGGAGAGAAGGACAGCGGGATCCCGCTCGATACGGTGGAGCAGATACGGGCGGCACTGCGCAAAGGAAGCAGTGGATCGGACATTGTGGTATATCCGGACGCGCAGGCGGCGGAAGGCGCTTGGGAGCGGATGCTGGTGTGGTTCAAGAAATACGGCGTCGCCTAGTCTCGCTGGCGAGCCATTGTTCGACTTCGTGGCGGGGCAAGGCGGCCCCGAGCAGGTGGCCTTGCGCTTTGTCGCAGCCGATCTCGCGCAGCATTTCGAGCTGCCGCGCGGTTTCGACACCTTCGGCAACCACGGAGAGGCCCATATTGTCGGCGAGGGCGACGATGGTTTGGACTAGCGTATAGGCCCCTTCGGACGATTCCAGCTCGGCAAGGAAGGACTGGTCGATCTTCAGGCAATCGACAGGTATCCAGCGCAGATAGCCGAGGGCGGAATAGCCGGTGCCGAAATCATCGAGGGCCAGCCGGACGCCGAGATCGCGAAGGCGCTTGAGCTTGATGGTGGCAGTGGCAATCTCCTGCATGATGGCGCTTTCGGTGAGTTCGAGCTCGATGAAACGGCCCTCGATGCCGGTTGCCTTGAGAGTGGATTCCACCATGTCGACGAAATCGGCGCGGCTGAACTGAAGGGCTGAAACGTTGACGGAAATGGGAACGGGATCGTAGCCGGCGCGTTGCCAGCGGACGCATTCCTCACATGCTTTGCGCAGAACCCAGGCTCCGATGACTCCGATGAGTCCGCATTCCTCGGCAAGAGGGATGAAGTCGGCTGGGGAGATGCGGCCTAGTTCGTCGTGTTTCCAGGAAAGAAGGACCTCGAAGCCGGCGAGTTGGAGCGAGCCGCTGCGGCGGATGTCGACGATGGGCTGGAAGTTGAGGTCGAACTGTTCCTGTTCGATGGCGCGGCGCAGTGCGTGGCCAAGGTGGAGGCGCGAGTGATGGGTGCTTTCGAGTTCGGGAGCATAGCAGCCGGCGTCGTTGCGTCCGCTCTTTTTGACTCGGTACATGGCTTGATCGGCACTGACGAGCAGGGCGTCCGCGGTGAGGCCGGCTTGGGGGAAGATGCTGATGCCGATGCTGGCGGTGACGTAGATGCGCTGTGTGCCGTATTGGACAGGCATGCGCAGCGAGTCGAGGAGCTGGAGGGCGCGGGCATGCGCGGACTCGGGGTTCTTTTCCATCCAGATGGCGACGAATTCATCGCCGCCGAGACGGGCGACCACTTCACCGGGCAGGAGAATACTTTTCATGCGCACGCCGATTTCGCGAAGGACGGTGTCGCCCGCCCCGTGGCCGTAATGATCGTTGATCTGTTTGAATCGGTCGAGGTCGACAAAGATGACGGCGAAAGGCAGGCCGCGGTCTTTGGCGCGAACGATGAACTCATCCAGCGAACGGGCGAGCATGGTGCGATTGGGGAGGCTGGTGAGCACATCATGCATGGCGTGGAAGGCGAGCCGGTCGGTGAGGCGGCGATGCTCGATGGCAATGGCGGCGAGCGAGCCGGCCATACCGAGCAGTTCGGAATCGACAATACGCGGCTGCACGGCGATCTTGGAATAGGCGAGCAGGATGCCGAGGAGTTCGCCGGAGCCGGAGATTATGGGGCTGGCGCCACAGACCTGCCAGCAGAATTCGTGGACGGAGGCTCCGCCGTGGGGAGCACAGCGGGGGACGGAGGTTTCGTAAACTTCGGTGGCGCGGCTATAGGCGGCGGAGAAGCAACAGGAACGGCCGTGCTGGAGAGGGATGTTCTGGAAGCGCTTGCGGAAAGGCTCGGGCATGCTCGGGGCGGCAGTGCAGAACACGCGGTCGTCGGAGACGAGATGGATGGCGACGGCGAGGGAGGGGGACTGGCGCTCCACCATGCGTGCGATCTGGGTGAGGACTGCCGCGAGGGGCTGGTCCTTGGCCACCATTTCCAGGGCTTGGCTACGGTCGTGCTCGAGGATCTCCGAGCGCTCGCGGGCCGCTTGCATACGGCCTTCGAGGATCGAGCGGGCTACGCTCTTGGCCATCAGCTCGATGATCTCGATTTCGTGGGAGGTGAAGGGGTTCCAACGGATATGTGGAGAGGAGAAGCTGAGCACGCCATAGACTTCGCCATCGATCAGGATGGGCGTGCCGATGTAGGCGGATTGGCGCACGGGCCCATAGTGGGGCCGGTGGGCGAGGCGGGGATCTTCAGCGATCCAACTGACGGCGATGGTCTGCTTTTCCTCGCAAACGACACCGCAATGAACCTGGGTGAGTTCAAAGGTGACGCCGGGACGGATGGAGTTCATCTCGCAGCGTACGGCGCGGATGGAGCCATAGCGGCCACGGGTGTGCATGACGACGCCGCAGCCAAGACCAAGGATCGAGCAGCCGGTCTGGAGATAATCCTGAAAAAGGTCTTCGATGGACTCGTAATTGGTGGTGCTGAGCCGGTGGAGCTGGCGAAGGTCTTCACTGAACTTGGCGAGTTCGAGGGTCTTTTCGAGGAGTTGCTCCTGGGTCTTGCGGCGTTCGACGGAGTTGCCGGACTGGCTGCGGCGCCGTTCGAGTTCGAGTTCGTTGCCGGCAAGAGTGGCAAGGTCGGTAAGATGCAGCAGTTGATGTTCGGCAATCGAGCCGGGGGTTGCGGAGGCAGTGATGAGGAATCCGGCGTCCGAACCCGTCCAGGAGGGAATGGCAACGGCGGCGATGGAGCGCACGGGCCAATCGTGGACGTGGAGCCGGGGATCGGAGTGGGTATCGGCGATAGTGAGCGGGTGGCCGGTGAAAGGCTGGCAGCGGCCGTTGGAGAGGACTTCGCGGAAGTAGTGCTCCCAAAGGCCGGCGGGCCCGGCGGTTGCCCGTAAAGTGGGATCGTTGGGTGAACCGGAATAGATGGCCGCGACGGGCGCATCCATCAGGCGGGTTGCCAGGGCGGCGATACGCTCTAATGCGCTATCGCGTGCTTCGGCCGCTGGACTGGCGGATACCACAAACATCTAGATTCTAGTTTGGACTAAGTACTGATTGGGGTAAACAACTAAGTACGTACAGTACGTACCGGAACTGTGGATGTGTCTAGAGGATGTTGGTGTCCAACGTGGCGATGAACTGAATTCCGGGAACGATCTTCCTGGCCAAGCGCTTATCGTGCGTCAGGAAGAGATCGACGCGCGATTCGGAGGCACAAGCCAAGTGGATGGCATCGCCTGAGCCGATGCCTCCACGTCCGCGAATCTCGCCAAAAATCTCGGCGGTCGAGAACTTGAAGTCGAGGAGGCGGAGCTCCGGGGAGCGGAAAAACTCGCGAAGCCTGGATACTTCATCCCAACGCTGGAGGCGGCTTGGTCCGGCGAGGATCTCGCCGACCGTAAAAACGCTGGTGCAGAGCGTATCGCCACGCTCTTCCATGCGGCGAGCAATCCGGACCACGCGCGGTTTGAACTCCGGATGGCCCTCGAACAAGTAGGCAAAGAGCATCGTGTCCCAGTAGACGAGACTCATCGGGAGTATCCTTCGCGTTCCTCCCGGATGGCGCGTTCGGCGCCGCCGAGTTCCGTGTAGACTTCCTTGAGAAGTCCTTCCATGCGGAGCAGCTTTTCGTAGACAGATGGAGTTGCCGGTGTGGCGCGAGAGGGTACCGGGGCTGAGGTATCGAGAAATTCGTAGGTGTAGACGACAGTGGTGCTGGCCCCGGAGGGCGGACCACTGACGTCCACCAGCCGCAATCCATTCGGCTCCAGAAACTTGCTTGTCTTCAGTGCAGTACAGACTTGATAGACGCGATTTGACATGCCCAGTTCCTTCTCGACAGTTCCGCAGCGGACCGAGAATCGCGGTTGCCGGCTGCGGCGGGCCGGCTCAACGTAACGGAGCCGGACATGCTCGCGGATCTGATCGGACTTGAAGCTCGGCATGACAGAATTATGAATTGTATTTGTCTGTCTGTCAATCTAACCGATCGGATGTCACACCTGGGTGCTAATCTGAGGGCATGCGTTGTCTGGCGGTCTTGATTGTATGGGCGGTGGCGTGTCCAGGGCAGGACTGGCCACAGTGGCGTGGCGCCGCGCGGACGGGAGTGGCGCAAGGGTTCGTGGCTCCGGCGAGTTGGCCGAGGGATCTGAAGGTGGCCTGGAGCGCGGCGGTGGGTGGCGGGTACTCGACGCCGGCGGTGTCTGCGGATGCGGTGTTCGTGCACAGCCGGACGGGGGATCGGGAGGTGGTGCAGGCGTTCTCGCGCGGGACGGGGAAGGAGTTGTGGAAGTCGGCGTACCGGGCGCCATTCCGGCAGAATCCGTATGCCACGCAGATGGGGTATGGGCCGAATTCGTCCCCAGTATTCTTCGAGGGCCGGGTGTTTACGTTGGGGATCACGGGTGTGCTGGTGTGTCACGATGCGAAGACCGGGGCGGTGGTGTGGAAGAAGGACTATTCGGCGCGCGTGGACAGCCAGAACATGTTTACGGGCACGGCGATGTCTCCGATGATCGAGGGCGGACTGCTGCTGGTGCATATCGGGGATGACCGCGGGGGTTCGCTGATGGCGATGGAGCCGGCGACGGGTGCGGTGAAATGGAGTTGGAACGGGGATGGGCCAAGCTATGCCTCGCCGGTGGTGGCGGAGATCGGCGGGGTCCGGCAGATTGTAACGCTGGCACTGAAGCAGGCGGTGGGACTGGATGCGCGGAGCGGGGCGTTGCTGTGGAAAGTGCCGTTTGTGGATCAGTACAACGAGAACATCGTGACTCCGGTGGTGACGGGCAACCGGGTGATTCTTTCCGGGGTCCGCAAGGGAACGATGGCGGTGGATGTGGTGAAGCAAGGCTCGGGATGGACGGCGAAGGTGGCATGGGAGAACGCGGAGTATTCGATGTACATGAGTTCGCCGGTGCTGGATGGCGACGTGTTGTACGGGATGACGAACAAGCGCAAGGGAAGCGTGTTCGCGATGGATGTGAAGACAGGGAAAGTGTTGTGGTCAACGCCGGGGCGCGAGGGGATGAACATGTCGCTGGTGGCGGCGGGCAATCTGCTGTTCCTCCTGAATGAAGCCGGGAATTTGAAGGTGATCCGGCGGTCGGCGGCGAAGTACGATCCGGTGGCGGAGTATCCGGTGTCGGAGGAAGCAACGTGGGCGCAGCCGGTATTGCTGGGGAAGAATCTGCTGGTCAGGGATGCGAAGTCGGTGAAGATGTACCGGCTGCCATAGCTCCTTGAGAGGGGACGGCTTCGAAGATGTGGGCGGGGTCGCCGCGGTAGAACGTTTCAATCAGGTTTTGTTTGATGGCGCGGAGTTGGGATTGAGTGGTGAGGATGATGGCGCAGCCGCCGAATCCGGCGCCGGTGAGGCGAGCGCCGAGAGCTCCGGCGTGGAGGGCGGAATCGGTGAGGCGGTCGAGTTCCGGGCAGCTTACTTCGAGTTGATCGCGGAGGCTGCGGTGGCCTTCGTTGAGGATGCGGCCGAAGGTGCCGGCGTCGGATGATTCGAGGGCGGCGATGGCTTGTTGGACGCGGGCGGCTTCGGTGACAACGTGGAGGAAACAGCGGCGTTCGAGGGAGTCTGTCAGTCTCGCGGCGAGTTCGGGATTGGGGAGCGGGTGGTAGCTGGAGAGGCCGAGGGTTTGGAGGGCTCGCTGTCCGGCGTAGCGGCGCTGGTTGTAGTGTTCGCGAACGGCACTGGACTTTTCGGCGGTACGGAGGGAGTGGGCAACGAGGAAGGCCCAATCGGCGGGGATGCGGATGGGACGGGTGCGGAAGGGCTGGAAGTGGATTTCGAGGGCGCAGCCTTGCTGGCCGGCGAGGGAGATGGCGTGGTCCATTCCCCCGCCGCGCGTGCCGACGTACTGTTCGCCGTCGGGGAGGATGTCCATGAGTTCTTCGAGTGTCGCCTCGATTTGATTGGCCTGGAGAAGGGCGATGGTGAAGGCAACGAGCAGGGCGGAGGAAGAGGAGAGTCCGGCGGCGGGCGGGATGTTGCCGGTGATTTCGGCGTGGATGCCGTTGCGTACACCCCAGCGTAGGGCTACGGCCTGGGCGGCGGCCTTGAGGTAGTTGCCCCAATCGCCGGATTCGTAGGGCGGGATGGATTGCGTCCATGTGAAGGATCGCGGGGGGAAGCCGTCCTTGCTGCTGGCGTGGATTTGCGTGCCTGTGGAAGGGGTGAAATGCACGGTGACACGCCGGCCGATGGCCATGGGGAGCACGGGCAGGGAGTGGTAGTCGATGTGTTCGCCGATTAAATTGACGCGCCCGGGAGCGCTGGTGGAGGGCATCTCTACGTTACTCTACAGAAGATGCCTATCCAGTGGGTAGTGGCCGTTTTTCTGGCGATTGCGGCGGGGATCAACTACGCCGACCGTGCGGCGGTGTCGAGCGTGTTCGCGTTGCTGAAGCGCGATTTGGGCGCCTCCGACGTGGCGTTGGGAGCGTTGGGATCGGTGTTTCTCTGGGGGTATGCGCTGTCGTCGCCGGCGGCGGGCTATCTGGCGGACCGGCATTCGCGGTCGCGGATTGTGCTGTTCAGCCTGCTGGGCTGGAGCGCGGTGATGGCGGTGACGGGATTCGCCGCGGATGTGAAGAGCCTGATCGTGTTGCGGCTGATGTTGGGGGTGGTGGAGAGCGCGTACTTGCCGGCGGCGATTGCGCTGATTGCGGAGCATCATGGGCCGCGGACGCGGGCCAAGGCCATGGCCGTGCATTCGATCGGATTGAATCTGGGCGTGGTGGCGGGTGGAACCGTGGCGGGCTATCTGGGGGACCATTTCGGATGGCGTCCGGGGTTTTGGATTCTGGGCGGCCTGGGGATTGTGTATGGGGTGTTGGGGTGGAACTTGCTTCAGGACGGGCCGGGGCGCAAGCCTGTCCAGCGGCGGAATGCGTGGGCGGATCTGCGGGAGTTGGTGACCATTCCGAGTTTTCTGATATTGCTGGCCAAGACGATGCTGGCGGGAGTGGGGGTGTGGATCTTCCTGAACTGGCTGCCGCTGTATTTCCGGGAGCGGTTTGGGATGAGCCTGGCGGCGGCGGGGTTCGCGGGGACGTTTCTATTACAGGCGGCGACGGTATCGGGGATTGCGATTGGGGGAGCGGTGTCGGATCGCGTGGCGCGGCGCGCGCCGCGGATGCGGATGCTGTATCAGAGCGCGTGCTATCTGCTCTCGGCGCCGTTTTTGTTGCTGTTTTTGGGTGATGTGAGTTTTGTGATTGCGGCGGTGGCGGTGGGCGTGTTTTCGTTGTTCCGAGGGATGGGCGGGGCGAATGAGAGTCCGACGCTGTGCGACGTGGTGCCGGAGCGGCTGCGGGCGACGGGGTTGGGGATGATGAATCTGGGGGCGACGGCAGCGGGTGGGATGGGCGTGCTGGTGGCAGGGTGGCTGAAGGCGCACATCGGGATGGAGGCGGTGTTCGCGGCGATCGCGGGGTTGTTTGTGGTGGCGGCCGGCGTGCTGTACTGGGGCTACGCGGTGTTTATGAATCGGGATGTGGAGCGGGCTCAAGGGCGATAGTCATTAGAACTCCCTGGAGAGACGCCAGCCGACTTGCAGTCCGTTGGTGCGGTTGTTCCATCGCCATCCGGCCCCGATCTGAAGGTTGACGCGGCTTTTGCGGAGCTGCAGTTGTGGCATCAGCAGCAAGCCGCGGCCGGAAACGCCGTGGCCTTTGATATTGGATTCGAGGCCGTAGGTGACGGTTTTGCGGTGGTGGTAGAAGAGGGAGTAATTGCCGAGGAAGGCGTGGGCGGTTTGTGCGGCATCCTGCTCGCGTTCGGCGCCGGTCATGGTGAAAGTGCTCCAATTGCGGTGCCATCGAGCACCGGCCAGGTAGAGGAGGTTGAGGCGGGAGAGCTCATGGTGGTGGCTACGCTCACCGAGCACCTGCCAGCCATGGATGAATGTCTTCTCCCAGGGACCGGGCAAGGTGCCCTGGATAGCGCCCTTCCAGCTATCAATACCTGCGTTCTCCATGGGGAGTTCGAACTCGACGCCATAGCCTTCGAGGAAGGCGTACTCGACTTCCGGGGCCCACAGCAGACGGCGGGGCTTATCCGCGGGACTGAAACGGAACAGAGAGTTGACTTCGAACTCACCGCGCTGTGCGCCAAGGGGGCGGATGAGGTCGAAGACCATCGGTTCCGGAATGCGGGGCTTGACGCTGGAGAGCGTACCCTCGTCGGGATCATGGGGTTTCTGCGCAAAGACAGTTCCGGCAGACAGTGCCAAGACACAACTCATTACAAGTGAAACAGATTGCTTCAATTCGAGAATTCCTTTCCTGCTGAGAAAGCACGACCCTCCTTCGAGTGGCAGCTGTGGCCAGACGAGAGGGAAATGGTTATGTCAGAAGGAAAGAGAAGGGGGGGCGCGGCCCTGACGCGCGCCGCGGCGGACGGAAGCAACGCCTAACGGATCCTTATGGGAGAGGCGAGCGCATTCCGGTTCGAAGGGAACGAGAGCCGTGTTCCAGAGAATGGGTGAGTGGGTTTTGGGGGACGAGGCTGCGGCGAGTTGGTGAATGCGCGAAACGGGGCTCGCCATGCCCAGTGGGTTGGGGTCCGTGCCGGAGGTTGTCGATGGTGCGGTTTCGGTGAACCGGCCCTTTCCGTCATTGAGCCAGACATTCAGCGCTTTCGCGGCGAATGGCTTGCGGAGTATCAGGTCGGGATCGTGGTCCGCATCGACATCGCGAACCGTGAGAACCAGCCCGGCATCCAGTGAAGAGCGGAATATCGGAGGCGCGGAGTTCCTACAGAAAGGGAAGAGATCGACGGGAGAGGCGAGAATGCGGTTTCCAGCCCTTCCGATTTTGACGCGCGCCACGTCAACGGACTTGTCACCATCGAAATCCGCGGCAGCCCAGAGGCTCTGGTGGGGTTCAAGAAGCGGGGGACAGGCGCGAGTTGGGGACAAACCACCGTGGGCCACATCGGCGGCGAGGACAGCAATCCAAAACGGGGCCACACGCAGGCTGGAGCGCAGTATACGCGTGATCCACAGGCGGGGAAACAGGTGGTGTTTTGCAGCCAGTTCGGGCATCACCCTATTTCCGATTCTACAATGGAGGGGGCTCAGCGGCGGTCGGGCCGGAACTTGTTGCGCATCGTGTATAAGACGAGGGCGGAGAGGACAAGCGCCGTGGAACGGGGTTCCGGAACGGGATCGACATTGGGCGCGAAGGCAAGATAATCCAGGGTGTAACCATCGCCCGCTATTGTCGAGCGCAGCAACAACGTCTGGATAGTATCGCCGCCCGTGGCATCAATGCGGACGTATCCGTTACGGAAGGAGCCTGCCGTCCCCAAACTGAGCGTGGCGAAAGCCGTTGCCGACCCATTGGCGAACAGGGACAGCGAACCGTCCAGTTGCTGGACACTGAAGCCAACGCTGGTGGTTCCGGCAGCGATTTCGATCAGGATGTCTCCCCATCCTCCGCAGTTGTAACCACAGGCGGGCACGTCGTTGGCAGCCTGATTGAGGAGGACGTTGGAGCCGTCCCAGACCCCGCCGACGAAGACGTTGCCGGCGCTGTCGTCCGTGGCTGGATTGAAGGTGGCGGGCAACGTAGAGGAAAGCGGGGAACTGACCAGCCCGATGCGCAGACCGGGGGCGAGAGTGAGATTTTCGAAGCTCTCTATGACGAAGCCGGTGACTCCGATGGCGGCATCCGTTCTTGGCCAGACAGAGCCATTGAAGGTAGTGGTGGTCAAAGCCGCGCCGGCGGGCAAGGCGCAGAGCAGAGCCAAGGCCGGCAGAACCCCCGCGAGGGTGATGGAGGTGGTTGGTTTTTGGGTGTTAGGACTCATGGAATCAGGATGTGTTCGGGGGCACTGAAAAGGCTAGATCACGCGCAATAGAAACGCGGGCGTCGTCCTGAAAAAGGCTGAAATGCGCTGAAAGACCGTCTTGCCGTCCTGAACCGGATTGATTTCAGGCTGCCGCTTGGATAAGATCGAGACCAAGCTGAGGGAGGGGCCGCCGGCGAATGTGCCGCTGGATGGCCGATAGGTGCTGGATGTCGTCCCACCACTGTTACCGGGTTGGCCAGTACGTCGTGGATCCCACGGCGCGGAAGGTCTTGCTGGATGAGACGCCGGTGGAGATGCCGTGGCGGTGCTTTGAAGCGCTGCGCATGCTGATTGAGGCGCGCGGGCAATTGGTGGACCGCAACGCCCTTTTCGGAGCGCTTTGGCCGGGAATCCAGGTGGAAGAAACCAGCCTGACGAAGGTGATGACGCAGTTGCGGCGAGTACTGGCCAATGGAGACGAAGCGCCTGGGATTGTGGAAACAGTGCCGCGGCTGGGATACCGGCTGAGAGTCCCAGTTGAGACTTTGCCGCGCATCGAGGCGGCAGAGGAGCAAAACCAGGTCGTTGATGCGGGGAGCAGCAGGCGATCCCCCGGTCTGCGCCGTAGCGCCGTGGCACTTGCTGTGTTCGCTGCTGCCCTTGTTGTGCTTTTATGCGCTCCGGCGGTGCGGAAGGAATGGAACCGGCGGGCGATGGCAGCCAAGGCGGAACAACTGGCGGAGGAGGCCTCCCGCTTGAAGCGGATGGGGGATCCAGCTTCCATGAAAAGCGCTGTCGAGGCGCTGATCCGGGCAACGGAATTGAATCCACGCGGCGCGAACCACTTCGCGATGCTTGCACAACTACTGACGAGCGGGCCGGATGCGGCGATCACCAAAGTGGCGGGCCGGGAGGCGGCGGAACGCGCCGTGGCGTTGGATCCGAACTGCTCGTCGGGCCACGGGACACTTGGGTTTCTGCTATTTGCCTACTTCTGGGATTGGGAGAAGGCGGAATTCCATCTCCAGGAGGCACAGCGGCTGTCACGCGGCAGTTCGGGGCTTAGCGTGTACACGGCCATGTTTCTGAGCACGCAGCGCCGCCTGGAGGAAGCGCTGCGGCAGGTGGAGGAAGGGCTTCGCAGAACCCCTTACTTTGCCACGGGACACGAAGTGCGATCCATGATATTGCTGTTCCTGGGGCGTTACAGCGAGGCATTGCAGGCTGCCGGCCGCGCCCTTTCGATCAAACCGCGCTCCACCAGCGGGTGGGATGCACGGGCTAATGCCTTGCTGCTGATGGGCAGGGAAAGGGAAGCCGTAGACAGTTGGGTGGAGGCGTATTGGGGTCCGCACGCCGGGGAAGTGGAAAGGGAGTTTCGCGACAAGGGGCTGTCGGGTGCCTTGACACGGATGATGGAGCTCTCTCTTGATGAAAAATCGAGACGCGTGCAATCGATACGCAGAGCACGGTGGAAGACTTATCTCGGCGATTTCGAAGGCGCGCTGGATGAACTCGATGTGGCTTTCGCCAACCATCATTTCAGCCTGATGTACGTAAACTCCGATCCATTCTTCAAGCCCATCCGTGAGACGGAGCGGTTCCAGCAACTGATTGCGAGAATGGGCCTGAGTCGGGGTCAAGCGCTCGCGGAACATGTTCCGCATGAAACGAGGCAAGCGGTTTATGAATAGACGCGGACGGAGTAGAGGCGGGCCTCGGGGACTCCATGGGTTTGCCGGAAGATGAGGCGGAGTGAGTTGGTTGTGGTGTTTAACGTGTGGCGGCGATGGCGGAGATAGTTGCCCTCTATTTCGATTTTGGTTTCGCCCGCTTCGAGAGTGTAGTGGGAGATGGTTTCAGGCTGCGGGCCGCGGATCATGCGGGATTGAAAAGCATCGGACATGGAGAGGGTGAGTTCGCGGTGGAGTCCGGTGTCGAAGATGAGGTGGACTTCACGAATGTGCTGTGTCGTGGGCCAGCGGAGTTCAAGGGCGGCGGGGAGGGTTTGCGAGCGCCATTGGTTGGAGGATGCAGGGAGTATGGGATGCAGTGCCGGGCTGGTGGCCCGGCTGTGGAGATTGATGGCGTTCGTGGCAGGGTGATCGGGGTGCTCGGATGAGGCGTGGATGGTGGCTTGGTGCGCGAGATCGGGGTCCGGGAGGACATGGAGGAGGAAGGCGTCGTCTCTTAGCAGTTGCTGCTGTGTGGCGTGAATATCGATTGCGCCGGTGCGGATGGCACAGGCGATGGCGGTTCCGATAGCTTGGCCCATGACGCCGCAGGTGGCCATGACTCGGGTGGAGGCAAAGGCGAGGTGCGTGGCGGAAATGTTGCGTCCGGCCATGAAGAGATTGTCGATGTTGCGAGAGTGGAGGGCACGGAGCGGGATGGTGTAGAGGTGGGGGACCTCGATTTGCTCGGTGGGGTATTCGTGGACGGCATCGACTCCCGCGGGAGGATGGACATCGATCCACCAGCCACCGTAGGCGACGGCGTCGTCGAATAGAGTGGCGTTGACGACGTCCTGTTCGGTGAGAATGTGCGGGCCGAGCAGGCGTCGGGATTCGCGCTTGCCGGGGAGCATGCCGACCCAATCGAGGCTCCAGTTTTCGGGGCCTTCGGGGGGAGCGGGCGGGGTTTGGCCGTCCATCCATTTTTCGTAGGCGGCCGTGGGGTCTTCGGCGGGGCGCGGGCAGTGGTTCTTGATGTGGTCCCAGACGCCGAGGGCGATGCGGAGGAGTTCGTGGCGAATGCGCGCGTTGTCGCGGACGGTGTCGAGTTCGCCGCCCCATTCGGCCCACCAGTAGCCATATTCCCATTCGCGATGGCTGCGGAGCTTGAGATCGTCTTCGGTGAATTTGCGGGCCCAGGCGGGAGGATGGAAGGGCACGGGGTGCGGCTTGCGGCTGGCCATGAAGAGAATAGTGGAGCCGAGGACTTTGGTGTCGGCGGTGAGCTGGGCGTGTGGCTCCTGGAATTCGCTTTGGGCTTCGCGGCCCATACGGTAGTGGGCGCCGGCGGCGAGGCCGAGGTGGGAATCGCCGGAGCAATCGGCGAAGTAGGGAGCCTCGATGCCGAATTCGTCTTCCGTGGATGGGCGAATGGCGCGGATGGATTGGATGCGGTTGCTCGATACCGTGCAATCGAGGAAGGAGGTATCGAGTAGGAGGGTGATGTTGGGTTCGCTGACGATTTTGTCATAGAGGAGGAGGTCGAAGAGGTGGGGACTGCGGTGGGGATTGCGGACGGCGTCTTCAAGGCGGAGTTCTTCGACGATGCCGGATTCGCGGGCTCCGGCTCGGCGGGAAGAGCATGAAGCGCCGACGATGTGCATGCGGACTTCGGAGGAGGCGTTGCCCCCGAGGACGGAGCGGTCCTGGACGAGGATGACCTTGGCGCCGTTGCGGGCGGCGGCGAGGGCGGCACAGACTCCGGCGATGCCTCCGCCGACGATGCAGAGGTCCGTTTGGAGGGAGTGGCGGGTCATGAAATCGGATCAGGATACAGTATGGCATCGAAGAGTGTTGTCGGGACACCCCCTGTTAGGATGGAGATGTGATCACGGATCTGGTGGAAATCAAGCGGTTGGGGGAAAAGAAGCGGGAGGAGAACCAGCGGCTGCGGGCGCACATGCGGAAGCATCACGCCGTGGAGCGGCATTTGCGGAAGATAGCGGCGGAGGTGGAGAACGCCATCGATTGCCGGGAGTGCGCCAACTGCTGCCGGGTGGCGACGGTGAAACTGCGCGACCGGGAAGTGGAGAAACTGGCGAAGTTCATTGGGGTGACGCGGCGGGAGTTTTTGCGGGATTACTGTGAACTTTCGGAAGAAGAGGGGTTGATTTTGAAGCGGACCGAGGAGTCGGGGTGTGTGTTTCTGGAGGGGAAACTGTGCGGCGTGTACGATGTGCGGCCGATGACCTGCGAGGATTTTCCGCATCTGGTGCGGGGGGAAGGGTCGCTGGTGTCGCGGATGTGGGAGATGCCGGACCGGGCGACCTATTGCCCGATTGCCTACAACACGCTGGAGGCTTTCAAAGAGGACTTGGGGTTTGAGGGACGGAAGAAGGGCGGGGGTTGAAGCCCGCCCGTTCTCGATTGCACCTTACATGGATTTGGCGAGAGCTGTGAGCATCTGGGCCGTGTCGTAAGGGACCTTGCCCTGAGCGGCAGCGGCATCCACCGCTTTCACGAACTCCGCGTAGGCGGCCTCTTTGCCGCGGATGTCGCCGCCGGCTTCGGCCTGAGCCGCTTTGGCCACGATGGCGAGTAGCGCCGAGCTTGTGGCGGAATCGGAGATTTTCGTGACTACGATTTCGCCGATGCTCGGGGCGCTGAAGAGCGCGGGGTCGAGGCTGGAGCCGGGGAGGCGGATGCCGGGGAGTGAGTCCCAGCGCTCGCCGTTGACTCCTAACTGCAACTCGGCCATTAGCTGGCGCGAGATGGATTCGCTGACGAAGCGAACGGAACCGTCGCCCATAAGGAGGTTCCCGCCGCCGCTGTGGCCGAACATGCTGCGGAAGGTGACTTGTCCGTCGGTGCCCTTCAGCGCGTTGAATACATCCGTGGGGGCGTTGGGGGATTCGACGTAGGGGCGAATGCGCTCGTAGACCTGTTTTTGCTGGGTGGGGTCGAGGACAGCGATATAGTCGGCGAATCCGCGGGCGCCGATGAGGAGGATGTTGCGGAACATGCGGTTGCGCGCTTCATCGGCTCCTGGGGTGAAAGCGAAGCGTATGGAAGAGGCCTTGTTACCGCTGGAATCCGCGGAGATGATGAGGTTGCCGGTTTCGCCTCCGGTCACGCCGGGAACGGGGTTTCCGGCAATGTGGAAGGTGTTCGCCGTGCTTTGTACGAGGGTGTAGCGATAGCCGTCCACGGCGCCGTGGGCGGGGAGTTTGGCGATCTCCATGGTTTCGGCGAGGCTGGTGGGGAAGCGCCGGTTGGCGTCGTGGTAGTTGTGGACGGCGAGGCCGATTTGTTTCAAGTTGTTGCTGCAACTCCTGCGGGCGGCGGCTTCGCGGACTTTTTGTACCGCGGGCAGAAGCAGTCCAATGAGAATGGGGACTGCGGCGATGACCACCAGCAGTTCGATGAGGGTGAATCCGGCTCGGTTGCTCCGATTCCTGGTTTGCATTGTTGTTCTCCTTTTTTTTGGGGGAGCTGCTTGTGCATGCGCTCCTGTACCGTATAGGGCCAGAGAAACCGGGGATCGCTCACGGGTGCGAAGAAAAATTAGCGGCGGACGTAGAACTGGAAGGAACGGTTGGAGCCGGCGAGTTGGTAGCGATCGAGCCAGGACTGGAGATCGGGATAGTTGGCGATGGCGAGGGATGGGTTGAGCGGACCGAGACCGTCGAGGATGATGTCGGGCTCGTAGGCCACGAGTCTGGTGCGGTTTCGCACGGCCCACTCCGAGGCAGTGGGTTTGGAGCTGAAGAGATGGCGGTCCGCCATGACTCCGGTAAGCGGTTGGGAATCGAGCCAAGGGGTGGCGGCGGGGATTCGAGAGTAGGCGTAGACTTCGGGGCGGTAGCCCCAGACGAGGATGGACTTGGCCTTGTTATCCATGGCGAATGAGGCGGCCTGGCGGGCATCGTCGTGGAGGGCGAGATCGGACCAGGGAGAGCCCGTTGCAACCTGGATGTACCGCGGGCCGAAGCGGACAAGTGGGATGAGGAGCAGGGCGAGCGCGAACCAGTGCGTGCGGCGGAGCGGAGCAAGTCCTCGGGCGGCAAGGATGACGGCGGGAACGAGAAGTTGGAAGTAGTAGCGGGGGAAGAATCGGAATCCTGCGCAAACGGCAGCGAAGGAGACGGCGATCCAGAAGAGGAGGCGGCGGGTATCGGGATCGCGATGGCGCCATGCCGCGCACAGGGCGCCGATGACGATGGTGACGTGGAAGCCGGTCCAGTTCAGGGTGCGCTGGAAGGCTTCCTGGATGGGGTTGGCGAGGAAGGTGTCGCGGCTGTACAGCATGCCCCAGCGCCAGACCTGATCGAGGTAGGGGATGAGGGCGCCGTTCCATTGCATCCAGGCGAGTGCGGGCAGTTGGACGGCCGCGGCTCCGGCGGCCAGCAGGTGGGGCTTGCGCCATTGCCAGGCAAGGCAGGCGAGAAAAACGAATGGGGCCTTGGGATTGATGAGGAGGGCGATGCCACAGGCCGCGCCGGCGTACAGAGGTTGGGCGCGCACGCAGAAGTAGATGGCGAGGATGTGGAGGGGGATCATCAATTGGTCCGGCGCGGCGGCCATGACGGCGGCGGGGATACCGAAGTTAAGGTAAAAGGCGAGGAGGGCGGCGGCGAAAATGGCTTCACGGGCGGACCACAGGCGGCGGGCGAGGAGCCAGGCGCTGGCGCTGGAAGCGGTGACCAGGAGTGCGCCCATAAGGCGGAGCTTCCATCCGGCCGCGGCGCCGAAGGTTGCGTACCATGCCGCAAAAAGGGGAGGCTTGTCGAACCAGATGTCGCGATAGAGGATTTTGCCGCGCAGCATTTCGAGCGCCGCGGCGATGGGGTATGCTTCCTCGACCCAAACCACGTTGTGGTGGCAGAGCTTGAGGAGCAAGGTTAGGAGGAAGACGACGGAGAGGATCCGCCACATATCAAGCGCTCCAGATAGGCGCGGAAATCCTTGCCGTATTGCGGGTCGGCGAGAGCGAACTCGACGAAGGTTTCGAAGTAGCTGGGGAAGTTCCCGATGTCGTAGCGCCGTTCTTCGGGGCGGAGTTTGAGGGCCAGGACGCGCTTGCCTTCCTCGCACAACATCTGAATGGCGCTGGTGAGCTGGATTTCCCCGCGCTTGTCGGGCTTGACGCGGCGGATCATATCGAAGATGAGGGGCGAGAAGGCATAGCGGCCGGCCACGGCGAGGCAACTGGGGGCCTCATCGACACTGGGCTTTTCGACAATGCTGGAGACGCGGAGCGAGCCGTCGTCGTTTTCCGCAACGTCGACGATGCCGTAGTGGACGACGTCCTCGCGGGGCACCTCTTCGACTGCGATGACGCAACTGGCGCGCTTGTCCATGAATAGTTCCGTCATGCGGGAGACGGCTTTGGAGCCGGCGTTGATGCCGAGGATGGAATCGCCGAGGGCGACCATCACGGGGAGTTCGCCGGCGAAGCTTTCGCCGCAGAGGATGGCGTCGCCGAGGCCCCGCTGGAAGCGCTGGCGGGTGTAGAAGAAATTGGCGTTGAGATCCTCGAAGTCCAGTTCCGCGAGGAGATCCTGCTTGTTTCCTTCCTTGAGGATGCGCGTGAGTTCGGGGTCGGAATCGAAGTGGTTTTCGATGGACGACTTGCTGCGCCCAGTGACGAACAGGATCTGTTCGATGCCGTTGGCGACGAGTTCCTCGGCGACATACTGCACGATGGGCTTGCGGGCAACGGGCAGCATCTCTTTCGGCTGCGACTTGGTGGCAGGCAGAAGCCGGGTTCCGAGGCCGGCTACGGGAACGATGGCGCTACGAATCATGGATCTCCTATCGTCGGGGCTGGAAGGTAACTTGAGGCATGGAGAGCACATGGGTGTCTCCGCCCTGGATGGATCGAAGGGCCTTGACGGCGGGCCGGATTTCATCGAGCACGCGCAGCATGAGCTCGGCCTGCTTGGCTTCGCTCGATTCGGACTCGTCTTGATTACCGAGCCGGGCCATGAGGGCTTCGAAGGTGGTTTTCTTTTTGGGGAAGACGCGCAGAGTGATGTCGTCGGATTCCTTGAGCTGAATGGCTTGCTTCACGAGTTTGAGGGCGGTGGGGTAACCGCCGAGTTCGTCGACCAAGCCGCGGGCTTTGGCATCTTCGCCGGACCAGATGCGGCCTTTGGCGATTTCGAGCACTTTTTCCTTGGGGAGTTTGCGGCCTTCGGCGACTTTGGATGTGAAGTCCTGGTAGACGCGGTCAAGCCAGGTTTGGAAGCGCGCCCATTCCTCTTTGGAATAATCGGAGGTACTGGAAAACATGCGCGCGTTCTGGCTGGTGTGGATCTCGTCCCAGGAGATGCCGAGCTTGTCCCAGAGACCATTGGTGAGGAGTTTGCCTCCGAGGACACCGATGGAGCCGGTGATGGTGGCGGGTTGGGCGACGATCTTGTCGGCGGCCATGGCGACGAAGTAACCGCCGGACCCGGCGACGCTGCTCATGGAAACGATGACGGGCTTGCCGGCTTTTTTGGCGCGCACGGTTTCGCGCCAGATGGTGTCGCTGGCGACGTAGGATCCGCCGGGAGAGTCGACGCGGAAGAGGATGGCTTTGACGGATTTGTCGTTGATGGCGTCGCGGAAGGCGGCAGCCACGGTTTCCGAACCCATGCTGGTATCGGCGCTGAGGGGATCGACGCTGCTCTTGCCGCGGACGACGGGGCCGAGTCCGTAGATGAGGGCGACGACGGGGCCTTTCTGGTGGGGGCGTCCGGCGCGGTCGAGGTATTTCTGGAGGTAGAGGAACTGGGCGTCCTTGCCGGCCTTTTCCTTCACCTTGGCGAAGACTTCGTCGCGGTAGGCGATGCCATCGACGAGCTTGGCGTCGACGGCTTCCTTGCCCAGGTAGGGTCCGCGGTCAATGAGAGACTTGACCTCGGCTTCCTGGAGCTTGCGCCCTTGGGCGATGCCTTTCACCATTTGCGAAAACATGGATTCGATGACGCGGCCGGTGGCTTCGCGGGCGGCAGGGGTGAATTTCTTTTCGGTGTACTGCTCCATGGCGCTCTTGAACTCGTAGCGATGATCCATGCGGGGGACGATGCCGAGTTTGTCGAAGGAACCGCGGAGGAACATGCCTTCGGCCATGAGGCCGGTGAGTCCGACGTCGCCGGAGGGTTGGAGCCAGATTTCATCGAAAGCGGTGGCGAGGTAGTAGGCTCCGTTGGCGGCTGAGAATTCACCGTAGGTTTCGGAAAAAGCGACGGCGAATTTCTTCTTGGCGCGGAAGGCGGCGATGGCGTCGCGGAGTTCCTGGGCCTGGGCCATGCTGATGGGGGCGGCGCCCATGCGGGCGATGAGTCCGCTGACACGCTCGTCGGTGCGGGCTTTCTCAAGGGCGTCGACCATATCGCGGAGGACGGGTGTGGTGCGGCCGAGGCGGAGGAAGGGGTCGGAGGAGGCATCTTCGTCGATGGAGGTTTCGAGGTTCACTTCGAGAATGGTGTTTGCCGGGATCTTACCCGTGGTGGAGCGGGTGAAGGTGGCGATCACGAAGACGAGGATGAAGAAGGCAACGGTGATTCCGCCGATCCAGGCGAAAATACGGCCGATGAACTTGCGCATGTTGAGTGCTCCGTTGTCTTATTGTCGGCGAATCCGGTGGGGAGGCACAAACGCGGGACTATGGTTGAGGCGGATAGAACTGGATTTCCTTCATTGGGTAGTGCTTTCGGTTCCTTGTCCAGAGCAAGGCCCCAGCCTGGACGGCGGTTGCAGCAATGATGGCGTCGGCGACCTCCACGTTGTGGCTCTTCCGAAAACGATTCATGTAGGCGCCGGCCCGGCGGCCCGTCTCCGCGGTCACCGGCAGGCAGACCAAGGCATCGAACATCGCCTGCAATGCGGCATGTTCGTTGGGCCTTGCACCGCTCCAGAGTTCGGCAAGGGTGATGGGGGAGTAGAGGATCAAGGTCTTGCGCAGAGCGAGATCGATCCATTTGGCCGCGAGGGTTTCATTTCTCCCTCTTGCGATCTCGATCAAAATGTCTGAATCGACAAGAACGGTCACCGGTTGCGAATCCTATCGAGACGCGTTCCGGTGCGGAGGGCACGCACTTCTTCCACGGCAGTTGGAGCATCGGGTGCGGATCCGCGGCTACCGATGAACTCTCGCATGGCTTTGAGGCGTTGCTGTTCATCGCCGAGGTAGCGCTCGCGAACGGCCTGCCGTACCAGCTCAGAGACGGTGGTCTTTTGCGCCTGAGCTTGCAGGTGGAGAGCATCCCAGAGTTGCTCGTCCAGGTAAAGCTGGGTTCGCCTCATGATGTATATTGTACATCGTTGACGGATTTGGCCAGAGCCGGCGCGACTACGTTCGCGGAGTCTTCGCGCCGATGAGGCTTTCGATACTCACCAAGTCCGTGGGATAGTCGCCCGTGTAGCAGGCGTAGCAATATTCGCCACGGCTGTCGGCGACGGCGTCGCGGAGGTTGGGAAGGGCGAGATATTCAAGGGAATCGGCTTCGACGTAGCGGCAGATCTCTTCGACGCTGTGGTTCGCCGCGATCAATTCGTTCTTGGTTGGGGTATCGACGCCGTAAAAGCAGGGGGAGATGGTGGGCGGACAGGAAATGCGGAGGTGCACTTCGGTGGCTCCGGCATTGCGGACCATGCGGACAATCTTGCGGGATGTGGTTCCGCGGACGATGGAATCATCCACCAGCACGACGCGCTTGCCGCGCAGCAAGTGGCGCACGGGGTTCAGTTTCAGCTTGACGCCGAAATCGCGGATGGCCTGCGAAGGCTCAATGAACGTGCGGCCGACGTGGTGATTGCGGATGAGTCCCATGCGGAAAGGGATTCCGGATTCGGTGGCGTAGCCGACGGCGGCGGCGACACCGGAGTCCGGAACGGGGACCACGACGTCGGCGGGGACGGGGTTCTGGCGGGCGAGCAGGCGGCCCATCGCTTCGCGCGATTGCACGACGGGGCGGCCGAAGACCATCGAATCGGGGCGCGAGAAGTAGACGTGTTCGAAGACGCACTGGGCAAGGGGACGGCGCGGGGCGTAACGCTCGCGCGTGAGGCCGGCCTTGTTCACCACCACCATCTCGCCGGGTTCGACATCGCCCATGTATACCGCGCCCATCAGATCGAAGGCGCAGGTTTCCGAGGCGAAAACGTAGCTGATGCGGTCGCCGCTCATTTCCATCTGGCCCATGGCCATGGGGCGGAAACCGTGCGGATCGCGCACGGCGATGAGTTCATTCTTGGTGAGCAGTACGAGCGAGAATGCGCCTTCCAGTTGGAGGAGGGCATCGCGCAGGGCGGCGGGAAGAGAACGCTCGCGCGAACGCGAGATGAGGTGCAGCACGACTTCGGTGTCGCTGGTGGCGCTGAAGATGGCGCCTTCGCTTTCCAACGCATTGCGGATTTCCATCGCATTGGTGATGTTTCCGTTGTGCGCAAGCGCGAGGCGGCCCTTGTTGGTCATGGCGCTGAAAGGTTGGGCATTGAGCTTGGCGCTGTCGCCCGTGGTGGAATAGCGCGTGTGCCCGATGGCCTTGTCGCCAGGGAGGCTGTTCAACACGTCCACGGTGAAGATGTCCGCCACATGGCCCATGGACTTGTGGCAATAGACTTCGGCGCCATCGGCGGAAGCGATGCCGGCGCTTTCCTGCCCGCGATGCTGCAAGGCGAAGATGCCGAGGTTGGCCATATTGGCTGCTTCCGGATGCCCATAAATGGCGAAGACGCCGCACTCCTCGTGGAATTTGTCAAACATCGCTTAATCGCGGAGCAGTCGCTCCAACGCCTCCTCCCATATCGTGTCAAGGGCTTCCACAGGACTGTCGATCAGCAGCGTGCCGCGGTTGCGGATGGACAGCCTGCCGGCCACGGTCCTGCCGATCGTTGCGGCTTCCACGCCATGTTCCGCGGCGATGGCAAGCACGCGCGCGGCATTGGCGGTGGAAACAACGATCCGCGATGGACCTTCGTGAAACAGCAGATACTCCGGACGCAGGTCCGAAGAAAGATCGATCGCCGCGCCGATGCCGCCGCCGGGGGAGGATGTGCGGAAACAACATTCAGCGAGGGTGACGGCGAGTCCGCCGTCGGAAACATCGTGCGCGGATTCGGCCAAGCCTTCGGCAACCACTTGCCGTATGGCGGCCTGAACGCGCTTTTCGTAATCCATGTCGAGCGCGGGAGGAATGCCCCACAGATCGCTGAGAACGACCTTGGCGTACTGTGTGCCGCCGAACTGCACATCGTCACAGGCGCCGACGCCGCCCAGCAGAACGATATCGCGGCCGGCGTTGCGGAAGGGCATGGCCACGGGTGCTTGCGTGGGTAGCGTTCCCACGATGCCCATGACCGGAGTTGGATAGATGGCGACCAACTCATCCCCGGTGCGGGTCTCGTTATACAGGCTGACGTTGCCGCCGGTGATGGGCGTTTCGAAGAAGGCGCAAGCTTCGGCCATGCCTTCGATAGCTTCCACGAGTTGCGCCATGATTTCGGGGCGCTCGGGATTTCCGAAGTTGAGATTGTTGGTGGCGGCCACGGGGGTTGCGCCGACCGTGGAAACATTGCGGCAGCATTCGGCGACGATGAGTTTCGTACCAAGGCGCGGGTCCAGGGAGCAGAAGCGGCCGTTGCCATCGAGTGCCATGGCAATCGAGGTGCCCGTTTCCTTAATGCGCACGATTGCGGCATCGGCGCCCGGACCGAGCGTGGTGTTGGTGCGCACCATGTAGTCGTACTGCTGCCAGATGTAGCGCTTGGAGCAGACGTCACCGGAGCCGAGAATGCGGCGCAGGTCGGCCGTGAGGTCAGTCGATGCAAACGTGGGCCCCTGCATGGGCGCGGCACGGTAAGGCTTCACGCCATGGGGCCGGTCATACATCGGAGCGGCATCGGTAAGCGAAGCGTTGGGGATTTCGGCGACCACTTTGCCGTGATCCTTCACGCGCAGTGTGTTTTCCTCGATGACGACGCCGATAGTGGCGGCATCGAGCCCCCATTTTTCGAAGACGTCGAAAACTTCTTTTTCGCGGCCTTTCTCGGCGACAAGCAGCATGCGCTCCTGCGATTCCGAGAGCATGATTTCGTAGGGGCTCATGCCGGTTTCGCGCTGCGGCACATGCATCAGGTCGATTTCGATGCCGACATTGCCGCGGGAACCCATTTCGCAGGTGGAGCAGGTAAGTCCGGCGGCGCCCATGTCCTGGATGCCGACGATGGCGCCGGTCTTCATGGCTTCCAGGCATGCTTCGAGCAGAAGTTTTTCCATGAACGGATCGCCGACCTGCACGTTGGGGCGCTTGGCCATGGCTTCTTCGGTGAATTCAGCCGAGGCCATGGTGGCGCCGTGCACGCCGTCTCTGCCGGTTTTCGATCCCACGTAGATGACCGGATTGCCCGCGCCGGTGGCTTTCGCGTAGAAGATATCTTCCTTGCGGACAACTCCGAGAGCGAAGACGTTGACCAGCGGATTGCCGCTGTAGACCGGCTCAAAGACGCATTCGCCGCCGACGGTGGGGACGCCGAAGCAGTTGCCGTAATGGGAAATGCCCGAGACGACACCTTCGAGGATGCGCCGGTTGCGCGCGCCGTGCTGCGGATCGTCGAGCGGGCCGAAGCGCAGCGCATCCATTACAGCGATGGGGCGCGCGCCCATGGTGAAGATGTCGCGGAGAATGCCGCCCACGCCTGTGGCGGCGCCCTGGAAAGGTTCAATGAAGCTCGGGTGGTTGTGCGACTCGATCTTGAAGGCGATGGCGTAGCCCTGGCCGATGTCGATGATGCCGGCGTTTTCGCCGGGCCCTTGCACGACCAGTTTGCTCCGCGTGGGGAGCTTCTTCAAATGGATGCGCGAACTCTTGTAGGAACAGTGCTCGCTCCACATGACGGAAAAGATGCCCAGTTCGGTCATCGTGGGCTCGCGGCCGAGTTCCTTCAATATGACCTGATACTCTTCGTCTGTGATGTGGTGGCGGGCGAGAACGTCTGCCGTGATTGTCATCTTGCTGCCGGTGTCAGGGTTGCGGCTACCGATTGGAGGATGACGAGCCCGTCTGTGGAGCCCATCAGCGGGTCCGTGGCTCGTTCCGGGTGCGGCATCATGCCGAGCACATTGCGTCCGGCGTTACAGATGCCGGCAATGTCGCGGAGCGAACCGTTCGGATTGTTGACGTAGCGGAAGATCACGCGGTCTTCGGCTTCCAGTTCGTCCAGCGTGCGGTCATCGGCGATGTAGCAGCCTTCGCCATGGGCGATGGGCGTGGTGAGGATTTGCCCTTTGCGCGCCAAATGGGTGAACGGCGAATCGGTCGTCTCCACGCGCAGATCCACCGGAGCGCAGATGAACTTCAATCCGCGGTTGCGGATCAGCGCGCCTGGCAACAGTCCCGATTCGGTGAGGATCTGGAATCCGTTGCAGATGCCCATGACGATGCCGCCGTCCGCGGCGAACTTCTTGACCGCCGACATGATGGGACTGAACTTGGCGATGGCGCCGCAGCGCAAATAATCGCCATAGGAGAATCCTCCCGGAACGATGACCGCATCCACGGAACCGACGGATGCGTCGGAATGCCATAGGAATTCGGCCTCGTGACCGAGGTTGTGCGTCACCGCATACCACGCATCGTGATCGCAATTGGAGCCCGGAAAGACCACTACCCCGACTTTCATGGTGGGAAATTTCAGTGTATCAAAGAAGGGGTGCTCAGAGAACCTTAGCCAGCACGCCGCCGTCCACGACGAGCGTTGTGCCGGTGATGTAGCTGCCGGCATCGCTGGCGAGCAGAAGCGCGGGGCCGATGATTTCCTGCGGATTCCCCCAGCGGCCGAGAGCCGTTCGTTCGGTGAACTGCTGCTTTTGTTCGTCGGTGAGGATTTTGAGAGGCAGATCCGTGAGGAACGGCCCGGGCGAGATGCAGTTCACCGTGATGCCGTAGGGCCCGAGGTCGATGGCGCTGGCGCGGGCCATGCCGATTAGAGCGGACTTGGTGGCGCAGTAGACATTGCGGCCTTCCTTGCCGCCGAGGCCGAGCACGCTGGAGATGTTGATGATGCGGCCCCAGCGGCGCTCCTTCATCTGCGGGACGAGGGCGCGGGTGAGGCGCATGCAGCCGGTGAGATTCAGCTCGATGATGCGATCCCAGTCATCGTCGTTCACTTGATCGATGGCTTGCGGGACGTTGGAACCCGCGTTGTTGACGAGGATGTCGACGCGGCCGAAGCGGCGCAGCGTGTCGTCGGCGAGGCGCGAGACCTCGTCGCGGTGTGTCATGTCGGTGCAGAGCCATTCGACATGCGCGTCGATGCCGTCGCGGATTTCTTCGGCCGCATGGCGCAGTTCTTCTTCGCTGCGGCTGGCGAGCATCACGGTGGCTCCATTCTCGGCGAACCCGCGGCCCATTGCCTTGCCCAGGCCGCGCCCGCCACCCGTAATGAGCGCAACTTTGCCGGTGAGATCGAATCGGTTCTTCATGGGAGTCCACGATTGTATCATCCGAGTTTGATACCTTACCGTTGATGAACCGCAGAGAATTCTTGGGCGCCTTTTCGGCAGGCATGATGCAGCAGGCTCCGCGGCCGAACGTGATTTTCATTTTGGCCGATGATCTGGGATGGGGGGATCTGCCTTGCTACGGGCATCGCAACACGGTGGCCCATGGAGGCTGGTTGGTGCGCGGCGAATTAAAAATGCCGCATCTCGACCGCATGGCGCGGGAAGGAACGCTGTTCACGCAGTTCTACGTTGCCTCGGCGGTGTGCTCGCCGAGCCGCGCCGGATTCATGACAGGCCAGTTTCCATCGAAGCTCGGGATTCACGATTACCTGGCGAATCCGGAACTGAATCGCAAGCGGGGTGTGCGGGATTCGCTGGATCCGGCGGTGCCCACATTGCCGGCATTGCTTCAGAAGTCGGGGTATGTGACGGCGCACTTCGGCAAGTGGCATTTGTCGAGCGGGCCGGATGCGCCGAAGCCGGAGCAGTACGGGATCGGAAAATATGACGAGTGCACGCGCGGGCCGAAGGAGCGCCCGTTTTCGAGCGAGCGCATCGCCGATACGACGATCCGGTTCATCGAGGAAAACCGCGCGAGGCCCTTCTATATTAATGTGTGGCTTCACGATCCGCATTCTCCGCTGCATCCCACGGATGAAGCGATGGCGCCGTACAAGGAGTTATCGCCGCGTTGGGGAACGCATCGCGGGGCGATGGAAGTGTATTACGGCGTGCTGACGGAGATGGACCGGCACATTGGGCGGATCCTCGCGAAGCTCGATGAGGCGGGGCTTTCGCGCAACACGATCGTGATTTTTTCCAGCGATAACGGGCCGGAGTCGGGGCTGATTCCCTTTGTTTCGCATTACGGCGGCGCGGCCACCGCGGGGCCGTTTCGGGGTTTGAAACGCAGCCTGTACGAAGGCGGCATCCGCACGCCGTGGATTGTACGATGGCCCGCGCATACACCGGCAAACCGGGTGGACAACGATACGGTGTTCGCGGCTGTGGATCTGTTGCCGACGATTGCGAAGTTGACGGGCGCGGCGGCGCCCGCGGCGATCGATGGCGAGGACCTTTCCGCGGCGCTGATGGGCAAGACGGTGCGGAGGCAGACGACCCTGCTGTGGGAGAATCGCTATCCGGTGTACGGGCACGTGCTCGATCAGAGCCCGATGCTTGCCGTGCGCGAGGGCAACTGGAAGTTGCTGCTGAATCCGGATCGGAGCAGGGTGGAACTGTACGATGTGCCGAAAGATCCTTCCGAGATGAACAATCTCGCGGCGCAGCAGCCGGCGGTGGTGAAGCGGCTATCGAAGCGGGCCATGGCGTGGCGCAAGACGCTGCCCCCCGGGCCCGTGGATCCGGATGCGGGCAAGACCACGTATGCGTGGCCAGGGAGCGGACGATGAATCGGCGAACATTTCTTTCGTTGAGCGCCGGAGCGCTGGCGGCGCAGACCGCGGTGCGGCCGAATCTGCTGCTTATTGTGGCCGATGACTTGGGCTACGGAGATCTCGCCTGCCAGGGCGCCAAGGACATGCGGACGCCGCATCTGGACGCGCTGCGTGCATCGGGAATGAATTTCGCCAATTGTTATGCGAATTGTCCGGTATGTTCGCCGACGCGCGCATCGCTGATGACCGGGCGCTATCCGGATCGGGTGGGGGTGCCGGGCGTGATCCGTTTGCGGCCCGAGGACAACTGGGGATACCTTTCGCCGAAGGCTGTGCTGCTGCCCGAGATCCTGCGGAAAGCCGGTTACACGACGGCGCTGGTGGGCAAGTGGCATCTCGGCTATGAGCCGCACAACCTGCCGACAGCGCGCGGATTTGACCAGTTTCACGGCATGCTGGGCGGCATGGTGATGGATTACTACACACACCAGGGGCACCAGGATACGAAGCCCGATATGTGGGATGGAACGAAGCCCGCACGTCCACAAGGGCACTGTACGGATATCTTCGAGCAGTGGGCGGTGAACACGTTGGAGGGATGGAAGAACGAGAAACGGCCGTTTTTCCTGACGCTGTGTTTCAATGCGCCGCACACTCCGGTGCAGCCGAAGGAGGATTGGCTTGCGAAGGTGAAGGCTCGCCAGCCGGAGATGAGCGAGAAGCGGGCGAAGATTGTTGCGCTGATCGAGCACATGGACGATGCAGTGGGCAAGGTGATGGCGGCGCTGGAGCAGACCGGAAAGCGCGCCAATACGCTGGTGGTGTTCACTTCGGACAACGGTGGACAGTGCGATCAGGGGGCCTCGAACGGGCCATGGCGCGGATGCAAGGAGGACATGTACGAAGGCGGGATCCGCGTGCCGGGGTTCGCGGCGTGGCCGGGGCGGATCGCGGCCGGATCTTCGACGGAGCGCATTCAGTTGTCGATGGATATTTCGGTGACGCTGGCCGAAGCGGCGGGAGTGCGGTATCCGGGGCCGGTGGAAGGCGAGTCCGCGCTGGCGGCGTGGCTGGGCAAGACAGAGCAATCGCCGCCGCGCGATCTGTTCTGGAGCCGGCGCGAAGGCAACATACGTTACATGGGGAAGACGATTCATGCCATGCGGCGCGGCGATTGGAAGCTGGTGCATAACTCGCCGTTCGCACCGATGGAGTTGTACAACCTGCGGGACGACCCATACGAGAAGAACGACCTTTCGCAGAAGAACCGCGCAAAGTTCTTGGAACTGGCCGCGGAGTTGCGCAAATACATCCAGCGCAGCGCGGCGGTGGGCTGGCTGGCGGAGTGAGTTTCAGCCGATCGGGGGGCGCTGGAGGTGCCACTCCGTCGCCTGTTGGTAGGCCATGGCGACGCGCATCGGATCGCCTTCGCGGCAGATCTTGCCGGTAAATACCAGACCGTAGGGAAGCTTGTCGTGGAAGCCGCAGGGCACGACAATCTGCGGATGGCCGGTGAGGTTGGTGATGCTCATCAGCGGGCCTGCGTAGGGGTGTCCCACCAGCACATCCCAGTCTTCGAGGAACTTGTCCATCTGGGCCATTTGCAGCGTGCGGGCGCGGCAGGCGCGGATGTACTCCACGGCGGGGATGAGTCGGGAACTGCGAAAGCTGTTGGGCCATGCGCCGGGGCCTTGATCCTTGAGTTGATCGACGCCGCCGTTGCGGGTGAGATCGTCGAATGCGGCGGCGGCTTCGGCGCTGAGGATCGTTCGGATGGGCGCCGTATCGAACGTGGGCAGTTCGACGGGGCGTGCGGCGATGCCTGCTTTCTGAAGGTCCGCGAGGGCTTGGCTGTAGATCTTCTTCTCCTCGTCCTTGAGGCTGTCGAAGTCCTTCTGCACGATGCCGACGCGCAGCGCTGTCAACGGCTGTTTCGGATCCCATTCGAAGGGTACATTGAGGACCGACGCGTCACGGCCATCGGGTCCGGCGATGGCTCGCAGCACGAGTGCGCAATCTTCGACGGAGCGGCATATGGGTCCGATTTTGTCGAGGGTCCAACTGAGCGCCATGGCGCCGTAGCGGCTGACACGTCCGTAGGTGGGGCGCAATCCGGTCACGCCGCAACGGATGGACGGGGAGATGATGGAGCCGAGGGTTTCGGTGCCGATGCTGAAGCCGACTAGTCCCGCGGCTGTCGCGGAGGCGGAACCGGCCGAGGAACCGCTGGAGGTGCGCTCCGTATCCCAGGGTGTCTTCGTCATCCCGCCGAACCAGAGTCCACCCATGGCGAGTGCGCCCATCGAGAGCTTGGCGACCAGCACGGCGCCGGCGTTGGCAAGGCGTTCGACAACGGTGGCGTCGTAGTCGAGCACCTGGTTCTGAAAGGGCTCCGCGCCGTAGGTGGTGGGGATGCCTTTGGTGGCGAGCAGATCCTTCGCCCCCCAAGGGATGCCGTGGAGCGGGCCTTTGTAGCGGCCGCGGCGGAGTTCGGTGTCGGCCCGCGCGGCCTGTTCGAGGGCGAGGTCGGCGGTCAACGTGATGACGCAATTCAATTTCGGGCTGAATTGTTTCAAACGTTCCAGGTACATCTTGGTCAGGGCGGTGGATGTGACCCGTTTCGATTGGAGAAGCGGCGCAATGCTGGTGACCGGCCAGAAGGCCAGATCCTCGATGTTTTTCCAATCGCGGCGGACGGCCGGCTTCGAGGGGCGGAAGCGCGGTTTGGCGCTTTTGCGTAGGGGCGGAAGATTTGGCGTGAAGGTGAATGCGGGCGGCGTTTCCTGTGGGAGTGAGATTTTGCGCAATCCTTCGAAGTTGCCGAGCGCGCGGTTGACATTGGCGAGCATCAGGTCGAGGTGAGCGTCGCGAAACTCGAGGCCCATCACCTTGAGGGCCGCCACGAGCATTTCTTTGCTAATGGCCTGAACGGCCGGTGCGGGCTGTTGTGCGGCGGCGCCCGATGAAGAAGCGGCCAGCGCCGCCAGCAACTGAAACCATTCCCTACGTTCCATCCGCTCCAGGTTAGCCCAGATGCGCGTAGAAGAATTCGATGGTCTTGTTCCAGGCTTCGCAAGCGGCTTTGGCGTTGAACGCGGCGCCGGTATCGTTGTTGAACGCGTGGCCCACGCCTTCCCAGACGTGGAAGCCGAAGCGCTTCTGGATGGCGTTCATGGCCGCGATGGTGCTGGCGCCCTGGTTGGTCAGGTTGCGGTCCGTCTGCGCATAGTGGCAGAGCATGACGCCGTGAATATTGGGGATCTGATCGAGCGGAGGCGGAGCGCCGTAATAGACCACGTTGGCACGCGTGGTTTCGCCGCTGGCTGCGAGAGCCCATACGTTGGCTCCTCCGGCACAGAAACCGACAGTGCCGATGCTGTCCCCGAAGACATCGGGCAGGGTGCGGAGATAGGCAACCGCTTTGCGCAGATCGGCGAGGCGGCCGGCGGGCGTGGTCTGGCCATAGGCTCGAGTCTGGTCGGCGGGATCGGTGAACTGAGCGCTGCCGCCAAGGCGCGACAGGAGATCGATGCCGAGAGCGATGTATCCGGCGCGGGCGACGCGGCGGGTGACGTCGCGGATATGCTCATTCAGGCCGCGATTTTCGTGAATTACGAGAACCGCGGGGATGGGGTCGCTGACATCGCGCTTCGGTTTGACGAGATAGCCGAATAAAGGCGATTCATCGCCGGCAAATTGGACATCCTGGCCGACGATATCGGGAGCGTCGGCGGGCACGCGCAGGTCGGTGGAGCAGGACGCCGCCTGTTGTGCTTTCAAAGGCGCGCCCATATTGTTGAGCGCGGCGCTTACCATGGCCACGCCGCCCGCGATCTGGCGCGCGCGGCGAATCATTTCACGGCGGCTGAATGCGCCATCCACGTAGAGATGCGCCAGCTCGTGTGCTTCGTTGTGGTCGTTCATAGTCACCTCATAGAGTAATCGTGCAAGGGAGTGTGACTATTATATAGCTCGTTATGCGGATTCCTGTTGATTCAACCACTTCGCGTAGGAGAAAACCCCGCTGCGTTCGGCGACGGCGCGATCCCATCGGGCAAGCCACGCAGGGCCTAGCAGCAGGAGCGCGGCGAAGGCCAGAGCAAAACCGCCGGCGAGCACGAGGAACCCACTCGCATAAGTCCCGGTGCGGTCTTTGCAAACCCCCAGTAAGCTTGGCAGAAAGAACCCGCCGATACCGCCTGCCGCGCCCACCATACCGGTAATGATTCCCACAGATCCGGCGAAACGCTGCGGCACCAATTGAAATACT
The DNA here is from genome assembly GCA_964402295.1 of uncultured Candidatus Solibacter sp. Taxonomy (GTDB): domain Bacteria; phylum Acidobacteriota; class Terriglobia; order Bryobacterales; family Bryobacteraceae; genus CADEFT01. The sequence goes on along the minus strand of CAYOBO010000010.1, from coordinate 18,751 downwards.
GCACCGTTTCCCATTCCTAGTAAGGCCATTGTCAGCGTCAATTGCAGGGCGGCAACTTCCACGGCGGGCAACGCCATGAGAGAACCGAGCAGCATGGATGCACCGAGTAATACGAACAACAGAAGGCGGTATCCGCCGAACCGGTCAGAAAGCCAGCCGCCGACGGGACGAAGCGCGCTGCCGGCAATCACGCTGAGAGTGGCCAGATCGCCGGCGCTGACTTTCGCCAGTTGATATTGATCGGCATAGAACAGTGTGAGGAAACTGGCAAGGCCGGCGAATCCACCGAAAGTAAAGCTGTAGAACAGGCAGAACCATGCGGTATCGGACTGTGAGAAGAGTGTCTTGTAGTCAGACCAACCGATCCGGCGCCGTTCGCCAGGTGCATCCCTGGCGGTGAGGGCGAAGATCAGCAGCACCGTGAGAACGGGCAGCATGGCGATGCCGAATGCGTTTTGCCAGCCCACGAACTTGGCAAGCCGCGGCATGAAGAGGGTTGCCAGCACCGTTCCCGAGTTGCCTGCCCCGGCGATGCCCATTGCCAGCCCTTGCAGTTCCGGCGGGTACCAGCGGCTGGCCAGCGGCAAGGCAACGGCGAAGCTTGCTCCGGCGACGCCCAGCAGACATCCGATCAGGAAAAAATGGGGCAGCGCGGAGGCGAAACGCCAGCCGAGAAACAACGGGAGCAGGGTGAGCCCAAGGCCGATCATTCCCGTGAGGCGGCCTCCAAAGCGGTCGGCCATCGCACCCAGGATGGGACGAAAGAACGATCCGGCAAGCAATGGGACGGCAACCAGAAAGCCCTTCTGGCTGGCGGTGAGATGCAGCGACTCGCCCAGATACGGCCCGAGCGGCCCAAGTATCACCCACACCATGAAGCTGATATCGAAGTACAGAAACGATGCAATCAGCGTGGGGAAATGACCCTGTTTGCGAAAATCGGAAAATGTCATGCCACCATCTCCTCTCGTTCCTGGGTCAGTTGAATCTGAATCACTCCGTCTTCGACGCGCACGGGATAGGTCCGGACTCTGATGGGGAGATCGGGGCGCGTCACTCGGCCCGAGTCCAGGCACACCTTCCACCCGTGGAGAGGGCACACCACTGCGCCGCCGGCGGTGATGCCATCGCACAAAGGACCCTGATTATGGGGACAACGATTGTCGATGGCCTTGATGCCGTCCGGCATGTGGAAGATGGCGATTTCACGATGGCCCAACTGCACGGCGCGTCCTTCGCGCAAGGGGATGTTTTCCACCTGAGTGATCTTGATCCATTGCATGATGTGTATGTCCTCTAATTGGCGTTCACTGCGATTTCCGGCTGTTGCAAAGGCTGGATCTGCACGAACTGGGCCGGTGTTCTGGGTTGATCGCGCTCGAGCCATGCATCGCGCGACATCGCCTTTGCCTTGCGCAGGCGGTCAAGCAACGAGGCCTTCTTGTCATCGGGAGCGTAAACGGTCTCGCGCCGGATTTTCTCCATGCCGAGGCGCTCAACGAAATCGTAAGTGCGTTCCAGGTAATTGGCGTTCTCGCGGTAGTACTGGAAGAACAATTCCGCGCTTTCCAAAGCCTCTTCCGTGGTGGTGACGGTGATGAGCAGGTCGGCTTTGCGAACGCTCTTGCCCGCCGCGCCGCCCACCACCACCTGCCAGCTTCCCTCCTGCCCGACGAGGCCGATGTCCTTGACAGTGGCTTCCGCGCAATTGCGCGGACATCCGACCACGGCGAGTTTTGTTTTATGGGGCGTGTAGAGATTCTCCAGGCGCCGCTCCAACTCGATGCCGGTGTGGATGGAATCCTGGGTGCCGAAGCGGCAATACTCCGTCCCCACGCATGTCTTCACCATGCGCAGGCCTTTGGCGTAGGCCTGGCCCGAGGGCATGCCCAGATCGGCCCAGATTTTGGGCAGATCGGATTTCTTCACCCCGAGCAGATCGATGCGCTGGCTGCCGGTGATTTTCACCATGCCCACGCTGTACTTCTCCGCGGCATCGGCGATGCGGCGCAATTCATCCGGCGTGGTTACTCCCCCGCGCATGCGCGGAACCACCGAAAATGTCCCGTCCCGTTGAATGTTGGCATGCACGCGGTCATTAATGAACCGGGACGAGCGGTCTTCCGCATGATCGCCGCACCAGACTACATCGACCATGTAGCTCAGCGCGGGTTTGCATTTCTCGCAACCCTGTCCGTTTCCGTAGATGTTCAATATTTGCTCCACGGACTTGAGCTGTTGCGTGCGAATCATCTCCCGCAGCCGTTCCTCGGGGAACGGAACGCAGGAGCAGAGATTGCTGGTTTGTTCTTCCTGAAAGTTCGGAGCGACGGAACGGAGAATGCTTTCGCAAAGTCCGGCGCAACTTCCGCATCCAGTGGAGGCGCGGGTGATTTCTTTCAACTGCGGCATCGTGCACACACCGCGTTCGTGGATGGCCTGAATGATGGCCTCCTTACTGACTCCGAGGCAGCCGCACACCGTGTCGTGGGCTGAGAGTTGCGCCGCCGCTTCGCCCGGATCGGCGGCGGGTTCCGTCCAGAACAGGCTGCGGCGCTTGCGGCTGAGATCTTCGCCGGTCTTGATCCACTCCACGTAGCGCGAGCTATCGGTTGTATCTCCAATGAGCACCACGCCGACCAATCTGTTGTTCTTGAGGACGGCCTTCTTATAGATGCCGAGCGCGGCATCTTCATAGCGGATGGAATCGTGACCTTCGGCTTCGTCTGTGAGCCCGGCGGAGAATACATCCACTCCCGCGATTTTCAGCTTTGCCGCGGGCGTGCCGGCCGAGAACCCCGTTGTCTCATTGCCCGTTATGGCGGCGGCGAGCACTTTTCCCTGCGCCAGCAGCGGGGCGACCAAGCCGAAGGTGTCGCCGTTGTGCTCCGTGCATTCGCCGACGGCATAGATGTCGGGGTCCGACGTGCGGAGGTAATCGTCGACGACGATGCCGCGGTTCACTTTCAGGCCGGCATCGGCTGCAAGCTTCGTATTCGGACGGATTCCGGCGGCGATCACCACCAGGTCGGCGGGCAGCTCCTGCCCATCCTGGAAGCGCACGCCTTCCACTCTTCCGTTGCCGGTCAACGATGTAGTCTGCTTCGACAAATACACGCGGATTCCCAGTCGCTCTATCTTGGCCTTCAGATAGGATGCGCCCGCGGCGTCGAGTTGGCGGTCCATCAATCGTCCGGTGAGATGAACAACGGAAACATCGCATCCCTGCACCTGTAGCCCGCGCGCCGCTTCCAGGCCGAGCAACCCTCCGCCAATGACGACAGCCTTCTTCCCGGGCGCCGACCATTCGAGCATCCGCCGTGTGTCTTCCATGTTGCGGAACGTGCACACGTGTTCTTTGTCCGTGCCTTCAATCGGAGGAATGAAGGGCGAACTGCCGGTGGCGAGGATCAGCTTGTCGTAGGATGCCTCGCTGCCGTCATCGCCGAGCACGACTTTGCGTTGGCGATCGATTCCGACGATGCGAATGCCGAGGCGCAGGCTGATTTTGTTGTTGAGGTACCAGTCGATGGGATTGAGGGTGATCTCATCGATGCTCTTTTCACCGGCCAGGACGGAGCTGAGCAGAATGCGGTTGTAATTGACATGGGTCTCGTCGCCGAACACGGTGATTTCGAACTCGTGTGAGTGGCGGAGAATCTGCTCCAGGCAAGCGATGCCTGCCATGCCGTTGCCGACCAGGATGAGGCGCTTCGCGTTCGATTTCTTCTTTCTCACCGGGTTGCTCCTGTTCGCTCGACACGCACGGCGCTTTGTTTAAAATTGGGTTCCCGGGAAATGGGATCATAGGCGCTCTGCGTGAGCTTGTTGGAATTGAACTCGACGTAGTGAAAGGGCAGGAAAACCTGGCCCGGGGCGACGATGCCCGTGATGCGCAATTCAATGTTGGAAACTCGCCCGCGGCGGGAGACGACATCGACGCGGTCGTGGGGACTGAAGCCCATGGCTATGGCGTCGACGGGGTTCATCTCCAGCCATGCGCGCGGGCTCATACGCTCCAGAATGGCCACCTGTCCGGTTTTCGTACGCGTGTGCCAATGCTCCACGGTGCGGCCGGTGTTCAGAATGAGCGGGAACTCACGGTTAGGCTGTTCCGGGAAGGGTTGCCATTCCACCTTGAGAAAGCGCGCTTTGCCATCCGGAGTCTCGAATATGCCATCCGAATACAGGCGGCGCGTCTGGGATGTGTCCTCCCCTTCCGCACAGGGCCACTGTATGGACCGGTCCGCGAGCAGTTCGTAGCTGATGCCGGAGTAGTCGCAGAGGCGGCCTTTCGAAACGCGGCGCCACTCATTGAAGGCGTGCTCAGGTGTGGTCCACCCGGGGAACAACTCCTCCCTTACCCCGAATTTCTCGGCGAGGCGAAGGAAGATCTCGAAATCGGAGATGGCTTCGCCGGGAGCATCGACCGCCTTGTTGACCTTGGAGACGCGGCGCTCCGAGTTGGTGTAGGTTCCTTCCTTTTCGCCCCAGATGGCGGCAGGCAATACGAGATCCGCTCGCTCTGTCGTGGGCGTTGGATGAAATCCATCCTGCACGACGAGAAAATCGAGGTTCGCCAGCGCGCTTTCGAGCAACTCTTGATTGGGAAAGCTGACGAGCGGATTGGTGGCGATGATCCATAAAGCGCGGATCTGCTTCTTCAGCACCGCTTCGATGATGTCCGGATAGGCGAAGCCGCGCGAAGTAGGAATGCGCGATTCGTCAATGCCCCACAGTGCCGCAAGCTCCGCGCGGTCTTCGGCGCGTTCGAACTTCCGATAACCGGGCAGCGACGAGGTAAATCCCGCCTCGCGGGTGCCCATGGCGTTGCACTGGCCGGTGATCGAGAAAGGCGAAGCCCCGGCCTGCCCCACTTTGCCGAGCAGGAGGGACACATTGCAGATGGCGTTCACGGTTTCCGCGCCCTGCGTCGAGTGATTGACGCCCATGGTCCATGCGAAGAAAGGTGCTTCGGCTTGGCCGATCCACTCCGCCGCCTGCTCAATCAGATCCTGCGGCAGGCCGGTGATCGCGGCGGTGAACTCCGGAGTGTAGCGCTCCGCCTGCCGTTCGATTTCCTCGAAGCCCGTGGTGTGTGCGGCGATATACTCGCGATGGATTCGCCCGTCCCGAATCAGCATGTGCGCGATGCCTTGCAGCAGGGCGATATCCGTGCGCGGCTTGAGGGGAAGATGCAGATCGGCGAGCATCGCCGTCTTCGTCACCCGCGGATCGACGACAATGAGCTTCTTCTCATTGCGGTTCCGTTCCAGCCTTTGGCAGAGGATGGGATGGTTATCGGCGATATTCGCTCCGATGAGAACGATGACATCGGAGAGCTCGAAATCCTCGTAGGCTCCCGGCGGGCCGTCGCTGCCGAAGCTGCGTTTGTACCCGGCGACCGCGCTGGCCATGCAGAGCGTGGTGTTGCCGTCGTAGTTCCTGGTGCCGATGCCGAGTTGCACCAGCTTGCCCAGTGTGTAGAACTCCTCCGTAACCAACTGGCCGGTGCTGAGCACACCGACGGAGTTCGCGCCGTAGCGGTCCTGCGTTTCGCGGAACCGGGCGGCCAAGGTTTCCAGTGCTGTGTCCCACGACACACGTTGTAGAGTCCCGTTTTGCCGCAGTAGCGGATGGATGGCGCGATTCGCCGCATACAGGGTGTAGTGTTCCGAGAGGCCCTTCGGGCACAGCTTGCCCTCGTTAACCGGATGGTTTTCATCGCCGCGCACGGTGACGGCGACGCCGTCCTTAACGCCAATCTTTATGCCGCATCCGACAGAGCAATAACCGCACGTCGTCTTCACCCACCGTTCGGGGATCTTCTCTTCCGCGGTATGCCCGTACAGCGGATCGTATCCGTAGCGGTACTTCTCGGCGAGCGTGTCGAGGCCAAGCAAACGTCTCGTATTCATCTAAGCCGCCTCCGATTTGGAGAAGAAGGACGCAGCCATATTCCTCGGCACAACGCTGACGAAGAAAAGATAGCGTCCGGCGATTTCTTCGGCGAGGAACAGCGTCAGCGCAAGCCAAGGATTCACGTACAGGGATACTGTACCCGCGGCAAGAAGCGCGAAACGCAACAGGAGAATTCGCCGCAGATCGTGGATAAGAAGCCGCGCACTGCTGCGCTGTTCAAATTCCGAGGAGCGCGCGAGACGGATGATCTTCGCTACGCCGACTCCCAGAATGGCGGCCGCGGCCGGCATCGTGCTCGCAGGCTCGGTTCCTCCAAGTATCGAGAATGTTAAAAGCGGGCCAAGCAGGAACCCGGTGAGCCCGAACTCGGCAAGGGTGATCCAACTGTTCCACGCCGGCCGGGCTGGGACCAGATAGATACACGCGCTCGAAAGTACGCCCAAGAATCCGGTACAGACTGTGGCAGCCGCGGCCATGCCCGCAAAGGGCAGTTGGAACCAGAGGGCGGCGGCATAGGCTGCCGCGCAATTGGCGAACAGCCCAAAACTGAGTACTTCACGGCTCAGCCAGGAGCGCCGCCACATCTTTAGTGCGCGGTAGGCGTGTATCGGACGGCCCAGATGCGCAGTGGATGCGGCCAAGGCGAGAAGGCCAATCAGCAATGCCCCAACGGCGGCGACTCGCGCCGCACCGTCCTCTTTGGAACCGAACGCCAACGCCGCCATTGCCCCAACACTCATCTGCGTCAGCACCAACATCCAGACCAGCGGCCAATGGGGATGCTCCGGACGCACGCGGTGGTAGTCAGCCTTGCGAAAATCAGTCTCCATCGTCTCCGGGCGCGTGATGCGTGTCGTGGAAATTGTGTCATCGGCGGGCGGCAGGCCGGCCACGTTCGCTTCCGCGTGAAAAGTTTCACGCCATTGGGCGATGTTCACGATTTCAATGCGGATGGCTTCTTCAGGACAGGCGGAAACACAGGCTGGCGCGCGGCCATCCGTAAGCCGGCCGTGGCACATGTCGCACTTGCCCACAACGCCCCGTTCTTCGTTGTATTGCGGCACTCCGTACGGGCAGTTCCACGTGCAATACTGGCAGCCGATGCACGTCTCCGCGCTGTGAAGCACGATCCCCGTGGCAGCGTCTTTCTTGTACGCATCGACGGGGCAACCCTTGAGGCAGGCCGCGTCCAGGCAGTGGTTGCAGCCCATGGAAAGGTGGAAGCGCTGTGTATAGGGATACTCTCCGGCTTCGATCTCACCCACGCGACGCCAATTCAAGTGCGCCGGATTGTTGTTCTGCTCGTTGCACGCCACTTCACAGCACTTGCAGCCGATGCAGCGGCTCATGTCGAAGTGGAAGCGATACTGCTCCCCGGATCCGGGAACGGCAACGGGCATCAGGCGATTGCCGGTTATGGGTCCGTCCGTGACGAGGAATCGTGCGTCTTCGCCGCTGGCTCGTTCGAGTAGGGGCAGTGCCATATGTCGCGGTCTCCTCGTTGCAAATTCCGCCTCGCTGCTCCCAAAGTCCGGATACACGTGTCGTATCCACGGGGACTTCAAGGGTTTCAAGGCGCAAGAAATGAGTCAGTTAGAACGGGGAACCCGGGCCGGGGCCGCGCGATGCGGCTGCGGGTGCAATTGACTACCTACTCAATTCTTCCATGGTCCGGTTTATGAGTCCAATCGAAAGAGTTAATCCCCTGGATTGCGATGTTTGATATCGTCCAGATTAAGATTTTTTCATTTTGCAGCGTTGAGAGGTTACGCCACAATGCCCCGAACAACGTCGCCCGAAATCCCCGTGAGCCGCGCATCGAGCCCCTGAAACTTCACCGTCAGGCGCTTGTGGTCGATGCCAAGCAGATACAGCATGGTGGCGTGGAAATCGTGGACGCTGACCGGATTCTCCACTGCCGCGTAGCCCAGGTCATCGGTGGCGCCGTAAGCAAAACCGCCCTTGACGCCTCCGCCGGCCAGCAGGAACGTGAAGCCCTTGATGTGATGATCGCGGCCATCGCCGCCCTGCGACATCGGCGTGCGGCCGAATTCCCCGCCCCACACGATGAGCGTGTCCTTGAGCATGCCGCGCTGCTTGAGATCGGTGATCAGCGCGGCCGTCGCCTTATCCACTTCGGGGACTTTCAGCGTTACGTTGGCTTTGACGCCGCCGTGGTGATCCCAATCGCGGTGGTAAAGCTGAATGAAGCGGACACCGCGCTCGGCGAGGCGGCGGGCGAGCAGACAGTTCGATGCGAAGGACCCGTCCCCCGGATTGGCGCCGTACATGTCGAGGATATGCTTCGGCTCTTTGCTCATGTCAACAAGATCGGGAACGCTCGCCTGCATCTGAAACGCCATCTCGTATTGAGCAATGCGAGTGAGAATTTCCGGGTCGTTGGTGAGGCGATGCTGGACGCGATTGAGTTGGTTGATGGCGTCAATGGATTGCTTCTGCGTTTTGGTGGAAAGCCCGTTGGGGTTCTGGATGTGCAACACGGGATCGCCGATGGAGTTCAGCTTCACACCCTGGAACCGGCTGGGAAGGAATCCCGCCGACCACTGCCGCGCGGCGATGGGCTGCATCTGCCCGCCCTTGCCGGCGGAGGTGAGGACGACAAAACCGGGGAGATCCTGCGCTTCCGAACCGAGCCCGTAGAGTAGCCAACTGCCCATGCTGGGGCGTCCGGCCACGATGGCGCCGGTGTTCATGATGGTATGCGCCGGGTCGTGATTGATCTGCTCGGTCCACATGGAGCGGACCAGGCAGATGTCATCGGCGACGCTGCCGATGGATGTGAACAGTTCGCAAATATCGAGCCCGGATTTTCCGAATTTCTTGAACCCGAGTTGCGGGCCGTAGCAGACCAGCGGCCGTCCCTGAAGCTGCGCGATCTGCTGCCCTTTCGTCATCGACTCCGGCATCGGCTTGCCGTGCATTTCGGCGAGTTTTGGCTTGGGGTCGAAGGTTTCCAAATGCGACGGGCCGCCGGCCTGATAGAGGAAAATGACGCGCTTGGCTCTTTGCGGAAAGTGCAGCGGATCCACGACGCCCTTGGCTTGCAGCTTCGTTTCGAGGAGCGAGTTTAGCGCGATCAATCCGAGGCCGGCAGCGCCACGGCCGAGGAACGTGCGGCGGCTGGCAAGGCGAGCAAGATCTTGGGGGTTCATTGTTAGTTCCTCGTGATGGTTTCGTGGAGATTGAGGATCGCTCGCGCGACGGTGGTCATGGCGGCAATCTCCTCGGGTTTGCGTTTCGAGGCAACAGGCGAATCGCCGGTTTCAATGAGTGCAAGGGCATCCGATTTGCTCTTGCGGAATGTTGTGAGGCTGTTGCGGTAGAGATCGCGCAGGACTTTGGACTCTTCCGCCGAGGGATCGCGCTGCAAGGCTTGCTGGAACGCCCAAGTGAGTTGCCTCGCTGTGTTCCCTTTCCGTGCAAGGATGTTCTGGGCGAAGACCCGGGCCGCTTCGACGAAGGTGGGATCGTTGAGCAGCACCAGCGCTTGCAGCGGTGTGTTGGAATTGACGCGCGTGACGACACATTCCTCGCGCGAAGGCGCATCGAAGGTCATCAGCGTAGGATGCAAAAAGGTGCGTTGCCACAGGCTGTAGATGCCGCGGCGGTACAGATCCTCGCCGACGCTGGCCGAATAGTCCCGCTTCGGGAAATTGAGGGCGGCCAGATAGCCTTCCGGTTGATATGGCCGCACGCTGGGTCCGCCGAATTTTTCCACCAGAAGGCCGGAAATGGAGAGCGCCACGTCGCGCACGCTCTCGGCATCGACGCGGAAGCGCGACTGGCGGGCGAGCAGGCGATTGTCGGGGTCGCGCTCTTCAAGTTCCTTCGAAGCTTGCGACGACTGGCGGTAGGTGTGGCTGGTGACGATGGTGCGGATCAGCCCGCGGTAATCCCACTTCTGCTGGAACTCGGCGGCGAGCCAGTCGAGCAGTTCCGGATGCGTGGGCCATTCCCCTTGCGAGCCGAGGTCTTCGAGAACCTTGGACAAGCCGGTGCCGAAGAGCAGCCGCCAGATGCGATTCACCTGCACGCGCGCGGTGAGCGGGTTATCGGCGGAAACCAGCCAGTTGGCGAGATCGAGGCGAGTGGCGCGGCCGTTGGAGGGCGCCTTGCCAAGAAAGGCAGGAATGGCGGGATCGACGATTTCGCCGGAATCATCCATCCAGTTTCCGCGCGGCAGGACTCGGGTTTCACGAGGTTCGGTGGACTGCGTGACAACGACGCGCGTGATGGCGGCATTGAGAATGCCCAACTCCGCTTCGAGTTTTTGCAGTTCGATGAAGGGCGCCTGGAGTTCAGCGTCCGACCATTGGAAGTGGGCCAGAATGGCTTTCTGTTGCTGTTCCGTGCGCGCATCTTGCGGCTTGCGGATCGCCGCGATGACGTCGTCCGGCACTCCGTGGGTAGTGGATTTGCGGCGGCGGCGAACTTCTTCCGGCTCCGGCCAGGAATGCGTGGCGGAAGAAAGCGCGAGACGGAAGCGGCCGATGGTGGCGCGCCGGTAATCGGATTCGTGCTTCACCCGCACGATGAGCCGCGATGCGTCGGTGGTGGCAAGGGCGTCGCTGAAGCGCAGAGCAAGGAAGAGGTTGCGATTCTCTCCGTAGGTGGCGATGCCCCACGCCGTTTTGGGGTCGCCGTCAATCGCGCCAAGTGCTGGGTATTCTGGGGAAACGCCGGTGAAACTGGCCGTGGCCAGGGAGAAGGGGATCTTGCGCCCATCGAGTTCGGCTTCGATATCGGTGACGACGAGGCGGTCGGAACCGCGCGCGACGCGGATCCCGGGGAGCGATTCGTCCTGCACCACTTCGATGCCAAGCGCGGTCCAATGGCCAGTGCCGGGCTTCAGAGTCACCGTGTAGATTTCGCGATCGGGATTGGGGCCGCCGGCAACGATGAGCCCCTCACCCGGCCTCCTCTCCGAGGTCAGCGATGCTCCCGTGTAGGTGTTCATCTCCACAGGCTCGTCATTGTATACGGTGAGCTTGGCGCCGTTGGCTGCCGCGGCGGCAACGGGGCGTTGAAACTTCCAGGTGAACTCGCCGGCTTCGAAGCGGCGCAGCAGATCCTTTTCCCAATCGGCGCGGCGCGCGGCGAGCGCCACGGACTGTTCATCGAGGGCTTTGCGCGCCGATTCGATGCGGGCTTCGAGATCCTGCTTGCGGGCGCGCTGTTCGGCGGTGGGCAGATACAACTGCGTACCCCAGGCTTTCGCTCCCCGGTCTGGCACCAGCCCCGTCTCCTCGATATCGGCGAAGAAGGCTTTCATGGCGTAGAAATCACGGGAGAGGAAGGGATCGAACTTATGATCGTGGCATTCGGCGCAACCGATGGTGCTGCCGAGCCACACGCTGGCCGTGGTGCGCACGCGGTCGGCGCCGTACTTGGCCAGGTATTCCTTGGGCTGGATGCCGCCTTCCGCCGAGGTGCGGTTGAGGCGGTTGTAGGCCGAGGCGATGCGAGACTCTTCGGTGGCATCGGGCAACAAGTCGCCGGCAAGCTGTTCGCGCGTAAACACGTCGAATGGTTTGTTGTCGCGAAAGGCTTTCAGCACATAATCGCGATAGGGCCAGATGGGAAAGGGGTTGTCGCCGTGAAAGCCGCACGTGTCGGCGTAACGCACCGCATCGAGCCAGTGCACCGCTTGCTTTTCGGCGTAACGCTCCGAGGTGAGCAGGCGGTCGACGAGCTTTTCGTAGGCGTCCGGGGATGTGTCCTTTTCAAACGCCGCCACTGCTTGCGGCGTGGGCGGCAGTCCCGTAAGATCGAACGTGACGCGGCGGATGAGCGTACGCTTGTCTGCTTCGGGCGAAGGCTTCAGGTTTTCCTGGGCCAGTCGCTTTTGGATGAACGCGTCGATGGGGTTGCGGATTGTACCGGAGACCGCCGGCACTTCGGGGCGGCGCACCGGCTGATAGGCCCAATGGCCTTCGTAATCGGCGCCCTCGGCCACCCACTGGCGAATGATGTTCTTCTGCTCCGCGGTAAGATCCTTGTGGGCGTACTGCGGCGGCATCGCCTTGGCGCGGTTCGTGGAGAAGATGCGCTCGACGATGGCGCTTTGTTCGGGTTTGCCGGGAACGATGGGGATCGCGCCCGATGGCGTCTTGCGGAGGGCTTCGTCACGTACATCCAGCCGAAGCCCGGCCATGCGGCTGCTCTTGTCGGGACCGTGGCACTGGAAGCACGTGTTCGACATGATGGGCCGCACGTCGCGGTTGAAACTGACCGCGGAATAAGCAGCGATGGAGGATAGCAGTAGGATCAATACTCGCCAAAACATGGAGATGCCCCCACTTATGGTAATTCGAATCGGGCGCTACTTGCGCGGGGCGTCGCGGTGCTGCTCCTTGACCTTGTAGCCGGCCTTGGTGAGCCTTTTGCCGATCTCCGAGGCCATCATGACGCTGCGATGCTGGCCGCCGGTGCATCCGAAGGAAATGGTCAGGTAGCTCTTGCCCTCGCGGACGTAATGCGGCAGTAGGAAGGTAAGCAACTGCGTGATGCGTTCGATGAATTCCTGCGTTTGGGGAAAGCTGCGGATATAGCGCGCCACCCGCGGGTGCTTGCCCGTGTACGGCTTGAACTCCGGGATGTAATTCGGGTTGGGCAGGAAGCGGACATCGAAAACCAGATCGCTGTCGGTGGGAACGCCGTTGCGAAAGCCGAAGCTGTTGACGCGAATCAAAAGCTTGGATTCCTCGCTGCTGCCGCGGAATTTCTCGGCCACGATGTCGCGCAGTTCGTGAACGGTGAAGCGCGAGGTATCGAGAATGAAATCCGCCAGGTCGCGAATGGGCCCGAGTTCGTCACGCTCCTTGGCCAGTTTTTCGGAAACCGATTCGTCGCGGCCCAGGGGATGGGGACGGCGCGTTTCGCTGAAGCGGCGCAGGATGGTGGCTTCGTCGGCTTCCAGGAAGAGCAGCGTTGTGGGAACCTCTTTGCGCAGGCGGGTGAGAATTTCCGGAAGCCGGCGGATGGTGCTGCCTTCGCGAATGTCCACTCCCAGCGCCGCGCAGCGGATTTTCGGCGATGTGTTGGTCAGTTCGGCGAATTTCGGAATCAGCTCCACCGGCAGATTGTCGACCGAGTAGAACCCGAGATCCTCCAGGCTTTTGAGCACGGTTCCCTTTCCGGAGCCGCTAAGGCCAGTGACGATGACCAGTTCGGGCCGGACTTCCTGGCCGGGCGGCGCCGGATCGGGAGAAGCACGTTTCGCGCTCATGGCCTGCGCATTACGATTCGATGAGATCGAAGTGGCCGTCGTTGCGCTTCACGAGCACATGCAGACGGTCGGAATCGGCGTCACGGTACACCATGTAGTTGCTGTTGTCCTGGAATTCGAGCATCGCTTCTTCCACGGTCATGGGCTTGCGCTGGCTCTTGCTGTTCACCTTGTAGACACGCTTCTCCGCGGCCGCTTTTCCGTCGGGCTTGGCGGCAGCTTTCTTTTTCGCGGCAGCCTTGGCGGGAGCGGCCTTTTTCGCCGCGGCGGGTTCGGCAAGCAGCGCGGCCTTGGCGGCGCCGGTGCGCTTGGTGTCCCGCCACTTGTCGCGGTGTTTCAAAATCTGCTTTTCCAGCTTCTCGATGGCGGTGAAGACGGCCTGAAACGCATCGGGGTCGGTACTGAGGCCCACTAAGTCATGATCGTAGTACTTCACGGTGATCTCGGCGCGTTGGAGATGACGCTGCGCCGTGAGGATGACTCGGGCGTTCCGCTCCCCCCCGCGGTCGAGCAGCTTCGCCAGCTTGGCGTACTTGGCGTCGAGCTTTTTCTGCTGCACGGGAGTGAAGGCGGCTTGGCCGGTGTAGTTGATTTTCATGGTTTCTCCAGGAGATGTCGTTTTCGTGGAACGGCGCATGGCGGCGTTGGCTCGATTCTATTCGCGGCGGCGGCGCTGGTGTGTGGACGGAATACCCATATCTTCGCGGTACTTGGCCACGGTCCGGCGCGTCACCTGAATGCCTTCCGCCTGCAAACGCTCGGTGATCTGTTCATCGGTGAGGGGGTGAGCGGCGTCCTCCTCCTCGATCATCTTCTTCACACGCCGCTTGAGGATAAGCAGCGGCGTTGCGCTTCCGCTGGGGCCTTGTACAGCTTCGGAGAAGAAGAAGCGCAGTTCGAACACGCCCTGAGGGGTGTGTGCGTATTTGTTGGCTACCGCGCGGCTGACCGTGGATGCGTGCACGCCGATCTCCTCGGCGACATCCTTGATCATCATCGGGCGCAGGAAATCGAGGCCTTTTTCCAGGAACTCACCCTGTCGTCCGACGATCGCCTGGCAGACTTTGAAAATGGTCTGCTTGCGCTGCTCGATATTCTTCATCAACTGAAGAGCCGACTGATAACGTTCCTTCATGTAATCGCGGACGTCCTTGTTCGGCTCCTGATTCCGATCGAGCATGCGGCGGTAATCGGAATTCAGACGGATCTGCGGGAGATCGTCGTCGTTGATCTGAATTACATAGTCTTCCCCGTCTTTGAAGATGTAGACGTCAGGTTGCACCTGGCGTGCGCCCGGGCCGGAATAGCGCAGACCCGGGCGCGGATCCAGGTGCGTAATGACCGCGACGGCGATCTGGATATGCTCCAGCGGGCGGCCCATGAGCTTGGCGATTTCTTTGTACTGGCGGAGCTCGAGCAACTTCATGTGCTCTTTGATCAACTGCCAGGCCACGCCGCCTTTGCCATTGCGGCTTTCCAACTGTAGCAGCAGGCATTCCTGCGGATCGCGCGCCGCCACGCCCGCGGGTTCGCAGGACTGGACCGCCTTCAAGGCCGCCTCCAGATCGGCCATCGCGTGGTTGCCGGCCGATGCCAGTTCCTCCAGCGATTCGTTCAGGTAGCCGTTTTCGTCCAGGTTGCCGATGATCGTATCGGCGGCATCGCGCACCTCGTCGGTCAGCACCATCAGCGCAAGTTGCTCTTCGAGGTGGCTGCTGAGCGTGACCGGTGAGGAGAGGAATGTCTCGAAGCCGGGTTTCTCGACGTTCTCGGAAGCCGGCGATTTGAATCCGGGATCGAGATAGTCGTCGAAATACGAACCGAAGTCGATCTCGTCAAAGCTGTCCGTCGTTGGTGCGGGGGCTGCTTCTTCGGCCGCGGGGGATGCCGGCGCCGCGGCTTCGGCGTGCGCGCTCTCCGTTTCCATGCGGTCCAGGTCGAAATCCGTGACTGCTTCAAAGCCCTCAGGCTGCGCGGCGGCATTCACCGTTTCCAGAATCGAACTGTCCGCGGGGTCGGACAGCCGCTCATTCTCAATGAGAGCTTGCACTTCCTGCGGAGTCAGTTCCTCGCCGTCGGCTCCCTCTTCCAGAAACGGATTCTGCGCCATTTCCTGCGAGATCATGTCCCGCAGTTCCAACCGGTTCAGTTGGAGCAGAGTGACCATCTGGACGAGCCCAGGCGTCAGAATCTGCTTCTGCGCGACTTTCATCTGTAGTTTTGGCGCTTGAGAAATCATCTCGTTTTCGGTGCTTCTATTTTATCAGCTATGAGCGCTACGCAAGTAAAATGAAAGCACTGTGATCCGGCTTTCGTTATTTCTCGCGCTGGCCCTCCCGCTGTGCGGCAAGTGGTGGAAGGTGGCGTCGGGGCCGATCACGGTAATCACGGACGGGGGTGAACGCGCGGGGCGTGAAGCCTTGGAAAAGCTCGATCTCGCGCGGCGGGTCTTTGCGGGACTGGGCAGCACGCCTGGCGCGCCGCTGCCAGTCGAAGCATTCGCGCTGACTTCGGAAGCGCGGTTCCGGGCGGTTCGCCCGGGCGAGAGTGTTCAGGGCTTCTACCAGAGCGCGGCGGAACGGGACTACATCGTCCTTTTTATGGGTGCGCAGGACGCTTCCCGGGTTGCCTTCCACGAATACGTGCACCTTGTGCTGAACCACACCGCCGGTCCGCTGCCGCAATGGCTGGAGGAAGGACTGGCCGAGTTCCACTCCACGCTGGAAGCCTCCGGCGGGAAGGTGCGCCTCGGAAAGGCCATCGGCAACCATCTGCGCCTGCTGGCTGCGCGGCCGTGGCTTTCCGGCGATGAGATCGCCCGCGTCACGAAGCAATCGCCGCACTTCGACGAAGCGTCGCGGGCTGGCATCTTCTACGCGCAGAGTTGGGCGATGGTGCACATGCTGCGCCTGCACGAAAGCTATCGCGGGGGCTTTCCCGGCTTCCTGGCCGCCGTCAGCGCGGGGGAACCGCAGGTGGCGGCTCTACAGAAGGCTTACGCCAAGTCGTTTCCCGAGGTCATCGTGGATCTGAAAGCCTATCTGGACCGGAAGATGCTCCCGGTGGTCGATTACACGGTGGACCTGGAGGATCGCGCCGCCGTCGATGCCCACGAGATGGCGGATCCGGAAGGCGATCTCGCCTATGCGGGTCTCGCCAATCAGTGCGGGCGTCCGGAGGAAGCCGAGAAGGTGTATCGCAAATACCGCCGCGCCAAGCCCGACTCGGCGCGCCTGGCGACGGCGCTGGGCATGATCGAACTGGCGGCCAAGCGCTACGATGCCGCGCGCGCATATTTCGAACAGGCGATCGCCTTCCCCGACGCCGGCGCCGAGGCGTATTTCGAGTACGCCATGCTGCTGCGCGATACGGGAGAGAGCCGCGAGAGCACACGGCGCTATCTGGAACTGGCCGTCCAGAAAAACCCGCGGCACGCCGAAGCGCAGTTTCTGTTGGGGGTTGGTTACGCCGGCGAGAACCGGCATGCGGAGGCGGTGCGGCATCTCGAACAGGCAGCGGCGGTGTTCCCCCGGCAGTCGTATTTCTGGCACGCATTGGCCGTGAGCTATCGGGCGCTCGGCCGCATGGATCAAGCCTTGCCGGCGGCGCGCCGGGCGCTGGATGCCGCATCCACGGCCGAACAAGTCGAGATGGCGCGTGCCACGCTTCGGTCGATGGATGCGGCACAGCCGCGGCCGCCGGCCGAACATCGTCCAGCCGTGAACACTCCAGATAGCTGGAAGAACAGACAGGGCGATGCGCGGCTGGAAGGCGTGCTCGAACGAATCGAGTGCCAGGGGCAGAGCGCGAAGTTTCATGTGCGGGCGCAAGGGAAGGTGCGGGCCTTGCAGGTGGAAAACCCCGGCGAGGTGCTGCTGAAGAATTTTTCGTCGATGACATTCGAATTCCGCTGCGGGCCGCAAAAGCCGGTGCCTATCGTGCTGGAGTACATCTCTTCGAGCGGCCTGGTGACAGCCATCGAGTTCCCGTAAGCCGCCACAAGGCTTGACTTGCCGATGAAAGGGTATTAAGGTCTTTTGGAACGGCTTCTTTCACGCAGCCGGAACGAAAGGGGTAAGCCGAGCCATGCTGATTCCTACCGCCTGGATTCTTCTGTCATTTGCCGCCGGGCTCTTCGCCCAAGGCGAGCGTGGCACGTTCAACGGAACCATTAGCGATCCGACGGGAGCCGTAATTCCCGGCGCAACCGTCAAGGCGATGAACGCCGCAACCAACGTGGAAACGCCTGTGCAAGCAACTTCCGCGGGTGTGTACCGCATGCCGTATCTCCCGCCGGGCACCTACCGCATCACGGCCAGCGCCCCCGGATTCAAGACGTCGATTCGCGACAACGTCATCCTTTCCGTGGCGCAGACTCTCACCGTGGACTTCATTCTGGAGGTCGGCGCGGTTTCCGATTCCGTGACGGTTTCGAGCGATCCGCCGCTGCTCGAAGCCGGCACCGCGGAGATCGGCAGCTACGTATCCAAGAAAGAATTCGACACATGGCCGATCACGGTCGGCGACGGACGCCGCCAGATCCAGCAATTCATTTTTACCTCGCTTCCCGGCACCGTGGGCGGCACCTTCCAGGGCTCCATCAACGGCGGCCAGAATTACTCCCATGAGATTCTGATCGACGGCATTGCCCTCGGACGCATGGACTTGCAGGGCGGCAGCAATAACGAATTCAGCCCTTCGGCGGAAAGCATCAGCGAGTTCAAGCTTCAGACGGGCATGACCAGCGCCCAGTACAGCGGCGGGCAAACGGCAGTGGCGAATTTCGCCACCAAGGGAGGTACGAACAGCTTCCACGGCAGCGCCTACTACTATGTCCAGAACGACGCCTTCCGCGCCAATGGCTTCAACAACAACGCCGCCGGCGTGGCGCGGCAGCCATTCAAGCAGAACAACTACGGCTACTCCATTGGCGGCCCCGTGCTGATTCCGAAAATCTACAACGGCAAGAACCGGACGTTCTTCTATCACAACTTCGAGCGCACCAAGGTGAAGAATTTCACCTCAACCAGCTTCAGCACGTTGCCGGTGCCGGACTTCAAGAACGGCGATTTCTCCCGCTTGTTCAATTCCGCATTCACCGGCAACGCGGCATCGGGCACCACGGTGGGAACCGATGCCCGGGGCAATCCCGTTCGATTCGGCGGCATCTACGATCCGCTTTCGACGCAGGCTGCCGCCAACGGGCAGGGCGTGCGCACTCCATTTGCGGGCAACGTGATTCCCCGCAGCCGCTGGAGTCCCGTCGCGGCCAAGATCCTGGAAGTCGGCATCACCGATCCCGTCTTCGACACGATGCTCAACAACATTCCGGCGCTCGGCGCATGCTGTCCCCTGTTTGACGAGAAAATGCTCACCTTCAAGGTGGATCACAACTTCAATACCTCACACCGCGTATCCACCATGTTCAACCGCAACTTCCGGCAGCGAAACAACTCCCCGGGAGGCCGGTGGGATGTGCCACCCGGCTTGCCGACCGGTGTTTACCAAAACCAGAACACCCCCGGCACCATGGGCCGCTTCGCTTATGACTGGACCCTCTCGCCCACCCTGCTCAACCAC
>CAYOBO010000009.1:66949-86738 GCA_964402295.1 uncultured Candidatus Solibacter sp. | reverse complement strand
CGTACACGAATCCGATCTATGTGGATGTGGATGGGAAAGGGTTCCAGGCCAACGGGGATACACTGGGACATCCGATTCTGGTGGCGAGGCGTGGGGGGCAGTAGCGAAGAGCGCCAGTACAGGTTGATCGTTTATCCTGAGAGCTTACTCCCAGTGGGCGAAATCGCGGATTTGCTGCGGCAAGGACTGCGTTCCCATGTGAGGCTTGTGGCATGAGAAGAATGATTTGGGCAAGCGTCTATCTTGCCGCCGGGTTGGCGGCGCAGTACGGGCCGGAGACGGTGACGCGAGGTACGAAACAATTTCAGAAATCCGTGGTGGTTTCGGGGCTCTCGAACCCCTGGGAAGTGGCTTGGGGACCCGATGGATGGCTGTGGGTGACGGAGCGAACGGGGAAGCGGGTGACTCGAGTGAATCCGGCAACGGGGGAACGCAAGGTCGCGGTCACAATCGCGGAAGCAGTTGCACCCGGAGGCCAGGATGGAGTGCTCGGCATGGCGCTCGATCCGGATCTGCTCCGGTCGTCCAAGAACAACTACGTTTACGTCGCCTACACCTATGTGGACAAGCGTCGTGGAGCGGACACCCGAGTAACCGATCCGACCAGTCCCTATCGCTTCCTGTATGGGAAGATCGTACGTTTTCAGTACGACGTGAAGACGGAAAAGCTGGGAAATCCGCGCACGGTCATCGCCGGACTGCCCGCGGGAAACGACCACAACGGAATGCGTCTGAAGATCAGCCCGGAGAGGAAGCTGCATCTGAGTATCGGCGATCAAGGGAACAACCAATTGGGGAACTTCTGCCTGCCGGTTCTTTCGCAAAGGTTGCCCACGGCCGCGGAGATAAAGGCGCGCAATTACATCGCTTACGAAGGCAAAACGCTACGGTTGAACCTGGACGGTTCGATTCCCAAGGACAATCCGGCGCTGGGTGGCGTGGTAAGCCACGTGTTTACCTATGGGCACCGCAATCCGCAAGGGCTCGACTTCGGTCCCGGCGGCACACTGTATGAGAGCGAGCACGGCCCGAAGACCGACGATGAAATCAATATCCTGATGGCGGGCGGCAACTACGGTTGGCCCAATGTGGCGGGGATGCGAGACGACAAGGCTTACCAATACGCTCGCTGGGCCGAGGCAACAACGCCCTGCTCCGAATTACGCTTCAACGACTTGCAGATTCACCCATCCGTACCGCGCGAACAGGAGTCCGCGTTCCGGGAGCCGATGGTGGACCCACTCGCCACCATGTTCACGGTGGAGACTGGATTCAATTTCGAGGATCCGGCTTGCAAGGGCGTGAACTATATCTGCTGGCCTACCACAGGTGTTTCGAGCGTGGAACATTATGGCGGACGAGGCATTCCCGGCTGGGAGTCGGTGCTGCTGATCACGACCCTGAAGCGCGGCTCCTTGTATGTATTGCCGCTAAGCAACGATGGAAAGCGGGCGGCGGGCCACATGAGCCGCTATTTCCAATCGGAGAATCGCTACAGGGAT
Source organism: uncultured Candidatus Solibacter sp. (assembly GCA_964402295.1). Lineage (GTDB taxonomy): Bacteria > Acidobacteriota > Terriglobia > Bryobacterales > Bryobacteraceae > CADEFT01. The sequence goes on along the minus strand of CAYOBO010000009.1, from coordinate 85,236 downwards.
ACGGCTGTTCATCCGGATGGGAAAACCATTTACATCGCCACCGATTCGCAAGGGATGGCGGAGTCGAGGACGGGAGGTGTAACGACGGAGATGGAGAATAAGGGAGCGATCCTTGCGTTCACATATGTGGGAGAAGGAGGCGGTGGGGTGAGCGACGCCTCACCCGCGGTCATCCGCCGAGAGAAGAAGGGGCAGCCCAGTGGGGAGTCTAAGACACCCTCCGGGATTGCACCGCAATTCACCGCCAAACAGGTGAGCGAGGGCAAGAAGTCCTACGACACCCATTGCGCGGTGTGCCATGGCAGCACGCTGAAGAACGGCACATTTGGAACGCCGCTGGCAGGGGAGTATTTCCAGACAAAGTGGAACGGTAAGTCCGTGGCGGCGTTCTACAGCAAATCGAGGACTATGCCGCCGGCCTCACCGGCATCTTTGGCAGCCGAAGTGTATGCGAACATCGTCGCCTACATTCTGGAAGTGAACGGGCATAAGGTGGCGGATTCGCCTTTGCCGCATGACGAGGGTGCGCTGAGTCGGATGACGATTCGCTAAGGGGTAGTCTGCGCGGATTGCGTAACCGCAGTGGACTTGACATAGCGGAAGATTTCAAAGGCCGGGCGGCCGTGGGCATCGCGGATGAGTGCTTCCTCGACGCGCCGATATCCCAATTCGGCGGCCATCTTCTTCAGGCGTTGATTGACGCCGGGAAAGACTTGGCGATCGTCGGTGTTACTGGCGAAGATGCTGTTGGGCTGCGCCAGAATCCAGCCGAGCAGATCCCAGTCCCGCTGTTCCGGGGTGTCACGCATCAAAGGTTCACTGGCGACGACGAGTGGAAGCTTACCTCGGTGCAACATCCGCGTGTTGTCGAGCATGCCCCAATCGATAAGGAATACCTTGTCGGGGTTCAGTTCCCCGAGTTTGCGGGATAGCATGAAATGCGCATCGGTCCAGGGACCGGTTGTGCCGTATTGGATGACGTTGGCAAGGTGCTGGTTGGTGACGAGTAAAGAGGCTGTGCACATGACAATGCAGAAGGCGGTGAGAATCGCGTTTTGCCACCTGCCTGCCTTTGCGGAGAGCCAAACCGCTGCGAGAGCGATGAGCAGCAGCGGAAATGGCCACAAAAGGACCGCATGGTGGGTACCGCCTCCGGCTCCCTTGGTAGCGAGCATTTCCGCCCAGGCAATCGACATCATGAGAAGGGTGAACAGAGCCGGGCGGCGATAGGAGCTAAAGGCGAGGAACGGCGTCAGAGCAACGGACACAAGCAAAGCCCACCAGTTGAAGCTCTCCCGGCGCTGGCCAATGGCATGGAAGACGCCAACTGAGAATCGCTCCAGTGAAGTCTGGGGGGGCTTTGGCATGGCGATTGACCAATCTTCGGCAACGAGCCAACCGAATCCACCGGCTCCCGTTGCCGTCCGAGGCAACTGAATCGTCTTCATACGGAGGTCGTCCTGCGAAAAGCTTGTATTGCCGCGGAAAGTTGCCAGGGGACGGCGAATGTTGTAAATGACGAGAGGCAGAGCACCGATGAGGAAAAAAGAAACAGCCACAATGATTCGCCGTGGGGTCAGATTTCGCTTTATTTCCTGATGGAAGACAACGGCGCACGCAACGACAGCCGCCGAGAGCATCCAGACCATGAGGGCTTTGTCCCAGAAGCCGAGGCCGAAGCAGAATCCGGCCGCGGCCAAAGCTCGCAAGCTGTTGTCTTGAATTGACTTAACAGTGAAGTAAACACCGCCGAGAAACGTCAAGTGTTGGATGGCGACAGGACCCCAATCCAGCGTGGATGTCAGGATGTACGAGGTGTCGGTGGAGAGCAAGGCAGACGCAGTCAATGCTACGCGCGTATCGGTAATCCGGCGGAGAAACAAATAGAAAACAGGGAGGCTGGCTACACCGATGAGCAGAGAGGGTACACGCAAGCTGTATACAGAAGGAGGAAATACCATCCAGATGAGCCAGTAGATTGCGGATTTCACCGTGCCCAGGTAACTCATCACCATCAAAGGAATTTTTTTCTTGAAGACGGAAAGGGCGAACCAGTGGTTGGGACTGTCGAACAGCACAGTCGAGAAAATGGCTTCGTCGGTCTGAATCCCAATATAGGGTATGAGCGCAAACCCGCTGAAAAAGAAGAGCAAACTAAACAGGCACAACAGTCCTATGCGGGTGGTGCGGGATGGGGCATCTTCTGTCACGCCCTCTCATTATCACCCATCCGGGTTGGTGCAGATGGGGCGTTTGCCCCTTTTTGAGCCTCTCGGCGGTGAACTGGCAAGGTACTATTGCATCGGGGACTTCGGGGGTAGGCGGGATGGTTCGGGCCGGAGGCCTGCATGAATCTGAAACTTTGCTCGGGAAAAAGCGTCAATACAAGTTCCCGCCCGTAATCAAGCGGCGCGGTTCGGACGATAGAGAGGCAATCTGCTTGACGGAAAAAAAGATGAGAAAAAATTGAGCGGATGGCAACTGAATTGCTAAGGACAGTGTTATACTATGCAGAAACCTCCATTTTGGCACAGAAGATGGGTCGGTCGAGAAGCTGTGTCCTGCTCTGTGTCAGAATTCCTTAGCGTCCCTGACTAAGATTTTTGGAAACCTTTTCCCAAGCTGCATCGTCATTATGACGTTGGGAACGGGAGGTTGGAAGAAGACGGAAACAAGAATCGATCCCAAAGAGGAGAGAGGAGCGAAAGCAATGACAAAGAACGAATTGAACAAATATAAAAACATCCTGGAGACGAAGAGGACGGAACTGGAATCTGTGCTGCGCAATCGCGATGCCATCGCGATCGAGAAATCCCCGGATGCGTTGGACGAAGTGCAACATGCGGCCGAGCGCGAGTTGGCCATTCGCAATCTCGACCGTGAATCCAGCCTGCTGCGGAATGTACGCGCGGCGTTGCGCCGGATCGACAACGAAAGTTTCGGAACCTGTGTGCATTGCGAAGAAGAGATCAGCATGAAGCGGCTGAACGCAGTGCCATGGACGCCATACTGCATCCGCTGCCAGGAAATGGCGGACCGCCACCGTGAAAACGAGGAAGGCGAGTTGTTCGAGGAACTGACGCTCAACGCCGCCTAAGACCGGCAATTCGAATCGACGCAAGGGCGCGGGAAGCCGAAACCCGCGCCCTTGGTGTTTCTTGCCAGCCAGCGGTGGCATCGAGTGGGAAGGTCGGAGTTCGAAAGACTATTTCAACTACGAACCGCCTTACAACCCCTACTTCTCCGGCGTACCGAACAACCACGTGTTCTTCATCTTCATCCAGAAGATGCGCCAACTGCGTATCTCGAAACGGAACGCCGCACGCCATGGCCACGGCTTTGGGTACGTGCAGCCCGTGTGAAGAGCCGGGGCCGTTTTGCGTCTTCCCCCGATTATGCGATAACCTGACCCGAATAGAGTTTTCGCGAATGGGTTGTCGCAAGCTCGGTATTCTCGTAACGGAACTGATTCTCCTTTCCTGCCAAAGGGGCAAACCACCTTTTTCCCCACAGTCTTCGATGGAGAAGATACGGCTGGAACCGGGCTACCGGGTGGAGTTATTCGCTGCCGAACCGCTGGTTGCCTCCCCAGTGGCGATGGAGTTCGACGAGAACGGCCGGATTTACGTCGTGGAGAATCCGGGCTACCCACTCGATACGGAGAGCCGGTCGGGCAAAGTGAAATTGCTGATCGATGGGGATGGCGACGGCCGCCCGGAATCGGCACAGGTATTCGCCTCAGGGCTTGTCCTGCCGACGGGAGTCATGCGGTGGAAAAAGGGCATCCTGGTGACGGACGCTCCAGACCTCTGGTACTTCGAGGACACCAATGACGACGGAGTGGCGGATGTGCGGCGGAAGATTCTCACGGGGTTCGCCTTCACGAATCCACAGCATACGGTGAACACGCCGGTCTATGGGCTGGATAACTGGATCTATCTGGCGCACGAGAATGCAACCACGGCAATCATCTACGCCTCGAAGTTCGGCGATAAGGGCAGTGCCATACGGTACGCGGACCGCGCGGGAGCGCCGATTGCAGTGGAGCACGGACGGAACATCCGCTTCCGTCCGGAACGGAGCCAACTGGAGGCGTTGTCCGGCACATCGCAGTTCGGCCACGCCTTTGACGATTGGGGCCGGCACTTTACACTGAACAACACCTTTCACGCGCGGCATCAGGTGATCGCGGGCCGGTATCTGAGGCGGAATCCGGACCTGCCGCTGACGGCGTCGCACGAAGAAATCTCCGATCACGGCGTGCCGGCAAAGGTATTCCCAATCGCAAACGTGCGCGTGGAGATGCTAAGCGGAGTTGGCGAATTCACTTCTGCCTGCGGCCTGACACTCTATACGGGTGGGGCCTTTGGGGAAGGCTTTCGCAACAGCATTCTGGTGGCTGAACCGGCCCACAATCTGGTGCACCGGGATCTTCTTCGGCCACATGGATCCACGTTTCGCGCGGGGCGTACACCGGAGAAGGCGGAGTTTCTGGCGTCGGAGGATCCGTGGTTCCGGCCGGTGAATTTCACGATTGGCCCGGACGGAGCCATCTACATGCTGGATTATTACCGGCTTGTCATTGAGCATCCGGAATGGATGTCTCAAGCCCGGTCGAGTGAGCAGGAGTTGAACGCCGGACGCGACAAGGGCCGCATTTACCGTATCGTGCCGGAAAAGGGACTCCCGTTCGTACGGCCCGCATTGGGGGAGGCCGCGGCCGACAAACTCGTGGCCGCGCTCGCCCACGACAACGTTTGGTGGCGCCGCACGGCCCAGCGCCTGCTGGTAGACAGAAAGCCTACAGCGGCTGTGCCTCTTCTCGAAGGAATGGCCCGTTGGCATGCATCGCCGCTGGGACGTCTCCATGCGCTATGGACATTGGAAGGAATGGATTCGCTGACCGCACCGCACGTTCTTGCGGCTCTCGCGGACCCATCGGCGGGCGTCAGAGAGAACGCGCTGGTGCTGAGTGAAAAATTCGAAAACGAACCCAAGATCCGGGAGCGGCGCATCGCGATGCGCACGGATCCGGATGCACGGGTTCGGTTTCAACTGCTGGCGACGCTCGGCAATGACCCATCGGTGGCCGCACAGCAGGCGCGCGATGAAATCCTGAATCGGGACCTGGAAGACAAGTGGATCCCCGTGGCGGCGTTGAGTGCATCTCCCGCGGAGGCGATCCGGTTGTTTCGGACGACGGCCACGAGCACACAGTCCGCCGGCCGGGCACAGTTGCTGCGGCAGATTGCGGCAACGATCGGTTTTCGCAAACAACCGCGGGAAGTGGAAGCGGTTCTGGCGCGCACCGCAAGTAGCCGCGCAGTACCGGATCTCTGGTGGCAGACGGCTTTGCTCGAAGGCCTTGCTTACGGCCTTCGCAACCGGAAGATCGAGTCCGCCGCGGCACAGCGGACGCTGCTGGGATTCCTGGACGATCCCTCAACGGCGATCGCGAGCGCATCGCTGCGGCTACTCGAAAGCGTGGGATTGCAGACCAACCTGGAGCTACGTTCGGCGGAGGCTCTCGCAGCGCAACGGGCAGCGGACCCGGCGGTGGCGCCGGAGAAGAGAGCGGTCAGCATCGGTCTTCTGGCGCTAACGGGCGCGGCGGCGCATTCGGCAATGCTACGGCGGTTAATCGCGCCGCAACAACCGGCGGCGGTACAGGCGGCCGCGGTACGCGCAATCGGCTCGATGCCGGGTGAGGAGCCAGCACGGTTTCTGCTGGCGCACTGGCGGGAGTTTGCCCCGGGAATCCGTGCGGAAGCCGCCGACGCGATTTATCGCGATCCGCAGCGTTTGCCGCTGGTTGTGGAAGCATTACAGAGCGGTGCGATCGCACCATGGACACTGCAATTCCGGCACAAGCGCGCTCTGATCATGCATCGCGACCCGGCGCTGCGTGCCGCCGTACGGCCTCTATTGGAAAGCAGTGACGCGGAGCGGACCGCGGTGATTGAGAAATACCGCAAGGCCGCGGAAACGATGGGCGATGCCGCGGCGGGGCAAAGAGTGTTCGAGCGCGTCTGCGCGAAGTGCCACCGATTCCGTGGCAAGGGGCATGCAGTCGGGCCGGATCTATCCACGCTCAGCCACCAGCCCAAACAGGTCTTGCTGGAGGACATCCTGCATCCCAACCGGGCGATTTCGCAGGGTTTCGAGTCCTACGTGGTGGATACCGAATCGAGTGGAACCGTGGACGGGGTGATGGGGGCGCAGACGGCCACAACCATCACGCTGCGGCAGGAGGAGGGAAAAGAGAGGGTGATCCCCCGCGGCGAGATCCGCTCGATGATGGCGACCAGTCTGTCCGCAATGCCGGGAGATCTCGAGAAGCAGGTTTCGGTGGAAGAGATGGCATCGCTACTCACGTTTCTCAAGAGCGGACAGTAGGCCCTGGGGCGACTGGCGGCGGCTACTCGTGGAAGTCGAACTTGCGGGCGCGCCAAACCGCCATGGCCATGGCAACGGCCGTATCGCTCGGGTTCTGTCGGTCGAGCGCCGGCAGTCCACCGGTGCGGAACTCCTCGCGCATGGCGGCAAGTTCCGCACGCAGTTGCTGCATCTCCGGTTGCGTGGACACGAAAGAGACTTCGCACTTGTCGAGCGTCGTCAAGAGCCGGGAGAGCAGGCTGCGCTTGGGCACATAGTAAGTGTTGTTCTGATGCGTTTCCGATCCCGAAGCAGTAACAACTACGGCCAGGATGCGGCAGATACCGATATTCTGCAAGTACATGGTGCGCAGGAAAGGTGCGCCATCGCCGGTGGTATCGACGACAAACGCGGCTCTTCCGGAGATCGCCGGGTTGCGGGAGATCTGAGCCGCCCGCGCGGCGATTTCCAAGTGCACGGCATCGGGTGCAAAGCGGTCCAACTGGCAAACATCGAGACGGCTGACAATGCGCCGGGAAAAATCGTAGCGGTTACGTTCCCCGGTTTCCCAGTTGGTTCTTTTCAGGGTGAGAATGGCGGGTTGGCCGCTATTGTTGCCCAGGCCGACCCCGATGTAGTAAGCGGTATCCTTGCAGGTTTCCGAAAGCATGGCGTTGTCTCCGGTTTCAGAATATCAACGCATTTTCCAGAACACAGATGATCTTTTTGTAAATATATGATTTTAATGAAAAAATAAAAACAGACAAACGGTAAACGGCGACGCGCGGCGCAGGCCTAAGAGGGATATCACCGGGCGCCCAGCGTGCGGCCGCCGCGTTCGAGCCAGTTGCGAAACATCGTGGCGAAATCGCGCGCCGCACGATCCTCCCGCAGTTCCTCCACCGAGTAGCGCATCTTGCGCCTCCAGTTCGGGTATTGCCAAGTGCTGCCGGGAAGATTCTGCTGTTCGGTTTCCTTCGTCAAGTCTTCCTGATTGAGAACCATAACAATGGAGGGTGTTTGCACGAGAAAGCCGATAATGGCATTGTGCAATTCTCCCGTGAGTTCGGGAATTTCCGCGGCATTGCGGGGGAACCCCTGGGGCAGGAGAGCCAACTCGTGAAGGATGTCGAGCAGAGCTTGCTTGTCGGCGACACGCTCCTCGATCTGGCGGCGGTAGCTTTCCTCGTCCGGCAGGAGAGCGGCGCTGCGCCGCGCCTCGATGTCGCGGTGTGTCCAAAAACCGGCGAGAGTGGCCAAGTCGTGCGTTGTGGAAGACACCAGCGCGTTCCTGGCGTACTCCTCGGGGCGGCGAAAGCGGCCATCGGGGTGTTTCTCGAAGAAAAGAACCTTGCAGCCCAGGATACGGTGGCGGTCCAGGCAGTGGCGGACATGATCGGCGACGGTGCCCAGATCCTCGCCAACGACAAAGAATTGGCCGCGGTGGCTTTCGAGGGCGAGGATGTGGAGGAGGTCCTCGGCGAAATCCCGTACATAGGCTCCTTGCTTGGCAGGCATGCCATCGGGGATCCAGTACAGGCGAAACAAGCGCATGACGTGATCCATGCGGAGCGCACCGCCGTGACGACTGTTGGCACGAATGGAATCGATGAAGAAGCGATAGCCGTCCTCGCGCAGCTTGCGGGCATTGGGCGGAGGGAAGGCCCAATCCTGGCCTTCGGGGGAGAATCCGTCGGGGGGCGATCCGACGCGGCACCCGGCCACATAGAGAGGCCGGTAGGCCCAGAGATCGGCTCCACAGCGGTCGGTGGCGAGAGCGAGATCGTGATAAAGGCCGATCAACCCGCGCTCACGGGCAGCCTGTTGCACTGCGCCGAGTTCCTCGTCAAGAACCCATTGCACGTACTGATGGAATTCGATTTGCCTGGCGTGGGTGCGGGCGAAACCGGCAACGGCATCCGAGTCCGGATCCTGAAACTCCGCCGGCCAGTCGGGCCAGATCCAGAGATTGGGATTGCGCTTGTGGAGGTGATCCCACAGAGCACAGTAAGTGGCAAATCGACGTAACCGCTCCCCCTGCGAGGCGACGTAGGCATGGAAGGCGCGGCGCCGTTCCTGGTGCGCGCGCAGACGAAACTGGCGGTGGAGAACTTGCAGGAAGAGGCGTTTCAGGCGCCAGACTCGCTCGTACTCGACGAACTCCGCCTGGCGGCATTGCTCGATGGCTTCGCACACAGCGGCACGACTGCGCAGCGATTGCGCGAGGGCGGAACCGGCATATTCGGGCACGGTTTCGATATCGAGGTAAATCGGATTGCGAAAAAACGAGGAATTCGGCAGATAGGGACTGATGTTGTAGGGCTGGCGGTTGTCGATGGCGTGCAGCGGGTTGAGGGCAAGGAAACTGCCGTGCATGCTGGAGAGCCAGTCGAGGAGGGCGCGGAGATCGGTAAAGTCCCCGCAGCCCCAATTGCGAGCGGAGCGGACACCGTAGAGGCTGACGGCAACCCCCGCGGCGCGCCCGCCGGATTCCAACTCCGGGGGCAGGTAGGCCTGGACAGGCGCCACGATCAGGCGAGATTGGGCAATGAGATGTGCGCCATCGGAGATGCGAATCTGGTGGTAGCCAAGGGGAATATCGAAGCTAATGCGTACACAAACCTCGAATATCCTGCGGCCATCAACCAGACGTTCGGCGGTGGGCGATTCCGGCTGTAGCAATTCGGTGAAAGATGATCCGTTTTCAGCTACCACTTCAACGGTTACGGGTTCGCAGGCCGGCAGACGCAATCGAACGGGCAATGGAGTTTCCTTGGCAACAACAAGGGTAGGCGGGAGGGGGAGAAGCCATTCGGCCCTTTCCCGGTCCGCGATGGCCTGGCGAAGGGACTCCGCCGAGGAGCAGTCCACGCCAAGAGCAGACAAAATGGCGCTCTGGACAGTAGGGCTGGGAACGTGGTGGTTTCCCCAGATATCCCAGAATTCGGGTTCCATGTCCCATAGTTCGGCGGCTTTCTGGAGCATCGCCCGGTAATCGGCGTTGTCAGGAGGTGTAAGGTTGGGAGGTGGCGTTGCCATTCACAAACTACAATTCTAGCGTGGGATAATCGAAAGCGTAGGAGCTATGGAACACAAAGCGGTCGAAAACAAGCTGAAGCTGACGGGTCCGGAGGATCTGTTTAGCCGGCTGGACAACGAAGACTTTCAGCACCTGAGCCAGAGTGTAGTCACGACGACGCTGGACAATTTGGTGAATTGGGGTCGTAAGAATTCGATCTGGCCGATGACATTCGGGCTGGCATGTTGCGCGATCGAGATGATGGCGATGAGCGCATCGCGGTTCGACATATCGCGGTTTGGAGCGGAGGTATTCCGTGGATCGCCGCGGCAGAGCGATGTGATGATTATTGCGGGACGGGTGTCCAACAAGATGGCGCCGGTGATCCGGCAGTTGTATCAACAGATGCCCGAGCCGAAGTGGGTGATTTCGATGGGGGCGTGCGCGACTTCGACGGGCGTATTCAACAATTATGCGCTGGTGCCGGTGAACCAGATCATCCCGGTGGATGTGTATGTACCGGGATGTCCGCCGCGGCCGGAGCAGTTGATCTACGGGATCATGTTGTTGCAGAAGAAGATTCAGGCGGAGCGAGGAAGCGTGATGAAGGCCTTGAATCTGGCCTGACGCTCCGAACGTTCTCGAGGAAAATTCCTCTCACATTCGCGATCCGGTGTCCGATAAGAGACGTTGGAGGGAAGGAACCCTCCTTCGGAGAATTGTTATGGACACCGGATCGATTAACCCCTTGACGTCCGCACTCGCTGCGTCGATGACGCAGCAAACCCAATCCGAACGACTGGCGGAGAATCGCGAGCTGATTCAAGCAGTGCGCGCCCTCAACGGAGCAGAGGTATTCGGCCAGAGCCAGGAGTTGCAGTTTCTGATGGATCGCGAGACCCGGAGGCCGATCTTGAAGATCGTGGATCGGAAGACGGGCGAGGTGGTGACGCAGATACCAGCGGAGAGTGTATTGCGCCTGGCGCGCAAACTGACCGCGGCGATTTAGGAAGAGGCCGCGGGGCGGAGAAACCGAAAGGAACGACATCGCCAAACAGACCATGTCACAGAATCCGTTTGAAAGCTACCTGGAAAGCCAGGTGTACGCGGCTTCGCCGGTACGCCTTGTCACGATCCTCTACCGCGCGGCGCTGGATTCGTTGGAAACAGCGCGGCAGCTATTGCCTAACGGAGATGTCCGGAAGCGTGGGGAAGCAACCACACGGGCGCTGAATGTGGTGGCGGAACTGACGCAGTCGCTCAATCTGGAGGAAGGGGGAGAGATTGCACGCAATCTGCTGCACTTGTACGATTACTTGCTCTTCCGTATCCATCAGGCCAACATGAACTCCGATGCAGGCGCGTATGCCGAGTGCATTCAATTGCTCTCCACACTGCTGGACGGGTGGCAATCGATTGGAGAAGGCACTACGCAAGCGGACCGTGGTTATGCCATTTCGGAGCAAGAATACCAGCCCATTGAATTTTCCGCATAGCGGCGGATTGTCAGATCTGAAGGGCGCCAGTATGGTTGTGGCGCTGTGCTGTAAGAAACCAGGCACCTCATGAAACAAGGAGGGTTTCACCCAGCCACCGCGCCCCGTCCCATCCGCTGTGAGCCGCGCTTTCCTGAGACAAGCTGAAGACGATTCGGAAGCTGTGGGACTCGTAGGGATATACGGATGCTTTGGAGCGTGAAGGCTCGGCCTCTGCCAGGAACTTGAGGATGCTATAGACATCTCCTTGTTCTGGGATGCGGATGTCCACTCCTTGGGAAACAAAGCGCAGACGCCTGCCTGAGGTCGCCATACGCCAGCAGAGGAACGCGCAGCAGTCGATGGCGTGTTCCAGCCAGGCATGCTCCGCAGGGGGGATCTGGCGGTCGAGGAACATCTCCACCATGTGGTCCTGTTCGCGGGCGAACTCGCGTACCTGCAACTCGCCGGTGTGGGCTGTAGCTTTCCAATCGACATGGCGCGCCGATTCGCCATGCTCATAGGGCCGAATGCGGTAAAAGTCGTTGCCGCGGCCACGATGGTGGGCGTCGATGTCACCTTCGAGTGAGAAGAGCAGATCTTCAAAACCGGGCTGGGGATCGATGCAAGGATAGACCAGGACTTCCCGGCGCAAGCGGACTTGCAGACGGCGCTCGGTGAAGCCGAAAGGGAAGCGCGTCGTAAATTGGTACTGGCTGTCTCCGTGCAACCCGCGGGTTCGGAAGAAGACGGTGGTGTGCGCCTCAACAGTAGCGCCTCCTGGGATGACAGGGAAATAGATTCGCAAGGGGGACTCCTCTTCATCGCTGGAGGCGAGGTGAATCGAGTAGGAGGGCATGTAACCCTTGGTGTTGCACAGTTCGATGCGCGCGGGGAGCTTGCGGCGGGCGAAGACATGCTCGGGATGCAGCAAGCGTACTTCGAGGCCGCTGAGCGAGAGCCGGCTGACGAAGCCGGAGATCAGCATGGTGGACAGCAAGGCCGCAAGCAGGAGGAAAAGCAGGTTGTTGCCGGAGGCAAAAGCGCCGAGGCCAACCATGACGATGATGGACGTGAAGAGGAGTCCGCTCCAGGTCACCTGGTGCCGGACGCTCCTTTTCCAGCGCCGGAGGGCACGAAACAGGCTACCAATACGCGCGGTGAGTCCCACTGATGGTTATTGTAAGCGTTACAGCTTCTTGGCCGAGCCAAGATAGATGGCGTTGAGCAGAAGCTTAAAGGTACCGAAGGTTTGACCGCGGAATTGAGGGCGGAAGCCAAACATCACCACTTGGCCCTGGCCGTGGCGGGCTTGGATCATTGCTGCCTTGCCGGTGATGGTGCGCTCGCCGCTGAGCCAGCCACTGGCGAGCAGGTTGGACGAGGCATAGCGCACGAGGGCGCGGGTCTCGCGGTCCCCCTTATTGAATTCGGCCATCAGATTGATGTCCCAGGCCTGGCCACCCGTGGTGAACAGGTAGGCTTCCTTGGGCATGCCTGCGGTCAACGGGCTGTTGCCTTCGACGGTCATGCGCAGGAGAGAACCGGGGGAATAGAAGCCATCGTTACTGGATTCGGCGCCACTTTCTGAACTGGTGGAGGAACGGATGCGCGCCGTCACAGGCAGTGGGAAGAACTGGACTGGAAGTTCGCTGGCTGCATCGAAGGCGATGAGGGTACCGCCAGCCTTGACAAATTCTTCTATGGCGGCAAGTCCAGCAAGCGTGATGCCACCGGTGTATTCGGGACGCTGACGCGAAGATGTGCGAGAGCCGCTACGGGACGAAGAGGACTCTCCTTCGCGTGTGCCGTGCAGAATCGACTGCGAGTTCTGCGAGGCAAGGATGATTGTGTCGAACTTTGACCGCAGAGGGCCGTTGCGGAAGTCGGCGTTATGCACGATGGTGTAGGGCACGCGAAAATAATCGAGCAGCCATTGCGTCCAGCCGGTGTCCATGTTGGCGGTATACGGCTCATAGAGCGCGACGCGCGGAGTGTGCAATTCATAGACACCCTTCGCGAATTCCGCGGCGGGCGATTTGCCATCGGCGAGGATGGCTCCGTCGGCGGCCCATCGAACCTTGACTCCCTGCTTGAGCAGATCGATGGTGGCGAGGAAGGAAGAATTGTCGCGACGGTCGAGGCTCGGAGGCGGAAGGCGTAGATCGGGATCATTGTCGAGCGAGGCATCGAAGCGGTCGTCGATGCGCTCGACCTGTACGCCCATCATCATGGGCAGCGTCCAGCCGGCGACATCGTAGGGGCGCTTGGTGGGACCGCTTTGGCCGGTTTTGATCTCGGGATACTTCTGCGGCTCCATCAGATCGACCAGGTAGGGGCGGAACGGCTGGCCGGCCGGCATGACGAGCGTTCCCGCCGGGTATGTCTTGCCGCCCGCTTGAAACGGCGCCTTGGCGCGCTGCACAACTATACCGGACAGATTGAGACGGCGCACCATCTCCATGGCGGAGTGCTTATCGCCCTGATCCATGGGGACGGCATAGGCGAAGGGCTTGCCCTTGCGGCCTAGTTCGATGTTCGCCTGCGCGAGTTCCCAAGCTTTGAACAGAAAATGATTGGGGCGCGAGGCGGCGAAATCGAGAATAGCGAAGTCCGCGGTGAGCATGTAGTCGATGGCTTCACGCATGCCCCAGCGCCCGCCCATCCAAGGGCGTTGATAAAAAACGGAGGGTTCGCGGGCGGGCATCCCGTTGCCGAATCGTTCCGGGAGATCGCGCGTATTGTAGGTGCGCGGAGCGGGTCCGGTTCCGGCGGTTTCGGTAAGGATACCGTGCATGTTGTGGAAAGCGGGCACCGAGCGGAGACCGCCGTTCCACCAGGCATCGAAGCCCCAATAGGAGAGAATCCCGGGCTTATCCTCGCGGGCGAAGCGTTCCTTCATCGCCGCACCAATGAGGTTGATGCCTTCCATGACGGGGGCGGGAATGTGCGGATTCAGCGGCTCGGCGTAGGGTGGGACGAAGATGCGCGCCGGGAAAGGAGGCGCCTGATGCTGGTTGTAGACGATCTGGGGGAACCATTCCTGGAATAACTGGCGCGTCACGTGGCGAGTCTCTTCGAGGTTCAGCATGAACCAATCGCGGTTGTTGTCGTGCCCGGCGTACTTCTGATAGAGGCGGGGCAAGGAAGCGCCTTCGTACGGAGTGCCGGCGTTCTTGCGATGCCAATCGGCAATCCAATCGAGGCCGTCGGGGTTGATGCACGGAATCTGGATGAGGATCACGTTCCGGCGGATGCGCCGCACCTCCTCGCTTTCGTCGGTGAGCATCTTGTGGGCGAGATGCGGCGCATGCTGCGATGGGGCGACTTCGGAGGCGTGGAGGCCGGAATCGATCCAAACGACAGCCTTGCCTTCGAGCGACAGGCGAAGGGCCTCCTCCTTGCCACCATTGCCCAAAGCGAGTTTGCGGCTGATGGCGCGATAGTGGTCGAGCTTGGCTAGGTTAGCCGCATCCGAGATCAAAGCCATGTACATGGGCTTACCCATCTCGGTCTTTCCGAAATTCACCAGTTTGATGCGATTCGATGTACTTTCCAGTTTCTGGAAGTAGGCGATGAGTTCGCTGTAGTTGACGAGCTTGTTGTCGTCGCCTGGGGAAAATCCAAAATGTTGCTTGGGCTCGGGGACGGCGGCAAGGGCGGCCACGCAGCACAGAGAAGCGATGAAGCGAAAGAGCCTGCGCATGATCCGATCATGATAGCAACAACAGGCGCCCCCACTATGCGAAACTTGAAACCCAGAACCGTATGCGTACTCTCGCCCTACTCATTGTCTTTGCGGCCATCGCCTTCCCGCAGAAGGAATACATCAAGGCGAACTACACGAAGTACGAATACCGGATTCCCATGCGCGATGGGAAACGCCTGTTCACCAGTGTGTATACGCCGAAAGACACTTCGCGGCAGTATCCGTTTCTGATGACGCGAACGCCGTATTCGGTAAAGCCGTATGGCGCGGACCAGTATCCGGAGAACTTCCCGAAATCGGAGAAGTTCGTGAAGGAAGGATTCATCTTCGTTTTTCAGGACGTGCGGGGACGGTACATGTCGGAGGGCGAGTTCGTAAATGTGCGTCCGTACAACCCGAACAAGAAGGGACCACAGGATATCGACGAGTCGTCCGACACATACGACACGGTGGAATGGCTTCTGAAGAATGTCCCCAACCACAACGGCCGGGCAGGCATTTACGGGATTTCCTATCCTGGTTTTTATGCGGCCATGGGAGCTATCAATGCACATCCGGCGTTGAAGGCTTCTTCGCCACAGGCTCCGGTGACCGATTGGTTCATCGGCGATGACTTCCATCACAACGGGGCATTCTATCTTCCGCACTTCTTCCGGTTCTTCACCTCGTTCGGTGTGGCGCGCCCGGAGCCGACGACGAAGTCGGCCGACAGTATCGCTCCGGAGTTTCCCAACGGCTACGAGTTCTATCTGAACGTTGGGCCGCTGGTGAATTTGAACGAGAAGTATTTCAAGAACCAGATCGCCTATTGGAAGGAGTTCATTGAGCATCCGAATCTGGATGAGTACTGGAAGGTGCGCGACCTGCGCTATGGGGCGAAGAACACAAAGCCGGCGGTAATGACGGTGGGCGGGTGGTTCGATGCGGAAGATCTATTTGGCGCGCTGCGACTGTATGAAGCCATCGAGAAGAATGCGAAGACGCCGCAGAACATACTGGTCATGGGGCCGTGGTTCCACGGCCAGTGGGGAGGCAAAGACACCGGCGAGAAATTGGGACACGTGAACTTCAACGCCAAGACGAGCCAGTTTTACAAGGATGAAATCGAGTTTCCCTTCTTCATGCATCATTTGAAAGATCAGGCGGAGATGAAGCTTCCCGAGGCTTTCCTGTTCGAAACGGGGGCGAATCAGTGGCGCAAGTTCGATGCCTGGCCTCCGAAGGAGGGGACGCCGAAGACACTGTATTTCCATATGGACGGGAAACTCTCGTTCGAGCCGCCGCGCGGCGAGGGTTTCGATGAGTATGTCAGCGATCCGAATCGCCCCGTTCCCTTCACCCCGGGAATCGTAAAGGCGATGACGCGGGAGCATATGGTGGACGATCAGCGGTTTGCCGCCATGCGTCCGGATGTGCTCGTCTATCGAAGCGAGGTTCTGGAGGAGGATGTGATCGTCGCCGGGCCGCTGCGGGCTTCGCTCTACGTGTCCACATCCGGCACCGATTCGGATTGGGTGGTGAAACTGATCGACGTCTATCCGGACGATTATCCCGACCCCGATCCGAATCCGGAGAAGGTGGTGATGGGCGGCTTTCAGCAGTTAGTGCGCGGCGAGTTGTTCCGCGGCCGGTTCCGCAACAGTTTCTCCAAACCCGAACCGTTCACGCCCAACAAGGTGGAAAAGGTGGAGTACGAACTGCCGGACGTGTTGCACAATTTTCGCCGCGGACACCGCATCATGATTCAAGTACAGAGCAGTTGGTTCCCGCTGGTTGACCGAAATCCTCAGAAATACGTGGATAACATTTACAACGCTAAGCGCGAGGATTTCATCAAGGCCACACAGCGCGTCTACCGCTCCGCGGGACAGGCATCTCAAGTTCGCGTGCTCACCATTCGTTAACCGGATTCCCTCATGACCCTGCAAACCATCGACTGGATTATCGTCCTCGCCTCGGTTCTGATCTGCTTTCTGCCTGCGCTGGCGTTTCGCAAACGCTCCGGCAAGAACACGACGGAGTTTTTTGCTTCGGGGCGTTCGGTGCCGTGGTGGCTGGCGGGCATTTCGATGGTGGCGACGACGTTCTCGAGCGATACGCCAAATCTGGTAACGAACTTTGTCCGCACACAGGGAGTGGCCGGCAACTGGCAATGGTGGGCGTTCACGTTGACAGGTGTGGCCACTGTATTCTTCTACGCCAAGCTATGGCGGCGCAGTGGCGTGCTCACGGATCTGGAGTTTTACGAATTGCGGTATTCGGGGAAAGCAGCGACAGCAGTCCGCGGATTCCGTGCACTGTATCTGGGGTTGTTTTTCAATTGCATTATCATGGCTTCGGTGAATCTGGCGGCGTGCAAGATCGCCAACGTGCTGTTCGGGATGACGCGCATGCAGACGCTGCTGGCGGTGGGGATCTTGAACGTCGCCTTCGCCGCACACACGGGATTGTGGGGCGTCCTGGTGATTGACATGATTCAGTTCATCATCAAGATGGCCGCCGTATTCGCCGCGGCGTACTTCGCGCTCGCATTGCCGCAGGTGGGCGGCCTCGATGGGCTGGTGGCAAAACTGTCGCAACAATCCGGCCCAGGGGGATTCAGTTACCTCAACATGCTGCCCGATTTCACGAACAATTGGGATCTGGCGGTGGCCGTCTTCATCATGCCGATCGCCGTGCAGTGGTGGAGCGTCTGGTATCCCGGCGCGGAACCGGGCGGCGGCAGCTATATCGCGCAACGCATGCTGGCATCGAAATCGGAGCGCGACTCGTTAGGAGGAACGCTGTTCTTCAACCTGGCGCATTACGTGCTGCGCCCGTGGCCCTGGATTTTGACGGCGCTGGCCTCGCTTCTGGTGTATCCGGAATTGAAGGACATTCAGACGGCAGTGCCGCATGTCGACCCGTCATTGATCGGTCATGATATTGCCTATCCCGCGATGCTGAAGTTCCTCCCCGTGGGATGGATGGGACTGATGGTGGGAGGGCTGATCGCAGCGAACTCCTCGACCATCCTGACGCATCTGAATTGGGGCGCCTCGTACATGGTGCACGATTTCTACCGGCGCTTCGTGCGCCGGGATGCCGATGAGCATCATTACGTGCGTGCCGGGCGATTGGCAACGGTGGTGCTGTTTGTGCTTTCTTCGTCACTGGTATTTGTGCTGGAGTCGGCGCAGGACAATTTCAACATCATGTTGCAGGTGGGCGCGGGGACGGGTTTGTTGTATCTGCTGCGCTGGTTCTGGTGGCGGGTGACGGCGTGGTGTGAAATCACGGCCATGGCAAGTTCGTTTCTAATTTCGGTGGGGTTCGTCTTTTTGCACAAGACCGGCATCAATTGGGGGACGCACCGCGAACTACTGGCGACCGTACTGTTCACCACGGTTTGTTGGATAGCAATGGCGTATCTCGGGCCGCAGACGGAGCGCACGGCATTGATCGAGTTCTACAAAAAGGTGCGCCCATTCGGGCCGGGTTGGCGAAGGATTCAGCGCGAGGCCGGTATCAGCGATGCCGAAGCAGCAACCTTTGCACGAGAGGACAATATTCCGCTGGCGATGATTGGATGGGTATCCGGGAGCATCGTCATCTGGTCGGGTTTGTTTACCGTAGGGAATTTCTTGTACGGTCAGATCGGGTATGGGCTCGGCCTGCTCGCGGTGTTGGCGGTGAGCGGAGTTGTGCTAGTGGGAGTAATACGGAAGCT
>CAYOBO010000009.1:0-66849 GCA_964402295.1 uncultured Candidatus Solibacter sp. | reverse complement strand
TCCTGGCTGCGGACATATGGCTTCAGCCCTACCCAGAGCAGCACGGATGAAACCAAATGCGCCGATAGCGACACGATGAGGATGGATGCACCGACGCGGTTGTCGTCGGCAAACACATAATCCGTCACCATGGCCACGGCGGTGGGTCCAACGCCTAATCCGATGAGGTTGATGACGAAGAGGTAGATGGAACTCGCCTGGCCGCGCATGCGGGCTGGCGTGACCTGCATAATCGCCGCGGGCGCGATTCCGAAGGGAGCGGCGACAAGAAACACGGTGGGGGCCAGGAGAGACATTGATACCCACGGATCCGGTACCAGCAAATAGGCCACTCCAGAAGGGATCCAGGCGATGGCCACCATCAAGGCCACACGCATTGCCGCATCCCGTTTTCCGCGGGCGGACCAGCGATCGGCCAGCCATCCTCCCCATACGATGCCCAGCGCTCCGCAGATTGCCACCAGAGCGCCATAGATTTTCCCCGTTTCCGCTGCCGTCCATCCATGTGTGCGTACGAAGAAGGAAGGAATCCAGGCAGCACTACCGTAGGAAGAAAAAGAAAGTAGCGCGATGCCGACATTGTGGCAGAAGTAGGTTTTCCAGTTTGCGCGCATGTAGCGAAACACTTCGCCGATGGGAATGGAGGCGGCGTTCGAGGCAGTGCCGCGGCGTGCAGGCTCCGCCACCGTATACATCAGCAGAGCGAGCACAACGCCGGGCAATCCAACGGCCAGGAACACCACTTGCCAGGACCGCATCTCACCAATCAGCGGAAGAAGCCAGGTCTCCTGGCTGGAACTCCATCCGGTGACCAATCCACCGAGCAAGAACGCCATCCCGGAACCGATGTATATCCCCATGCCATACACGCTGAGCGCGGTGGCACGGCGATGCGGGGGAAAGTAGTCGGTCAGCAGCGAATAGGCCGCCGGCGACAAGGTCGCTTCGCCGACACCAACGCCGACCCGCATCAACAGCATCTGCACGAACGTCCGCGCAAGTCCGCATCCGGCTGAGAAAAGGCTCCAGGTGGCAAAGCCGATGGCGATGATCGTGCGGCGGCTGCGGGAGTCAGCCAGACGGCCGAGGGGGATGCCGAAGCCAGTATAGAAGAGCGCGAACGAGAAGCCCATCAGCAGGCTCATTTGCGTATCGGTCAGCCCCAGATCGCGCCGAACGGGACCCACCAGCAGATTCAGAATCTGCCGGTCGATGAACGAGAACACATAGACCACAGTCAACAGGGCGAGAACATACCAGGCATAGGCCGGTTTGGGATACGGCGGGCCGGCGATGCGTGTCTCGCGCGACGGGGCTTTCTCGGCTTGCATGAGGGAGACAAGTATATCCCACGCAGTTGCCAAACGTTTTAGTCGCCGGATTCGATCGGCCGTTGCTTCTTCAACTCCAACAGCAGGCTTTGATTCGATTGCATCAGCCGCGCCAACACTTCCCCCGGATCTTTGCCAGGATGGGCAGGGGGGGCCGATTCCAACACTTCCGTCAGCATCGAGTTGATGGAAGCAGGCAGCACACCTTCCAGGTACTCAAGTCCAAGCCCCCGCAATAGGCGATCCTCGCTGTGCAACGCGCGGAATGCCACCTTGAGAGGCTCACGGGGCAGTACGACAGCAAGCAGGCTGAAGACGTTCTCCAGACTCTGATTGGCGCGGTCTTTCAGCACATCGTCGAGGAAGGAAAATCCGCTATCCGAAGCATCGCGAGTATCGAGCAGCCGGCGTCCCTGCCAGATCGGCGTGGCAACACTGAGTTCCCGTTTCACCGCTTCGTAGATGGCTTCCTTGTCGAAGTAGAGTTCCGGCTTCGTCTGCTTGAGGTAGTCGAGTGCTCGGCTGGCCTGGAAGCGCAATTCGAAATGCGCGTCGCCGAGCGCCTCCATCAGGCCGTCGACAGCGCGCTGCGAACCTGTGCGCGCCAGGATGCGTGGAATGCGGCGGCGCACGGCGAAGTCCTGTTTCTCATCCAGCAGCACATCGGTAAGCAAGCCCGTTACCCCCGGGCCAGCTTGGGTCAGTACATCGCGAGCGGCTTCACTCACTTCATCCCAGGCGAGCAATCGAATGACCTGCGGCGCCAGCAACGGCTCCCAACGCTTCAATTTTTCGAGCGCTGGACGCACGCGGTCGAGATTCCCGGAGCGAAGGTCGGCAAGGGCATCCACTACCGGATCGGTGGCGACGCTCAGCGTAATAGGCCGCGGCGGTGTCGCAGTCCTGGGCCGCTCCTTCACGCTCGCCTGTGCGCTGACCGTTCGCAGCACAGCGGACATGGTTGTGGAATCGTGCACGTCGGCGATGTCGAGTTCCACGGCCCGCGTGAGTAGTCCCTTTTCCAGCACGCTAAGATAAGCCTTATCCATCCGTGTCGTGATCCATACGCTGAGCGCAGCCAGAACAATGGTGATGCCGAGGATTTCCGTGCGGGCGTGGATGGGATAAAGCAGGATCAACTGAATGGCCGCGGCGCCCACGGCGTCGCCGAGACGGTCGCACCCCACATCGATCACCGTCTTTACGGCACGCTTGTCCCGGGCGGGAATCGGCGTGAAAAACAGCTCATAGCCGGAACGGAATAGAGACCCGCGCAGGATCAGCTCAATCGCTCGCACACTAGCCACCATGGGGAATAGTGGCAGCAAGAGAGCCGTGGAGGATCCGGCAGCCACGGCCAACGCGAGCGACATCACCGATCTTCCCAATCCGAGTTTCGACAGCGCGATCGGAGTGAGCAAAGACTGAACCAGGAAAGTCAGAACCTGCCCGCCGGTGTAGTAAATCGCAAAGTACCGGGTCAGCGCCGGACCGCGTCCAAAGGAACTTGCGGCGCCACTCTTGAAAAGGTAGTCGAGCATGGCAGCCGAGGTTGTCCCCAAGACTACGAGCACGGCCAGGCTCGCCAAAAACGGGGCCCCGGCAAACGCCCGGCGGGCGGCGGCCCAACCCTCTTCTTCGCCGCTGCTTTTGTGAGGCGCGGAGTGAGGCAACTGGCACATTCCAGCCAGCATCAATCCGCAGCCCAGATGCAACGCGCCCAGCACCAGCAGCAGTGCATCCACTGACAACAGCGCCACAGTGCGTTCCGCGAGCAAGCCACCGACGATGCCTCCGGCGGTTCCCATGCCGGCAATTCTGCCGAATCGCACCTTCGCTTCGCGCGGATCAAACAACTCGCTGGCCAGCGACCAGAACCCTGAAAGAAGGATGGCGCCGAAGCCCACGATATGGAGGTAGACCATGTAGACCGTCGCATCGCGCTGCACACCGATGAGGAAGTACTCCGCGAGATGGCCGGCGGAACTGGCGAGATAGGCCATGGGAACCAAGCGGCCGGGGCTCAACCGGGACAACGCGCGGGAGAAGGCGAGGGAGAACAATACGGCGACGATGGCGGCCAGCCCAACGATCTTCGGGAGGTCCGTAGCGGGGAAACGAGATAGGAAGAGCCCGTCGCGCGCCGCTTTGGCGGCAACCTGGTGCGCAAGCATGAAGCTTGCTGCCGCCATGGCTAGATGAGTCAGGCGCTGCTGCGGGTTAGAGGCCACTTAGATCGATTTTGCCGCAGATGGCGAGGTATTCCCAACTTCTACGGACGGGCGGCCAACTGGCCTAATGGGATACGCCGTTCCTTCAGCCGCCGGTTGTGCAGCGAGAATTCCATCGCAATATTGGGATCCTCCGACTCGACGATGAAACTATCCACGGGACCAAACACGGTTTCCAATTCTTCTGGAAGGCAAGTGGGGAGATATACGCGCAGCACACGTGGATCGTAATACCGGAAAACCATGATGCGTCCGGCGTGATCGCGCACACGCAGAAAGCCCCGGAAATGACGCCGCAGCGTGGCCAGAGATGCGCTGGAGCGAAAAAAAATCCCCCAACTGTCGCCCCACGCCTGGCGGACCAGTGACATCGAACTTTCATCCTCTCTGTCGAGTTGCACCAAGTAGGGAGCAGCCATCTGCAATTGCCATGGGAGGTCACCCGCATACAGGCAGCATTTGTCGTGGTAAGTGCGATAGACGGCGCCGTAGATGCGCTCGTTCCGCGCACCATCCAGGATCACCCAGTTATTGACGCGGGAACTCAACGTGTCGGGCCACAGTACGGGAAGCAGGTGCTCCAACGGCGCGGCCATTATTTCTCTCCCGCCGCGGCCTTGGCACATTCTTCGCAGAACGGGGTTCCGGATTCCGCCGCGGCGGTCAGGACCGCAGCCAAGGCGACCAGATCCGCCTCTTTGCCGAAGGAAGCAGGCTCGGGCTGCTTTGCTACGGGAGTGGGAGCCGGAGTCCGCGCTGCGGATCGGGACGGCGCAGTAGTCTCTTCCAATGGCATCTCCGAAACGGAGTGTCCATCGGTGGGGCGGTTCAGTAGCGGAATTTCCTTTTCGCACACCTGTAGAAGCCCGGAGCCGATTTGGTGGGAGACGGCACGCGCCACCTCATCGTCCGTCATCAGGTGGGAATGCACTCCTGGTGGGGTGAACGTCGACCGGCGCAGGCCGTACATGACGAGCGGATCATTCTGGCGGTCGATCCAGAGGCGCGTCCGGATCGAATCGTTGAGGCCTTTGGCGGGTGTGCAATCCCGGCAACCGCTCCAACGGCGCAGGCGCCACGAGGATGTCCCCCGGATCATGACCCAGCTCATAGCCCTCCTTCCGATCCTCGGTTTATTGTACGGTACGGAGCGGAGAGCAGCAACGCGAACAGGCGTTACCGTGCTTTCTGCGCGGCGACGCTGGAGATGATTTTCGACAATACCGTATCGGGCGTTTGTCCATCGGCGTGAGCGTCGAAATTCAGGATGATGCGGTGCCGTAGCACCGAGGTCGCCACCTGACGCACGTCGTCCACACTGAGATGATAACGTCCGTTCATCAGCGCCAGAACGCGGCCGCATTCGAGCAGCGCTTGCGCGCCGCGCGGCGAACTTCCGTAGCGGATGTACTTATTCGCCATCTCATGGCCTTGCGGCTGCCCCGGTTGCGTTGCCATGACAAGGTCCACCGCGAAATTCTGGACGTGGGGGGCAATCAACACGCTGCGGCATACGGAACGCAGGGCCAGAATCTGCTGCCGGTCCACGACCTGCGAGACCTC
Organism: uncultured Candidatus Solibacter sp.; assembly: GCA_964402295.1. Lineage (GTDB taxonomy): Bacteria > Acidobacteriota > Terriglobia > Bryobacterales > Bryobacteraceae > CADEFT01. The sequence continues at coordinate 61,724 of CAYOBO010000009.1, read as the reverse complement.
GATCTCCTCACGTGCGATGGTGCGGTCGAGAATCAGCGTCAATTCGTCACGATTCGGATAGCTCACCACGATCTTCATCAGGAAGCGGTCCAACTGCGCTTCCGGGAGGGGATAGGTGCCTTCCATCTCGATGGGGTTCTGCGTGGCCATGACGAGGAAGGGCGCTTCGAGTTCATGGGTGGTGGTGCCGCTGGTGACAGTGCGTTCCTGCATCGCCTCCAGCAAAGCAGACTGGGTTTTGGGTGTGGCGCGATTGATTTCGTCGGCCAATACCAGATTTGCGAAGATGGGCCCCTGCTGGAAGCGGAGGGTCTTGGCGCCACGCTCGTCGGTTTCCATGATCATGCTGCCGACGATATCGGCGGGCATGAGGTCCGGAGTGAACTGAATGCGGGAATAACGAAGGTGCAGAACGCGGGAGAGAGTGCGGAGCAAAGTCGTCTTTCCGAGGCCCGGCACACCCTCCAAAAGGACATGGCCGCCGGCAAGCATGCAGATGAGCACGCCGTCGACGGCATCCTGCTGTCCTACGATAACCTTGCCAATCTCTTTGCGAACTTTGTCTAATTGAGCAGTTGCCTGCTCTACTTGATGATCGACAGACGCTGACACAATCCTATTCTATGCGATTGCGGCTGCGGCGGCTCAGCAAACTACGCTTTTGCCGCTACCGCGGACCGCTCTCCCATGGCGTTGGCAAAGTGGGCCACGATATCGGCCATTTCGGCCAGGGCTTTCCGCGCATGCTCCGGTTGAACCAATCGGTGCGCTACGCCGAACACCAGCTTCATGACCTGATAGTCGATCATAAGCATGCGCTGCTCCATGGTCAAACCACCGACCTGGAATTGTGCCGCATGCCGCAACAGACCGGTTAACAACCGGTAATCGCGCTCCAGAGATTGCTGTAATTCGCCTATCTCCGCTGATACCCCGCCCTGCACCGCCGCTGCCTTCAACTGCGACACGATCATTGGGAACTCCAATTGATTCGCCGTAGCCACTTGTGTCGTGTAATCCTTCGCGGTCTTCGTGCTTAGGATCAGCAGACAGGTGTAGCGGAACCAGTACAGGAAGAGCACCATCGACAAGGCGATAATGACTATGCTTACAAACATGGTTGGCTTTTGTTACTTCCTACTCGAAGCCTAACCTAACAGGAATTGCCATTACAATCAAAAACCGGCAGCTAAGAGTTTTTTGGCTAAGGTGACTAAGAGTTTCACCCGATGCAGAATGGGCCTTTCCTTTATGCCGTGTCGCTGAATACCATGTTTCCCATCGGCTGGTTCTTCCTTTGGCAATAGTCTGCGTAGATCCGCCCGTAGCTCCAAGTGATGTACGCCTCCTCGGTGTAGCCAAGACGCGAGGCCCAACGGTCGATCCAGTCGGGTGGACCCTCCAGTTCGAGGTAGTTCCCAATGGGGGTTTCGTCCACAGTCAGGTGACCAAGGCCATCGGTATATTCGGTGCGGTATTTTTCATAGCGGAACGCGGGACAGAACCCCAACCGGACGAGAATCGAGCGCATGGCCTCTAAATCGCCGACACTGGTTTCCACCTCCTCACGAACCTTGTGCTTGCCGTTCTGGCCGGGCCCTTTGTAGGTGAGAACGCGTCGGTCACCGTACTGCCGTAGCCGCAGAACAACGCCTTGGCCACGCAAGGAGCCATCCTCCCGGTCGAACAGGACGTTGATCTCTAGTGTGCGCTCACCCAGCGCCCGCCACCCCAGCTTTGCGATTCGCTCCAGCATGACGGCCAGATCATGCACGGCGAGCTTGATCTCTACTTCCAGATTCGATTGTGCCATCGGCGTCTCAAAGGGTAGCGCATACTCCGCACTTGATACAATCCAAATGGAAGCTAGTCTTGGCCGGTGCTGGGCTTGGTCTTCAAAACCAGTGTGCGGTACTTCGTGTCGCAGGTGGGTTCGACTCCCACTAGCTTCCGCCATCTCCCTTTCATACAACCACAGTTCTGGAACCAAACCCGCGGTGTCCTGGTACCATTCCTTCATCCAACCGGGCCATGGTCCATGGTCATTTCGGCCCTTCCGCGAGGAAGATAAAGACAGCAACCATGACGGTACGAATCAAAGTCCGCGGCCTATTGGAAGAGATGCTCGAAGCCGAAACCGGGCGCCATTGGGCGCACGACGTTCTGGTCTTTACACGCCACTGGATTCACTACGGGACGCTGGCATTTATCTTCGTCACGACGCTCGCCGCAGCCGCCCGCGGTTTATTCGCAGGCCTGCCCTAGTCTAGCGGGTGCAATGCTCTGCGCCAAGCGCTGCCTTCGCATACAATGTCTGTCGTATGATGCGACTCAGTTGTCTCTCCCTGAGCTTTCAGAACCAATTCAAGGCCGGCAAGATGGATATCTTTTCGTTCATCCGCCAGTGCCGCGCTCTCAACTTCGATGGCATCGATCCGCACATGCGCGATCTGGGCGATACCAGCCGTGACCTGCTGAAGCGCGTACGCCGGCAGGCGATCGACAACGGGCTCAGCATCTCGTCGATCTGCGTTACCACCGAATTTGGACGCAACAAAGACGCTATTCCCGCCGAAGTTGCCAAGGCCCGGCATGCGATGGAAGTGGGGATTTTTCTGGGAGCCCCCATCTGCCGCGTCTTTGTGGGCTCCGCGCCGGCGCCAGACCGGGTAGAGGAAGCATTCCAATACAGCGCCGATGCGCTACGCCAAGTGGCAGAAGTTGGAGCCGACCTTGGCATGCTGGTGGCGCTGCAAAACCACAGCGGACTCACATCCACGGGCGATGACATGCTCCGCTACTACAAAACAGTGAATCATCCCAATTTCAGCCTGTTGCTCGACACCGGGCACTTCACCGGCCGCAATGGCCCGAACGGCCCGAAGCGGGAAGGCCACACCTACGACGACTATTACCACAGCATTGAACAAGTGGCTCCCATCACACAATTCGTGCGCGCCAAACTGTACCAGTTGGACCAGAACGGCAAGGAACAGTTCATCGACTACAACCGCGTCTTCAATATCCTGCGCGGAGTGCACTACAACGGTTTCGTGAGCCTGGTCTACGAGGGCAAAGAGGACGAGATGGCAGCGATTCCCCGCGGCGCCCGATTTCTGCGCTCGCATGTTTCGGCATGCTGAATGGAAAACCATCCCGCCGCCAGTTTCTTCAGGCATTGGCGGTGCCGGCGCTCACTGCGCGGGGCATCCGCACACGACTCATTCGCGGTGTCAATGGAATCACGCTACACGTGCTCGAAGCGGGTTACGAAACCAAGGGACGGCCGGCGGTCTTGCTGCTGCATGGCTTTCCCGAACTCGCCTACAGTTGGCGCAAGGTGTTGCCTGCGCTTGCGAAGGCCGGCTTTCACGCTATCGCTCCCGATCTGCGTGGCTACGGCCGGTCCTCGGGCACGGAAGTAACGTTCGATGACGATCTACGCCCCTTTCGCACGGCCAATGAGGTGCAGGACGTCGTCTCGCTGGTCAGCGCACTGGGGTATCGGAAAGCGGCGGTAGTTGGCCACGACTTCGGTTCACCGCTGGCCGCTTGGTGCGCTCTGATGCATCCCGAGATCTTCACGTCTGTTGTGTTGATGAGCGCGCCGTTCGGCGGTCCTCCATCCGCTCCGCCGTCTTCCGCCGGGGAAACAGTCTATGAGGAACTGGCAAGACTGCGGCCGCCGCGCAAACACTACCAGAAGTACTTCGCCACGCGCGAGGCGAACGCAAACATGCACCATGCTGCTCAGGGACTGCATGCGTTCTTGCGCGCCTACTACCACATGAAGAGCGCGGACTGGAAACAGAACAAGCCCTTTCCACTCGCCTCATGGACCGCCACCGAGCTTGCGCGGCTTCCGCACTATTACGTCATGCCGTTGGAGAAGGGAATGGCCGAGACCGTAGCTCCGGAGATGCCGTCTGCAACGGAAATCGCCGGTTGCAAATGGCTCCCCGAAGAAGAACTGCGCGTCTACAGCCAGGAGTACGGACGTACTGGCTTTCAAGGCGGGTTAAACCGCTACCGTGTCCGCTGGATCCCCGAGTTGAACACCGAACTTCTCGCCTTTTCGCGACGCACCATCGACATTCCATCCCTTTTCCTCGCCGGCGCGAGCGATTGGGGAACACACCAGCGTCCTGGCGCGCTCGATGCGATGCAGAACCAAGCTTGCACGAAACTTCAGGGAGTCCACCTGATTGCAGGAGCCGGACATTGGGTGCAACAGGAGCAACCCGAGGCGGTCAGCAACCGCCTGGTTTCCTTCTTGGGCGCGAATGCGTAAGCATCAGACGGAGGCGATCACTTTCAGCAGAGCCGTCAAGCTGGTGCGGCTGGCATGCGCCTTGCCCAGTGGACTCTTGTAGTGCGTCTCGAGCGTGTACGATCCCTTGTAGCCGTCGCGCAACAAAGCACGGATCTGGCCCAGATTGTCCATTTGCCCCTCGCCGACCGCGGTCCATTCGCCTTTGCCGTCCCGGTAGCGAAAATCGCGCAGGTGCACATGCATGATTCGCGCCGGATCGAGCTTTGCGTAGCCATCGGGAAAGCTGGTTTCCCCGGAGGCGCCGGCGTTGTTGGGATCCCACGTCAAGCCGATGTTGTCTTCCTTCACATGCCGCAGCAAGCGGGCGGCCTCGGCGCCGGTGGATACGTAACTGCCGCCGACATTCTCAATGGCGAGGCGGAACCCTCGCGCCTTGGCTCTGCGCGCGGATTCGCGTTCCAATTCGTAGATCCGCTGATAATCCTTGTCGGAAGGCGTATACCCTTTTTCGTACGTGAACGCGAAAGTGCGGATCTTGTCCGTACCGAGGATCTTGGCACGCTCCATTGCTCCATCGAGCAATGACCACTGATTGTCCAATACAGCGCGGCCCTGCGGAGTGTCGGGCGGCAAAGGAATCTTGAAGAACGCCGTTCCCAGCACCGACGTGCGGATGCCGTGCTCGTCGAAGATCGACTTGCATTCGCGGATCTTATCGAGCGGCTGCACGGTGTTGTACTTTCCCCAAATCGTTCGCACTTCAGCGAATCGAAGTCCGAATTCCTTGAGAAACCGTGAGGCAATGACGACATCGTCGTCGATTTCGTCAGTGGTGACACCGAGTGGAATCTTCGGCGGCTCGGGAGCGGAGAACCCGGGCGCGGCTGCGCCCAGCAGGAGCAATAGATCACGGCGATGCATCAGGGCCATTGTATCCCAATGGCCCTGAGCGGGAACTTTACTTCTCGATTCGCATCCCGTAGAAACTGCGGTACACGAAGAACATACTCACGGCGAGGAAGGTGACCGCCAGAGCATGGCTCAATCCTGGCCCCTGCTCCGCCGTCAGCGAAACAGCCAGTTCCACGGCCAGAAGCCCGAACAGCGTGGTGAACTTGATGATGGGGTTCATGGCCACCGAGGAGGTGTCCTTGAACGGGTCGCCAACCGTGTCGCCGACCACCGTGGCCGCATGCAGATCCGTGCCTTTGGCTTTGAGTTCGGTTTCCACGATCTTCTTCGCGTTATCCCAAGCTCCACCGGCGTTTGCCATGAAGATCGCCTGGTACAAGCCGAATAAGGCGATGGAAACCAGGTAGCCGATGAAGAAGTACGGCTCCACGAATGCGAACGCGAGAGTCGAGAAGAAAACGGTAAGAAAAATGTTGAACATGCCTTTCTGGGCATATTGCGTACAGATCTCCACTACTTTCTTCGAGTCCGTCACCGATGCTTTGGTGGTGCCTTCCAATTTGATATTGGCCTTGATGAACTCCACTGCGCGGTAAGCGCCGGTGGTCACGGCCTGCGTCGAAGCGCCGGTAAACCAGTAGATCACGGCTCCGCCCGCAATCAACCCAAGCAGGAACGGCGGATGGAGAATCGAGAGATTCGCCAGCAATTCCGGTTTCAGGCCCTGCGTCAACATCACAATAATGGAGAAGATCATGGTGGTGGCGCCCACCACTGCCGTCCCGATCAGCACGGGCTTCGCCGTCGCCTTGAACGTATTGCCCGCGCCGTCGTTCTCTTCGAGATGCTCCTTGGCGCGCTCAAATTGCGGCTTGAATCCGAAGTTCTTCTCGATATCCTGCTCGATCTTCGGCAGTGTCTCGATCACGCTCAGTTCGTAGACCGACTGCGCGTTGTCCGTGACCGGCCCATAGGAATCCACGGCAATGGTCACCGGGCCCATACCGAGGAACCCGAAAGCCACCAAGCCGAAGGCGAACACGGCAGGAGCCATCATCAGCGAAGCGAGGCCCATGGTGCTGACGTAGTAGGCGATGCTCATGAGCAGAAGGATACCCATCCCCAGCCAGTAGGAGCTGAAGTTCCCGGCGACAAGACCGGAGAGAATGTTGAGCGACGCGCCACCTTCCCGTGCACTGGTGACAACTTCGCGCACGTGGCTCGATTCCACGGAGGTGAAAATCTTCACCAGTTCGGGAATGATGGCCCCGGCGAGTGTGCCGCAAGTGATTACCGTGGAGAGTTTCCACCACAGCGTGTCGTCACCGCCAAGCGTGGGAATCAGCATATTCGAGACGATGTAGGTGAGCACGACGGAGACGATCGAGGTCAGCCATACCAGCGAAGTGAGCGGCGCTTCGTAGTTCATCTTCGCGGCCTTGCCGTATTTGCCTTTGGCAATCGTTTCATTAATGAAGTATGAGCCGGCCGAAGCCACCACCATCATCACGCGCATGGTGAAGATCCACACCAGAAGTTGCACCTGCACGAGCGGATCCTTGACCGCAAGAAGAATGAAACTGATCAAGGCAACGCCCGTAACACCGTAGGTTTCAAAGCCGTCGGCGCTGGGTCCAACCGAGTCGCCGGCGTTGTCACCCGTGCAATCGGCAATCACGCCAGGGTTGCGGGCATCGTCTTCCTTGATCCTGAAGACGATCTTCATCAGATCGGCGCCGATGTCGGCGATCTTCGTAAAGATGCCGCCCGCCACACGCAACGCGGCCGCTCCAAGCGATTCGCCGATCGCGAAGCCGATGAAGCATGGCCCGGCGTAGTCGCCGGGAATGAAAAGCAAGATGATCAACATCAACAAAAGTTCCACCGAGATCAGCAGCATCCCGATGCTCATTCCCGCCTTCAACGGAATCGCATAGCAGGGAAAGGGCATGCCGCGAAGACTCGCGAAAGCCGTCCGCGAATTGGCGAACGTATTGACGCGGATGCCGAACCAAGCCACCAGGTAACTACCGCCAATTCCGATCAGGCTGAATACCAGAATGATGGCTACCTTGAACGCTTCCATGTGTTGCAGCACTCCAAAGTAGAACACCATGATGACGCCGATAAAGATTTCCAAAACCAATAGAAACTTGCCTTGCGTCGTGAGGTACGTTTTACAGGTCTCGTAAATCAGCTCTGAAATTTCGAGCATCGACGCGTGGACCGGCATGCTCTGCAACTGCTTGTAGATCGCCAATCCGAAGGCAAGGCCAAGGACGCTGACGAGGAGTCCGATCATGAGGAAACTCCGGCCGTCGATGCCCAGAAACGTGGCAGTGGACAGGTCGGGAAGAACCAGATTCGCTTCACCGCCGCCATGCTGCTGCGCAGCCAGCGGTAAAGAACCAACGGCAAGTAGACAAACCGCCGTCAAGAAGACAGTAAAGTATGCAGAAACGTGCCGCAGCAACGAGGAGAGCCGGGTCTGTGCTTTCCGGGTCTGGACACTGTCGTATGAAGTCATTGTGGTGACGTTCCTCCAAAGAAGACCTTGATAGCGCTAGGGTTAAGGCCGCTTCATACAATACCAAGCGCGAAGGGCAGGAGGCAATGTTGGGAACCTACGCCCAGACCTCCTATCTTGAACCAAAAGCCTTACACTGGGTAGGAGCGCATGAGCATTCCAAGCTTCCGGCAGCAGTACCTGGTTCGGATTCTCGGCATCGGTTTCTCGCTGGTCATCTTATTGCTGGCCGCCGCGTCCGGTCTGTCCGTTTATCGAGCGCAAGCCATTTACGCCAACTCCGTCGAATTGGTAAGCCGGCAAATCTCCTCCTCGGCACTGATGAACAAGCTACTGGTGGTGCAGCAAAGAATCGGCAAGGAGTTGTTTTACCTGCGGGCATTGAAACCGGGTGACGCAGTTCGCATTGAATCCGATATGATTTTCGCGGAAACGGAATTACAGGCGATGGAGGCTCTGGCGGAAAACGCCGAGTTGCGAGCCTTGGTCCAGGTGACTCGCCGGTTTGCACGCGGTGTCCGGATGGCGACGGGCGCACCGCGGATCTCACCCGAGGCTTTGGCGGAACTGCACGGCTACCGGGAGGAATTTGCCAGTCTCGCTGTCAACGCGGTGAAGAGGCACGCCGAACGTACCAGCGTGCTGCAATCGGCGATTCAGCGCGATTCCGCGCGGTTGCGGGCCGAGTCGCTGTACTTGCTTGGGGGATGCCTCATCCTCGCATTAAGTGGAGCTTTGCTGACCGTGCGCGCCAGCTATCAATTCCTGCGCCAGATGCAGTGGCAATCGGAGGAGTTGAGCCGCGTTTCCTGGCAGATGCTCGAAAGCCAGGAAACCACCGCGCGCCGATTCTCCCATGAAATGCACGATGAACTCGGCCAAAGCCTGGCCGGCGTACGGGCGCTGCTTGTGGGAATGAAGCCCGACGACTTCACCCGCAGAAAAGCCGAATGCGTCGGGCTGTTGGATGAAACCATCCAGAACGTACGCGAGTTATCGCAGTTGTTGCGGCCGGTGATTCTCGACGATTTCGGATTGGACGCCGGACTGCGCTGGCTGAGTGAACGATTCATGAGCCGCACCAGAATCGAAGCCATTTACCGTTCCGATGTGGCATGCAGGCTTGCCGACGATCTGGAAACGCACTTCTTCCGCATCGCCCAGGAGGCCTTGACGAACGTCGCACGTCATTCGGGAGCCACTCAGGTTCGACTGACCCTCGCCATCCGCGGTGAACAACTGCATCTTACCGTGGAAGACAACGGCAGGGGCATGCCAACGCATCCCGAAGCAGGCCGTTCCAGCCTGGGTCTGGTAGGAATGCGCGCGCGCGCTCGTCAGGCCGGAGGAGAGCTTTCCGTAACCAAGGGAGCCTCCGGCGGCGTCAAATTGGAGGTGTGGGCGCCGGCCCGCGGGGTAACCGAAATTGCAGAACCACAGAATACGCATCTTGTTGGCTGATGACCATGCCGTAGTGCGCAAAGGATTCCAATTCATCCTGTCGGCGCAGCCGGACTTTGAGATTGTAGGGGAAGCGTCCAATGGCAAGGAAGCCGTCGAGCTTGCACTCAGCCTCCAGCCGGACGTGGTTGTGATGGATGTGTCCATGCCGGAACTCAGCGGCATTGAAGCCACCCGGCGGATCGGCGAGGCCTGTCCCAAGGCGCGGGTGCTCGCCCTCAGCATGCATCGCGATTCGGCCTATGTCCGCGAAATCCTTCGCGCCGGCGCGCGGGGATACATTCTCAAGGACGCCAACGAAAGCGACTTGCTGGGAGCGGTACGGGCTGTCAGCAAGGGCGACGGATATTTGAGCCCCGCCGTCTCTGACGCCGTGCTGAATGACTACCGCAAACACGTGACCGATCCCGTGGATCTGCTCACCGGCCGCGAACGGGAGGTTCTACAGCACATTGCCGAGGGCAAGACCAACAAAGAGATTGCCGTCCTGCTCGGCCTAAGCGTGTACACGGTCGAAGCGCACCGCGGGCGCGTGATGGAAAAGCTGAACCTGCACAGTACCGGCGAACTGGTCCGATTCGCCCTGCGCAACGGGCTGATCGACTAAGAGTGGCCTATTTCCTGCCGGCAGCCCTCACCGCAGCCGCCCGGTTGGCAATTGCGTTTTCGTAGCCTGGCCGCAGACGGAGCGCTTCGTCAAAGTCGGCGATTGCCTCCTTGTATTTGCGCTGCATCATGTAACAGTATCCTCGTGCATTGAACGCCATTGCATGATGCGGATGGAGCGCAATCGCATCGCTGAGCGCCCGGATGGCCTGCTCGAAATCCCCTTTTTGCATCAACTCCCGGCCTCGTGCGTGGAGAGATTCGGCTTCGGACGCATTTCGCTTGGCAGGCGGAGCAGGCATGGCCGCAATGGGTTTGGGAACGGGCGCCGCCACCGGACGGCGCAGGGCGGTCAGGGTGGCGTCGCGGTTCTGGCGTGCGTTTTCATAGTCCGGCCGTACTGCCAGAGCCGCTTCGAAATCCTCCAGCGCCTCTTCGTAACGCCGGCGTTGCAGACGGCTGAACCCACGCGCGTTCAGCGCCAAGGCGTGGCTCGGATCGAGAGCTATCGCCTGGGAAAGCTCAGTCTCCGCCTGTTCGTAACGGCCTTGCTGCATGAGCTGCCGCCCGGCCCGGTGATGAGCTTCGGCAAGTTTCGGGTCGAGTGCCGGCTTTGCAACCGGAGACGGCAGTGGTTCCGGCTTGGGGTTCGGCTCCGCAGCAGTGGGCGGAGCCGCGGAGGGCTCCGGCGCGGGCGCATCGGCATCGGGTAGGCGTTGCGATGCCACGCGCTTTTCGTCGATCTTGCGGCGCGCATGAGCCAGCACCTCTCGCGCCTCAGCGTAATTCGGATTGAGGCGGAGGGCTTCCTGCAAGTCCTCGGCCGCTTTTTCGTAATCTCCCAACAGGTAGTAGGCGCTGCCACGGGCGTGCCAAGCCTCCGGCATCCCCGGCTTGAGGCGGATGGCTTCCGTCCGGTCGGCCAGTCCCTTTTCGTGCTGCCCCAACAGATGATAGGAGCCACCGCGGGCCACATAAGCCTCGGCGTAGTCCGGCCGCAATGCGACAGCCCGCTCCCGATCCTGCAACGCCTGTTCGAACTGCTTCATTCCGATGTAGGTCGAAGCCCGAGCCAGGTACAACTCCACGTTGTTCGCATCGAGTTCGATTGCTTTCGTGTAATCGGCAATCGCCTTATCCGGCTCACCCCGATGACGCCAGGCCTCGGCGCGCAGTCCGTAGGCCCGTGCAATCTTCGGATCAATGGCGAGGGCACGGTCAAAATCGGCGATGGCCTTGACGAAATCGCCGGTCTGGCCATAGAGGAAACCGCGTTCGAGCAGGGCATCCGTGTAGCTCGAGTCCTGCTGTAGGGCACGCGTCAGATCCTCAATAGCATCCGCCTCGCTGCTCAACTTCGCCTGCACGAGAGCACGTTCTTTGTAATAAGCTGCCTGATTCGGGCGCAGCCGGATCGCCTGCGTGTAGTCGTCCAGAGCCCGCCGGTATTGGCGAAGCGACCGATACGCAGACGCCCGTCCGGCGAAGATCTCCGGGCGCTCCCGTTTCAAAGCGAGCGCACGGTCGTAATCGGCAATGGCCTTCTCAAACGCGTCCTGGCTGAGCAGTAGATCCGCGCGCAGGTGGAATGCCTCGGCATCGTCGCTCTGAATCCGGATCGCTGCGTTGAAATCGGATAACGCTTCGGCGGTGTGCCCTAATTGCAGATGTGCTTTTCCCCGGTGGCGGTAGGCGGCGGCGAAATCGGGCGCGTAACCAATGGCGACGGAAAACTGCTTCAATGCAGCATCGAAGTTCTTCGCAATCTCATGGCGGCGCCCTGCGCTGAAAGCATCTTCCGCCTTCTTCGCTTCGACTCGCTGTGCTTGCACAAGCACGGTGACCGCGAACAGAACCAGAATCGATCGGCAAGCAAACATCACGGGGAAACAACCTGCCATTCAATCACAATGATAGAGAGCCGGCGCCCCGCACGCAGCACAAGCTTTCGTGGATCCTGTGGTCCGGGCATCTGTTCCACAATCAGATCGCGCAGTGCTTTCGGATCGTAGACGAACTGCGTCTTTTGCCATCCATTGGATGCGCTAGGGGCCTCGGTGCGCGGGGATTGGGCATAGCGCGGATTGCCCGTATAGACTTTCAATCCATCGTTGGTCAGCTCTGCGGGATAGGCGCCAACGCGCGCCGCAACCGGTAGTTCCCCGTTGACATAGCCACGGCTCGCCTGACGGCCCTCGATCTGAAGAGCGCCCCCTTTGGGCAGATCGCCCATCCATAAGATGCGTCCGGAACTTGGAGCGGCGACCGCGGCTACTGGCGGAGGAATAGGCTTCGGAATCGGAGCGGGCGTGACTGTTGGCGTTGTCCGGACCGCGGCCGCGGGCGGTGGTGGCGGCAGTGTTTTCGGCGGTTCCACCGGAGGCCGCAACTCAAGGCTTGCCTGCGGGGGTAAAGGCACGCTGCCGCGCACGGCGATTTCCGGCGCCGATGGCAACTCTTTAGGCGCCGGGAGCCGGCGGTCGCGGGATGGTGGCAGCACCAGCTTCTTTGGCTTGCGCGCCTCGGCCATTTGCTTGAGAATATGGCGCAATTCGTCGATGCGGTTTTGCAGGCGGGCATTCTCAGCCGCTTTGTCCGAGACCTCACCGCGAATCTCCGCCGCCTGTTTCTCGGCTTTTTCGAGATTCACCATGGCCCGCGCCAGTTCCGGCGAGGGCTTTCCGATATCGGGATGACGCAGATACGTGGCCGCATCCATGCGGGTGCGCCCCCAGGACAGCTTGAGTTGCAGCCGGACATCGACACGATCCGTGACAGGCCGGTAGGTATGGAATGGAGTCTTCCGGCCGAGGAGCGGAATCGCCATGCGCTTCGATCCGTCCGTGATGAGCAGCGTCGCGTCACCGGCCTCACGGAACACGGGGTTCGCCGGGTTCCATCGCACCACCAGTTCGTTGCCCGATGGCGCTAATTGCAACCCGAGCGGATCGTTCGGCTGGTTGGACAGGATGAAATCGTAGCCAGCCGCCCCCAGTGCCAGTACTGCCAAAAGGAACAAGCTCCAGATGAATATCGCACCGCGCCGGCTGGCCGATGCGGTATCGGCCGCAACAACAGGCACGGGAACCGGCGCCGGCTCGGGTTCCGGTTCCACCGGAACAAACTCTTCCACCTCTCCAGCCGGACCAGCCACCCACGGTGGTTCGGGCCGTTGCACAGGCCGCTCAGCCGGCGAATCGGCGGCAAATTCCAAATAGCTTTGATCCGTGCGGACGAATCCGTCGTCTTCGCGAAAAAAGAACCCGATCGAGACTGGCCGTTCCGCCGTGGGACGCAGCACCATGGCAATTTGCCATGGCTCCGGGAAATAGCGGTCGTAAATCTCCGTATCGGCTGTCGACAGGAAGATCTCACTGCGGGTGTGCGAGTGATACCAGCCAACGACTTCATAAGAAGCCAGTTCCGGGTCACGGCGCGCCCGCTGAATCAGGTCCGTAAGCCGGGCGCCATCCGATTCCGACAACACGAAACTGGGCCGCGGCGGTTCCAACCGCAAGGGACGGAAGCCGAGAATTCGTACCACGTTGTCCGAATGCTCGCCAAACAGTACTCCCCCTACCTCATAGCCACCGGCGAGGTACGCGTCAAACCCCTCGACTGTATGTTTCAGGATCCCCTTGAGTACCGGGCGCGAATACTCAATGACAATCGAGTGCCCCGGAACACTCCAGATGCCTGCATCGATCCTGCTTTGCGCCGGCATCATAGGCGTACTTCGACAGTACCATACTCTGGGGGCATAGGAAGAAACCCGCATCGGATACTAGGTAGATGCGGTATAATCGGGGCAAACCGTACTGGCCCCACGTACAGGTTCGACATGGCGGCGCCGGCGGCGTTCGCCAGGAGGACGTCATGATTCCCAAGTGCATACACTTCCTGCCGGTGCGTCGTATCACCGCGGTGCTGGCGGGAGTGGCAATGATCATCCAGCAGACGCCGGTTCGGGCGCAGGCTGGCGCGGGGGCTCCCCCGTTCAAGGTAACGGTGCGCGAAGGCGAAGGCGCACTGAACAACATCCGCACCCAACAGGCGAAGGATCCGGTCGTTATCGTGACCGACATGTACGGTCGCCCCGTCGCGGGCGCCCAAGTAACATTCACCACTCCCGACCTCGGCGCCAGTGGTGTCTTCCCCACCGGCAATTCGACGACGGTGATCACCGGACCGGACGGAGTCGCCGTCGCCCGTGGCATGAAGCCCAACAACGTGGTGGGCCAATTTCAGATCCGCGTAAGCGCCGTGCATGCCGGCCAGACCGTTCGTGTGGCGATTAGCCAGACCAACGCCGCACCGCAAAAACCGTCCGGTGGCGGCGGCAAGACAGCTCTCATCGTGGCCATCCTCGGCGGCGCAGCCGCGGGAGTCGCGGTGGGTGTGACACGCAGCGGCAACAAAACCAATTCCCCAGCATCCACGCCATCGGGAACTTCCATTTCGGCCGGTGGGTCTAGTTTCGGCCCCCCAACCCCCTAGGTAGACGATGAAGTCGTTCCTTTGGATTCTGGCCGTTTGCGCCGCCCCCGCGTTTGGCCAGTTGACGATCACCAACAACAGCCCATTGCCCAATGGCATGGTGAACCGGGACTACACGTTCAGCTTCACGACCACGGGGGGAGTAGGCAACGTAACGTTTGGCTTACCCGTTGGCCAGACGCTCCCTGCGTTCCTTTCTTTAAGTACTTCCGGCACCCTCAGCGGCCTGCCTGTCACTCCGGTTGCCAACCACACCTTCTCGGTCACAGCGACCGATTCCTCCTCCAACTCGCAAACAAAGCCCTTTTCCATTACGATTGTACCGAAGCTCGAGTTGTCGCCGCTCACTCTGCCCAATGGCACAGCCGGAGTCACCTACCAACAGGCGATTACCGCCACTGGCGGCACGCCTCCATACCAGTTCAATGCAACGGGATTACCCCAGGGGCTGTCGATGAACAGCACTGGAGTCATTACAGGCATACCGGCGAGTTCGGCCGCCGCTTCTAATGTTCAGGTCACTGTCGTTGACAGCAGCAGTCCGGCCTTCACAGCCAGCAACAACTACTCTCTGACAATCAATGCCGGCTCCGGTCTGACAATCACGACGGCTTCCCCCCTTCCGGGCGCGACCATATCACGCCCGTACAGTCAACAACTTCTGGCAACGGGCGGCACAGGCAGCATTACCTGGGCGCTGGCGCCCACTAGTGCTCCGCTTCCCACAGGACTGAACTTATCTTCCGCAGGATTGGTGAGCGGCACACCCTCCGGTACGCCCGGCACAGCCAATGTCACAGTCCGGGCCACCGATTCCGCCACGCAATTCACCGACAAGGCCTTCGTTCTCACCGTGAATGCTGTTCCAGCAATCACCACCAGCAGTTTGCCGGCCGGTGTCGTCGGTACCGCTTACAACGCGTCCTTGGCTGTTTCCGGAGGAACCGCCCCATTTACTTGGACGATCACATCGGGTGCGCTGCCGCAGGGGCTGACGTTCAACGCGGGGACGATTACGGGAACGCCCACCGCATCCGGCAATCCCACCATCGGCTTTCAAGCTACCGACGCCAACCGCGCCATCGCCACCGTGCAATTACCACTCAACATCACGAGCGGACCGGGCGCATTCAGCATTACTACCACAACCCTTCCCAATTGGACAGCCGGCATCAATTACAACCAGACACTGCTCACCTCCGGCGGGACGTCACCATTCGCATGGGCGGTGACGGTGGGCAGCCTGCCGCCTGGAATTACTTTGGGCCAGTTGAGCGGCACACTGAGCGGAGTACCCACTACTCCGGGTACGTACACCTTCACTATTCAAGCCACTGAGGCAGGAACGGCGGTGGCCGCACGCGCCTTCACCGTCACCATCAATAACGCACCCACACTCGGCCCTACAACGCTGGCAAACGGCGTCTTGAACACCGCCTATTCCTCCGCCGTCGCGCCCAGCGGAGGCACGGCCCCGTTCACCTACGCTGTGACACAAGGCGCGCTGCCGGGGGGACTGACTCTCTCCGCATCGTCGGGAGCAATCAGCGGAACCCCGTCGGCCGCCGGTAACTTCACCTTTACAATCACCGCAACCGACTTCGCCGGCGCCATTGCCACGCGGCAGTACACGGTATCGATTGCCAGTTCGGTACTCACGGTGAGTACAACCAGTTTGTCGAACGCCGTCGTGAATATCTCCTATTCGGCGCAGTTGCAAGCCAGCGGCGGGTCGCCGCCCTACACATTTAGCATCACCAGCGGATCGCTGCCCGCGGGCTTGACCCTCGCCGCGGGGACTATCTCGGGCACTCCCACCGCCACCGGATCGTCCTCCTTCACCGTACAAGTGCAGGACTCCGCACAAAATACGGCTACGCGCGCGCTGACGCTCACGGTAGTCGGTTCCGGACTCGTAGTCACCACGCAGTCGCTGCCCCAGGCGGTGGTCAACACGATCTACACCACTACGCTCTCGGCCGCAGGCGGTAGCGGATCCGGCTATACATGGAGTCTGGCCGCCGGCAGCAACCCTCTTCCCACCGGCCTCGTGTTGTCGAGCTCTGGAATCCTCAGCGGCACGGCAACCGCCACCGCGAATACGACGATAACCGTACAGGTGACCGATTCGGTGGGAACCGTCGCCACCAAGCAGTTCGTTTTCAGTGTGGTGGCGAATCCGCTTACCATCACCACGAACTCCCCGTTGCCCGACGCCTCCCAGGGTATTCTGTACACTACCTCGTTCCAAGCCAGCGGCGGCTCGGGCGGCAACTACTTCTTCAGCGTGATCAGCGGATCCCTGCCTCCCGGGGTGAACCTTAGTCCGAATGGAACCCTGACCGGCACTCCCAACGCAGCCGGCGCCTACCAGTTCACCATTCAGGTGGCGGACGCAAGCGGCGGCGCGGCCACCAAGCCGTTCTCACTGTCCGTGATCGCGCCGAATCTCACTATCACTACCCAGTCGCTGCCCCCCGGCGTAACCGGTCAAGCCTATTCGGCAACCGTAGCCGCCTCCGGCGGGACGCAGCCCTACACCTTCAGCCTGACCATCGGCCAACTCCCCACCGGCTTGAGTCTGAATGCCGGCACAGGAGCCATCACAGGCACCCCATCCGCGCAGGGCGGGTTCAATTTCATCATCCAGGTGCGCGATGCCAACGGGTTGACAACCACCGCCAGCCTGTCCATCCAAATCGTCACCTTCGCAATCACCACCGATGCCCTGCCAAATGCCGCGATTGGCGTGCCCTACAGCGTGACGCTTGGTTCACTGGGAGGAACGCCTCCCCTCACCTGGACGGTCAGCGCCGGCTCGCTGCCCAGCGGCATCGCATTGGCCTCGACAACCGGAACACTGAGCGGAACATCGAACACCCCCGGCACATCCACGTTTACCATTCGCGTGCAGGATGCCGGCTCCAACGTCGCCACACGGCAGTTCCAGTTGACGGTCACCACAGGACTCACCATCACCACGCAGTCCCTGCCGAACGGAACGGTGGGCGTCGGATATCAGCAGACCTTGCAGGGGACGGGTGGCTCAGCCCCATACACCTGGTCTGTGATCTCGGGCGCGCTGCCAGTCGGGCTATCCCTGAACGGCGGCACCGGAGTCATCAGCGGCACGCCCAACACCACCATCGGCAGCCCGTACCAATTCGTGATCCGGCTGCGCGACAGCGCCGGCGCACAGGCTGAGAAGCTTTTCACGATCTCCATCTCGGGAACATCCGGTGGGCCTGCCATCACCACAGCTTCGTTGCCGAACGCGAATCCCGGTGTCCCCTACAGTCACGCCCTCACAGCCTCGGGTGGTACAGCGCCGTATTCGTGGACGATCATCGGCGGCATCCCACCCGCCGGATTCTCGCTCTCCCCGCAAGGCGTGTTGACCGGCACGGCATCGCAGGGGCAGATCGGCCAGTACGCCATCACCGTGCAAGTTACCGATGCGGGAGGCCAATCGGCTACCAAGCAGTTGACCTTGAACGTGGTAGCCGTAAGCAGCCTCGCCATCGGCACAACGTCCCTGCCAAACGCCAATGTGGGCGTCCCATACACCCAGGTTCTCGTTGCCTCTGGCGGCAGCAATACCGGCTATACCTGGCAACTCTCGCCCGGAAGCGGATCCCTTCCGCCCGGGCTGACGCTCAGCCCAACGGGTGCAATCTCCGGCACTCCTTCCTCGGCAGGATCTTTCGCCTTCACCGTGCAGGTCAGCGATTCCACGGGAGCAACGGCAACCCGCCAATTGAGCATCTCCGTGACATCCGTGCTCACGATCAGCACGACGAACCTGCCCATTGCTGTTTTGAACACGGCCTACCCTACCTTCACGCTTGTGGCCGTGGGCGGCAGCAGCAGTTACAACTGGCTTGTTATCGGCGGATCCCTGCCCCAGGGAATCAACCTCACAACCTCGGGAGTCTTGGTTGGAACACCCACCGCCGCCGGCACGTTCCACTTCACCGTCCGTGTCACGGATACTACAACCAACAATACGGCGACGAAGGACCTCACGCTCGTTGTGCAGGGCACGGTCCCCCTGTCTATCACTACCGAGTCCTTGCCCACCGTCGGCATCTCACTCGCCTATGTATTCTCCTTGCAGGCCACCGGCGGACAGCCGCCCTACAACTGGAGCCTGGCGAACGGCGCACTGCCACAGGGCTTGACCCTGTCTCCCAATGGACTCATCTCGGGCACAACGACCGCGGCCGGCACGTATCCCATTACCGTGCAGGTCCGGGACAATCTGAATGTCACCGTGCAGAAATTTTTCAACCTGACGGTCGGCTTAGGTGGTTTGACGATCGTGACATCCACATTGCCAACGGCGGCGCTGAACACCACCTATACGTTTACGCTCCTTGCCCAGGGCGGGATTGCGCCATTCACATGGACCATCCTCAGCGGTCAGTTGCCCGCTGGTCTGACGCTGACCGCTGGCACCGGGACCATCGCAGGCACCCCTACGCAAGCGGGCGTCTACACCGTTATTTTCCAGGTCGCTGACTCCGCCGGCTCCACTGCTAGCAGGGCACTGACAATACAGGTGACGGCGGGGCTGACCATCGTCACTGCTGCACTCCCCAACGGCCAGTCCGGGTCAGCCTACAATCAGACACTCTCGGCTTCGGGAGGCACGAATACGGGCTTCACGTGGACAATCACTTCCGGCTCGTTGCCACAGGGGCTGTCGCTCTCAGCGGCCGGCGTCATCACGGGCACGCCCACGGTAAGCGGATCATTCACGTTCATCGTACAAGTGAGCGATTCCGCCGGAGCCACCGCCACGCGCCAGTTCACCATCCAAATCGGCTCCGGCATCGCCATCACCCCGGAAACCTTGCCGAACGGCAGCGTCGGCACTGCTTATAGCCAGCCTTTGACAGCAACAGGGGGATCCGGTGCGCTGCAATGGTCGGTATCGGCAGGTAGCCTGCCGGCCGGAATCACGCTGAACTCCACAACAGGTCTGCTCTCCGGTACACCAACCACCGCCGGATCGTCCAATTTCACCATCCGCGTCCAAGATGCGAGCGGTGCGTCGGCGACGAGGGCCTACACTGTCGTCATCGGCGAAGGGCTTACCATTACCACACCCTCCACGTTGCCCGCGGCATCGGAAAACGTTTCCTATTCGCAGACCCTGGCCGCTTCCGGCGGAACGGCGCCCTATACTTGGAGCCTGTCCGTGGGAAGTCTGCCGCCCGGCCTCACCCTCAACACCAACACCGGAGTAATCTCTGGCACCCCCAGCTCAGCCGGCAGCTTCAGCTTCATCGTACAGGTACGCGACTCACGCCAGGTGAGCGGCCAGAAGGCCTTCACATTGCAAGTCGGCGGGCGGATCACGATTGCCACTCCAGCCGCATTGCCGAGCGCGATCGTGCGCACCCCCTATAGCGAGGCGCTGGTGGCCACCGGGGGCACACCGCCCTACACTTGGTCTCTGGCCCCCGGTGGCATTCCACCACTGGGCATGACCGTCGATCGCGATGGCGTACTGTCCGGCACTCCCGCCAACGCAGGAACGTTCACCTTCACGATCCAGGTGACCGATAGCGCCGGATCCACCGCGTCGCGCACCTTTACGCTCACCGTGCAGCAATCGCTGCTCATCACAACGGCGTCACCCTTACCGGCCGCCACTGCTGGATCGGCATACGCACAGGCGCTGGCCGCCAGCGGTGGCCAGGCGCCGTACACATGGTCGCTGGCATCCGGCACACTGCCGGCCGGGCTGGCGCTGACTCCGGCAGGAATTCTATCCGGTACGCCCACCGCTAGCGGCAGCTTCAGCTTCCAGATCCAGGTTGCGGATAATACCCGCACCACGGCCACAGCCAACTTCACTCTCGTCGTACGGCTGCCCGCAGCGCCGGTATTGACGATCACGGGATTGCCGGAAACGATCACCCCGGCCCAGCAACCAAGACTGGGCATCAATATCGGCGCCGCATATCCCGTGCCGATCACGGCAACTCTGACTTTGAGTTTCACCCCCGACGCCATCAATCCCGCTGACGATCCGGCCGTCGCGTTTAGTTCGGGAGGACGCACCCTAAACTTCACCATCCCCGCTAATGCGACGGATGCCCAACTGCCCGCCGGATTTGCCATGCAAACCGGAACCGTATCGGGTGAAATCAAGCTCACACTAACCATGCGCGCCGGAGGCAACGACATTACCCCATCGCCCGCTCCCACAGTAGTGGGCCGTGTAGCGAAGGCCGCGCCAGTCGTCCGATCCGTAACCGCACGCCGCGTCGCAACGGGACTCGAAGTGGTGATCACCGGCTTCTCCACCACACGCGACATCACCTCGGCGACGTTCCGCTTCTCCCCTGCTCCCGGCAGTTCGCTGCAAACCAGCGAACTCACCGTGCAATTGGCCGAGGGCGCTCGCGGCTGGTATCAAAGCGAAGCATCGCGACGCTTCGGCAGCCAGTTCACCCTCACCCAACTATTCAACGTGCAGGGAGACACCAGCGCCATCGCATCGGTGTCGGTGACACTGACCAACACAGAGGGAACCTCGGCTTCGAGTTCCGCGAATTTCTAAGGCAGGATACTGCAAGGTTATTCCAAGCCCCACAGCTTGGCCCGCACGTTCCGGAACCGGAACCGCGCCGGATTCACCGCCGTCGCGCCTGGCGAATCCACCGCAACGATCTTCGCCGACACCGGCTCATACGCCGCCCGAGGGGCAATCGTCCCTTTGGCCACCAGGATCCGCTGCCGTTCCGGATAAATCCCCAGGCTCACGATCTGATGAATGCTGTTCGGATTCGTCCGCGAGGAATTTAGCACCAGCAGATTCTTCATATCCAGATTCGAACCCTCCACCTCGATCACCGCCGTCAACCCCTGCGAATGATACCGGCCGCCGCCGTGCCGCACTTCCGTCTCCATGTAGCGCCCATCGTGTAGCGACTTCACGGTCCCGCGCACGCGCACCGGCTTGCCGTGCATATTGTCCGTCTTCCCGCCAACCGCCATATCGAACACCCCGCCAATACCCGCCGACACAGCAGCCTTCACCGCTTCCCGATCCCAGATCGTTACCACCCATCCCGTCGCCTTCTGTTTCAACAGTTCCTCCAGCAGAAACGTGCTATCTCCCGCCGACCCGCCCCCGATGTTATCTCCCGTATCCATCAGCGCCACCGGAAACTTTGTCTCCCGCATCGCCTCCCGCACCGCCTGCGCCGGATCCGGAATCCGCAGCACGATCTGGTCACGAGTCGCCCATAGCCTGTCCGACAGCCGTTTCGCCTCGCGCTCCGCCAAGTCCCGGTCATTGTCGGTGACGATCACGACGCTCGGCCCCATGTACGGTACATCCGCGTACTGATATCCACCGGAAACGCTGGCCGCCAGTACTTTTGGATTCTTCTCCAGATCCATACTGTCCTGCCGGATCGGCGCCAGCGGCTCGGCATAGGTATTCTGAAAGATGATGTTGTACACCATCGGCGGCTTCACCACCGTTTGCACGGGCTTGACTTCGCCGCGCAGCATTCGAGCCATGATCGTTGCCGCCTGGATCCCGCGGTCCTTCGTATCCAAGTGCGGATTCTGCTTGTAAGTAATCAGCACTGACGAGAGCCGCACAATCTCCGGCGACACGTTGGCATGAAAATCGTGCGTCACGACGATGGGAAACTGAGGTCCCAATTGGGCACGCAGTCGGCGCACGGTTTCCTCATCCCCATGCGGAATGCCGTCCACCACCATCGCTCCGTGCAGCGCAAGCAGCAAGCCGTCGATCTTGCCCGCTTCCCGGATCTTTTTCTGTAAACGCCCGAGGATGGTTTCGTACGTCTCTTTCGTCAACGGTCCTTTCGGCGTGGCGTTCGCCATCAGAGTGGGCGCCAGTTCCAATCCCTGCTTGCGTCCACCCTCGATGTATCCGGCAACCTCGCTACTCGACTTCGACCACTGATCCAGCAGATCACCGCTTCCACTTTCCTGAATGCCAAAGTCGGCCACCGTAGTCCGCGCCGGATTGAACGAATTCGATTCATGTTTGAATCCCCCAATCGCGACGCGAAACTTGGGTTGCCCCATCGATTCAAATGGCAGTGCAAGTAGAACAAGAAGGAACCAGCGTGTCATGGTCCCTCCACTATACAGCCGCCTACCTGGATCGTGCCGCCAGCGCCGCCGCGATCTCGTAGTGAAACTTCACAAACCGGTGAAATTCCGATTCCAGAATCCGCTCCTGATCGCTATGCGCGCCGAATCCCTTGGGACCGTCTTCAGAGTCCACCGCCGGCCCGATTCCGTAACACGACATCCCCCGCGCCCGCAGGTATGCCATATCCGTGGCGCCCGTCTGCATCATCGGAAGCGTCACCACGCCGTCGTAATGCTTCTTCACCATCGCCTCAATCGTTCGAAATGCTTCGTTGCCGAGCGGCGATGGCGGCGCGCCCGGCCGTGTATCCCGCGCCTCGCGAACAACCCGCACCGCTGGATCGTTGATGACGCCGCGCATCTGATTCAGGAACTGCTCCATGTTCTCGTCCGGCAATGCGCGGATGTCCAATGTCGCCGTCGATTCCGAGGGAATCACGTTCACCCGATACCCCGCTTGAAATATGTTCGGCGAAATCGAGGTCCGCAGCATCGAATTGTGCCCCGGCTCGTTCTCCGCGAAGTACTCTTGAATAGCCGCACTCTTTTCCGGATGCACAATGTTGTTGTAACGCTCAGCTTCTTCCGGTGTGCTGATAGTGGCTAGCCGTTCGAAATAGGCGCGCGTCGTATCGTTCAGCCGCATCGGTGGCTGCCACGCCGCCAGCTTCGCCACCGCCTGCGCCAAGTGCACGATCGAGTTGGTCCGCAGAGGCCGCGAACCGTGCCCCGCCGGTCCGCTCGCCACCAGTTTCACGGCGTACGGAATCTTCTCCGCCGTGGCGACGGAAACATACCGTAGTTTTCCGCCGGTCCGAACCCCGCCACCCGCCTCCGCCAGGCAGAACTCAGCGTCGATCTTGGAGTAGTGATTCTCCACCATATACTTGATCCCAAACCGCACGTTGCCTTCCTCGCCGGCCTCAGCGAGAAAAATCACATCGCGGTCGAGCGGCACCTTCCATCGCTTCAGCAGCACCATCGTCATCAGGCACGCCACAACGTTGTCTTTATCGTCCAACGTCCCGCGCCCGTACACGTAGCCACCGTCGCGCGTCGCACCGAAGGGCGGAAACGTCCACTTCTTCGGATCCACATTCACTACGTCGGTATGCCCCATCAGCAGCAACGGACGTTTCGCCCCACTCCCCTTCAACCGTGCCACCAGGTTCGGCCGCTGCGGATCGCGTCCCAGCACTTCGTTGGGAATTCCTTCGGCGTCCAGCACCTTCTTCAGATATTGCACCGCCGGAAGCTCCACACCGGGAGGGTCGCTCGTATCCAAACGCAGAATCGCCTGGTAATGCCGCATCGATTCTTCTTCCACGGCACGCCAGTCCGGCATCTGCGCGCCTGCTCTCAGGCACGCAATCATCAACACAAGCAGCAGCAACATGCGCTCTATTCTAGCGCCTGTAGTGATATTCTCCGTGGCCTGTTTCCGCATTGTACATGTAGATGCCGGGAGAACGGCACAAACATTCCGGAGGAATCATGGCTCACCTGTTTATTCCCACGCCCTATGAGGAGCAACTACCCGTCTTTTTCAACGTGGATGGCGCCGTGGGCGCGCAACCTGCTACCAACAATCGTGAGGACGTTCTGTTGGTGCAGTTCGCCTTGAGCGTTATCGCCAACAATCCCGCCGCATCCACGCATCCCGATTTCCTCGCCGCGGCAAAGGCCGTCAGGATCACCGGAGTCATAGACAAAGAAACGATCAACGCCATCCGCCAACTACAGTTGAAAAACTCCATGCCTGGCGCTGTCGCCGACGGACGTGTGAGTCCCGCCAGGGCCGGCGTCAGCTACGGGCAATCGGCCTACTCGATCGCCGTCCTCATGAACTCCTTGCAAAATCGAAATGTCGATATTTGGCCGCGGATTGACAAGATCCCGGGATGCCCCGCGGAACTCGCCGCCATGGTAAAGCGCACCGTCGCCGGCATTTAGCCCCGGTTCACTGTTTCTGCGCGGGCTCGCGGAACGACCGTTCCACCATATCCTTCACATCCGTTGACACCGGTCCATCCCGCCACAGCCACCGCATCATCTCCGGTAGAATCGCGCCGCCCTGCTTCTGCCCGTGACGGCCGATACCCCACGTGTAATTGAGATCGTACCCCTTATCCCGCAATGCTTCCATCAACCGCACGTTCTGATAGAACCAATCCCGGGTCTGGTCGTAAGACCCATCGCGGCGCTGCCCACGGTTGTCATTCCGCCCGTCCTGCAAGAACACACGCAGCGGCTTCCTCTCGCTCTTGCGCACGATGTCCGCATAGGCGTGCCCGCCGCGCAGATTGACGAAGCTTCCCACAATGCTCAGTACCTTACGGAAATGCTCCGGCCGCTCCCATGCCACGGTGAACGCAGCAATCGCCCCCGAACTCGCGCCGCCGATGCCGTGGTCTTCCGGCCGCTTCGAGATGTTGTACTCCTTGTACAGCACCGGCAGCAATTCATCGACAATCACCCGCGCATACTTGTCATCGAGCGAGTTGTATTCCACCGGCCGGTTCGTGTTCCTATCCCCCCAATCCCTCGGATGCGGCTCCGGCTGTTCCGGCGTGCGCCCCGGGTTAATGAACACGCCGATCATCACCGGGATCTCCCGCCGGTAAATCAGGTTGTCCATCACGTTCTGTGCCCGCACATCCCCCTCGGCATACTTGAACGCCTGTCCATCGTTGAAGATCATCAGGCAGGCAGGGGACTTCCCGTCATACTGCGCCGGAACATACACCCAATAGGTGTGCTGCGTGCCTGGATAAACCTGGCTCGGCAGTGTGAACGGCCCGTCGATGCGGCCCTTCGGCACACCCTCCTGCGCCAGGGAATCCGGCCCAAGCCGGTAATGAATATCGGTGTTCGGCCCTTGCGGCCCCTGCGCAAACACAAACGAAGCGCCCAGCAACGAAGCCCAGACGAGATGCATGACCGGCAACGTACCACACGCCGCCGGTCGAGTACAATAACGGGGTACCATGCAACGCCGAACCTTCCTTGCCGCGTCCGCAAGCCTCGTCCAGGCTGCCGCGCAGTCGCCCATCCCGATCATCGACACCCATATTCACCTGTTCGATCCCACCCGCCCGCAAGGAGTTCCCTGGCCGCCGAAAGACGCCATCTTCTACAAGCCCACCTATCCCAAGCAGCTGCGTGAGGTCAGCAGAGGACTCGGCGTCGTCGGCGCCATCGAAGTGGAATGCAGTCCCTGGTTTGACGATAACCAATGGGTTCTCGATGTCTGTGAGAAAGACACGATCATGGTCGGCTATATCGGCGATCTCGAGCCACTCAAGCCCGAGTTCCGCTCCCATCTCGACCGTTTCACCAAGAACAAACTCTTCCGCGGTATCCGCTACGCCTACCTCTGGGGCCGCGATTTCCGCGCCGACATGGCCAAGCCCGAATTCATCGCCGGCATGAAGGATTTCGCCGCCCGCGGCCTCACACTCGACACCGCGAATCCCAGCGTCAAGATGCTGGAGGACGTGCTCCGCATCACCGACCGGATCCCGGATCTAAAGGTCGTCATCGACCATCTCCCGAAGGTCGAAATCCCGCCAGACCGCACGCCCTACGTCAACGCCATCCGCGAGTTGGCCAAGCGGCCGAAAGTCTGGGTCAAGGTATCCGCGGTGCTGGCCAAGGACAGCAGTGGGAAGTTCCGCTACGATATCGCCTACTACAAGCCGAGACTCGACGAAATCTACGATACGTTCGGGCAGGACAAACTGCTGTTCGGCAGCGATTGGCCCAATAGCGAACCAACCGGAAATTACTCGCAGGTACTGGCCATCGTTCGCGAATACTTCAACGGCAAAGGCCGCGCTGTCGCCGAAAAGTACTTCTGGAAAAACTCCGTCGCCGCCTACCGCTGGATCAAGCGCGATGCCGCTCAGCCTTCAGTGTAAGGGCCGGATCTTGATCGCCCGGAACCACGCCGCGTCATTATGATTCTGTAGCGCGATCGGCGTACGCAACTTCGGAACCTCCGCCAGCGCCTTGTAGATGGGCGATGCCGTTGTCCATCGCTTCGCCGCCTTGGCGCTTGCTTCCGCCGAACCGAGGTCGCCTTCCACAACCTTCACGCCGTTCAGCCAGTGTTCGATATGCTTCCCGCGCACCACAATCCGCGCATCGTTGAACTCACCCGGCGCCTTGGCTGCTGCTTTCGACACCGCGATCATGTCATAGAGAGCTCCGGCCTGATAGTACGCCCCGCGCCGCGCATCGGCGTGTCCTGAATCGTCGATCACCTGGTACTCAAAGCCGACAATATACTCCTGCGTCGCTTCCCCGCGCTGCACCGCCCGGGAAGCAATGGCGTCGTTGGCCAGATCCTCGAACCGCTTGAACTTCCCTTCCCGCAGTTTCCGTTCATCGATAAAGAAGCGATCCTGGATCCTGTATTTCAGCCCGCTATTCCCGCCCGGCGAAATCTTCCATTGAAAGGTAAGTTCAAAATCGCCGAAAGATTCCGTCGTGAACAGATCCTCCCGCAGCCCGGGCTTCGGTTGCGCTTTCAGGCAGCCATCCTCGATGGCCCACGACCTCCCGGGAGGCGACTTCTTACCAGGATCGTCCCATCCCCGAAACGTTTTCCCATCGAAGAGCAACTTCCATCCCGCAGCCATCTCCTCTGAAGTCAGCCTGTTCGGATCGGCCGCGGGCATCAGGCACGCAAAAACGAGCAACGTGGCGAATCTCATCCCGATCAGAATACCAGACAGGACTCTACTGCTTGAGACACACGACCCGCTCGAACATGCTGGCGCCAAGAAGTCATCCACAATCATGAGCACATAGGCCAACTGAGCGCCTACGCTCGAACCACCGGCGTAGCTGCACTATGCCAGCGGCGCTTCAGCCGTGAGAAACTCCTTCCCGGCCGCCGTCAACCGGTAGGTAGGCTCCGGCGCTGGCATGTCGGGCAACCGGAACCTTGGAGCCTCCAGCGAGAGGTACCCTTGAGCCACCAGTTCGTCCAGGCGCTTCTTGCGTTCTTCATCCCCACCCGCGTGAAGACCACCGGCCACCTCCACCATGTGGAGAAGTCCAACTGAGATCGGGTCCATAGCGATTCCATAGTAGACCCGTTTGCCCGCGCTGACAATAGCGAACTGCGAGTATCGCCACGCGAAAATTGTGCTATTCTGCAAACCTGGTTTTTACCAACTTCAGGTCTCATTCCGCGCCACGTCGAATCGCCCGTTGAACGGAGGTTAGTCTGATGTTACGAGCCACTCTGTCTCTATTCACACTGATTTCGTGCCTTGTAGCCCAAACCGGAACCGCCCGCCTGCGTGGTGTCGTGCTCGACGGCTCGGGTGCCGTCATCCCGGCCGCCCAGGTCACCGCTCTCCACCAGGAAA
This sequence comes from uncultured Candidatus Solibacter sp., assembly GCA_964402295.1. GTDB lineage: Bacteria > Acidobacteriota > Terriglobia > Bryobacterales > Bryobacteraceae > CADEFT01. Next base: position 33,916 of record CAYOBO010000009.1, on the reverse strand, counting down.
CCGGCCTCAGCCGCTCCATGGCCGCCAACGAATACGGCCAATACAGCTTTGAGGCTATGCCTCTCGGCCCCTACACCATCACCGTCACCGCCCAGGGTTTCAAGAAATTCTCCACCGGCAACAACGTGCTCAAGGTCGGCGACGTCCTCACCATCGATATCACTCTCGAACCCGGCACCGTCACCGAATCCGTTCAGGTCGAAGGCACCGCCGCATCCGTTGAAACCGCCGAAGCCTCGCTCGGCAACGTACTCGATTCCAAACCGATCGAGCAACTTCCCCTCAACGGTCGAAACCCGCTCCACCTCATGGCACTCATGCCCGGCGTCGCCGGACACGCCTCCCAAGCCACCAGCCGCTCCGGCACCGTCACCTTCCAGGTCAACGGCGATCGCGGACGCGGCATCTTCACAACACTCGACGGTGTCGACGTCACGGACCCCGTCATCCCCCGCGGCGAAAACGCCCACGTCCTCCTCAACCCCGATTCCGTCGGCGAATACAAGGTCATCACCAGCGTCCCCAAAGCCGAATACGGCCGCAATAGCGGCGCCCAAGTCCAGGTCGTTACCCGCTCCGGCACCAATCAGTTCCACGGCAATCTATTTGAGTTCCACCGCAATACCATCTTCAACGCCAACGATTGGTTCAACAACCGCAGCGGCCTCAAACGTGAAGTACTCATCCGCAACCAGTTCGGTGGCTCGCTCGGCGGCCCCATCAAGAAGAACAAGGCGTTCTTCTTCTTTAACTGGCAGTCGCAACGCCTCGCCCAGAGCATCTCCGAAGTTCGCACCGTACTCACCCAGCAAGCCCGCCAGGGTATCTTCCGCTACTTCGTTGGCGGACGCAATCTCGCCTCCATGGTCGATGCCCAGGGCACTCCCATCGTTCCGGCCTGCGGCGGTTCCACCACCTCAAACTGCTACCGCACCTTCAACATGGTCGCCGCCGATCCCCTCCGCCGAGGACTCGATCCCTTTACCAAGTCGCAAATTGACCTCACCAACCTGCCCAACGACTTCACCGCTGGGGACGGCTTTAATACCGCCCGCTACCGCTTCAATGCCGGCTCCAACTCTCCCGTCGATTCCATGATGGTCCGCATCGACTACAATCTCAGCACACGTCACCGTCTCTTCGGACGCTACGCCAACGCATACAACAATGTGAACGGCGATTTCATCAACAGCGGACTCCCCCGTTACCCCGCCAACCCCGCATCCTACCCCGGACGTACCCGCGAATCGCACAGCCAGGGCGCGGCCATCGGCCTCACCACCACCATCGGCTCCAACAAGGTGAACGAACTCTCCCTCGGTTTCACCCGCAACACCCTCTTCTTTCTCGATCCCACACACCCCGGTATCGAGTCCATCGCCAACATCCAGTCCGATCCCTATATTTTCTGGGGCGGCACGGGCCGCGTCCCCGAGAACGGCCAGATCCTCGACAACTTTTCCGTCGTCCGTGGAGCACACACCTTCAAAATGGGCGCGAATATCCGCTATTACCGCGTCAATCAGTTCCGCCGCGCCACTAACTTCTATCCGCGGTTCACCTACGGTACCGCCGATGCTCCCGTCTTCCTCGCCACCAACCCAGGCAACGACATCACCGGCATCAACGCCAATGACCGCACCACGCTGAACTCCATGTTCAACGATCTGATGGGCGTGGTGGGCACTGTCCGCAAGGTCTTCTACTCCGATGGGAAGACCTTCCCTAGCGCCAGCAACGAGCTCCGCTTCCTTCAGCGCAATGGCGAGTACAACTTCTACTTCCAGGACGACTGGCGCGTCTCGCCCCGTCTCACCATCAACGCTGGACTGCGTTATGAGTTCAACAGTGTCCCTGTCGACAAGTCCGGCATGCAAGTCATCGCCGACCGGCCCCTCGGCACCCGTACCGGCGATGTCTCGTTGTTGCCCGCCGGTCCCGGTACCGGACGCTCCTGGTTCAACAACGATCTGAACAACTTCGCTCCGGTAGTCGGCTTCGCCTGGACCCCCTTCGGCAACCAGAAAACGGCTGTCCGCGGCAGCTATCGCATCTCCTACAACCGGTTGGTCGGTTGGGCGTTGAACGTGGTCGAGCAGAACCAACCCGGTACGACTCGCATCCAGATCCTGCGGCCCAACTCCTCAGCCAACGCGAATAACCCGCCCGCCGTTCGAGCCTCCGACCCGGCCGCCCGTGAGCTGATCAATCAACTCCCGAACGGCATCGTCGGCACGGAAGTGCTTCGCACCCCTTTGCCTGACCGCAGTTCCACTCCGCTTCTGTTCGATGCCAATCTGCGCACCCCCTACGTGAACCAGTGGAACTTCTCCATCCAGCACGAAATCATTCGGAACACAGTGCTGGAGGTCGCCTACGTTGGCAACAAGGGAACGAAATTGTTCCGCATGCTGAATGAGAACCAGGCAACAGTTTCGCCGGAATTCCTGGCTAGCTTCGAAGCCGCCCAGCGCGGGATTCGCACCGGTCCGCTCGGCGCTTTACTGAACACCTACGGGGCGTCGGTTCCCGCCTCCATCACCACCGATCTGGCCAATAACAGCGTCGGCAACATTATCACTACCATGGACACCGGCGTCTTCAACGGAGTCATTGGCGGCCGCCTCGTCGCCGCTGGCCTTGGGCAGGGCTACTTCCGCAATCCGCAATTCACTACCGCCGCCCTTGGCTGCTCCTGTACCAACTCCAAGTACAACGCACTCCAAATATCGCTGAACCGCCGCTTCCGCCAGGGCCTCATGTTCATGGCGAACTACACCTGGGCCAAGAGCCTGGACGATATCTCCGACGATACCGACGGCGCCGGCCAGGGCTTGCTCATCCCCACCGATAACAACAATCGCCGCCTCGATTGGGGACGCAGCAACTTCGATATCCGCCACCAGTTTCGCAGTGCGGTCATATACGACCTCCCCTTCGGCAAGAACCGTGCTTTCTTCAATCGGGGCGGGGTGCTCGATTGGGTCATCGGCGGATGGACCACAAATACAATCATCGATTGGTCTTCCGGCTATCCCTTCACGGTCAGTTCCGGGCGCGCCACGCTCTGGCCCGGGGTCACCACCAACGCCGTCTTCCAGGGCGACCCCACCGCAGTGGGGAGACTGACCAAGGCCGGCAACGCCGTCAACTGGTTCAATGAGCAGGAAATCGCCCAGTTCAGCGTCCCCGCCCCCGGAGCCTATGGCGCGGGCCGCAACATCTTCACCGGCCCCGGTTTCTTCCAGACCGACTTCGGCCTGCACAAGAACTTTCCGTTCACCGAGCGCATCCGCCTGGAACTGCGCGGCGAAGCTTTTAACGTCTTTAACAACCAGAACTTCAACCCACCGAACGTCACTTCCACAGCGGCGGCCTTCGGTGTGATCTCCACGCTACGCGTTCCCCCGCGTATCATGCAGATCGCGGCCAAAATCGTATTCTGATCTACTCCGCCCCGCTCGGATGCGGATGCCTTTCATAATGCTGGCGCAGTAGATCTTTGCCGTAATCGTTCCCGTTTGGGGTCCGCACCACGATGTGAATGTGGTCCCGGAACGGAACCCGCGGATTCTCCACCAGATGCCGGATACCCACTGGCAACTGGTGGTCGAATTCGATCAGAATCACGGGACTGTGGATCCGATAGTAAAACGTGCTGTCCGGCGCTGAGCCGCCAATCCAGGCAAACCATGTTGCATCCAGATGCTTCCGAACCTCTTCCATCTTCACCCGTGCATGCCCGTCATCCATGTTCCCCACAAACAGCCCAATCAACTCCAGCAACTGCTTCTGCTGCCCGGCATTTAGCTCCGAAACCCGCAAACCCGCGTAATCCAGCACCACATTGTCTTTGAACGCTTCGCTGACATTATTGTTTCCCGTCTTCGAAACGCTCAGCACGGCCTTCGACCGCTGTCCCGCGTCGAGCGAATTGACCAGCACCAGCCCTTTCCCCTGCTCCTCCTGCAAAATCTTGGTTCCCTTATACTTCCCCGAGTTCGCAATCACCGGCTCCGACCCGACAAACAACGGCGTCATCACCACCTGATCTCCCAGCACAAAGTAATTCACGATCGCGTGGTGCCCATCCAACTGCCACCCCCATGGCTCCTTCGCCGACGGCTGCCCCATGAAAGTAATCCAATACTTCCCCTCCCCATACTCCTCAAAATTGTTGTTGTTCAGCTCCCCGAGGGTCTCGTTCAGGTGCATGATGTCCACCGTCAGCTTCAGCCCCTTTGCGCTCAGCGACGCCCGCATCATCCCGATTGCCGCCTCGCGCTGCTTCGGACTCATCTCATCGAAGCTCACACCTTGACGTATATAGAAATGTTGGTTCATCCATTTTCGCCACTCCGAGTCATCCACTGGAAAAACCGTCTTCGCCTTCTGTTCTGCGGTCAGCGCACCAAGAAATGCGGCCGCCGCCTTCCGCATCGGCTCCGTTGAGACGCCCGTGGATCGGATTGCGAATAGTCCCGGTTCCACCGTCCCGTTCGCCGTGATGCCTTTGAATGGCTCGGCCAGCCCCTTCTGTTCCGCTTGCTGCGACATCTTGCGGAACCGCTCCTTTTTCCCCTCCGCCGGTCCCTGTGAATACGCCGTAGTGTCCAGCAACGCGAATCCCAGAAGGAAGAAGAACCCAACCAACAACAAAAGCCTCGGTTTCATGGTGCGCAGGATACCACAGATTCCTGCGGTGATCCTTGGCATGGTACTTGCTCAATGGAAGAACTATGAAGTACGGAGTAAAGCCGATCACTTATCCCTGCTCTCAGATCGTTTCCGTGACGATCGGCGAACCAGAGCAGAATCCCCGCGAGATCCTGGGAAATCTCGAGGAAATTGGAACCGATCGCGCCGTGGTGCTGCTCGACACCCCCGTCTCCAACGGTGCGCAAGTTGTTCTAAAGGCTGAGGAAGCCGCTCTTCACGGGCTCGCGGGCAAGTGGAGCTTCGAGCCTGCTCTAGGCTACTTTCTGGATATCCGGCTGCTGAGCCACTCGCTTTGGTCCCCGGATCGATTCCCCCCCAGCCATCTGCTGGCCATCCCATTTCTGGCAGCCTAGGGAAAAACCCTACCTACCACCTAAGGAACTGAGAAAAGAATTCCGGGCAATTTTTGCCATTCCCTTACTCACTCCCCCGAGCAGGCATCTCCGCCTCCTGTAGCAAATCGAGAAACGCCTGAACCGCGCGGCTCATCCTCTTCTTCCGCAAATAGATAATCCCCAGTGGCCGGATGAGACCCGGTGACTCCAACGGCACTCCCACCAACTTTCCCTCTGCAATCTCACCCTTCATCATCCGCGCCGGCACGATACTCACCGTGCGCCCCAGCGCCAGAGCCTCCTTCACCATCGGGATCGAATCGAAATGCTTCGTAATCCGGACCGCCACACCATGCTCTCGCAGGAACCGGTCCACATCCCGGCGAATGGGCAGTTCCGGGTCGAATGCTATGAACTCCAATCCGTCCAGATCGTGTGGCTTCACCGTTCCCAACTTTGCGATCGGGTGCGACGGCGCCGCTGCCACCACCATCTCCTCTTCCCGCCAAGGCAGCACCGAAATATCCTTCCCCGCGTTCGGATAGCTCACCAGACCCAAATCCGCCTTATCTCCCCGTATCGATTCATAAACCTTTTCCGGCCGCACGTACTCCACCTCCAGATTGGCATGCGGATACCGCTCGCGGAATAACCCCTCCAACCGTGACATCTCCACCAAGCCGACCGAGAAAATCGACGCCACCCGCACCGTGCCCTCCACGGCCGTCTTCAGTTGGCTGATCGCGTTCTGAAACTCATCGCTCCGCCGCAACAGATCCCGGCACAATCCCAGGTAAAGCTGCCCCGCCTCCGTCAACTGTATCGGCCGGTGCGACCGGTCGATCAGTGTCATCCCCACCGTCTTTTCCAACTCCTGCACGTGCTGGCTCGCCGCGCTTTGACTGATTTCGTTCAGAGCCGCTCCACGGCTCATGCTACCTGTCTCGGCGATATCGCGAAACAGCTTTTGGTGAAAGAAGTCCACTCCTGCACACTATCATAAGATCACCTTATTGTGCAATCATATTATCAGACGATATTCTTATTTTCTTAACCTCGTCCCACACGTACTCGAGCGATCGCTGTCCGTTCCACTCAATGTCCCGAGTCCCGTCCAGCACTAAACCCGCGTAGTGGCGCGTTGGCTCCACGAACAAACTCCGCATCGGTTGCACCGTTTGCTCGTACTGCGCCCGCACGGACGTTTCCGTCCGGCCCCTCTCCCGCTGATCGCGATACACCCGCCGCCTCAGACAAATCGCATCGGGAGCCCCGATGTAAATCCCCGCATGAAATAGCGGCCGGATCGAATCCCAATACAACGAAAACAGCCCCTCCACAATCAAAAATCCATGCGGTTCCAGCCGAACCGATTCACTTTTTCGTGTATGGCGGGCAAAATCGTAGACCGGATGATCCACCGCCTGCCCGGCAAGCAGCGCGCTCAGATGTTCTCGCAGCAAATCATCGTCGATCGACGCCGGCTCGTCGAAATTGACTTGAGCCCGATCTTCGAGGCTGAGATGATCCAACGGGCGGTAGTACGCATCGACAGGCAGAATGGAGGCCGGCAGGCGTTCCGCCAGCCACGCGGCGAGAGTGCCCTTCCCCGCGCACGAAGGACCGGCAATCGCGATAATATGCAGGGGCTCAGCCATCCGCATTATACTAGCAGATGTCAGGCCTGCCCCTTCCCGTCTACATTCCACTCGTGTTCCGTCCGAAGATAAGAAAGTGGCTCTTGCGATGCGATTGTACATCCCCTTCCTTGTTGCGGCCGTCGCCGCTCATGCCCAGATCAATTTTCCCGTCGATTTGTCCATCAGCCGTCTCGAAGTTGTGCAGACGGTGCAGGACGAAGACCAGAACGTTCCCCTGACTTCCGGGAAAGCAACCGCCGTTCGGGCATTTGTGAAACAGGAAGGACGCCCGGAAAGTCTCGTTGCCGGCATCGCCGTCGCCCTACGCGCTTTCCGGAACGGCGAAGAGCTTCCCGGCTCACCCATCCGCCCCATCAATCTCGCCATCACCGCTAGCCCGAACCCGGATCGCGCCAACCCAGACCACTCCCAAAACTTCATCCTGCCCGCTTCGTGGACCACCGCCGGCCCACTGGAACTCCGCGCCGAACTCCGTATCCCTTCCGGCACCCCGGAAGCGCCCGCGGACAACAACATCCTCTCCCGTACGGTCGAGTTCTTCCCTGCGCCTTCCCCGAATCCAACGATTGCCTGGCTCCCCATGTGCCTTGGCTCTAGCTGTGTAACTGGGGGCGCCCCATATCAGCGCCTTGTGGAGAAACTCATGCCCTTCGCCGATGGCACTCTCCGCTACCAGGACGTGCCGGTTCCCCCGGTCACCTGGAGCCGCCCTCCCGCTGACGCCACATCCGGCGCAGCACTTGCCGCGCACCTGAAAAAATGGCTCCTGCTGCTTGACGAATCCCCGACGCCAGCCCATGTATTAGCCGCATGGCTGCCCGCCGGCGCTACAACCACCGCATCCTCCGGTGGGAGCGCCGACGCCTTCTGGATTGTCGAGCAACCGGACGCGCTCAGCAACGAACAACTCCTCGCGCGGCAGCTCGCCACAGGATACTCCGTTGTCGCCGACGACCCCTGCGGCGCATTCATCCTCGATCCGGGATTCGATCCGGTTTCCGGCCTCGTACAATCCGGCTCCAAGCTCGAGTTTCCCGCCATCTGCCGCACGGCGAACGCAGGTCCCTGGATTTCGGCTGGCCTTGCGCATTTCCTGGCCAACGGCCTGCCGGCATTCCGCGCCGCCAATTCCCAAACTGGCAGCAGCCGCTTGCTCGTCTCGGGCGCCGTCCGCGATGACGGCAGCATTGCCTTCACGGGATTCCTCCGTGTCTCGGCCCGAGTCCGCACCACACTCAGTGCCGAGCCCACCGGCTATGTCATGCGCATCGCGGATGGAGCCGGCACCACCGACCACACTGTTTCCCTTCCCGCCTCCGGCCCTTTCACGGTCAGTGTTCCAGTGGAAGGAACAATCGCCAGCCTCACCCTCCGGCGGGAGGGTACGGAAATCGCAACTGCTCCCGTACCGAGCGGCTCGCCGTCTTTGAGCATGCTCTCTCCAGGTACGGGTGAGTCATGGACCGGCCGCGGCACCCTACGTTGGACGGCCACGGATCCCGCCGGCCGCCTCATGACCTACACGGTTTCCTATAGCGCCGATGGAGGGGACACGTGGAATCCCCTCGCAATCGATATCGACGCGACCGAACTCGCCCTCGACACCCGGTACCTGGCTGGAACCGAAGCCAGATTCCGCGTCATCGCCTCCGCCGGCATAGACCAGGGGCAGGTCGTCTCGGAGCCCGTCACTCTCGTCAACCGCCCTGCAATGGAACTGTCCGCGAACACCATTGAATTTGGCAGCGTGACATCCGGCCAATTCGCCGATCGCACCATCATGGTGCGCAACACGGGCGCCGGACATCTCACGGTCGATAGGCTAGCCGTCGACAGAAGCGTGTTTCGAACGCTCGCTCCATCTCCTTTCCAGGTTCGCGCGGGCTCCGATCGCGCCTTATCCCTACGCATTGCCCCCCGCGCAGCCGGCCAGGAAACCGGCGTTCTCACCTTCACCTCGAATGACGAAACGCAGCCCTCCCGCGAACTCCCTTTGCGCGCCACCGTCTTCGACAGGCCCGTAGCCAGTGGAATTGTCGCTCCGTCCCGGCTGACATTCGGCGAGGTGCCCACTGGCCAGTCCCGGGAACTGCCTGTCACCGTGAGCAACATCGGCACCGCTCCGCTCAACGTCACCAGCGTTTCCATCCTGAACAACCGGTTCAACGTCATATCCGCCGGCGCGTTCACCTTGAGCCCCGGTGCGTCGCGCACTCTCCTCGTGCGCTTCGCACCAACGGAGGCGGGAGAGCAGTCCGGCTCTCTCTCCATTGCCACCAACGATCCGGCCACACCGTCGCTGCGCGTCGATCTCCGCGGTGCAGGCCTCCTCGTGCCCCAACCCCAGATCGACGTCGACCGGCTCTCGCTCGATTTTCAGGGGGTGAATCTCAACCAGTCGTCTTCGCTCAGCTTCAACATCCGGAACGGCGGCAGCGGCCCCCTCAATATTTCCGCTCTCAATGTCTCAAACCCGGTTTTTGCCGTCTCCACCCCCTCATTGCCCGTTGGCGTCCCGCCCGGTGCAAGGCAAATCGTCTCCCTCCGTTTCACGCCCACGTCTCTCGGAGAGCAAACCGGGACACTCACCATCGTTAGCAACGACCCCCAGCGCCCTCAAGTCATCGTCAGGCTCACCGGCTCGGGTCTCAGCGCGATTCCCGCCCCTACACCCAGCATTTCTTCCTTGCATCCGGCCACCATTGGAGCCGGATCCCCCGCCTTTACAATGACCGTGACAGGCTCCAACTTCATTCCCAGCTCGCAAGCCGAATGGAATCGCACGGCGCTGCCGACACGGTTCATTTCATCGAGCCTGCTCCGCGTTACCGTCCCGGCGCAAACCGTCGCCACGGCCGCCAGCGCTTCGGTCACCGTCACCAATCCCCTCCCCGGCGGTTCCTCAAACGCCATGCCGGTCCATGTCGACGCACCCGGCAACCGCGCCCGCTTGGTGAACTTCAATCTCACCGGCTGCCCCAGCGTCATCGGGACGATGACCGTCACAAACCCGCTGCTCTTTCCTATCACCATCCCCGCCGGCGGCATTCAATGCACCGAAGACGGCCGCCCCGAATCGTTGAATTGTACGGCGCCCCCCACCTTGTCCGGCCTTTCCATTGTGATGGTACTCCATGGATCGCTCAGCATCAACGAGCCGGCAGGCCGCCGCAACTTGGATATCGGAACCATGCAGCGGTATGCCTTGGAGTTCATCAAGCAGACCGCAAACCTGGACCGCATGGCCATCCTGCAAATGGATAACGATGTGCGCCTCCGTGTCGACTTCCGCGACGCTGAGAATCGGGAAGCCCTGACAGATCAGGTACGTGGGCTACTCCCCCCGCTCGGCGGCGGAACCGCTCTCTTCGATTCCGTGGAGAAAGCTATCGATCTGCTGCAATCCACCCGATCCGAGGACGGCCGCCGCAAGGCAGTGCTGGTCTTCACCGGAAGTGGCAACACCTTTGACAGGAACGGAAAACGCGACTTGGACGCCTTTTCCCAGTTCCTGCAATCGAGCGGAATTCCCATCTATTTGGTCGCCATCGGCGCGGCGGTGGACAATCCCGGCACACTCGCGGAACTCAATCAGATTGCCCTCGACACCTCCGGACAACTCTTCGCCGAAAGCGGTGACATCACCACGCGCATTGGCAATCTCGCCGCCTCGCTCCGCAACCAGCAGACTGTGAACTACACCACCCCGAACCGAGACGGCCGGCCTCACCAACTGCGGGTAAACATCGCGCTTCCCGGCTCGGGTGAGACGATCAGCGCACTGCGAAGTTACAGCGGCTGCCGTTAAGCCAGGGCCTTGGCAACCATCGCCGCCACTTCCTGGCCAATCGCCAGCGACGACGTCGCCCCCGGACTCGGCGCGTTCACCACGTGCAGCGCCCGCGGCCCATGCACAAAATGGAAATCCTGCACCAGGTCTCCCGAAGGGTTCATGGCCTGTGCCCGCACCCCGGAGCCACCCTCTTCCAGATCGTCGATTTGGATCTCCGGCACCAATCTCTGGAGCGACTCACAGAACAGCCGCTTGCTGAACGAGCGCCGCATCTCATCGAAACACATCCGCGGATAACGCCCCAGGAATCGCCAAAGCCCCGGAAACGTCAGCGCATCCCACAATTCCCCAGCCCGGAAATCCGTCTTGCGGTACCCTTCCCGGCAGAACGCCAGCACCGCATTCGGTCCACATTCCACTCCCCCGTGGATCATCCGCGTGTAGTGCACGCCCAGAAACGGGAACTTCGGATCGGGAACGGGATAAATCAAATGCCGCACCAGCGTCTCACGCTCCCTCCGGATCTTGTAATACTCCCCGCGAAATGGCACAATCCGCACTTCGCGCGGCTGTCCGCTCATCATCGCCACCAGGTCCGAATGCAGCCCGGCGCAATTGACAATCATCGTCGACTCGAACGCCCCCGCCGCGGTCTCCGCTACCCAACCATCGGCCGTCCGCCGCAGCGCTCTTACTTTGGCATTCGTCACCACACGCCCGTTTCTGGCGCGAATCAGCCTCACCAGGGTGTCAGCCACTGCCGGATAGTCTACGATCCCTTCCTGCGGCACACGAAGCGCAGCGATGCCTCCCGCGTGCGGCTCGATCTCCCGAAACTCCGCCGGCTCCATCCACTGCAACCCCCGCAGCCCGTTCTGCGTCCCTCGCTCCTGTAGATCCTTGAGGCGCGCCACCTCCTCTTCGCTGGTCGCCACCACCAACTTTCCGCATACGTCGTGCGCGATGCCATGCTCCCGGCAGAAATCCACCATCTGGCGAATTCCCGTCACCGCCATGCGCGCCTTCATCGAACCCGGCTTGTAATACAGCCCGCAATGCAGCACCCCGCTGTTGTGTCCGCTCTGGTGGCGGCACACCCCCGGCTCTTTTTCGAGCACGGTCACTTCGGCATCGGGATAAGCCTGTTGCAGGCGGTAGGCGGAGCCGAGGCCCACCAAGCCTCCTCCCACAATCGTCAAACGGTGTTGTCTCATGCGGCCAAGCCATAATTATCCTATGAGCCCGCTTGTCACCGCCGCAAAATGGACCCTCCTCGCCAGTTGGATCGTTTCCAGCGGCATTCTTGCCTGGAATCATAAACGCGTGCGGGACCAGCGCAAACGCCGCGGCATCCCCGAGGAAAAGCCCTCCATCCGCGATTCCCGTTCCATGCACGGCCTCGCCATCGAAGGCTTCAGTTTCCTCCTTGCCGGAGTGTTCTCCTCCTTCAGCGACCCACCCACGGACTGGCAGTGCCTTCTCTCGATGCTCTTCTCCGTCCTCGCCGCGGCTGTGTTTGCCGCGGCACTCCGTCACCTCGATCTCGAGTGGCGCATCAAGGCCGTCGTCACTGAAGACCATAAACTGGTCACTTCCGGGCCTTACTCCGTCGTGCGCCACCCCGTGTTCGCCGCCCTTGTCAGCCTTCTGCTCGCCACCACGTTCCTCACCAACCCCTTATGGGGCACCGCCGTGTGTCTCGCCGTTTGCCTCTACGGCACCGAGATCCGCATCAAAGCCGAGGACAGCCTGCTCGAACGCCGCTTTGGGGCGCAATTCGCCGCTTACCGGGCCCGCGTTCCCGCCTATATCCCATTCATTCGCTGACCAGTTAAGTCTCTACATACGGCTGAATCACCGTCTGCCCCAGCGTCCGTGCCGGATCGAATGACGTCCCTTTCCAGCGCTCCGGATCCGCCGCCACCTCCGCCGCCGTCGGCGCCAGCGTCCCGCTGATCGGCAACCCCAGCGGATTGAAGGGGGAGATCACCACATCTCCCACTTTCGGCGTCGAAGGCGCCGCCGCCGTGGACGCAGCCTCGCCCGCCTGCGCCGGCGAATTCCTGTCACCGGACCGGCTGCGGTTTGGCGCCACCCGCCTTGCCCCATGTAGTACGGATGCAAAATCCACCGCTGCGGATTTCGACCGATCTCCTTTTTCTGCTTGCATTTGCGTCGCATTCTGCCATCCAGTCCACAACCCGGCTCGTCCAACCACGTCAAACACCTCCGCATCGCCTTCTTGCACGGCACTTGCCAACAACCGCAAAATGTTGCATCATAGGCCCTTCAAACATTCATGGGCGAAAATGTCGTGGCTCCGGAGTCTCTCACGGATCGCCTCATCCGCGATCTCAGCCACCGCTACGACGAATTGCAGCACGTCGCCAAGGTTCTACACGAGGACATCGGCCAGGTTCTCACCGTCGCCGGACTCCATCTGGAGGTCCTCCGCCAGGATGTCTCCCGCAGCGCTCCGGAAGCGGTCCATCAGGTGAGCGACGTCCAGAATTTGCTCGAACAGGCGATCCACGATGTGCGCAATCTCAGTTATCGCCTCAACCCAAGCCTTGTGCCCCGCTCCGGTTTGCGCTATGCATTGGACAGCATGGTGGGTAAACTCCGTCAGGAAACCGGAGCTACGATCCGTTTTCTGATGGACTCCAAGGTCCATCCTCCCCTGCCCGTCTCGATGGCCCTATTTGAAATCGCCGAAGAATCACTAAGAAATGCCCTGCGGCATTCCGGCGGAAATTTGTTTGAATTGGTAGTGCAACCGAGATCGGATTCGATTATCCTAACAGTGAAGGATAATGGGATAGGATTCCATCCCGAATCCACGGCGCAAGAGGGTGGCTTGGGCCTCCTTTGGATGCGATACCGCGCCGGACAGGCCGGAGTTACCGTGCGGATTGTTAGTTCGCCCGGCAACGGGACCACCGTCGAAGCGGTCTATCGCGAAGGCTTGCTTTCTGAAAGTACAACGGAGAGGTAAGGCTTATGCCATTCGACATCCTCTTGGTGGACGACCACAAAATCATGCGGGACGGCATTAAAGCCATCCTCAAAACCGGGAATGAATTCAACGTCGTCGGCGAAGCCGAGGACGGCGCCGAGGCCGTTGTTCTGGCGAAAAAACTGCGCCCTCACCTCGTGTTGATCGATATTAATTTACCCAAATTGAACGGAATTGAAGCCACTGGCGAGATCGTCCGCCACTGCCCTGACAGCAAGGTCATCATTCTTTCCATGTATGACGACGAAAACTCAGTCGTCAGCGCCATCAAGAGCGGCGCGCGGGCCTTCGTCCTCAAACGCGCCTCGGACCACGATCTCCTCGATGCCCTCCGCACCGTCGCCAAAGGCGGATCTTATCTCAGCCCCCAGGTCTCTGACCGACTTCTCAATCGCATCAAACGCGGCGATCAGGAGGACCGCAAACCCCCGCAAGCCACCGACGGCCTTTCCCCACGCGAACTCCAGGTTCTTCGCCTCGTCGCCGAAGGAAAAACCAGCAAAGAGATCGCCGTACTTCTCGACCTCGGCCTCCAAACCGTCCGCAGCTACCGCAAGACGATGATGAAAAAACTCGGCGTCAGTAACGTCGCCGGACTTACCCAACTCGCTCTGGCTGCCGGACTCACTCGTTTTGCCACGTCCCTCCCCGAGGATTCGCACCCGGAATCGGACGTTTCGCCATTCGCCATCGCCGCCGGCGCTTCCGCGGGTGGCTCGCGCGAGATGGACTCCGACTAAGCACGATGCACACCAACTGGGGCGATCTGCCCGTCTCCGACGCGCACATTCACTTCTTTTCCCACGGCTTCTTCTCAATCCTCGCCACACAAAAACAAGGACTTGCCGTTGAAACGCTCGGCCACACCCTGGGCTGGCAGATGCCTCCAGAGGATCCTGCCCATCTCGCCTCACAATGGGATGCTGAACTCGCGGCTCACGGTGTCCACACCGCCGCAATCATGGCCAGCTTGCCCGGCGATGAGCATTCCGTTGCCTCTGCCGTCGCGGCTTTCCCCCGGCGATTCCACGGCATGTTCCTGGTAAATCCGCTGTCCCAGGGCGCCCAGGAGTCCATCCTTGGCGCACTGCGTCTCGGCCATCTGCGCGTTCCTTGCCTCTTCCCCGCAATGCACCGCTACTCGCTCCACGATCATGCCGTGACCCAACTGCTGGAGAAACTTGCCGTCATACCGGATCCGGTCGTGTTTGTGCATTGCGGAGTCCTCAGCGTCGGCGTCCGCAAGAAACTCGGCCTGCCTTCCCCGTTCGACCTGCGCTTCTCCAACCCTATTGACCTGCACGCACTCGCCCTGCGCTATCCCAGCATCCGTTTCATCATTCCACACTTCGGCGCAGGCTATTTCCGAGAGGCCCTGATGGTAGCCGACCTCTGCCCGAACGTCTACCTCGACACCTCTTCCTCCAACGCGTGGATGAAATACGAAGCCGGACTCACGCTCACCGGCGTCTTCCGCCGCGCTTTGGATGTCGTTGGCCCCTCCCGCCTCCTCTTCGGCACTGACTCGTCGTTCTTCCCGCGAGGCTGGAATCGCGCCATCTTCGACGCCCAACATGCCGCACTTGCCGAAATCGGAATCGGTGCCGCAGACGCCGCCGCCATTTTCTCCGGCAACCTCGAACGTCTGCTCAGTCAGTAGGACCCCGGCGCTTCCGGCCAGATGCATTCCATCGCAATTCGCGGTACTCTCGAACCAATATGCTCAACCGCCGATCCCTGCTGCGCACCGTACTCGCCGGCGCCATCCCTTCCTCTCTCCTGCTCGGCCAATCGGCCCAGCCGAAGCGCGCCCCAGACGTACCCTACGTTCCAACCACCGAACCTGCCGTCGAAGCCATGCTCAAACTCGCCGGCGTGAAAAAATCCGACGTCGTCTATGACCTTGGTTGCGGCGATGGCCGTATCGTCGTCACCGCCGCCAAAGTCTACGGCGCCCGTGGCGTTGGCATCGACATCAACCCCGAGCGCATCAAAGAGGCCCGCGAGAACGCCAGAAAGAACGGCGTCGAGCACCTCGTCCGCTTCGAGGAGAACGACCTGTTTGAAGCCAATATCAGCGAAGCCACAGTCGTCACCCTCTTTCTTCTATCCAATATCAACCTCAAGCTGCGGCCCAAGCTGCTCAAGGAACTGAAGCCCGGCACACGCATCGTCTCCAACACCTTCGACATGGGCGACTGGAAACCCGAGCGCGAAGCCACCGTCGGCTCGCCCGACGACATCGATTCCTACCTCAGCCATCACCTCTACTTCTGGACTATCCCGGCCAGGAAGTAGGCCGTATGGCCCGCCGCCCTTCATTTGTGGTTGACTAGGATTTTCAAGACTTTCTTATGTCACAACCACTTTCCGATATCGGACTCGTCGGCCTTGCCGTCATGGGCCAGAACCTCGCCCTCAACATCGCCGACCACGGCTTCCGCATCAGCGTCTACAATCGCACCACCGAGACGATGGAGAAATTCGTCGCCGAGAATCCGTCCACCCCCGGCGGGCTCCACGGCGAAGCCACCCTCGAAGGCTTCGTCAAATCCCTCAAGCGCCCCCGCAAGATCATCATCCTGGTCAAGGCAGGCGCAGCCACCGACGCCGTCATCGACAGCCTCGTCCCTCTGCTCGAACCCGAGGATATTATCATTGACGGCGGCAACGCCAACTGGAATGACACCATCCGCCGCGAACGCGCCCTCAAGGCCAAAGGCCTGCGCTTCGTCGGCTCCGGAGTCTCCGGCGGTGAAGAAGGCGCACGCTTCGGCCCCTCCCTCATGCCCGGTGGCGACGTCTCCGCCTGGAAAGAAATCGAGCCCATCTGGACCGCCATCGCCGCCAAAGTCGACGCCGAAACCGGCAAGCCCCTCACCGGTGCGGCGCCCGGAAAGCCGATCACCGGTGGAGTTCCCTGCGCCACCTACATTGGTCCCGACGGTGCGGGCCACTACGTCAAAATGGTCCACAACGGCATCGAATACGGCGACATGCAGATGATCTGCGAAGCTTACGCCTTGATGACCGGCGTCCTCGGCATGTCCGCCCCCGAGGCCGGAAAAATCTTCGCCGAATGGAACAAAGGCGTCCTCGACAGCTTCCTGATCGAGATTACCGCAGACATCCTTCAGCAAAAAGACCCAGTCACAGGAAAGCCCTTCGTCGACATCGTCCTCGATACCGCCGGCCAGAAAGGCACCGGCAAGTGGACCAGCGTCAGCGCCCTCGATCTCGGCGTCCCTGCTCCCACTGTCGCCGAAGCTGTCTTCGCCCGTTACCTCTCCGCCGTCAAAGCCGAACGCGTCGCTGCATCGAAGATTCTCACCGGACCCACGCCTTCCTTCACCGGCGACAAAGACGGCTTCATACAAGCCATCCACGATGCGCTCTACTGCTCCAAGATCTGCGCCTACGCCCAGGGCTTCCAACTGATGAATGCCGCCCAGGCTGAGTACAACTGGAAGCTCCCCTTCGCGGAAATCGCCAAAATCTTCCGTGGCGGTTGCATTATCCGTGCCCGTTTTCTCCAGAAGATCACCGAAGCCTATCAGCGCGACGCCAATCTGCAAAACCTACTGCTCGATCCTTACTTCAAGAGCGAAATCGACCGCTGCCAAGCCAACTGGCGCTACGTCATAGGCATCGCCGCACAGAACGGCGTGGCCGCCCCCACCTTCTATTCCGCTCTCGCCTACTACGACGGCTACCGCAGCGAACGCCTCCCAGCGAACCTGCTCCAGGGCCAGCGCGACTACTTCGGCGCGCACACCTACGAACGTACCGACCAACCGCGCGGCAAGTTCTTTCACATCGACTGGCCCGAGCCCTCACGCCCGCAGATCGAGGTCTAATCGTTCCATCTAACCAGCCAGGAACGGAAGCGCAAAACCATCTCCGTTCCTGGGAAGCCCACCTGCGGCGGCGGGCCAGTGAATTAGTAGCCGCGTGAATTCATGCGAGGTAGACATATAAGCATCTATCCTGATATCAGTGTAACCGCAACGTCTCCAACCCCTGTACACTATCCCTCATGGGTGCAGTTCTGGCAAGGCTATCGATGCGCCGCTTCCGTGCCGTGTCTATTCTGCTTGCTTGCGCCGGCTCGCTCGCCGCGCAAACCGCCGACCGAAAACTCGCCGAATGGACGCTCACCATGGGGGGCCGTGTCCGCCTCACCGCAGCGAAATCCTATCTCACCGACATCGCCCAACTCCCCGCTGGCGCATTCACCCTCGAAGCCGTCGATTGGGTCGGCGTCAACGTCGATCCCCCCGACCTCGAACGCTTCACCGGACTCCGCCATCTCAAGGAACTCCATCTCCCCGGCCCCTTGTGGAATCGCAACGCCGACGGCGGACGCGACGGCAGCCGCGACCTCAAATACCTTGCCCCTATCGAAACGC
The DNA here is from genome assembly GCA_964402295.1 of uncultured Candidatus Solibacter sp. Taxonomy (GTDB): domain Bacteria; phylum Acidobacteriota; class Terriglobia; order Bryobacterales; family Bryobacteraceae; genus CADEFT01. Next base: position 15,983 of record CAYOBO010000009.1, on the reverse strand, counting down.
TAGAAGTCCTCACCCTCAGCTATCACTTCCTCGACAGCATCCGTTTCAAAGACTCCGGACTCGCCGAAATTAAGTCCCTCGCCAACCTTCGGGAACTCGTCCTCAGTCAATCCGCCGTGAAAGGCCACACCCTCGCCCCGTTCACCAAACTCCAGAACTTCGATTGCACCCTGTGCCCCATCGACGACGAAGGCGTCCGCCAGCTCGCCGCGATGAAGGACATGCGCCGCCTGCGCCTCGGCGACACGCAGATCACCGACGCCGCCCTCACATATGTCCGCAACATGCAGCAGCTCGAAGAACTCGATCTGCACGGCACGGCCATCACCGATGCTGCCATCGCCAATATCGCAGGGCTAAGGAACCTCAAGAAGCTCAACCTCATGGGTACATCCATCGGCGATGCCGCCGCGCCATCGCTGAGCCAACTCACCAACCTCGAAGAACTCAACCTCTACCGCACCAGGATCAGCAACGCCGGACTCGCCGCTCTAAAAAACCTGCGCAATCTCGCCGAAGCCGACGTCCGCTACAGCCGCGTCACCCCCGCTGCCATCGACGATCTGAAAGCCGGCCGCCCGAACCTCCGCATCCTCTTCACCGCCCAAGCCACCGCTGCTTCCATCACCGACGCCCAACTCGCCGGCCTCTCCCCAACACTCACCGAACTCAATCTCGAAGCGGCGCAAATCAGCGATGCCGGCCTCCGCCACCTGGCCCGGCTCAAGCGCCTCGAATCGCTGAACCTCAGCAACACCACGGTAAGCGATGCGGGCTTGGCTCACCTCGCCGCACTCCCGCATCTCCGCAAGATCTCCCTCGCCAACACCTACGTCGAAGGCGATGGCATCAAAGCCCTCCAGCACGCCGAAGAACTCGACCTCCACGGAGCCCCCATCACCAACTCCACTCTTCCCGTCATCGCCGCACTACCCAAACTCCGCAAGCTCTCCCTGGCCTCCACCGACATCAGCGACGGAGCCCCTCTCGACAAACTCACCTCGCTCACCACCCTCGACCTCGCCGCCACCGATCTCACCGACGCCGGCCTTGAACCCCTGGCTAAACTAACCCAACTCGAAACCCTCATTCTCCGCGACGCCCGTTTCACCGACAAAGGGCTCGCGCACATCGCCACCCTCCCCAATCTCAAGCGGCTCGATATCATCCGCGCCCGTATTTCAAACGAGGCCGCAGTTCACCTCGCCCGGCTCACATCGCTGCGCAGCCTCAGCCTCGATTACGCCGAGTTCTACGACCCCGCACTGGAGCAACTCGCCGCGCTCTCCAACCTTGAATCTCTCAGCCTCGACAACACTCACCTCACCGATAAAGCCGTCGAAACACTCAAGAGCTTCCGCAACCTGAAATCGCTCAACATCTACCACACGCTCATCACCCCCGAAGGCTACAAGGCCCTCAAAGCCGCACTCCCGGCCTGCCAGATCACCTTCGATGCCGATTCCAGCCTGCCCAACCGAAGGAGAAGCTAATGCTGTCTCTGCTCCTCATCATGATGGCCACCGAGGTCAATCTGTCTCACTCCTGGATCACTGACGCCGACCTCGTCAAGATCGGCCGCATGCACGAACTGGAGCGCCTCGATCTATCCCACACGAAAATCACCGACGCCGGCCTCCAGCATCTCAAAGATCTACGCAACGTCCGCGAACTCCATCTCTACTACGCCGAATACATCAGCGAAGACGGACTCGCCTTCCTCAAATACTGGACCAAGCTCGAAAAACTCAACCTCCGCGGCGCGCGTGTCACCAGCAAGATCTTTGAACATCTTGCCGGCCTTCCCAACCTGCGTGAGCTCGATCTCGCCTTCACTGAGATCACCGACGAAGGTTTCGACCAGCTCCTCGAACTGCCCAAGCTCGAAAAACTCGCCATTGGAGGCAACCGCCTCACCGGCGAATGCCTCAACGTCATCCGTCAAATCCCTACCCTTCGAAACCTCGATGTCTCCGGCACCCAGCGCGTCGATTCCGGCCTTTGGGGCCTCTCTCTCACCGAAGAAAACCTCGCCCGTCTCGGAGCCCTGAAGCAGCTCACCCATCTCAACATTTCCGCCGCCACGTTATCCGACCGCGGAGTCGATCGCCCCGGCCATCCCGAAGCCGAGCGTACCGATCTGCGCGACCTTTCCGCTCTCCAGTCCCTCACCAACCTCGAGTATCTCGATCTCTCCCGCCAACCCGTCACCGCAGCCACGCTCAAAACCATCGCCACACTGCCGAAACTGCACACCCTCCGTCTCGGCCTCTGCCGCAAAATCGACGACACCGCCGTGCCCGTCCTCAAGTCAATGCAACAACTCCGCAGTGTCTACACAGCCGGCACACAAATCACTGCCCCGGCCTTCCAGCAACTCCCGTAAGCCGTCCCCAACTTATACCTCTTCGCCATATAAGGAATCCTCGGCACTCTGCTCGCGCCCGTCAGTTTCAACATCGCCATCCTCGTCCCGGATCTCAATACCGCAACAGCGGTTTCACCCGTGCCGCAATCTTCTCCGCATCCCCATCTTTCATGCACCAGGGGCTGAACACAATCACCCCGGACCGAACCCGCGAAGGATCGGCATGCACACTTGGATTCCCCTTCTCCAATTCGATACATATCTCCATCGCCGTGCGCGGAGCATCCTTCAGCACTGTCAACTCCAGCTTCGGCACCGAACCTCCCGTCACCTGCACCCGAGCATGATCCGCATCCGCCAGCAACCCATACAGCTTGTCGATGTGCCCGCGCAGTCGCCGGCCGCGCGCCTCATCGCTTTCCGCCACAAACTTCCGAAGCGCCACCAGCAATCCGATAATCGTCTCTTTCCCCACCTTGCACGGACGCCCAATCCCATGCGGCGGCGCACCGCACAACCGCGCCTTATCAATCAAGGTCTCCGGCGGAGCCCACTGCTCCCAATAAATATCCAAATCCAGATTCTGAAGAATCGCGGCCATAATCAGATCGCGCTTCCCGGCAAGAATCCCCGATCCCTGCGGCCCGCCGATCGCCTTACCGCCACTGAACGCCACCAAGTCCGCACCCTCCGCGATGAACCGCTTCAGATTACTCACCGGAGGCAACTGCCCCGCGGCATCCACAATCACCGGCACCCCAGCGGAATGCGCCACCCGAGCCACCTCCGGCAACGATGGCTGCGACCCGCCGCTCGCCACATACATCACCGCCGCTGTCTGCGGCGTAATTGCTTCCTGTATCTCCCACCCTTCGGCATCGCGCACGCCCGCGCCGGCATACCGATCCGGCAATCCCACCTCGACAATCTTCGCCCCCGCCGTGCGCACCGCATGATCGTAGAAATTCCGCTGGCTGCGCACCATAATCACTTCGTTCTTCATCCCGTGCGTATCCGGCAGCCGGCTCATCTTCCCCGGATCGAGCCCCGTTATGCACGCCGCGGTCCCCAGCAGTAATCCCGCCGCCGCACCCGATGTCACAATGCCCGCCTCGGCGCCCGTCGCCTCGGCCAGCACCTTGCTCGCCCCGGCCTGCAACTCCGCCATCTCCACACAATACGTGGCGGCCTCGGTCATCGCTGCCGCCACCTCCGGATCCAGGAACCCTCCCGAAAGCCGCGTCGAAGGCCCCTTGGCGTTAATGATCGTGCGCACGCCGAACCGGTCGTAGATGCTCATCCCTACATTGTTCTACATCCCGCAATGTGTTTCAGTAGAAGGATGTCGCTGCTCTTCCTCTACCTGTTGACGCTCTCCACACTGAACGCGCAGGAAACCGCCAAGGAATGGGTGGAACGCGGCATGGATCACTTTGTCGCCGGGGAGATCGCCAAGTCCGTCGAAGCCTTCGACAAAGCCGTCGCCCTTCAGCCCGAAGCCGAGCCTCATCTCTGGCAACGCGGCATATCCTACTACTACCTCGGAAAGTTCGAAGAGGGCCGCAAGCAGTTTGAAATCCACCGCAAGGTAAATCCCAACGATGTCGAAAACGCAGTCTGGTGGTACCTCTGCATGGCCCGCCTCGGACGCCGCGCCGAGGCCCAGGAAAAGCTGCTTCCCGTTGGCCCCGATGAACGCGTCCCCATGACCGAGGTCTACGCGCTCTACTCCGGCAAAGGCTCCGAAAAGGAAGTCATCGCCGCCATGGAAAACGGCAACCCGGAAGAGCGCGAACGCCGCATGCGCCGCTTCTACGGCTATCTCTACCTCGGTCTCTACGCCGAAGCCAACGGCAACGCCGCCAAGGCGCGCGCCCAGATTCTCAAGGCCGTACAGCAAAACGTCGGCGGCTACATGTGGGAGGTCGCCCGCACTCATCTGGAATCCAAATCCAAACGGCGCTAATAATGGAGCCGTGATCCTGCTCCTCTTCTTACTCGCCTCCATCCTCTGGTCCGCCGATCCCGTCATCGTATCCCCGGACGGCGAAACCCAAACCCTGCAAGCCGCCCGTGACAAAGTGCGCGCACTCAAGCGCCAGAACGTGCCTGCGCCCTACACCATCCGCATTCGCGCCGGACGCTATTTCCTCACCGAACCGCTGCAACTCACCGCCGAAGACAGCAACGTCACCTGGGAAGCGGCCCCCGGTGAACGAACCCTCATCAGCGGCGCGCAACCCATCGCCGGCTGGAAAAAAGCATCCGGCAATCTCTGGACCGCCTCCATCGGCGATCAATCATTCCGCCAGCTTTTTGTTTCCGGCCGCCGCGCCCAACGCGCCCGTACCCCCAACTTTGGCTTCTACCGCATTGAAGGCCCGTCCTCCCAGGACAAGCCGTTTCAACTCAAATTTCGCGGCAACGACATTCGCAAGGAATGGGCCGGCACCGATACCGAAGCCGTCGTCCTGCTCGCCTGGGCCGATCTCCGCATGCCCATCGTCACCGTCGACGAAGCCGCCCACATCGCCACCCTCACCGGCGATCCCCGCCCTTCCAACAAAGAGCGCGACGCCCGCTACTTCCTCGAAAATGCCCCCGGCTCGCTCGACGCCCCCGGCGAATGGCAAATCGACCGCGCCACTGGGACGGTCTCTTACTGGCCCCTCGCCGGCGAAAACGTCCCCAACGAAGAATTCCTCGCCCCCCGCCTCACCCAACTCGTCCTTCTCGACGGCGCGCGCAACGTCACCTTCAAAGGCCTCGATTTCGCCCACACCGAATGGACCATGGGCCCCCAGGGCTACGCCGACACCCAAGCCGCCTCCGCCGTCGGAGCCGCCTTCGAAGCCATACACTCCGAAAACATCTCCATCGAGAAATGTCAGTTCCGCCACCTCGGCAATTACGCCATTTGGTTCGGCCGCGGCTCAAAAAACAACCGCATCGTCCGCAACCAGATCTACGACATCGGCGCCGGCGGCATCCGCATCGGCGAAACCACCCAGCGCCCCGCTGAAGCCGATCGGAACTTCAACAACGAAATCACCCACAACCACATTCACCACCTCGGCCTTGTCTTCTCGCCCGCCGTCGGCGTCTTCGTCGCCCAATCCTCCCGCAATCGCATCGCCCACAACGACATTCATGACCTCTACTACACCGCGATCTCCATCGGCTGGACCTGGGGCTACGGCCCCAATCAGTCCAAGGAAAACATCGTCGAGTTCAACCACCTCCACCACATCGGTATGGAGATGCTTAGCGACATGGGAGGCATCTACACGCTCGGGATGCAGCCCGGCACCATCATCCGCAACAACCTCATCCACGACATCGCATCGTTCACCTACGGCGGCTGGGGCATCTATCCCGACGAAGGCTCCAGCCACATCTTGATCGAAAACAATGTGGTCTACCGCTGCGCCAGCTCCGGATTCCACCAGCACTACGGCATGCAGAACACCGTCCGCAACAACATCTTCGCCTTCAACCGCGATTACCAATTGATGCGCACCCGCGTCGAACCACACCTCTCCTTCACCATGGAGCGCAACATCATTCTGTTCGATCGCGGCCGCCTGCTCGGCAGCAACTGGACCGGCGATCAATTCCGCATGGATTACAACCTCTACTACGACGTGCGCGGCGGCGAACTCCGTCTCGCCGGAAAATCCTGGCAGGAATGGCAGGCCAGCGGGCAGGATGTCCACTCGCGTAACGCCGACCCGCTCTTCGTCAACGCCGCCGGCGGCGACTTCCGTCTCCGCGAAGGGTCACCCGCCCTCGAACTCGGCTTCAAACCCATCGACCTGAGCCGCGTCGGCCCACAACCGGAATAAATTTCCTGCCGATCACGCGTTCCAACTCGATGCCGATCACATCGGAGCGAAGCAACTCTCGCTTGTTGCATGATCCAAGAGTGATTGGCATCAGTCAGTCTTTCTGATTGGATTTCTGCCCTCTGTGAGGAGGGGGTGTGGTGCGAGGTGGCCGCCTTTGAAGAAGTTCTGAGTTGCCTGATTGTACCCGACGTGGCCCCCAAAACCGCACCGGAGCGAATCGGATTCCAGCGGTTCAATAGAGTGGGAGATGTTGGGGTGCGAACCGAAGCTGGCGCCCACTGACAGCTTTTGGCGCTTGGATTGCTCTTTCTTTGCCGTATGTCCGGCACTAACGGTAATTCTTTGTTCTCCCTGGATGGGTTGACGGCGGTTGTGGTGGGTGGAGGCGGCGTTCTCGCGGGAACGATGTCGATAGGGTTGGCGAAGGCAGGGGCGAATATCGCCATTCTGGACAACAACATGGAGCATGCTCAGGCACGGGCGAAAGCGATTGCGGAGTTGGGACGGCATTCGGCAGCGATCGCCTGCGATGCGACGAGCAAGCCGCAGTTGGAGGCGGCTCGGGACCGTGTGCTGGCGGAATTCGGCCAAGCGGACATTCTGATCAACGCGGCGGGGATCAACTCGGCGACTCCATTTTTCGATATCACCGAGGCGGAGTGGCAGAGGATTCTGGATGTCGATCTGAAAAGCGTTTTCCTCGCATGCCAGGTGTTTGGAAAACTGATGGTGGAGCAGCGCCGAGGTTCGATCATTAATATATCGTCGGCATCATCGGGCCCACCGCTTTCCAAGGTCATGACCTATGCCGTGGCGAAGGCAGGGGTCAACCAGATCACAATGTTCCTGGCACAGGATTTCGCCCCCTATGGCGTGCGGGTGAATGCGATTCTGCCGGGGTTCTTTCCAGCCGAACAGAACCGGCGGATCCTCACGGAAGAACGCGTGGCGAGCATCATGCGTCACACGCCAATGCACCGGTTCGGCGAGGCGGAAGAATTGGTGGGCGCGGCTGTGTATCTGGCGTCGCCGAAGGCTTCGGGGTTCGTGACAGGGTCGATCTTGCGGGTGGACGGCGGATTCCTGGCGATGACGATCTAAATCAGATGCCACACTCGGTAAAGCAGGCCAGAATAGCGTCATCCGAGGCGACAGACTGCGGGGTCGCCACAACTTCCACAACTTCCGGCCAAGCGAAGAAGTGTGAGTTGTTGGCGTCGTCGGCCACCAAACCGAGTTGGGAAACCTCGCGGAGCACGAGTGGAGAATCAGCGGCGGTCACGTGGTCGCGGCAGACGACGCGAACGGGTTTACCGATGAGGCTGTTGAGAAAAGTGCTGTCGCTCATGCCAGGTATGTGAGCACGCGAACTGCCAAATGGAACGGGTTGGATGATGATGGCAGTGGGGCGGCCGGCGCGCAGAGAAATGCGGGTTTTCACGCAAGGCTCGCGATTTGACACATGGGAGGCAGCGAAATCTTAGTCCATGGGGATTTCGAAGAACAACAACTCCTTGCCGGTGGGGGCTTCGACAATGCCGCGGACGTAGATCTGGGATCCTGGGCGGTGGCCGATTTGGAAGTAGACAAAGCCGTGAGCCGATTCGCCGGCGGGGATCATCTTGGCGTGAAAGGCGTAGCCGTCGATCTCGTCGATGGCGAGCTTGCTTTTCTTTTTGCGTTGGGGCAACGGGTTGGGAATGCGGCCGGGGCCGAGGTTGGGCCGCTGGGGGGAATCGAGGAACCGAACTTCGTCGGAGGGAGTGGCCGCCACTTCGCGCCGGGTGGGGGTCATATAGGACACTTCCATGGCCGTGAGATTGAGGGTCTTGCCGGATTCGTTCTTCATGACGAGCATGACGGGCAGGACTCCGAACTCGAGGAGATTCACTTTACCGAAGGCGGGCTTCATCTGCTCGTGAGTGGTGTAAGGAATGACAGCGATAGTGAGTCCGCCGTTGGTCTGCTTGAAAGGGTAGGTGGAGGCGTCGGCAATCTTCAAGCCGCCCTTGTCCACGGCTTGAGCCGTTATACTCATTAGGAGCAATACGAACCATCCGCGCGTGTTCATTTACTTTATCTATCGCCTCCTTGGGGCACTCACTCTTCCTCTGATCCTACTGTACCTGTTGCGCCGCGGGTTGCGGGACCGTCGTTACTGGAAGGGCATCCGGGAGCGGTTGGGGGCTAAGCCCTCCACCTGGGATGCGACGGTTCCCGGCGGCATCTGGTTGCATGCGGTCTCGGTGGGGGAAGTGGTTTCGGCGATTGCGATGTTGCGGAAGTTGCGCTGCCAGTTTCCCGATCAACCTTTGTATGTGTCCGTCACGACGGTGGCGGGACGACAGATTGCGCAAGATAAACTGGGCGGACTGGCGGACTTCATCTTCTATGCTCCGCTGGATCTATGCTGGGTGGTGCGGCGGGTGCTGCGGCGGCTGCGGCCGCGAGTGGTGATTGTAATGGAAACCGAAATCTGGCCGAATTTGTATCGGGAGGCCAAACGGTTCGGCTGCGGATTGCTGGTGGTGAACGGGCGCATCTCGGACCGGGCGTATCCGAAGTATCTGCGATTCCGGGGGCTCTTCGCATACACGTTGCAGTGGCCGGACCGGCTGCTGTTGCAGAACGAAATCGCGCGACAGCGCTATGAGGCTTTGGGGGCGCCGGCGGAACGGCTGGCGGTGATTGGGAATCTGAAGTACGATTTCCGGACGGATGAGTTGAAGCCGCCGGGGGAAATTGTGGACTTTGTCGAGCGTTGCCGGCCTCGGGAGATCGTCATCGCGGCGAGCACGATGCCTCCCGCGGTGGATGGAGATCCGGATGAGGAGGATTCGGTAATCGCGGCGATCGGCGCGGTGCGGCGGCCGGGGGTGCTTTGGATGCTGGCGCCGCGGCGGCCGGAGCGCTTCGCGCTGGCGGCGGAGAAGCTGGATCGGGCGGGGATCGCCTATGTGCGGCGCTCGCAGGTGACCGGTGAAAGCACGCTTCCCCTGCCGGGGGTTCTGCTGGTGGACAGCATGGGAGAACTGGCATCGCTGTTTTCGCTGGCCGACGTCGTGTTCATGGGGGGCACATTGGCTCGGCGGGGCGGCCACAACATCCTGGAACCGGCGTTCTTCGCCAAGCCGGTGATCATCGGCCCGCATATGGAGAATTTTCCGGACATCGGAGAGGAGTTCCGGGCGGCGCATGCTGTGCTGCCCATTGCGGGGGAGGAAGAATTGGCCGGAGCTGTCATGCGCCTGCTGGAGAGCGCGGAAGAGCGGGCTCGTATTGGGGAGCGGGCGGCTGCAATCGCGCGAGCCAAGCGCGGGGCGACGGCGCGTGCGGTGGCGGAGATTGCGGCATGTTATTCCAACGCGGTACCTGTCTTTCCGCGGCCGGTGCTGCTGCAGGCACTGCTGTACCCCTTCGCATTTGTTTGGGAAATGGGAGCAGCGCTCGACCGCAGGCGTAAGTTGGCGCGGCAGGGCAGGCTCTCGGCGCCGGTGGTGAGTGTGGGTGGGATCACGATGGGCGGGACGGGAAAGACTCCGGTGGTTGCGTGGCTGGCGGAGAAGTTGCGCGAGCGGGGCCATACGCCGGCGATTCTGATGCGGGGGTATCGACGCAAGTGCCCGGAAGCGCATACGATTCTGAAAGCGGGAGAGCCATGCCGCGTGACTCGCAGCGGGGACGAAGCGCAGTTGCATGTGCGGCGCGGCGACGCAGCGCTGGGCATCGGCGCGGACAGGCTGCGGACTGGCCAGTTGCTGGAGCGAGACATGCAGCCGAGCGTGTTCTTGCTCGATGACGGCTTTCAGCATCTCCGCCTGCACCGCGACATCGACTTGGTGGTGCTCGACGGGCTGCGTCCGTTGTCGAACGGGAGTGTGTTTCCATTGGGCAGATTGCGGGAGCCCCTGAAAGAGTTGGCGCGGGCAACGGCCTTTATCGTGGCGCATGCCGATTTTCCGGCGCCGTGGCTTGGGTTGGAGAGGAAACTGGCAGAGTTCAATAGAGCTGCGCCGGTTTTTTATGCGCGGATGGAGGGAGTGGAGTGGGTACGTCATGGGACGGGGGAAGGCAAGCCGCCCAATGCGTTTCACGGAGAGGCGGTGGCTGCATTTTGCGGGCTTGGGAACCCGGCTTCGTTTTGGAGCACGCTGGAGGGGATGGCGATTCACCCGAAGTTCCGGTGGGCTTTCGGCGACCATTCCTACTACCGGCATGCGCAGTTGAAGAGGCTGGCGCATCATGCGCGCGCCTGCGGCGCGACGGCGCTTCTGGCGACGGAGAAAGACGTTGTCAATCTTCCGGAAGACTTTGCACAGGCGCTGGGCGAGTTGCCTGTCTACTGGTTGCGGACCCGGCTGGCGGTGGACCGGGAGGATGAGTTCCTGAGGTGGCTGGAGGGCAAACTCAGCAAGTCTGCAGTGCTATAATCAATGCTCAGATTGTTACCTTCAACTGATTGTGGCTCCCAGGACGCCGAGGGGATCAATTGCTACGCGTTGGTCGCGTATATACCGGACCCTCTTGGCGTGTTCCTCGATGACTTACGGCGTGAACTGGTGCCGGGGTGCAATCCCCACGCACATGTAACGCTTCTCCCACCGCGGCCCATCCAAGGGCCACCAGGGGAAGCCATACGACACATTCAGCAGAACATTGCCGGGATGCCGGCGTTCGATCTACACGCGACGGAAATCGGTGTGTTCCCAGTGACCAACGTCGTTTACATCGAGTTGGGCATGGGACGAGACCGCCTCATGGATTTGCATGAGACGCTGAACAGCGGCGCGGTGGATTATAAGGAACCGTTCGCCTACCATCCGCACATCACTCTGGCGCAGGAAATCGGGGCCGAGGCAGTGGAGGAAATCGCGGAGAAGGCGCGACGTCGCTGGGCCGAGTACCGCCATTCCCGTATCTTTCCGGTGCAGGAGTTGACGTTCGTGCAGAACACGGTTCGGAATTGCTGGCTGGATCTGGCGACAGTGCAATTGGACCGGGAGACGATTGCGGTGCGCCGGTAAGGCGGACCTGGGCTCCGCGGTTTTACCACGGTGTTAAGAACATTCTCGTGAGGAAGGCGGCCATTTGCGCACGCGTGGTGGGATCGTTCACGCAGTAGACTGTGGCGGTGCATCCCAGGGTTGTACCCGTTTGGCGCAGCTTCTGAATGTGCGAGAAGAAGATGTGCGAAGGCGGCACATCGGTGAAGGCCTGGGTGGCGGGGAATTGGAAGTTATTGCCGTATTTAGCGCGGATGAGGAAGGCGGCCATCTGCCCGCGCGTGACAGAGTCATCGGGGCAATACTGCGTTAGATTACAGCCTTGCGTCACGTTGATCTGGCGTAGTTTCTGTATCCACTTAAAGAACGGATGCGTGGCGGGCACGTCGGTGAAGTAAGGGGTGGCCGGAAACTGGAAGTCGTCGGAGCCGATGAGGCTGCGGACGATGAAGACAGCCATCTGACCGCGGGTGGTATTCTGATTCGGGCAATAGTTTGCGGCATCGCAACCTGAGGTAATGGCATTGTCTTTGAGGATGCGCACGTAGTCGGCGAAGGGGTCGCTGTTGGGAACGTCGGCAAAAGGCGGCAGGGTGGAGGAGCCTTTCTGTAGCAGGTGGACTTGGTTGCCGGCCACATGGACGATGGCAGTGCGGGGACTGGCTGATGGATTGGCAGCGAGCGTAAAATTCAAGGGGCCGCTTCCCTGGGAAAGGGCATTGGAGGTGAGTGTAACCCAAGGGGTGCTGGAGAAGGCAAACCAGGGGCAGAAGTTGCCGGATACACCGATTCCACCCGCACCGCCTTCGAGCGGGAACTGCGTTCCTGCTGAAGTGGCTGTGGCTATACATTCGGTGTAGTTGAAGGCGAAGACGCGCATGAGGAAGGCGTCGGTGCCGCCGTTGAACGTCTGGTCGTAGGCATCGGAAGTGACGATAACTCCCCCGGAGGTTGTACCGGCGATATACACGTCGCCGTTGGGGCTGGAGGCTGTGGCCCTTGCCGCATCTTCCCCACTCCCTCCGACGACGGAGGAGAAGACCAACTGGTTGGCCATGGGGGTGAACGTAGCGACAAACCCATCGCCGGTGGTACCGCCGGAAAACTGCCAGGCGTCATTTGTGGTAGGCCAGGAGTTGGAATTGGAGAATCCGGCAATCAAGATGTGGCCTGCCTCGAGTGGGCGGATGGAAGAAGCAAAGTCGACGCCGTTAGTGGTGCCAATGAGTGTGCTGGCGATCAACTTGGAGCCAGTGGTGTTGAACCGGCAAACAAACGCACTAGTTATGCCACGATTGTTCGACTGGTAGGCGCCGGTTGTGGTGGGGAAATCGCCGCTTGTTGTCTGACCGGCAACCAGGATACGCCCGCCGGGTTCAAGCGCCAGACTGAAGGCAACCTCCTGGCCGGTGCCGCCGAGCAGAGTGCTAAACACCAGCCGTTTGCCGGACTGGCTGAATTTGGCGAGGAATGCATCCTGAATTCCTTTGGCAGTGGTTTGAAACGCACCTGGTGTGGTGGGGAAGTCGGAAGAGTTCGTGAACCCGGTGAGATAGATTTCGCCGGCGGAATCGAGAACCAGGGCGCGGGGCAAATCGTGGGAATTCCCGCCAAAGAAGGTGGAGAAGACCAGTTGCGTCGCAGTGGCGTTCAACTGGAGCAGGAAAATATCGGAGGCGCCGTTGAAACTCCTGTCGACCGCACCCTCGGTGGTGGGGAACGAGAAGGTGGTAGTGAAGCCGGCGATGACCGCATTTCCTGCGGAATCCACACCGACGGCGAGAGCCCGTTCTTCGGCGTCGAATTCGCCGATATAGGTGGAGTAGACGATCTGGTTGCCGGACTGGTTGATTTTCGTGGCGAATCCGTCCACCAAGCCTTTTAGATCCTTGGAAATGACGTTTTGCGTAACGGGGAAATCATCGGAATTCGTTTCGCCAACGATATAAGCATTGTTGCTGCTGTCGAGTGCGATTCCGTTAATGACATCGTTGAGCGTTCCGCCGACGAAGGTGGAATAGAACAACTCCTGGCCGGTGGAGGAGACCTTGGTGAGGAAGCCGTCCATGGTTCCGTTCAATTGCGTACCGGGCAGGCCGGCCTGCACGGGGAAATTGGCGGAACGGGTGCTGCCGGCGATATAGGCGTTGCCATTCCCGTCGACGGCGAGCGCTTGCGCATCATCGACGAGTGAGCCGCCGAGGTACGTGGAATAGAAGATGGAAGGATCAATGACCAATGCCAATTCGTGGCGATAGGCCCCGAGGGTGAAGGCATATCGATGATCGCCGTTGTGTTCGTAGCGTCCTTGCACGGGGATTCGCGCGCCTTCTACTTCCTGGTAGACGACAGGGCGCTTGTGACGGAGGGTTCCGGCGGATGTGGCGAGGACCAGATCTCCGTTCTCGTCGATTTTGGAGCTCTCGATACCGGTCCATTCCATGCGAATGGAGCGCGGGTCGGCGCCGGGCGACACGACAAAATCGTACTCCATGCGCTGGTCGGCGCTGTAGTAGACGAGATCGATGCCGGGATAGACTCCTTTGAAGCGCACTTTTGCGTAATGGGGGACATCGGTAAACCACTGGGAGGGATCTTTGCCGTAAAAATAGTTGCTGACACCGCGGAGTTTTTCTTCAAAGATGACAGCTTGCGGCTTGCGGGCGCCGAGCAACTTCATGCCAACGGGCGATGAGGTGTTGGCGTTGACATAAAAGGTTTCGCACCCACTGAGGAGGGTCAAGAATCCTCCGCCGCGGCTAAGGGCGGATACATTGCCGTTCGCCTGGCCGCGATTGGGCTCGAAGTACAAGGAAATTCCTCCGAGCACTTGTTTGGCTTGCTGGCGGACTCCGGCAAGATCAGGATTCTTGAGGAGCTTGGCCGGCAGGGCGGACTCCTTTGCGGCGAACACCGTTCCGGCAGCGATCGTTCCCAGCACTGCGGCACACACGAACCTCCGAAGCTCTCGCCTCACGGGCGATGTTGTTTTCATGAACCTACTCCTTCACTGCGATTGTCTTTCTATCTTAACCCTTGGGTTCGCCAAGAGGTTACGCGGAGCGATAGACAAGACCGGTGTCGAGTGCGACCCAGATGGCGCCGTCTGGCGTGCCAGCCAACCAGAGGCGAGTTCCCTTGGCCTGTAACGGTAACGCGAATTCCTGCCACTGCTGGAGATCGTCGGATCGGTAGAGGAAAGCGTTTCCGGTGCGATCCGGAGCATCTGGAGCAGGAGGTTCAATGGACGCAAGGAACGCGTAGCCGGCTTCGATCCAGGTGTCGGTCACTGCGCGGTCCTTGCGTCGGAAAACTCTTTCGCTGGAGCCTTTCTTTAAGTCGATGGCGAAGACTTCGCTGGGGAAGTCGAACGCATCGTGAAATTCGACGAGGGCGAGGCCGCGTCCATTGCGGGCATAGCGGACACGGGAAATTTTTCCGAAGATGGAGGTTACCGAATGGCGCCATGTGAGCCCTCCGTCACGCGTTTCTAATGTGATGGAAGCGCCGGGCCACTCCTTGCGGCGCGTTTGGGGATCGGTATCGAGCCAAGCGGGATAGGATTCGGTTCGTCCCTTGCGAGGCGGACGCGAGGCGCCGGAGATGATACCCACGCGGCTGGTGGTGAAGTGAATCCAGTCGTAGGTGGTGTAGGCTGTGTTCGTGGTGGGCTCATCGGCGGCGCGGACCCGCTGCCAGGTTCCATTGTCAGCCGTTGCGAGGATTGTTTTCCCTTCGCCAACGGCGAAGCCGTTGTCCCCCACGAAGGTGACGCGATGCAGTCCCTCACCCTCCCATCGCCGTTCCCATTTGCCTCCGGAGACTGCTCTCCACCAGAGGCCGGAGGTCCCGGCAATCCAGAATCCGCCATGGCCTGAGGCAACACTGCGCGCGGGCTCCGGAAGTGACTCACGGAGCCATTCGCCGTTGGCGTTTCTGAGGAGCAAACCACCTTGGCGGCCTTCGGCAAGGACGAGCGGATGATCGCCGCCATCGGGAACCATGTCCAGAATGCGAAGTTCCGGCTCAAGACGGAAGGCGAGTTGGAAGCCGGGGTTTCCTTGCGGCCAGGCGGGAAAGGTGGCGGCGGCACACAGGAAGCGGCGGCGGCGCATCTTCAATTCCTCGGAATGATGGGGCCCGAGGAGAGGACCAAATCCGCATGATTGGCTTGTTCGATCGCTTCGCTTGTCATGCGCGCCAAAACGAGCAGGCACCCCACCTGTTCGCCGACGGTGGTGATGACTTCCATTTCGTTGCCGGAGTGAGCATGGGGTTGCCGGTGCTGTACGTTAATGACGCCAACGACTCGATTCCGGGCGATCACGGGGGCGGAGAGAAAGGCCTCAAACGTGTCTTCCGGCAGGTCGCCGAAGAACTTGAAGCGGGGATCTTTGAAAGCCTCGCGGGAGATGGCAACCATGCGGCGCTCACGGGCAACCCAACCCGTCAAGCCTTCGGTAAGTTTCAGGCGCACCTTACCGATGACGGAGGGATGAGGGGTATTGGACGCGCAGAGGACGAGTTCCTTGTCTTCCATGAGGTACAGCAAACACGAATCGCAGGCCGTGAATTCCACAACCAGGTCGACGATACCCTGGAGCACATCCTGAAGAGGCATTTCGCGCACCATGAACCGGCTGATCTTCTGAAACATGCGCAACTGCTTTTCGGTGCGCTCCAGCCGCTCCTCGATGTCTTTCTGTTTGGCCATTGGTAGATTATGGCGCGGTTTCAGCCTTACGGCTGACCCGTTTCCATAGA
>CAYOBO010000008.1:79507-91064 GCA_964402295.1 uncultured Candidatus Solibacter sp. | reverse complement strand
ATTTCCACGATCATATGATCGTGGCCCCATTGAAGCCGGTATGGTGGGTCGCAGTAAATCAGGTCCGCTTGGAATTTCCACGATCATATGATCGTGGCCCCATTGAAGCACGCTCTCGCCGTCCTGGCGATGGCCGCTATTGTGAATTTCCACGATCATATGATCGTGGCCCCATTGAAGCGACAATTGCCCGGTTTTGGCAGGAGCGTGTGGCGGCAATTTCCACGATCATATGATCGTGGCCCCATTGAAGCGGCCAACGCGCTTTGGTGGTGGAGAAGTCAGTGACGCATTTCCACGATCATATGATCGTGGCCCCATTGAAGCCGATCAAGGCCGGAGAACCTGCCGGCATGGGCATCGAATTTCCACGATCATATGATCGTGGCCCCATTGAAGCACGCTGTACGTGATCGGATAGGCGCGGGTGTACTCCATTTCCACGATCATATGATCGTGGCCCCATTGAAGCCGATCTTCCGCCGATCCCACCCCCATACCATATCCCGCATTTCCACGATCATCTGATCGAAATCTCTCACGCCCCCATGCTTTTTTCATCCCCCATGATAGCGGCCCGTCCGGGTCGCCATGGCTATTCACTTGGGTTCGGACTTTTTATACCTACTCAGATTGAGCGACTTAGCCCATAAATAGTGCCGCACTGAATCATCTTCCGTTCAATAATAAGTGTGGCGCTGGAGAACGCTTTATGAAAACAACCGAACCCCACAACGAACTCACCCACCGCAAGGACGCGGTGTCCACCAAGGTTCGCACCCCGCAAGACCATGCCCGCTCCTCGACAAACGCCACATTCAAACACGGAATTTCCTCCTCCAAAACCGTCCTCGCCAATGAGTCCCAGCAGGACTTCGATAACCTCTACCTCGAATACTGCAACGAATTCCAACCCGCCGGCCGCGCCGCATACGACCTCATCCAGAACGTGGCCGCCGCCTTCTGGAACATCGTCCGCACCGAAAACACCGCCGCCTCGGCCATCGGCACCGCCATGTTCATCCACAAAACTCCTTGGACGCATGCACCGCCCTGCATCCGTCCGATCCCGAACTCCACGAATTGTACGAGCGTTCCCTCGCCCGGTTCCCATCGCTCCTGCATCGCGGGCTCGCAATGATCCGGACCGTCTCCAGACCCGGCGCCTCGGCCATGCACCCCCAGCGAAACGTCCATCCGACCCCGAATCGCCTCCGCAAACCATTGACAACGAACTAATTACAAAAAATTTAAGAAACGAACCTGAGACCCCGGCGGCTCGGCATACTCCGCTTCTCCAACTCTCCGGACCCTGATCGGCTAGCCGCCAACACAAACCGGCCCAATACATCCATAAAAACATTTAATCCCATTCCCATCTTGCATTTGCGGCCGCGGTCCACTACACTAATAAGAAGGGTACACCCGAAACCACCATGCTTCGGCTCAACGAGATCTCCGGCACCACCAACCACACGGTCGAGATCTCCGTACTCGTAGGTATTGGAATTATTGGGGTCATCGTAGCCGGCCCCGCGTAGCCTGAAATTCTTTAAAAGGAATCAAGGCCATCGGCGGGGCGATCAAAGCGGCCGGTGGCCTTTTTTATTGCCCCCCGCTTCCCCGCTAGGTAACTAAGATCACGATAGGAAGGTTTATCAACTCAGTATGTCCAACCTGATGAGTGGCGCAAAAATGTTGCTCGAATGTCTGGCTCGCGAAGGAGTCGACATCATCTTTGGTTACCCCGGCGGCGTAACCCTCCCCTTTTATGACGGTCTCTATGACCACCCCATCAAGCACGTCCTCGTTCGCCACGAGGAAAACGCTTGCTTCGCCGCCGAAGGCTATGCCCGCTCCACGGGCAAGGTCGGAGTCTGCTGCGCCACATCCGGACCCGGCGCCACCAACCTCGTCACCGGCCTCGTCGACGCCATGATGGATTCCATCCCCATCGTTGCCCTCACCGGCCAGGTCTCCACCAAGCTAATCGGTAGCGACGCCTTCCAGGAAGCCGACACCTTCGGCATCACCCGCTCCTGCACCAAGCACAACTTCCTCGTCAAGACCATCGCCGAACTGCCGCAGGTCATCCACGAAGCGTTTTACATCGCCGCTTCCGGCCGTCCCGGCCCCGTCCTGGTCGATATCCCCAAGGATGTCTTCCAGGCCCAGGGCCACTACACGCCGGTCAACGCCATCCACCTGCCCGGCTATAAGCTCGTCACCGAAGGCCACTCCGGCCAGATTCGCCGCGCCGCCCAGATGATCTGGGAAGCCCAGCGGCCCTTGGTCTACGCCGGCGGCGGCATCATCCTCGGCGGATCTTCGCAGGAACTCCGCGAACTCGTCGACATCGTCGATGCCCCGGCCGTCACCACGCTGATGGGCCTCGGTGCGATCCCCTCCAACCACCCCAACTTTATCTCCATGCCCGGCATGCACGGCTCCTACGCCGCCAACATGGGCATGACCCACGCCGACCTGCTCATCGCCCTCGGCGTTCGTTTCGATGACCGCGTCACCGGCCGTCTCGCCGCCTTCGCCCCGCACGCCAAGGTGATCCACGTCGATATCGACCCGGCCGAAATCGGCAAGAACCGCACCCCCGACCTCCCCATCGTCGGCGACGTCAAAAAGGTGCTCCCCAAACTCAACAAGGCCCTCGAAGAGCTCAAACCCGAAATGGCCGAGCGTAACGCCGAAAACCGCCGCAAGTGGAGAGCCCAGATCCAGGCCTGGAAAGAAGAGCACCCCCTCGTGCCCCAATTCTCCACCACCGAAATCAAGCCCCAGCACCTCATGGCCGAAATCGACCGCCTCTCCGGCGGCGAAGCCATCGTCACCGCCGACGTCGGCCAGCACCAGATGTGGGCCGCGCAGTTCATCCGTTTCAATCACCCCCGCCTCTGGATCAACTCCGGCGGACTCGGCGCCATGGGCTTCGGCCTGCCCGCCGCCATCGGAGCCCAATTCGCCCGCCCCGATAAGCTCGTCTTTTCCATCGTTGGCGACGGCGGATTCCAGATGTCTATCCCCGAACTCGGCACCATCGTCAATCACGGCCTCCCCATCAAGATCATTGTCATGAACAACGGCTACCTTGGGATGGTTCGCCAGTGGCAGGAGCTCTTCTACAACAACCGCCTCAGCTCGGTGACGCTCGATTGCTTCCCCGATGTCACGCAGCTCGCCGGAGCCTATGGCTTCAAGGGCCGCACCATCGACAGCCCGGCGCAGCTCAGCTCCGCCCTCGAAGAAGCAGTGCGCGAGCCCGGCCCTTACCTCTTGAACGTCAAGGTGGCCCCCACCGAAAACGTCTACCCGATGGTCCCCGCCGGCGGCGCCATCAATGAAATGGTTCTCGGCACCCCGCAACCGGTGGCCGTCCCGGCAAAGTAAGCAGGTATTTCCATGATCCAAGTCATCTCTCTTCTTCTGGAGAACAAGCCCGGCGCGCTCATGCGCGTCACCGGCTTGCTCAGCGCCCGCGGCTATAACATCGAGAGTCTCACCGTGGCCCGGACGCTCGATCCCACGCTCTCGCGCATGACCATCGCCGTTGACGTCGAGCCGCAGCTCCGCCGCCAGCTCATCAAACAAATGAACCGGCTCATCAACTGCCTCCAGGCCGTCGATCTCACCGACGGACCCGCCGTCACGCGCGAAATGGTGCTGCTCCGCGTGCGCGCCCCCATGGAAAGCCGCACCGCCATCCTCAAGGAAGCCGAAATCTTCCAGGCCCGCGTCGTCGATTCCTCGCTCGAAGGCTTCGCCATCGAAGCCACCGGCGACGCCGAAAAAATGGACGAATTCATCGATGTCATGCGTAGCTATGGCGACATCGAAGTCACACGCTCCGGCATGGTAGCCGTGTCGCTTGAAGCCAAGAAACTGCGCCTTTCCCCGCCAATTCCCACTGGCGCCGAAAAATCCAAAGACCGCAACGGAGTGTTGAATGCCTAATCGCTACTACGAAAAAGACGGCAATCTCGAACTGCTCAAGAATGACACCGTGGCCATCGTCGGCTACGGCAGCCAGGGCCACGCCCACGCGCTCAACCTGCGCGACTCGGGCGTGAATGTCGTCGTCGCCCTGTACGCCGGCAGCAAGAGCGCCGCCAAAGCCGAAGCCGCGGGACTCCGCGTCATGTCGGTTTCCGAAGCCGCCAAAGCCGCTTCCGTGATCATGATCCTCGTCTCCGATCACATCCAGGCCGAACTCTATAACAACGAGATCGCGCCCCACATGGGACCCGGCAAGACCCTCATGTTTGCCCACGGCTTCAACATCCACTTCGGCTTCATCACCCCGCCGCCGGAAGTGGACGTCACCATGGTCGCCCCCAAGGCTCCTGGCCACCGCGTCCGCGAGCTCTTCACCGAAGGCGTCGGAGTCCCCGGCTTGGTTGCGGTCCACCAGAATGCATCCGGCAAGGCCCTCGAACGCGCGCTCGCCTACGCCCTCGGACTCGGCTGCCTCAGGGCCGGCGTCATCGAAACCACCTTCCGCGAAGAAACCGAAAGCGATCTGTTCGGCGAGCAGGTGGTCCTTTGCGGCGGCGTCAGCGCTCTCATTAACGCCGGCTTCGAAACCCTCGTCGAAGCGGGCTACGCCCCTGAGATCGCCTACTTCGAATGCCTCCACGAGCTCAAGCTCATCGTCGATCTCATCTACGAAGGCGGCCTCGGCTACATGCGCTACTCCGTCTCCGATACCGCCGAGTACGGCGACTACACACGCGGTCCGCGCATCATCAATGAGCAGACCAAGGCCGAAATGAAGAAGATCCTTTCCGAAATCCAGACCGGACAGTTCGCCCGCGACTGGATGGAAGAAAACAGGACCGGCCGCCACAAATTCCTGGCCATGCGCGCTGCCGGCGCGGATCTGCTCATCGAGAAGACCGGCGCTCCGCTGCGCGAAATGATGACATTCCTCAAACGCAAAAAGGAGGTTGGAGTACCTCAGGCCTAACCCGCCACTACTCCGGATAAGGAACCATGCGCATCTTTACTTTCGATACCACTCTCCGGGACGGCACCCAAGGCGAAGCCGTTGCTTTCTCCGTGGAGGACAAGCTGATTATTGCCCAAAAACTGGACGACCTCGGCATTGACTACATCGAAGGCGGATGGCCTGGTTCCAACCCCCGCGACAAGGAGTTCTTCGCCCGTGCCCGCGAGCTGAAACTCAAGCACGCCAAGCTGACCGCGTTCGGATCCACCCGCTTTGCACGCAACCGCGTCGATCAGGATCCGAACGTGCGCCAGTTGCTCGAAGCCGGAACTCCCGTCGTCTCCATCTTCGGCAAGTCCTGGGATCTGCACACCCAGCGCGCCCTCGGCATCACCGAAGACCAGAACCTCGCTCTCATCGGCGAGACCGTCGGCTACATCAAGGATCACGGCAAGGAAGTGGTCTATGACGCCGAACATTTCTTCGACGGCTACGTCAGCAATCCCGATTTCGCCCTTCGCACCCTCGAAGCCGCGCAGAAAGCCGGCGCCGGCGTGCTCTGTCTCTGCGACACCAACGGAGGCATGATGCCTTCCCGCCTCGTCGAGATCGTCGCCGAAGTGCGCAAGCGCTTCGACGGCATCCTCGGCATCCATTGCCACAACGATTCCGGTGTCGCCGTGGCCAACACCCTGGTGGCCGTCGAAGCAGGCGTCACCCATGTGCAGGGTTGCTTCAACGGCTATGGCGAGCGTTGCGGCAATGCCGATATGTGCTCCATCCTGGCCAACCTCGAACTCAAGTTCGGCCACACCACTATCGGCCCGGAGAAGCTCACGCAGCTCACCTCCGTCGCCCGCTTCATTGCCGAACTCGCGAACCTGTCCGTGCACAACGATCAGCCCTATGTCGGCCGCAGCGCCTTCGCCCACAAGGGCGGAGTCCACGTCAGCGCCGTACTCAAGGACAGCGCCACGTACGAGCACGTCAAGCCCGACACCGTCGGCAACCGCCAGCGTGTGTTGCTCAGCGACCTCAGCGGCCGCAGCAACATCTTGTACAAGCTGAAGCAGCACGGACTCATGGACCGACTCGACGATGCCGCGCACCGCGAACTGCTCGAGCGCATCAAGCACATGGAATTCATGGGCTACGAACTCGAAGCGGCCGAAGGAACCTTCGAACTGCTCGTGCGCGAAGCGCTTCACCCCGGCACGAATCTCTTCGATGTCGTGAACTACGAAGTCACCACCAAGGGCGGAGCCAAGGATTCGCAAACCGTGGCCACCGTCACCCTCAAGGCGCAGGACGGCATTCACTCCGCCACGGCCAACGGCCACGGCCCCGTGAACGCCCTCGACCTCTGCCTCCGCCAGTGCCTCTCGCAGCTCTATCCGGCCATCAAAGAGGTGCACCTCATGGACTACAAGGTGCGCGTGATCGACAGCAAGAAAGGCACCGCCGCCAAGGTGCGCGTGCTGATCGAATGGTCTGACCACAAGCGCAGTTGGGCCACCGTGGGTGTGTCCGATAACGTGATCACCGCCAGTTGGCACGCCCTCGTCGATGCCATCAAGCTCGAACTGATGCGCCTCATGGAGAAGGACGACACGCTCGAAAAAGCCGTCGAGGATTACTGCTGGGGCGTGTAAGGGCCGGCTATCAATACACGGTCATTTACGAGGAATTGTCGGAAGGTGGGTATCAGGTAATCGTGCCCGCCCTACCCGGGTTGATCACCTATGGCCGAGATCTCCCCGAAGCCCGTGAGATGGCCGAAGATGCCATCAAGCTCGAACCGATGCGCCTCATGGAAGGACGACACGCTCGCAAAAGCCGTCGAGGATTAGTGCTGGGGCGTGTAATGGCCATCTGTCGTCTTGCTCCTGGATGTCGTGCGTTTGCATAAAAGCCGGGATTCCAGTAGTGTTGTGGGCGGACGGTATCGTTGCCGTAAGGAGAGCAAGATGCAGGAAATGACTCGGCGGAGCATGATGGCCGCGCCACTGGCGGCGATGGCGCAGCAGGGCGGGCGGCGTCCGAATATTCTGTTTATTTGTTCGGACCAGCACGCGGGGGCGTACGTGGGTGCAAACGGGCATCCGATTGTAAAGACACCGCACATGGACAAGCTCGCGGCCCGCGGCGTGAATTACCGGCAGGCGTATTGCGGGAGCCCGGTTTGCGCTCCGGGACGGGCGGCGATGATGACCGGGCAGTTTGCTTCGGATGTGGGTTCGTTTTGTAACAGCACTCCGTTTGATGGGCGGACGGCAACGTGGGGAAACCGGCTAACGAAGGCCGGATACACGTGCTGGGCGACGGGCAAGATGGATTTGTGGGTGGGGAAGGATCTGGGGTTCCGCGAGGAGAAGACGTCGCACGGGCATTCGACGGGGCCGGATATCACGTCGTTGTTCCGCATGCCGGTTTGTTTTCGAGCCGGGGAGCGGGCGAATGCGAATGGGAGCTATTCGGATCGGGTGGCTCCGGATAAGGACAAAGCGGACCGGGCGCTGCGCTTCTTGCGGGAGGAATCGCGGAAGACGGCGGGGCCATGGTGCATGTATGTGGGATTCACGAAGCCGCATCCGAAGTTCCATGCGCATACGAAGTACCGGGAGATGTACCCGCCGGAACAGATGCCGCTGCCGCAGTGGCCGGCGAACTATCTGGAGACGCGGCATGCCGCGTTTCAAATGATGGCGAATTTCAAGAATGTGCAGAATCCGGTGCCGCGGGACCGCGTGCAACGGGCGCGCTCGGCCTATTTCGGGTTGATCACGGAGTTGGATGAGTTGCTCGGCGAGTTGATGGCCGAGTTGGAGAAGACCGGGCAGATGGAGAATACGCTGGTGATCTATACGAGCGATCACGGCGAGATGCTCGGAGATCACGGGTTGTGGCTCAAGAACGTGCTGCTGGAAGGCGCGGCGCGGGTGCCACTGATGATGGCGGGTCCGGGGGTGCCGCGCGGCAAGGTGGTGGATACGCCGGTGAGCCATGCGGACATGGTGGCAACCATGCTGGAAGTGGGTGGGGCGGAACGGACGGCGGAGCTGCGCGGGCATTCGCTGCTGAGCGGGAAGCATCCGGGGTTTGCCTACGCGGAGTCCCATTCGGAGGGGAATCCGACGGGGTCGTTTCTAATCCGGAAGGAGAATTGGAAGTACATCTACTTCACGGGCGATGAACCGCTGCTGTTTGATTTGCGAAGCGATCCGGGGGAGTTTCGGAATCTGGCGAAGGAGCAGGAGGCGGTACGCAAGGAACTGCATGGGCTTCTTACGTCGCTGGTGAATCCGGATGCCGTGACGGCGGCTGGTTTTGCGCGGCAGCGGGAAGTACGGGACCGTCTGGTGCGGGAGAAATCGCGGGAGGGGTTTTATAAGGAAATGGTGGGGAGGCTGGGTCCGATGCAGGCGCGGCTGCTGACGGAGGAGTGTTACCGGACGAGCTTGAAGCAGACGTAGAGAATCGCGGCGATGACTCCGGCCTTGACCCAGGCGGGGCCGAAGGCGAAGAAGATGCCGGCGAGGCCGAGGGTGAAGAGCGCCGCTCCGGTGAGCAGGCGTGTGCGGCGGCGCCATTCGGGGTCACGTCCCCGGCCGGAGCGTATCGCTTGTTTGTACTCGAGCAGAGAGAAGGAATCGGAGCTGCGGCCGGCGAGTCCGGCGATAAAGAAGGGGACGCCAAGCAGCATGACGGCGGCGGATAGCGCGGCGTATTGCGTCTCGTGCGGTTCCATGGCGATAACGAGGCGCTGCAAGGCGGGAATGCTTTCGGCGATGCCGATGAAGAGTAGCGCTGCGCCGAGGCGGAGAGCCCACACGGCGCTATTGCGTAGTGTGCGGAGAATGGGGATTCCGGGGAGCAGTGAGCCATGCGATTCGCGGATGCGTTGGAAGTGCCATCCGGCGAGAGTGCCTCCAAAGAGAGCGGCGAGCAGGCCCGCTATCATTTCGCCGAGGCCCGAGGGCGGCCCGCCTTCGGAGGGGAGACGGCTTTTTTCGGGCGCGGGCCGCGGATAGAGGACAGCGACGGGGCCGCCTTCGCGGTAGCTTTCCCACTCTTCGGGATCCACTTCGACGATGCTCGAGTAGGTGCGGGAGGCGGCGGTGAATTGATATTGCAGGCGGTACTCGGAGGCAGCGGGGCCGGTGCGCGTAGCGGCGACGATCCACTTGCGGACGACGACGCCGTCGGTGCGCATCCATTCGTTGCGGAAGCTCTCCAGTTCCCGATGCTCGAGAGCGCCTTCGATGAGCAGAGCACAGCCGGTGAAGAGGAAGAATGCGCCGAACCAGACGAAGAAGCGGCGGTCTTGCATGGCTATTTCCGCAGGAGGAGGTAGAGGCCGATGAGGGTGAGGAGTCCGCCGGCGGTGGCGAACACGGGTCCGAGCATCGGGTTTTCGATGGCGCCGTCGGGGCGGCTGCGCTCATCGTCGGTGGTGAGATAGCGAATGGCGATGGGTCCAAGCTCCGTGAGAGCTTCCCATTGCTGAAGAGGCAGACGAGCGGCGCCGTAGCGCTTGTGGCCGTTCGGAAGCCGGTAGACGTAGCTGGCGTAGTAGGAGTGGGAATCGGTGGAGCGCGATTTGATGAGCACTTTGGCTGTGGTGGGGCGGCCTTCGGTGAGGAAGCGCTGATCGAGATTTCGGCCGCGATAGAGAATGGAAACGCCGGCGATGAGGAAGGGGAGGCCTACGGCGAGCCAGATGGCCGCGAAGATGCGCCAGAAATGACGTTGGACAAACGTGGAGTTATTTTATCTGTTTCGTTTGCAGATCGCTGATCATGCGGTTGAACTTCTGGCGCTGCTCTTCGTTGAGGATCTGCGTGATGCGGAACTTGCCTTGGGCGCGGACCTCATTCATCTGCTCCTGGAGGCTCTGGTAGTACATGACGAAGTCATTGAGGACCGTTTCCATCTGGCGGGCTTGCTCCTCGTTGAGGTTGAGTTCGCGGCGGAATCGTTCGAGGGAGATTTCCTTGCCACCTTCCTTCCAGTAGGACTGTGAGCGGCGGAGCGGTTGGGAAAAGCCAAGCCGCATGGTCACGGCGCCGGCCATGGCGCCACAGACGAAAACCAACAACAGGATGCTGAGAATCCGCGGATTCTGCCAAGTCATCCTGTTGTCGCTCATCCGGGTGGTTACTCCTGGTAGGTGGTGAGTTGAACGAAAACGGTGTTGCGATCCTGTTCGAGATCGACCAACTGGGCCGGAGGAGGCATCTCTTCGGCCAGAATCTGTTCCGGCATGGTGGAGGCCATCATCTCATCCTTGGGGCTGGTGAACAGGAAAATTCCCATGATGACCGTGAGGACGGCGGTAGCGTACATGAGACGGCGGGCGAAGAGGGGTTCGAGGAACACGCTCCAAATGGAGCTGTTCTTTTGAACCTCGATGCGGTCCATGACGCGGGCATAAAAGCCAGGAAGCGGCTCGACATCCTCAGTAGGGCGCAGGGAGCGAATGATTGCGGATTGTGATTCGAACTGGTTGGTAAGCTCGCGGCATTCCGGGCACTCGTCGAGATGCGCCAGGAAAGCCGGCTCGGGCTTGCCAGCCAAAAACATTTCAAGACCTTCCCGTGTGGGCTGGTGCATATGTCTTCCCTCGTAAGTCACTACCAGACTGCGGATCTGTATGGGGGGCATCGTGGTGCCGACTCTCGTGTCCGCTTAATGTGCACTCGACTATCACCGACGTACTGCTTTCTTTACACGGTAGCGGGTTTGCCGCCCCGAAACAACTTCTGCGACGCCTTCAACAGCTTTTGGCGCGCACGGAACAATTTTACTTTAATCGTGTTCTCGTTCAAACCGGTTCTTTCGGCGAGTTCCTCGACGGAGTGTCCCTCGACCTCTTTGAGAAGGATGAGTTCACGGTCTTCCTCGGAGAGCTTCTCGAGGAGTTTGACGGCGAGGTCTCTGCGGGCGAGCGATTGGTCGACGGCCGGCTGATGATCGCTGACGGATTCGGAGTTCTCCATTTTACGGGAGTCCTCTTCGGAGAAATCGCTTTCGTAGACGAGTTTACGGACACGCTTCTTGCGGAGGTAGTCGTAGCACTCGTTAACGGTAATCTTATAAATCCATGTGAGCAGGGAGCTACGGGAATCGAAGTTGTTGATGGAGAAGTAGACCTTGGCGAAGACCTGCTGGGCAATGTCTTCGGCATCGTTGCGGTTGCGAAGAATGCCGAAGATGATGGAGTAGACCTTAGCTTGGTACCGCTCGACGATTTCCCGGAACGCCATCTCGTCGCGCGCCTGGACGCGCTTGACGAGGAGGGCTTCGTCTGCATAGCGGTTTTCCACTTTCAACCTGGTGCGAGGTTTCTCGGCGGCTGCCGGTATCGGAAGAACTGTTGCTAGCCCGCTCATGCCCTATCCGACGTGGCCACTAGGATTTGGGTTTCATGGCAGTTGGATTCCCATGATAGCACAGCTAGGCTACCCCCGAATGAGGGGAACGGGCGGGGGATTACATTAGGACTATTACTTTGTTGGGCATATTCGACTTAGTAATGAATCTTTCCGTTGACAGTTGCAGTACGAAAACGTATACTGGCTCTGTTACGATCTCTCA
>CAYOBO010000008.1:0-79407 GCA_964402295.1 uncultured Candidatus Solibacter sp. | reverse complement strand
GAAGATTCCATGATCCAATTGACTGAACGTGCCGTTGATAAGGTGAAGGAGATCCTCAACTCGCAGGATCCGAAGCCAGCCGGGCTGCGGATTTCAGTGGTTGGTGGCGGATGCTCCGGGTTCAGCTATTCGATGGCTTTCGAAAACGCTCCGGGGCTTCTGGACAAGACCTACAACTACAACGATCTGCGCGTGTTCGTAGACCAGGCGAGCCTGCTCTATCTGGACGGCGCGGAAGTGGATTACGTGGAGACGCTGGAGGGTTCAGGGTTCAAGTTCAACAACCCGAATGTGAAATCGACTTGCGGCTGTGGCAGCTCGTTTAGCGCATAGCCCGGCCGGGGACAATTTCAGATTTGTTTTTTGCGGGGGAATCCCGCTAGGATAAGGGACGCTGAGCGGTCAGCGTCCCTTATTTTATTTCTGCATGCTAGAAAATCTGACAACGGAACAGCGAAATCCCGCAAGCGAACGAATCGACCGGGTTTCCACGGAAGAAATGCTGGCGATCATCAACCGGGAGGATCAACTGGTGGCGCAGGCAGTGGGTGCCGAGATCCCACGGATTGCACAGGCCGTGGACCGGACAGTGGAAGCGGTCCGAGGTGGCGGCCGGCTTTTCTATATCGGCGCGGGTACCAGCGGGCGGCTTGGCGTTTTGGATGCATCGGAGTGCCCTCCCACGTTCCATGCGCCACCCGAACTGGTGCAAGGCATCATGGCGGGTGGGGAAGCGGCGCTGGCGCGGGCGGCCGAGGCCAACGAGGACGATCCGGAGGCGGGCGCTCGCGATCTGATGGAACGTGGATTTAGCGATAAAGATGTGCTGTGCGGGATTGCGGCGAGCGGACGGACTCCCTATGTTTTGGGTGCGGTTGCGAAGGCGCGATCCATAGGCGCGTTTACGATCGGGGTGAGCTGTGTGGCCGATTCGGCTCTGGCGCGGGCGGCCGATGTGGCGATCACCCCGGTGACAGGCCCTGAGATCCTGACGGGCTCCACGCGCATGAAAGCCGGAACTGCCACCAAGCTGGTGCTGAACATGCTGTCAACTGGCCTGATGATCCGGCTGGGGATGACGTACGGCAATCTGATGGTGAACGTGCAGCCGAAGAATGAGAAGCTGGTGGACCGTGCCCGGCGCATCATCTCGGACGCGGCTGGAGTTGGGCCGGAGGAGGCGGCCGAGTTGCTGGAGGCATCGGGGCGCAGCGTGCGGACCGCGATCGTGATGGCAAGGCTGAAACTGAACCGCGCCGAGGCCGAAAAGCGGCTGGCGGAATGCGGCAATGTGTTGGCGCGGGCCTTGGGGGAGAATAGGTAGAAATGGACAAGTTTGTCATTTCCGGGGGTCGGCCACTGGCCGGAGATATCCCCATCGGGGGAGCGAAGAACTCCGCGTTGCCGGCGCTGGCGGCGTGCCTGTTGACCAATCAGCCGGTGGTATTGCGGCGCATTCCGCAGGTGAAGGACATCCGCACGATGATGGGATTACTGTCTTCGATCGGCGCCGTGGTGGAAGAAGAAACAGGCACGGTTACGGTGAAAACGTCCGGCCCGGTGACGCCGGAGGCGCCTTACGAACTGGTAAAGACGATGCGGGCGTCGAGCCTGGTGC
Organism: uncultured Candidatus Solibacter sp.; assembly: GCA_964402295.1. Lineage (GTDB taxonomy): Bacteria > Acidobacteriota > Terriglobia > Bryobacterales > Bryobacteraceae > CADEFT01. The sequence goes on along the minus strand of CAYOBO010000008.1, from coordinate 77,789 downwards.
TGGGTCCGCTGGTGGCTCGGTATGGACGGGCGCGGGTATCGATGCCGGGCGGCTGCGCGATTGGAGCGCGGCCGATCAATCTGCATGTGCAGGGATTGGAGCACCTGGGCGCGCAGGTGTCGCAATCGCATGGATATATCGAGGCTGTTGCGCCGAAGGACGGTTTGCGGGGGGCCACGGTTCACTTCGACCGGATCACGGTGACGGGAACCGAGGATTTGATGATGGCGGCCGTGCTGGCCAAGGGCGTGACAGTTTTGGAAAACGCGGCACGGGAGCCGGAGGTGGAGGATCTGGCCGCGCTGTTGAATGCGATGGGGGCTCGGGTGGAAGGCGCGGGGACCTCGAGCATCCGGATTGAAGGTGTGGAGGAACTGCATGGCGCCGAGCATACGATCATCCCGGACCGGATCGAGGCAGGGACGTTCCTGATTGCGGGGGCAATGGCGGGAGGCGATGTGACGGTGAGCGGTTGTGAGCCGGAGCATCTCACGGCGCTGCTGGCGAAGCTGCGCCAGGCGGGCGTGGATATCGGCGTGGAAGGGGAAGGCGTTCTGCGGGTCAGCCGGAAAGGCGGATTGCGGGCGACGGACATCACAACGGAGGAGCATCCGGGCTTTCCGACCGACTTGCAGGCGCAATATCTGGCACTGATGACGCAGGCGGAAGGAATCAGTTTTGTCACGGAGACGATTTTTGAGAACCGGTTCATGCATGCACCGGAGCTGATGCGCATGGGCGCCAGCATCCGCATTGAAGGGCGGCAGGCGATTGTGGCCGGGCCACGGCAACTTTCGGGTGCGCAGGTGATGTCGTCGGATCTGCGCGCCAGCGCATCGCTGGTGATTGCGGGTCTGGTGGCCAGCGGCGAGACGGTGGTGGATCGCGTGTATCATCTGGACAGGGGTTATGAGCGCATGGAAGAGAAGCTGGCGCGAGTGGGGGCTGTTATCCGGAGGGAATCATGAAGCATAGCCCAGGATTTCTGGCGATTGTCGAGGATGCCAAGCAGCGGATCCGGGAAATCGATGTGGCCGGTTACCGGGCGCTGGTGGAAGAAGACGCCAGTGTTCTGTTGATCGACACGCGGGAGGAGAGTGAATTCGCCGCGGGACACGCCGCCGGCGCGATGCACTTGAGCAAAGGAATCATCGAGCGCGATATCGAACAGCGAGTGCCGGACAATGGGCGTAAGCTGGTGTTGTATTGCGGCGGTGGATACCGTTCGGCACTGGCGGCCGACAATTTGCAGCGGATGGGCTACCGGCAGGTGTGGTCACTGGCCGGGGGATGGCGGGCGTGGCTGGAAGCGGGCATGCCCGTGGAGCAATAGCGGGCTTACGGGCCGGCTAGCCGGAGCCGTAGAGCACCTGCAAGCAACGCACCAGCACATAGGCGAGGCACGCGGATTCGACATACATGATGAGGCGGAGAATCCAGCCGCTCATGAACTCAAAGCGCAGCAGCAGCGCACAAGCCAAGGCCACGTAAACGGGCAGGGTGTTCATGATGTCGTCGAACTTCTGCGTGTAGGCGACGAGGGCGATGTAGTAGATCAGCGGCCAACTGTTTTCCATGCGGATGCGATACCGCATGAACATGGCGGTGGCGGTGAGTACCATCAACAACAGCGTGGTGATGTTGAACGTGTTCGGCTGCATGCGTTCGGCGGTGTATGCCTAGAATGACCATAACAGACTGGTATAGCCCGTGTGTGCCCGGTAATTCTGGTATGTGAGAGTGAAAAATCCCTCTCTATAGGCATAGTGTTGATACCCTAGATTCCACCTCAGGCGATTGTGCAGTCGCACGGAAAGGCGGGCTTGCGGAGACTGGAACGACAAGGGGAACGTTTGCGCGAGATAGAAGGCGTCGGTATTGACGAGCGAGGTGGAGCGTCCATCGCCAGTGTCCTTGGTGAGCGAGTAGCCGAGGTAGAGGTCGGCACGCCTGGCAATGGAAGCGCGGAGCCCGAAGTTGACGGCGTGGAGATTGCTGACGTACAGCGAGCGGTTGTTGTCGATGAGCGTCGAGGCGGAGAAATAGGCGATGCCGGTGAGCGTATCGAGGTGCAGCTTGGAATAGCCGGCGTCGAAGGAGAACCAACTCGCCGGGGACCAGCTAGCGTCGTAGGCATATTGGCGCGAACGCGAACTGTGAGCGAACAGGTTCGCGGTGTTGGTGTTGTAGAGAGTACGGGTGAGCGCCGAGAGTTGGAGTGATTTGAGCCTGTACTGCGCGCGGGCATTGAGTGCGTGGTAATTTTTTTCCGAGATGGGCAGAAAAGGGCGGTCCGAACGGCCGACTTCGGCATCGAGCTGAATGGTGAGGGGCTTGACCGGACGCAGGCGCAGGCCGGCAAGCCCGCTGTGGAGACGGTTGTTCTGCTCATGGGAGAAGACATCGAGGAACTCGCCGAAGCGCTGGCCTTCGCGCGAGCGGATGCGGCGGTCGGAGAAATGATAGCCGCCGTAGACAGACACGACGTTGTTGAGGGCTACGGTAGCGTCGGTGAGCGTCTGGATGGCACGTATGCCCAGGAACTGGAAATGGAATATGGCGTCCTGGGCGTTATTGTTGTTGATTTCGCGATAGGAGCCGGAGCCGTCCATGCGTGTATTGTGAAACGAGGTGTGATTGGTGATGGTGAGGCGCGAGGTGGGAAGGAAGCTGAGATTGAGGCTGCCCGAAACCACCGGACGGCTGCCGGCGCCGGAAACGAGCACCTGGCGGTTCTGCGATATGCCGAGGCGGTTGGCGCCGGTGGCCAGTTCATCGAGGAGGAAGTCGCGGCGGCCGGAGACGTTCGCATAACGGGCGTTGACGCCGAAGCGGCGGCCGTTGCGGATGAGGGCGAGACGCCAGTAGGGGGCGTTGCCTTGGTAGGGCTCCGTGCGGCGGAAACGAGTCAGCACCGTGTTGTCCGTGGGGTTGTTTCCGGCGAGCGCGGAAGCGCTGATGGGGCTGTCTTCCTCATAACGATCCCATCCACGGAGGATGTTGAGACGGAAACCCATCAGTGTGGCTTCGCCGCCGAGGCGGTATTCCGTGCGGCGGCGGTCGACATCGAGGAATAGCGGGAATTCGTCGCCGCGGGAATCGAAGAGCTGGGTGGTGATGAGTCCGGGCCCGGTCTGCGAATTGCGGGTGTAGCCGCCGAACAGCTTGAAGTTCGATTGGGGGAAGAGCGTGAAATCGTGATCCTGGAAGCGGCGGCGTGTGTCGAGGAGGTGCTGGCCGAAGGAGATGGTGAGCGCCGGGTTATAGTATTCGTTCAGCCGCCAGAGCATGTCGTAGCGGTAGAAGCGGTTTTTTTCGATGCGTAGGGCAGCGGATTGATAGGGGTCGTTGCCAAGCCCCTGGGTGTTTAGGGACAAGTCATCGAAGAGCTTGCCGTGGCCTTCGCGGGAATTGACACGCAACTGGCTGCCGAGCAGGCGGACACCGTTGCCGAAGTTGACGTCGCTGCGGTATTTGCCGTAATTGCCGTCGATGGTGCGGAAGCGGTAGCCGGTCTCAAAGGAGTTGAGGATGTTGTAGGCGCCTTTGTTTTCGCCGCGCGGATTGCCGACTTCTTCGCGCGTGGGAGCAATGGTGGGCTGGGCGAGCAGTGCTGCCGGAAGGAGGATGATGGTGGCGATTCGCAGCATGGCTTACCTCAGGAACCTCTGGTCGGAATTGGAACCGTGAATGCGGACATGGCATGTGGTGCAATTTTGATAGCGGGGATTGCGCATGTCGTGTGTTGGGGATTGGAGGGTGATTCCGTCGAGTTGGCGGCCGAAGTTGCCGGCGCCATTGTGGCATTCCAGGCAGGTGGTGAATACGCTGGTGCGGCGCAAAAGCTTGGCGTTGGTGGAACCGTGCGGGTTGTGGCAGGCCTCGCAGCCATCGACGCGCACGGCGGCGTGTTCAAAAGCGAAGGGGCCACGTTTATCGGAGTGGCATTTGAGGCAGGGCTGCTCATTGGCCAATGCCGAGACGACCATGCGCGGACGCTGTCCCATACGCCATGTGGGCGCGGGCGTGCCGTGCGGATTGTGGCAATCCGTGCAGTTCATGAAGCCTTCGTTGACACGGTGCTTGAAGGGCATGGAGAATTGCGTTCGGACGTTGGGGTGGCAACTGTAGCAGAGGTCGGTTTGCCGTTTGGCGAGGAGAGATTTTGGGGTAGCTGGCTTGTGAATGGAATGGCAGCTATTGCAGGCAACTTCGCCTTGCGAGTGAGAGGATCGGTGAATATCGGCGCGTGAGTAATCCTTCGCGTGACACGAAAGACAAGCATCGAGAGCTTGGCGCGGGGTGAGCAGAGAAAAAGCCTTGGGGATGGTGGTTTTGCCACCCTGGGCCTCGATGTGCTGTTTGGCGGGTCCGTGGCAGCCTTCACAGCCGGCCGTTGCGGCAGGTTCCTTGCCAGAGGCGAGGCTCTTATAGTGTGGGTTGCGGAAGAAGTCCTGCCACTGCGCCGGATGACAAACCCGGCAAACGGAACTGCCGACGTAGCCGTCCGCGTTGGCCGCGGCAACTGCGTCGGCAAAAGGCTTAGGCAGTGATTTCGGAGGCGTTTGGGCGGCAAACGCCCAGAAACCTGCAAAGCAGATCCAAAGAAATTTCAAGATTGTCAACTCCCACCCAGACGTTCTCTTATTAAAACTATAGACGAAAGCGCGGGAGTTGCGCCGGGGTTCGTTAGAAAGTATACGAGATACCCACCATGGGTGTGAAATTGTGCAGCCAGCCGGAGAGGGAGGCGCCGCGGTTGGGTGTGATGAGTTTGGTTGGGACGGGTGAGATGTTGTCCTTGACCTCGACTCGGACTACGGATTTTTCGCCGACCTGGATCTTCACGCCGAAGCCGAGGACGGCCATGGGAGTGGTGTCCGTGGTTTTGGTGAGCAGAGCGAATTCGGAGAGGGGCTGGGTAACCGATTCGGTACCGGTGCCGCGATAGTGTTTGATGCCCGCACCGAAGGAGATGTAGGGCCGGGTTTTGGAGCCACTCGGGCTGAGATGGAGCAAAAAATCGTAGTGAATCAGGTGCGCCTGCGCACCGAAGTCCGCCTTGCCGCCGTTGCCGTCGAGCCGGGCATCGTTGCGTTGGAAGGTGTAACGAATTTCGCCACCCCAATAGCGGCCCATGTCCTGCCCCAGCACGAAGCCGGCGGCAAAACCAGGGGCGAAGGAAGCCTGCGCGGAGGAATTGCCGCGTTCGACGTCGGTCTTCGTGTAGAAGGAGCCTCCTCCCACGGCGCCGATTTCCCACTTCTGTGCGTAGGCGCCAGCCGGCAGGAGTCCGGCGACAGACACAAGAATCACACTGAGCGTTTTCATTTCCTTGATCCTTTCGAGAACTCGCGCCCTGCCAGTTCCTGGGGCGGCGATGCTATTGAGCCTGCATGCGTGGGTGGGACGCGGGTCTGACCGCGCCCCACTCCGTGCATGAATTAGTCGACCACGCGAACGGCGAGCGATGTTGTGCTCGATCCTTGACTCACCGTCAGGATCTGATCGAGCCCGATGGGAGTATGGAAGGGTACCCGCGCATTGATCTGGTAGACGCCGATGGTGTTGGGAACGAGACCGGCGAATTCGACCGGTAGTTCCGCGCCGCCGATACTAACGGTGGGAGGAACGAGCACGGATGCCAAGGGATCACTGGGAGCAGGAACGCCGGCTTCAACGGAAGGCGACGTACGGCCGAGACCGGTGAGGTAGATGGTGATGGTGTCACCGCGGTGTACGGGGTTTGTGTCGGTAACGAGCAGGCCGTTGCTAGCCCGGTAGACCGCGGGAAGATCGCGCTGCGTTCCGGCCGTGCCGTTGCGGAACACACCAGGCGCGCCCGGCAGAATGGTCAGGTTGAAGTTATCGCTGACACCGCCCGGTGTGCGCAGAACCATTTGCACGCTGCCATCCACCTGGAAGGGCAGTTGTCCGTTGATCTGCGACGGGGAGACGAAGATCACCGGAACCGGGACGCCGTTCACGGTGAGGCAGCTTTCGCCAAGGGCGGTCGGCGCGGGCATCTGCTGTGTAGCCTGGTTGATCGGGCTGAGGTCGGTGCCAAAGATGGAAATGAGACTGCCCGGGGCGACGGCAGACGTGCTGTCACCGGAATTCACCACGCGCTCGATGCGCGGGATGGCGGTGGCAGCGTCAAAGTTCCAGGGTAGGATCGTGACGCCCGACGTGGTCAGGGTAACCAGGGCGTTGCGGTTGTACATGGGCTGGACGGTTCGCGTGAAGATGGGCACCCATCGGTCATTGCCTGTGGTGGTGGTCGGCGCCGCCGTGGAACCGGTGGCCGCGGCAAGCAGTGGCGCTTCAATCATGCGCGTGCCACGCAGCAATTGACTGCCCGTAAAGGCCACGCGCTGGATGATGCCGGGACTGGAGGAGTCCGGCGCCACGGTGCGAAAACCGCCCTGGTCCAGGAAAGCGAATCCGGAACTGCGGCCGGAGTTCGTTTCGAAAGTGCCAATCGAGACAAGCGAGGCATTCAACAATTGATTGCCCACAACATACTGGTCGAAGCTGGATGCTGCATAGGCGCCGTTCAGCGAAGGAAAATCCTTGCGGCTAATGGTGAAGGTGTCGGCGTTGGCATCATAGAGCAGCACTCCTCCTGTGGCTTGCACACCGAGGATGGTTCGCCCGTTTGGCGAGGCCACCAGGACAGTGTTGATGTCGATCTTGTTTTCGTAGACGCCGAGAGTCGGCAGCGCGAATGCCACGCGGCTTGGCAAATCGATGCGGGAGATTTTGTGCTCGGGGCCGGCCACGCGGCTGGCGGCGAGAATGGCCTTGCCACTTGCGGCGATGGAGCGGGGATAGTGGCCCGCGGGCATCCGGATCGGAATGGACTCCTCCAGTGTCTCGAGATCGTAGACCCGGATCAGATGCGCAGCGTCGCTGCCGACCAGCAACCAGCGGCGATCGAAGGTGATGGCCATCTGCGTGGGAACGTTGGCCGTGCGGAGTGTGGCAATCTGCGTCTGCGTCGAGCCATCGAAGACGAGAACCTGATTGGTGTCCTGCCGCAGGACATAGAAGCGGTCGCGCACCGGGTCCGCCAGCAGGTCGACCAGTTGCCCGGGGATATTGATGGTGGTTCCGCGTTGGTCCGGCTCGCGGTTGTTAATGAGCAAGCGGACCTGTTTGATTACGTTCGCCGCGCGCGCCGAGCTGATGGTGAGCAGACCGGTGACCGTACCCTTCTGGTTCTGAAAGGCATTGGGATCGACGTTCACGCGGACGGTGGCCGGAGTGACCCCCTGGGAGGGGGTGACCGTCACGCCCGCAATGTTGACGCTGATGGAATAGTCCGTGTTGGCGCCGCTGGGGTCGAGCAGGGTCAATTCCTGGGAAGACACACGGCGGTCGCAGAAGTTGCCGCGGAAGACGAGATCTTCCTTGCTTGCGATCACTCGCGGGGCCTTGATGGTGTCCCCGAGTGGGACAATCAGAATCCCGCTGTCAGAGACTCCGTACATGAGGGAAGCATCGGAGTTCACGATGCTCTTGCCGGCGAAGTTCTCGGGGACCAGGAGCCGCTCGCGAACAGCGAGGTTGTCCGCATCGAGGACAAGGAGATTTGCCGGAGGCTTCTGCTGCTGGTTCTGCGTATTCTGGCTTGCCTCGACGTATTGGGCGTAAATGCGGCCGCGCACATGATCGAAAACATGGGTGCCAATGTTGAACGATCCATCGGCGTTCGGCAACTGGCTCAAGCCGACGTCGAGATTTCGATCCATCATGGCCCATCCGGTCATACGGAGGGATCCGTCGTAATTGGTACTGACAGCTCTGGGGCCAGGTGGAGGAGACCACGTCCAGAACACGGCATTGATACGTTTCGACGTGACGTCGTAGACGAACTCGAGGGTCTGGCCACCGCTGCCGGCGCCACCCGCGCCCCCAGAGACGGCGGCAGAGCCGTGGATAAACAGCCCGTCACCGCTGGTGGCCATGGATGCCCCGATGATGTTGGACGGGAAGTTCTCCAAGGGCTGCGGCAACGCCTTGGTCGTGACACCGCTGATGCTCCCGAGATTGGCTGCATTTCCGCTAACGGGATCGAAAAGCAGAAATTCGGTAGTCGTAACGATTAGAGCTTTGTTATCCAGACCAAAAGCCACGCCGAGCGGCGCGCTTCCAAGCGAGAAACTGCTTCTGCTGTTGGCAGAAAGGTCGATCACCGTTACGCCGTTGCTGGGGCTGGCGGGAGCGGTGACGTTGCCGTAATGGGTAACCACAAGGTAGCGTCCATCGACACTCAAGGCCAGCGAAGACGGCTGGGCCGCCACGTTGATCGATGACTGCACATTGCCCTCGGCCGCATTCAGCACGTCCACCCGGTTTGCAGTGAAGTTGGCGACATAGAGAACTCCGCGCGCCTCATCCAACGCCAAATCCGAAGCGTGACCTCCGATGGCGACAACCTTGCCCACCGTGCCAGCGACGACGGCCTGGGGCGCCGTCATGAGGAGACATGCCACCCCCGCCAAGGCCAGCCGGTTGCGGCTTGCCTGGAAAGCCCTCCATCGAAAGATGCTCTTTTTCATAAGCTTCACTCCGCTCATCGAAAATCCAACCTGTTGTGATGCCAGCCGAATGGCGCTGGCGAAATTTCCAACCCTCCCAAACCAACTCAAACCGGACGAATGCAAGGGATCGTGGCGCGCAGAGCCCACGGCTGCCATGTAGAACTGGTACGCCGCGAGCTCCGCGCTTCCTCTCCCGAAACCAATGTTGCCGCTCGGAGTAGCGCCGGTGACGTGTTTGCTTATTCCACGTTCTTCTTGCGGCGCATCACGATCAGTCCCAGAAACAGAGCCGCCAGGACCGCACAAACGATGCGAATCATAGAGTTATCCATCGCCATTCTCCTTTCCCACTACTCATTTCCCACTACTTAGCCGCCGGTTGCCTTCCGCATTGCGTCGAGCAGCGCGGCGTTCCTGCAAAAACCTGTTTAGATGCTGTTCATCATCGGGATCAGCTCGCGGATAATCTTCATCACAACGGGACCCACGGTCACAATGAACAACGACGGCAAGATGCAGAAGAAGATCGGAAACACAAGCTTGACGCCCAGTTTTGCGGCCTTTTCTTCGGCAATCTGGCGAGCCTGCACACGCATGTAATCGGCATGCGCGCGCAGCGATTGGGCAACGCCGGTGCCGAAACGGTCAGCCTGAATCAGGACTGCGACAAGCTTCTTGAGGTCTTCCACACCTGCTCGTTCCGCCATATTGCGGAGGGCCTCGGCGCGCCGCTTTCCCGCCTTCAGTTCGAGGTTGACCAGCGCGTATTCCTCGCTGATTTCCGGGTGTGCCTGCTCCAGTTCTTTGGCCACTTGCAGAATAGCCTGGTCCAGGCCGAGTCCGGATTCGACGCAAACCACCATTAGATCGAGGGCGTTCGGAAGGGCGCGTTTGATCTGTTTCTGACGCTTGCGGGCGCGCAAGTTGACGTACTCGTTCGGGCCGAAAAAGCCGAGCCCCGCAGCCGCGGCCACAGCCATGAACTTGTTCCCGGGGTCGGTGTCGGCACCGAGAATAAAAATCCCCATCACCACCGGCAGTATTACCGCAAATGCAGCCTTGGCGCCGTAGAGGACGGTGAGGGCACTCGAGTCGCGGTATCCGGCCCGGATCAAGCGGCGTTGCATGATGGTGACGTCCTTGGGCGACTGCGGAACGCTCTTGCCGAGTTTTTCCATCACCTCGCGAAGGGCCAGGCTAGGATGGGCCGGGGTTTCTTCGGCCGACATCACGCCGGCACCCGCCACCCGCTCGATCGCTTCTTTCGGGCGGACCCAGACCTTCAGGCCGAGCATGCTGATGCCGATAGCAACGGCCAGAAAGATCAGAAAACTGAGTAAGAATGCCATATCCGCTAGACCTCAATCGTGACGATCTTCTTAATGATTCCGTAGCCAATGAGTTGCATTCCGATCCCTGCACCGGCCATCAGGTGCCCGACCTCATCGTTCATAAAGAAGTTGGCGTATTCGGGGTTGACATAGAAAAGGATGGTGGCCACGGCGGCAGGAATGGCACTGAGCGCCATGCCGGTCATCTTTCCATGGGCACTGACGGCTTTGATCTTGCCACGCAGCTTGAACCGCTCTCGGATGACGTAGGCCAGCTTGTCGAGGATTTCGGCCAAATTACCGCCGGTTCGCTTCTGCAACATGACGGCCGATACAAAAAAGTGCACGTCGAGCGAGGGCACGCGTTTGGCAAGTTTCTGGAGCGCGGTCTCCAGCGGCAGACCGAGGTTATGCTCCTCGAAGGTGCGCTTAAACTCCCCGGCCAAAGGCTCCTGGAATTCGCGGTGGATCATCTCCAAGGAAACGGAGAAGGCATGTCCGGCACGCATGGAGCGGGCGACAAACTCCAAGCTTTCCGGGAACTGCTCCTCAAATTTGAACAGACGTGCCGCCCGTTTGCGATAGACGTAGACGAAAGGGGCGCAGGCTGCGATGGCGCCAACAATGAGCGCCACGCTGCGGAAATCGGCGATGGACCACACGAGCAGATAGGTTCCGAGAAAGCATGCCATGCAAGCGTGAACGAGGCGTGTCACTTGCCAACGCAGGCCTGCTTGCTCGAGCACCTCGATCAGCTTGTCGTGCAATTTGTACTTGTGGAGCAGGCGCATGGTCACCTTGCTTGTGACCTTTGGATCCAGGTGAATCAGTGACGGCGCCGCGGAAGGACCTTCCTTTTTCTTCTTGGTGCTTTTGGGAGTTCCGGCCAAACGCTGGCGGATACGGTCCATGTCCGCATTCTTGAACGCGCCTGTGACCAGGAACCAGATCGCAACCGAAGAAAACCAGATGACGAGAAGAATGGTGATGAATGTCATGCCACTACACCTCAGCCACTTCGTCGAACAGATCCGGACGCAGCCGGATACCCGCGGCGAGCAACTTCTCGTAGAACTTGGGGCGGATGCCGGTTGCGGCAAAGCGGCCAACCACCTTACCTTCGGGAGTGAGTCCTCGTTTTTCAAACACGAAGATGTCCTGGAGGGTCACCACTTCACCTTCCATACCTGTAACCTCGGTGATATTGGTGACGCGCCGCGAACCGTCCGAAAAGCGGGACGCCTGCACGAACACATTCACCGCACTGGCGATTTGTTGGCGAATGGAGACGAGCTGCATGTTGGAATTCGCCATGGACACCATTACCTCCAGACGCGAGACTGCGTCGCGCGGGGAATTGGCGTGAATCGTCGTGAGCGAGCCGTCGTGGCCCGTGTTCATAGCCTGAAGCATGTCGAGGGCTTCGGTGCCGCGGACTTCGCCGACTACAATGCGGTCGGGGCGCATACGCAGGCTGTTCACCAGCAACTCGCGCTGGCGGACGGCGCCTTGACCTTCCAGATTCGGCGGTCTGGTTTCGAGGCGGGCCACGTGCGGTTGTTTGAGCTGTAGTTCGGCGGCGTCTTCAATGGTGACGATTCGCTCCTTGGGACTGATGAAGAAGCTGAGCGCATTGAGGAGTGTCGTTTTACCCGCGCCGGTTCCTCCGGCGATGACGACATTCATGCGCGCCTTGACGGCTGCCTCGAGCAACTCCATCATGCCCGGTGTCATGGCCTTCCTTTCCACAAGATCAGCGGGCATCAGCTTGTCCGTCGAAAAACGGCGGATCGACATCAGAGGTCCATCGACGGCGAGCGGGGAGATCACTGCGTTGACACGGGAGCCGTCGGCGAGCCGGGCGTCCACCATGGGTGTCGATTCGTCAATGCGGCGGCCAACCTGGGACACGATCTTGTCGATAATGCGCAGCAGGTGCGCGTCGTCACGGAAGGTGACGCTGGTCAGTTCAAGGAGTCCCTTGCGCTCGACGTAGACCTGTTTATGAGTGTTGACGAGAATGTCGCTGATGGTGGGATCCTGCAGCAGCGGCTCGAGCGGGCCGAGGCCGAAGACTTCGTCCAGCACCTCCTCGCAGATCTGCTGCTTTTCGAGGGAGCTGAGCAACGTCGGCTCATTGTCAATCAGTGAGAACAGTGCCTGGCGGACTTCTCCGCGCACCCGCTGATTGTCGATCGTGGCGAGCGCTTCGAGGTTGATCTTGTCGAGCAGCTTTCTATGAAGCGTGAATTTCAGTTCCTGGTATTCCGGCTTGAGCGCCGTCTTGGGGCGCCCAGCGTTCTTGAGGAGACGCTGTTCCCATGTCAATTGCTGCGATCGGTTATCTGTTGTCGGAAGCATGTTTCTCCACTACCCTCGATGTGTTACGTCTCGGAGAACACCGGTTTGGCGTTCAATACTCCGCTCAGTTTCTTCTTATCGGCAGCCGCAGCTCCGGTGATTTTATGTGCCAGACTTTCAATCGCCTTTCCCAGTTCGCAATCGGCGGCAAGTGGCCGCCCGAGCGTGATTACGCGGTGAAGGGAGAAGTAGTCGTTGGGAAAACTAGCATGAACCGGGCACTCAAACAGCTTGCTCAAATCGGTTCCGGCGAGCCCATCGCGCTTGCTGACTCGGTTGACGACGACGTTATAACGATCCTTGCCAAAACCGAGTTCGGTCAATTGCAAGATCGCCTTTCGCGTCAGATGCAGGCTGGGCAGTTCACTCGTCGACACAAGGAAAGCGCGGTCCGCATCCGAAACGGCGAGCATGCTGAGACGCTGAAAGATCGCCGGCAGATCGATCACCACCCAGTCGTACAGGAAGCGCATGTATTGCAACACCTCCTGCACCCGCACCGGGTCGATCGGTTTCAGGTATGGGACATCCGGAGCGGTCAGAATATCGACACCACCGCAGCTCACCGTGTGGTTGGCCCATTTGGAGACGTCGAGCTGGTTGTCCGACAGGATATCCACCAGAGAGCTTTTCTGATTGACCTTGAGGAAGAATCCGATGGACCCTCCAGTGAGATCGAAGTCGGCCAGCAGAACGCGGCGGCCAGTTGCACGCTTGAGTGCGAAGGCGGTTTGCGTTGCAAGGGTGGAGGCACCCGAGCCAGGCTTGCAGCTCGAAAAGACGATGATCTTTCCGGCGTCCGGTTCAGCATTGGTGTCCGGTTGTTTCAGTTTCCGCAGCCGGGCGACCGCTTCCTGCTGGATGGCCAGGTCGAACGGCGCGTAGAGGAATTCGCAGGCGCCTTGGCGAACAGATCGCAGAATCACTTCCGAATCGTTTTGTGTGTGCAGGCCCACGACGTGAACGGGTGGCCGGAGCGAAGAGAGATGGCGAATGAGTTCGCTCGCTTCTTCGAAATTCGTGGCCAAGTCGATCAAGGCGACTTCCGGCTGCAATTGCCGGAGACGGATTTCGAGAGTCTGCAAAGTGGGGTAACTGCGCAGGTCGCCGAGGATCTGGAAACCATGAAGACGAGGAACGGTGGAGAGAAACTGTTCGGCCAGTTCGCGATTCGGCGCAATCAGAATCGCGTTCAGCTCGGTTTCTCTACCTGGTCTTCGCAGCATTGCCGTTGATCTCCCGGTTTCGTTCTCAGCTACTTTTTGCGCGGAGCGGCAGCCTTCGACATGGCACCCGGCGTATTGGGCGTTGTTTCGGGCAGGAACTCCCGCGGGAAGGCCGGTGTGGGCTTGGGATCTGTGCGCTGCAGCGGCATGGTGATCTCCGGGGTGACCATGACGACCAGTTCGGTCTTCGTCTTGTTCTCGGTGCGGCTCTTGAAAAGCGCGCCGAGAATCGGGATGTTGGCGAGACCAGGAATCCGGCTCATCGTGTCGTTCACACGGTCGTCGATCAGTCCACCAATCACGAAGCTCTGGCCTTCGCCAAGCTCGATGTCGGTTTCCATCTTGCGAGTGGAAAGGGCGGGTATCGTGAAGCCGTTGAAGGTTACGGCATTGGCCAGATCGATGGTGGAGACTTCCGGACGCACGTGCATCTTGATGGTTTTGTGTGAGGTGATATTGGGATTGAAATTCAGACGGATGCCGAATTCGCGAAACATAATGGTGACCGCGCCGGCGTTGCCTCCGCCTTGCAGCACGGGAACGGGAAACTCGCCGCCCACGTGGAAGCTCGCTTCCTTTCCATTGGTGGTGACCAGATTGGGCTCGGCCAGAATCTGAAGCACCCCTTCGGTCTGCAAGGCCTTAACGAACGCGCCGAGATTGAGGTCAGGCCGGAACATGAAGATGTTTAGAGCGTCGGAAATCGTGAAGTTCGAGGCGAAACCTTCGTTCCTGCCCGGAATGGAGGAGCGCAGGTCGGTAACGTTCGGCGCGGAGAACTGCTGGGTGGAGGCGCGGCCAACGGTGTTGAGTGCGCCCGTGGACAGCAGATTCACACCAAAGGACTGAATGCGGGTGCGGTTGAGCTCGGCGAACTTGACCCGCAGCACGATCTGCTTTTCCACCGGCAGGGCGGCAACCTGGATGTTGTTGACGATGCTCTTGGCGAGCGGAGTAGCCAGCACAGCAGCACGGTCGGCGACTGCCTGAGAACTGACCTTGCCAGTCAGCGAGAGGGAGTCACGAGCTGCGATGATGTGGATCTCTTCGTTGGGAAACGTTTCTTTGAGCAACCGGCGAATGGGTTCGAGGTTCGGCTCTACATTCACGTTATAGAACGATCGTTGCCCGGACTTCGACCAGACGACGACCGTGGCCGCGCCGAGCCCTTTCCCATGGAGCAGAATCTCCCGCGTCGTAGCCGGGACGGCGTCGACGACATCGGGGCTCGAAGTAGAAATTCGCGAGATGTCCTCGGGATAGTCGATGACCACGCTCTTGCCGAGAGCCACCTTGATATCGTCGGCCGATTGCGAAAGGCCGATGCCTGTCACGAGGAGGCTTAGAGCAGCCGCAAGGGCCAGGCTGGACCGGAGATGAGAAGTTGCCTTCATAGCAGATATTCCCCGCACATGAGAAAGTTCAGTACGTAAACTAGTTATTCTTCAGGTTGGAAACGGTTTCCACCGACTTCTGATTGCCGCGAATGACGACAATTTGGTCGACGGGCGGTGCAGGCGGCGGTGGAGGAGGCGCAGGAGCGGCCTGAGCGACCACAACGGGACGCGGACGTGGCCGCGGCGCTGCGGCTGCCGGCTGCTGCTTGGGTGCGACGCGGTAGACTTCGGTGAGCTGGCTCCCGTTTGTATGTTCGATGGTTTGGTCCGTCCCGGTGCGCAGCGCAAGCTGAATACGTCCCTCGTTGCTGGCCAAGGTCAGCAACTCGGCTTGGTCCGGAGTGACGAGAAGCGTTACGTTAGGTGCATTGATAGCTTGACCGCGCGCGTCGGGCTGGATCGTGGTTCCCGCAGTGAGCACAAGAAGGTTTTGGAGGACGGTGACGGTCTTGGTGTTGTTGTCCTGAGATCCAGGCGGACGTCCGGTGACAAGGATGTCCACACGCATCCCGGGCATGACGAACCCCGCGACACTGACGACATCGTTGACACGCACCGTAACGGCGCGCATACCGACAGGGATAATCGGAGCGATGCCCAGTCCGCTGCCACGAGCGGCCAAACGTCCTTCGAGCAGCGGCTCATCGAGCAGGATGTTGCTGACCACCGGGCGGTCGATGACTTCCTCGACCTTCGTGAAACCCATCTTGGGGAACTGGTCATTGGATACCTTGATCACCTTCACATCCGTTGGCTTCACGGTGATGCCGACAGAGAGGGGCTTGGCAGCCACCACGAGATCTTTCATCTCCCCTTGGTCGGGTTTCTTGGATGCACCGGCCCGCGCCGTCATCTGGTAAAAGAGACTGGAGACCACCAGCGCGAACAACAGGCTGACTCCGAGAACTGTTAAGAACCTGCGATCCATAAAGTCACCTTCCTAAGCCTTCTGTGCTTTGATCGTCACTTGCTGGAACTTTCTTTAGCGGGGTACCAGAGAAAGCCACACTCCGGCCGTGATTGCCGGAGCGTAGGGTATGGCTACCGGGCTACCCTTTCCGTCTTTGCTGAGCCGGCGGCGCACGGCGCCGACGGCGATCGCCAGGACGGCCAGCACCGCCCCGATGATGGCGGTCCAGATGGCCGCCTCGATCAGCCGGCTGACGCCCAATAAGGCGCCGAAACCGGACATTAATTTGACATCGCCTCCACCCATCCCACCGAGAAGGTAGAAGACAAGAAAAACAAGGAAACCGACACCAGCGCCTGCTGCCGCTGTTCCGGCACCGCGCCACCCGGACTGGGAGACATGCCAAACGAATCCGGCAACGAGAGCAGAGAGGGGAATCCAATTCGAGATATTGCGCCGCCAGAGGTCTTCGGTGCTTGCGGCCAACCCAAGGCAAATGGCGATGATCACTTGGGGGGACATCTAACGCTCCTCTGCGTTGGGGCTGGCCGCGTAATCCCGGGTATCGCGGCGGCGAGTGTGCGGCATGTAGATATGCGGATTCCCCGCATTTGAACGATCCGTTGCCTGCCGCGGGGCAGGCGCCATCCCAAGCCACATACGGGGGGCGGCAAAACCTGCGCTGAGGGCAAAATCAGCCAAGGCACGCCCTGAAGGCAGGCACCATGTGCCACGGCTTTCCTCCGGAAAGGTGGAATGTCCGGCGATGGCTTCCATGTCTAAAAGGTGCGGCTTGCCCGACTTCATTGGTGTGCGGTCTCCACTATTAACTTCGGCTGGGTCGGGGATTTTCATTAGATGAGGACCGGGCTTTTTTGGGGGAGCGCGGCCCGGCGTAGGCTGAAGGTACTGGAACGTAAGTGCTTGGGTTTTCCTTGCGTTCAAACAGCAGCGCCATGTCGTCCTCCGCCACCAGACGCCAATCGGGACTTTGCCTGAGCAGTGCGGCAAGCGACCATCCATTTGGACTCAACACAGCGTCGAAGCGGTATTTTTCCAGCAATTTCTGCCAATCTTTGTGTCCCTGCATCAGCCGGACATAGTCAGTGCCCAGATCCTTGCCGTAGAAGTCACTACGCCCATCGATGAATACGCGCTGGCGGGGGTAGTTGCGGTAGATCAGATAGTCGGCCCATTGATCCATGGTGAGAAGCCGGCTTTCGAGTACTTTCCGAGGGTACTTGGCGACCATTTGGACGGGAAACTTGACATCTGGGAAATCGGTCGGCCAGCGCATGGTCTTAGCGGGCAGGAGCGTAAAGACAATCAAAACGATGGCGATCCAAGCGCTCGAACGGAGGCAGGCTGGCCGCATATCCCGGGCGAGGCTAGCCAGGATCCCACGAATGCTGGAACGGGGCGCGGCAACGAAGATCCAGTTCCAGAGTTCCGTCAGTGCCGAGGCCACCCAAGGTGCAGCAACAATCATGAAAATGGGAACGTGCCGGACACTGATGAGAGAGTTGTGTGCCCAAAAAGCAATCCATAGCACCGCAGTTGCCTGGCGCCGAGAGAGGAGCCATCCCACCGATGACAAGGCGAGTAGGAGCAAAATCTCAAACTGCATGATGCTCTCGGTGCGGAAAGAAGGTGATTGGAACTCCTGCACGCTGTTTTTAATAAAGTCCGACCGCATGTATTCGAGAACGTGGAAATGCAGGTTCCATCCGTAGGGGTTCAAGAGCGAAGCAGCGGAGCAGGCAGCAGCCAGAATGGCGTAACGCTTCACGCGGGAGAGGTTCCAGGCTGCGCCATCCTGCCAGACATTCCATCCGGCTTCGATCGCCTCGCCGGCGACAAGCAGTCCGAGGCAAGCGATGAGGCCGAGGAATCCACCGTGCAGATTCACCCACAGGGCTGTGGCTGGAACGAGGGTCCAGACCCACGGCGAATGCCGCCGCCGGTCGGCGTCTATGAGCCAAAGGCACACAGTCATGCCAAGCAAAGTGAACATATGCGGGCGGGCGAGGTGATGAATGGTAGAGGCCCCGAACACAAGCAGCGTGACAAACAAAGCCGCAAAGGGGGTGGCTCCGCGCCAGATCATTTGTCGAAACAACAACGTACCGGCACCGGTAATGACCACGGCGGCGAGAAGCACGAGAGCCTTCAGACCAGCCCATCCGTGCAGCACAGCGAAGAGCACATCAGCCAGCCATTCCCAGGCAAACCAAGGTTCTCCAGGACGGCTGAAGGAAAAGAGGTCCGTGCGCGGGACGGTTCCATGTTCGAGAATCCATTCGCCGGTCCGAATATGCCAACCCGTGTCGCCATCGGCAAGGAGGGCTATCCAGCCCCCAGGTCCAGCGGCGAAGAGCCATGTCAGTATTGCAAGGAAAAGGCAGTCTGAGAAGGAGGGGATCAACCAGACCGCCCTACTGCCGGACCGCAATGTAGGGGAAGTAATGACGGTGACTGGGTCAATGGTGTTCGCCAAAACAGTTTTCTCCGGTAGGGTGTTCAGGTTCCGATGAAGACCGGTGAAGCCTGGGGGGTGTCGTCCGGCGCATCCATGCCAAGCAACTTACGCCCATGCACGGCCAATTCAAATCGATCCTTGACCCCTGTTTTTTCAAAGATATGCATGAGGTGGACCTTAACTGTCCCGGGAGTAATGGACAACTCAGTAGCGATCTCTTTGTTACGCATCCCACGGCAAAGACAACTAACGATCTCGCGTTCGCGAGGAGTGAGCCGTGGCGATTGGCGACGATTGAGAAAGCCGGATACCTGGCCGGAAAGCGTGTGTTCGATCCAAACGCTACCGCGCGCAACTGTCCGAAGGCAGTCGAGGATTGCGGAGGGTGGCAGCGATTTTTTGAGAATGCCTCTGGCACCCAATTGGAGGGCGCGGAAACATTCGACCTCGGGAAGATCCACGATCCAAAGCACGGGCAAGGAAGTTGGCGAGGCTGTCTTCACGTCAGTCAGGAAACGGAACGAATTCTTGAGCCCGCCCGCCTGATCCATCAAAACGATCCCCGGACGCAGTTCCGCGATGTAGGCCAGCGCCTCGGTTGGTGAAGCCGATGCTCCAACCAGGGAGAAGTCCTCGACACGATCCAACACACGGTGCAGCCCTTCGATCACGATGGGCTGCGACTCTGACGCGAAAATGGTTATAGGGTCCACGATCCAACCCATACATCGGATCGTGATGGGGAGAAGATTAGACTGAGCGGGATATTCCCTTTGCTAGGCCTTGATGTCTTCCTTTTGAAAGTCCCATTCGACCATGCGCTTCTGTTTGACAGAGAGGTTCACCATGTGGGCACAAGCGGCCGCGCGGTGCCCGGTGAGCGCATCTTCGTAGGGAGGCTTGCGTGTGCGGATCGAATCAAGCCATCCAGACAGATGGAGTAGCGTGGAGTCGGCGCCTTCCGCCTGAAACTCCTCGCGGAGGGTGTTTAGCTTAGCCTTGCGTGTGCTGGGGATTTCCGACTCGCGAACCTTAGGATTTTTGTAGTATTCCTGTTCCAGCTTGGAAGGCCAGCTCTCGACAATCCACCGATTGTCTTCAGAGGCTTGTTCTGCGACAAATGTCATACTGCCTCCGAGCAAAATGCTGCCTTCGGTGCCTAGGATTTGGAAATTGCCCTCGGCAGAGAGCTGGTTGTTGAAGGTGGAACTGAGGTTGACCGTGAACCCCTCAGGGTACTCGAGGATAGCGTTGAGTGTGTCGGGAACGTCACGGCTTGTGGTCCATCGGTAGAGTTGGCCCATGGCCATGACCTTGCTAGGGGCTTTGGCATCCATCAGAAAATGGATGGTCGTACAAAGATGGACGAACAGATCCGTGGCGATGCCACCGGAATAATCTTCATAGCAACGCCAGCGGAAAAAGCGCTCTAAACTGAAGGGCCGCTTCGGGGCCGGTCCCAGGAACGCAGGCCAATTTACAGTCTTTGCGGAGGCGTCGGGCGGAATCGGGTAGATCCAAGCCCCTGAGGCAGTATTACGATTGTAGGCGGCACGAATCATGGTCACCTTACCCAGTTTCCCACTGCGAATGAGGTCCCGCGCCTTTAACTGAGCGAGAGAGCTGACGCCTTGGCTTCCCACCTGAACGATGCGGCCAGTCTGGTTGGCGGCGGCCACAATCTCCATACCCTCAGGAGAGCGAAAGGTAAGAGGCTTTTCGCAATAAACATCTTTCCCTGCCGCGAGCGCTTCCAAAACCATGGTTTTGTGCCAATGGTCAGGGGTAGCCACGATGACGGCATCCACCGTCTTGTCAGCGAGGATCTCTTTGTAGGAGGGATAAGACCGGGCACTGCTTCCGACTCGCTCCAGCGCCCTTGCGACCCGTCCTGTGTAGGCATCACAGACAGCGGTGATGCGTGCGGAAGGAAGATTGAGGAGGGCTTGCATTAATTCATGGGAGCGCGCTCCGGTCCCGATGACGCCGACCTGGATCCTATCATTGGCAGCGGGAGTCGCCTGTGGGGCAGCGGCTGCGAAACCGCTTTGCTGTAAAAATTGACGCCGACTGAAGGTCATGGCACTACCTCACTTGCATTATAGTTCCGGGGCGGAATGGGTGTGAAAGCCGGTGGAATCCTCAAGCGCGGCCCCGATGCGGAGGAGGAGTGACTCGGCAAATGCATCTCCTACTATTTGAGTACTGACCGGCAAACCCTCCACCAAGCCGCTGGGGATGGAAAGGGCCGGCAGCCCTAACATATTGATCCCACGAACGAATCGAGTGGAAGCCAGGCGAGCGTCCTCAGTCACATCCGCGAACTGGACCGTATTTTCACCGATGCGGGGGGCCAGATTCGGAGTGGTAGGAGTCAGGAAACAATCCAGTTGTGCGAAGATGCGTGCGAACTCGAGTTGGAAGACCCGCCGCAGACGCTGTGCCTGCACATACTCGGTGGCGGGGATATACCTGCCCTGGTCAAACAGCGCCAGGACATCAGCGCCAAAGTCTTCTCTTCGAGAGAGATAGGGTTCCACGGTGGCCGTTGCTTCGGCAAAGAGAACGATGCGGCTGATGGCGTTCAAACCGGCGATATCCGGAACACGGACCGGTACAAGTTTCGCCCCCAGTTGTTCTGCTTGT
This sequence comes from uncultured Candidatus Solibacter sp., assembly GCA_964402295.1. GTDB lineage: Bacteria > Acidobacteriota > Terriglobia > Bryobacterales > Bryobacteraceae > CADEFT01. The sequence goes on along the minus strand of CAYOBO010000008.1, from coordinate 56,893 downwards.
CGCGCCATGGCAAGCACGGCCGAAGCAATGCCTGTGTGAATCCTATCAAAATAGAAATTTTCGGGGATACCGATGCGGATACCTTGGAGAGAGCCCGTGTCCATCGGAAGGTAGTTGTCCACCGGTCTATTACTACAGGTGTGGTCTCGATGATCGAACCCGGCCAATGCCTGGAGGACGACGGCAGCGTCGCGCACGGATCGCGTTAGCGGCCCCATGTGGTCCAAAGAGAAGTCCAAGGGCATGACGCCATAGCGGCTGACTCTACCGTAAGTTGGCTTCAGACCCACGGTACCGCAGAAGGCTGCCGGGATGCGGATGGAACCACCCGTGTCGCTGCCCATGGCCATGAAGCACTGGTTGGAGGCGACAGCGGCACCGGATCCACCGCTGGAGCCACCCGGCACGTGTTCGGGATTCCAAGGGTTGCGAACGGCTCCGAAATGCGGATTTGTGGATGTGATGCCATAGGCGAGTTCGTGCATGTTGGTCTTACCCAACAAGACGCAGCCTGCGGAAGCAAGCCGTTCGGTGACAGCGGAGTCGCGTGCCGGGATGTTGTTTACAAACAACTTCGATCCACAGGTAGTACGAACACCATTTGTTTCATAGACATCCTTGAGGGCGACGGGAATCCCATGAAGCAGGCCGCGGTCTTTGCCTTCGCGGAGTTCGCGGTCCAGTGCGTCCGCCTGCGCTAGTGCTTCGGAATCAAGAATGGTAATGTAGGCGTTCAGCTTTGGCTGAAGGGTGTGGATTCGGGCGAGGCAACTTTCGGTGAGAGAACGAGAAGTTGTTTTGCCCGAACGGATTGCCGCGGCAGCTTCGAGTATGGTCATGCGTTTAGCGCTGCTCCTTGGCAATTACGGGCGCGAATGCGGGGGCCGGCTCCATGTCTGGAGGCAAACTCTGCTTCAGCGCAGCCACGGTTTGTTGCAGTTGTTCCATCAAAGTGATGTGGGTCTCATTGGGCTGGAGACCATGCGCCAGGGCGATGAGTTTCCAATCAGTCATCGGGAAAGCTCCTTATAATCAAACAGTTGGTTCGGACTGCGGTCCGGGAAGATAATCCAGACGTGGCGGTCATGGTAGTAGGCGAGCAGCCGGGCGAGCAGGTCGGGGCGTGAGACGTAACGAGCCCAAACGACGGATGCCGCGTCGATGTCCGCGCGATTGTACACCCATTCCATCTCCGGTGGATGCTGCGGATCGTATTGCACCAGAATCAAATGCCTTCCGCCCAGTGAAGCCAAACGTTTTTCGATGGCAGATCTGGGAAAGTTGCAGGTCCGGCCATAGTTGTACCACGTCTGTGTGGATTCGCCAAACACTGGCAAACCCATCGCCGGGGCAAGGGAGCGCAATGGCGCCATGAAGGCACACGAGCAGAGGACAACGCGGGCAAGCACAGCTCCAGGGACCATGCGCCGGCGCCAGACAACGGTCAGCCCGCGCAAGCTTTCCATGAGCAAGAGGTAGAAAGCACCCACGAAAGGTGCAGCATAGTGCGGGAACATGTCCCAAACCACGGCGAGGTGGGCAGCGAATAGCGTTCCAAGCATAGTCAGGGCGAATCGCCCGGCAACAGTGCGAAAACAAACCCAGGACCCTACTATGACAAGAGTCAATGCCGGCCCGACGAAAAACGCCCAAAACCGCAACGGCTTGTCTGGCCATCGGCCGAAGTTGTACCGCCTCTTCGGGTACTCTTCATGAACATTGTAGAAGCGATGCATCACGTCATGGTTGTAGGTCCGCGAGGGTGTACTCTTACTCCAATAGAAGCTGCCGTGGATTTGATATTGGGAACGGTTTTCCAAGTAAGGGGAAACAAGGGGGGCTCCAGTACACCGCCAATTGTAGTATGTCATGAAGGCAAGGCCTGTAAATGCTATGAATGCAGAGGTTCTGATGGCAGGCAACCAGTTGTTGAGGGAATGCCGCCTTCCGTGAATGGCGAGGTAGGCGACGGCAGCTAAGGCAAAGGCAGCGCCTTCGAATGGGCGTGTATTGGCAAGAACGAAAAGCCCGAAAGCGAACAACGCAGCATCGCGCGAGGAAGGCTTCCGGATGAGCCGAGGCAGAGCACCTGCCGCAAGGGCACCACCTGCCGCAGCCACGGCGCCCCCCCAGAAACTATTGGCCCAGTAGCTGAACCAGCCAATGCGAACTGCGCAAATCAGTCCTCCCGTCAGAGCCCAATGAGGACGCATCCACTGTTGGAGCATCCAGCAAACGGCAGCAGCCATCCCGGCGGCCGTGAGCCAGACTGCACCAATCGCACTACCAGTCAACAGGATACCCAGGGCCAAAGCGAACCCTTGTCCCGGGGGATACATGGAGACATAGGAGGGCTCCATCAATACGTGGAAGGTCTCGAAGAAATAACGCATCGGATGCGGAGGGTTTGCCAAGCGGCCGGAAAGGAAGGTGTCGGCAGCCAATAGGTAACTGAACTCGTCGTGGATGCCTGGGACTGGCGCGACGTAGGAGGGTTCGGCGGCGTAGTGTCCTACTATAGTAAAAATAAAGACAAGCAAGACGCTCAAACGCTGGCGTGCGGCCAAACGAAGGTACACACTCCACCAAGCGCGGGGGCACAGGGGTTTCCTGCGCCAGGCCAGCGCGGCCAGCAAAACGAGAATAACGCCCGCCTCAATCGGAAAGAGCGATGAGTTGCGCCAAGTGTCTCTCCAGAAATCCTCGAAGGACTGCCACATTGTCAGGAATCACCAATTCTCGCAGCACGGCTGGCACGATTCAAATGTTTTTGCATCCAAATCGAGCACAACTCGGAATAAACTAGGAGGCATATGGCAGCGGGAACTTCCTCCGGACTCGATCCGGCACCTTTGACTTTTCTCAACGAGGAGGACCGTTTCTTTCAATCTTCGGTTCGGCAGTTCGCACAGGAACAGATTGAACCGCACGTCCGGGAGATGGACGAAGCGGGGGTATTCCGAAAGGATATCCTGCGGCAGATGTTCGCTTTAGGATTGATGGGCATCGAGATCCCGGAGCAGTATGGCGGACAAGGCGGCACGTTCTTCCAGGCCGTTCTGGCAGTGGAGGAGTTGGCGGTTGTGGATCCGTCCGCGGCTGTGATCATCGACGTGCAGAACACGTTGGTAAATAACGCGATGCTGCGGTGGGGAACCGAAGACCAAAAGCAACGTTACCTGCCCAGGTTGGCAACAGAGATGGTTGCATCCTATGCTTTGTCTGAGGCTGGATCCGGGTCAGATGCTTTTGCACTGAGCACGCGGGCGGAAGAGCACGAGGATCACTTTGTCCTCAACGGAAGGAAGCTTTGGATCACGAATGCCGCCGAAGCCGGGCTGTTCCTGCTTTTCGCGACGGTAGATCCTGCCGCCGGATACAAGGGGATCACCTGTTTCCTTGTGGAGCGCGATTTCGAAGGGTTCGCGGTAGGCAAGAAGGAGGACAAGTTGGGTATTCGCGCTTCGTCCACCTGCGAACTCATTCTTGACAATTGTAGGGTTCCAAAAGGCAACGTCCTTGGGGACATCGGCAAAGGATATAAAATAGCGATTGAGACACTGAATGAAGGACGAATCGCTATCGGGGGACAGATGACGGGATTGGCAGCCGGCGCACTGCGGCACGCCCTCGCCTATGCCAAGGAAAGGAAACAGTTCGGCAAGCAGATTGGCGAGTTCCAGGGTGTGCAATTCGAGCTGGCAGAGATGGCAACCCTGGTGGAAGCCTCGCGACTGTTGGTTTACAATGCGGCGCGACGGAAAGAGCGGGGGTTACCTTTCCTGACGGAGGCGGCTATGGCGAAGTATTTCGCTTCCCAGACCGCCGAGACTGTTGCCTCGAAGGCAGTGGAAGTACTTGGTGGTGTTGGCTTCACGAAAGATTACCCGGTGGAAAAGTTATACCGGGATGCGAAGATCGGGCGCATTTATGAGGGCACAAGCAACATGCAACGGGTGACAATTGCGAAACAGTTGTTGAGCAAAGGGTAACCGGGTGGGAGTCGCACCCGTCCAGTGAACCAGAGAAACCGAGGAGAGCGCTATGAAGTGGCTTTGTATTGTGGCAATGATGGCTGGCCTTCCGGTAGCCTATGGGGACAACAAGGAACCTAGCCCGAGGGAGATCGACGAGATCGTCCAGAAGTTTGCCGCCAAGGAATCAGAATTCGCACGGGCGAGGGAAAACTACACTTATCGTCAAACGGTAAGGGTTCTCGAACTCGATGAGGGTGGCAACACGCGTGGGCGCCACGAGATGATCTCCGACATTATCTTCAGCAATGAGGGGAAGCGTACGGAGAGGGTAGTGCGTGCACCGGTTTCCACTTTGAAAAATCTGCAACTTACACCTGAAGATGAACAGGATTTGCGTAGTGTTCAGCCGTTCGTTCTGACAACAGAAGAGATTGGCAAGTACCACATTCGCTATCTCGGCAAGGAGACGCTGGATGAGATTCCGTGCTATGTCTTTGCGGTCAAGCCGAAGACGCTGGAACAGGGTCAGCGCTACTTTTCCGGACTGATTTATGTCGATGACCGCGATTTGCAGATCGTGAAGAGCTATGGGCGCGCCACAGGTCTTCTGAAAAAGGGGTCGGATCAACAGTTCCCCAAGTTTGAAACCTATCGGGAACAGATTGACGGCAAGTACTGGTTCCCGACTTACACAATGGCGAACGACACCCTAATGTTTCAGGGCGGCCCCCAACCGATCCGAATGACCGTCAAGTACGAGGACTACAAGCAGTTCAAGAGCGACGTCATCATCAAGTTTGAAGACAAGGAAGCCACGGCTCCGAAACCGGAACCGAAAAAACCCTGAATTCGCCCTTTCAGCCCGCAATTGGAGCTTTCCGAACCTGGAAGACTATCCTCGCGCGACGGAGTGTGTTTAGATAGAGAATCGTAATCACATGGGTGATAAGGCCTTCAAGCTACTCCGCCAATGGAAAGCAGCCACGCGCCGCGCACGTGAACTGCGTATGATTGCAAAGGGCTTGTTGTCGCGTGACCATCCCATTCTGGCGCACCTCATACCGATCCGGCGCTGCAACCTGGAGTGTGGCTACTGCAATGAATACGACGACTATTCCAAACCAGTGCCATTGGAGACCATGTTGCGGCGCGTGGATAAGCTTGCAGATCTTGGGACGACAGTGGTTACGATCAGTGGCGGGGAACCGCTGCTGCATCCTGAGTTGGATCAAATCATCTCTCGATTGCGCAAGCGGGGCGTCATTGCGGGAATGATTACGAATGGCTACCTGCTCAACGTGCAGCGTATCCATCGCCTGAACGATGCCGGGCTCGATCACATGCAGATCAGCATCGATAATATCCAGCCGGACGAGGTATCGAAGAAGAGCTTGAAAGTGCTGGATCAGCGTCTACGATGGTTGTCGGAGCACGCCACCTTCCACGTAAATATTAATTCTGTAGTTGGTGGCGGCACTCGTAACCCCGAGGATGCTCTTGTAGTTGGGAAGAGAGCTCTGGAGTTGGGATTCACCTCGACGATCGGTATTATTCACGATGGCGACGGGCAATTGCGTCCCTTGAAGGCGCGTGAGCGCGAAGTCTACAAAGCGATGAAGAGCATGGAGAAATCCAGCTATTCGCGTTTCAATCATTTCCAGGATGCGATTGCGGATGGAAGACCGAACAACTGGAAATGCCGGGCCGGGGCTCGATACCTGTACGTCTGTGAAGACGGTTTAGTGCATTACTGTTCGCAACAGCGAGGCTATCCTGCGAAGCCACTGGAAGAGTACTCGGTGGAGGATATCCGGCGCGAGTATCTGACCCAAAAGGGATGCGCCCCTTACTGTACGGTGAGTTGCGTACACCAGACCAGTCTTATGGATTTCTGGCGTGACCCGCAGGTTTTTCCGCCCGCCGAACCACCTCCTAACTCCTTAGTGCAAATCCAAAAACACACCGCTGGACACCGCTAAGTTCTCACCCGCATCAGGAAGTAGAGACCAGCCAAGGCGAAAATGAGGTCTGGGCTCCAGGCGGCCATTTGCGGCGGCAGTTGACCCACATTGCCCATTTGTTCGAACAACTTACTGATAGCGAGGTAGCAAATGGCGATGCCCAAACTGATGCCAACCGGGGCCATCGCTCCGCGGTTGCCGGAAAAGAACGCGAAAGGAGTAGAGATCAGCGCCATGATCAAGACGAATAAGGGGACCGCAAACTTCCGATGATACTGCACCTGTAGTTTTGTTGTATCGAACATTCCGCTCTGCTGTAATCCGGCGATGTAATCCGCCAACTGGTGGAAGTTCATCTGGATGTCCTGTTTCACTTCGCGGAGAAAATGATTCGGAGGTTCGTCGAGTTCGGTGAAGGTAGAGGTGTTGCCCTGAAAACTTTGGAAGGTACCGCGGATTCCTTGAAACTCCCACTCCCAGCCATTCTGGAACACCCAGCGGCGAATCGATGGTTCCCAGCGGGCGCTTTCGGCATAGATGTGCCGTTTCAACTGAAACTTTTCACGGTCTAACTCATAGACGTTAACGCCGACCATTACATTTGTCGAGGGGTCAAGGTGTTTGTAGTAATAGACCCATGGGCCACGCCCAAAAATCCATTTTCGATCCGGGCGAAGGAAGGTTTGGACAGGCCGGCCTTTGATCTCGTTCCGAATTGCGTCCTGAATCAGATTCGCCTCTGGAACAATGTAGTAGTCAAAGGCAAACAGGGCTCCGCTGAGCACGGATCCTGCCACGAAGACGGGCAACGTGAGGCGGTAAGCGCTCACGCCACATGCTTTGAAGGCGATGATTTCATTGGCCCGGCCGAGCATACTGAAGGTGAGCAGCACGGCAACCAGAACGCTCATGGGCGCGAAGTCGTAGATCAGCTTGGGGGTCAGGAAGAAGAGGTAGGTTCCGACTCGAGGCATCGGGATCTTGTTTTGAATGATGTCACCCAGAAGCTCGAAGAAGGTGAACACATGTGTCATCAGAACGAAGCTCACGAGGAGTACGACGAAATAGTAGAGAAATCCGGAAAGTATATATGTATCCACTACTTGCGGCAGGAGAGGAAGGCGAAACGCCTGCATGCCTTCGGACTCTTTCGAAAAAGGAGTGCGCCCCATGAGCCAGGCCCAGGCCAGAACGAGCTTTTCGCGAATGCCACCGGTCCAATCGCTGTCGTCAGGAAGTTCGAGGCGCGCAACAAGCAGCAGCGCCATCGAACCGTAGACCAAGTTCGGCATCCAGACACCGAATCCGGGCGAAATGGACCCTTGTCTGGCCAGAGCGATAGCGCTGATGAGACCCATGTAATAAAGGAACGCCAGGACAACGGTGAGTACGAATGCAGCTGACTTGCCCCCCTTTCGGGAGGACACCCCTAACGGTACGGCAAGCACGGCAAGAATCACGCATGCCACAGGAAGGGCCAGTCGGCGGTGATACTCGATGGCCGCGTCGATGTTCGAAGCGGCTTTGAGGCCGAGTTCGGCCATGTCGATGTCGCTGAAGTCGCTGGTGGTGATCTCGCGGCGCTGGGGGGCATCGAGCGCTTGATTCATTTTCGGGAACTCGGTGCTGATGTACTGGGCAGCGTTTTGTCCGACTTCGTAACTTTTCCCCGACGCGAATAGGAGTTGAATCCTGTTATTGACGACGTCGGGCTGTGCCACCGCCTCGGTCGCCAGGGTGATTCGTGGGCCGTCGCCCTGTTGTGCAGTCGAATCACGCTCGCCGGGCGGACGAAGGTCGGCCATAAAGACTTTCTTCCAGCGCACGACAGGACCTGGCACCACATCGTCAACGTAGAGGATCCGATTCGGAAACTGTTCCTCGAACAGCCTGGGCCGAATTTCCGCAGTGAGCTGTGCGGCCACCATTTGATTAAGAATACGGATGGTTTCTCTCTTTGCCCAGGGCTTCAAGATACAGGAGGCATAAGCCGTGAACAGCAGTCCTAGCAACGAAAAAGCTACTACTGGAACGAGGAGGCGGCGGCTGGGAACTCCCGCGGCGCGGAGGGCGACAATTTCGGCATCGCTCGACATGCGACCCATGGCGATGAGGACACCGACAAGAACGCCGATGGGTATGGTGAAGATCAATGCTTCCGGTAGAATGAGGAGAAAAACACCTGCGACCTGTTCGAAAGAAGCAGCAGTCGTCACGAGTTGCTCGAACAATCGGCCGAGGCGCTGAAGAAACAAGATGAAGGTAAACAGGACGGTTCCCAGGAATGATCCTGCCGTGATCTCCCAGAAGACCTTTCTGCTGAGAATACCCATTTGCGAATCAGTGAGTTAGTGGAGGCGGAGGGACAATGGGCGGGCGCGGCAATTCTCCCTGGATCTTCTCCAGTTCGAGATCTTCGAAGAGGAGCGCTGGAGCAATTACAGAAGTAGGAGCGACATAGCCACCAGCGTCCGCATGGGCGAAGGGTCCGCCGTTTTCCAGATACTCGAAGGTGTGCAACTCCTCGGAGGCTGCCAGAATCTCTTTCAATGTACGTACGGATAGGCCACGGAAGCGAACGCCGCGAATGAGCTCCTCCTTGCCGTCAGGGAACACTTTGTAGATACGGAGGGGGATGCTCACTGCCCGTCCCTGGGTGCCTCCGGCGATACGCCGTAGTTCATCGAGTGAAGCGGTGGAGGGGAAATCCATCTTGCGGACGATGATTGCAAAGGGTTTATTGCGCTGCTTGGTCATTTCAAGCAATTTCTTCCGCAACTCGGCTTCAGGCTGTGTCTGATTCGCCTTCACAAACAGGTTCCCGGCCAATGCAGTGTTGTTCCCGAGGGATCCGGGGATTCGGGCGTGTCCGTTCGAGGTGTCCACACCCTGTATAGGCTGCCGGGTCGAGTAGTAGGTTTTCAAAACGCCTTTTTCCACCATCTGGAGAGGCTTTGGGACGACACCTTCGACATCGATGAGGTAGTGGCCCAAAAGGGGCGTGCCACGATACTCCTTCTGCGTGGGATCATCTACTACATCGATCCAATCCGGCAAAATGCGGGAGCCCAACCGGCCTTCCAATTCACCGGCGGGGAGGTTGATGGGGCGGTCCGGGTCGGTGACTGGACGACGAGTGATGTGTAAACTTCGGCCCAATACTTCGGCAAGGAGTTGCGCACCGGCCTGCCCCTCGAAGAGCACCGGCCCGGCGTAGGATTCGAGCACCACTGCTTTCGTCATATCGCGAACCGTATCAGCGACTTGCAGTGCAGCCCGTTTCATGTCGTCAACTTTCGGCATGCGGAGTGGATCGAGGCTGTGATACTCGACATAGTCGCGGACAACCGATCCGTCGGGAGCGAAAGCGGAGGCACGCACACGAAAAGAGGCCAAGTGATCTGGTGTGCGGAATTCACCGCCCTCGCTGTTAACCAAATAGGATGTAGTCTGTGACATCGACAGGCTGACATCGGACAGGAGAACTTCCGGGTATGTGGCAAAGAGGCTGGAGACATCCTTGGCCGCAGCTTTCCAGGACACCGTGTCTATCGGCTTACGGACAACCGGCAGAATCATCGAGACAGGAGGAGCAGCGGAGAAGTCAGGGAGTTGCTCACCCGTAGCAGCCATGTTCTTCAGCGACGCCTTTTTACGCGCAAAGGCCTCCAGAGCCTGTTTGTAGGCACGGTCCGTGGCGAGCCAAAAGCCTAAGCGAAGGGCTTCATAATTATCATCGAGGGGGAATTGGGAAGGATCGTAACGAGAACCACGATAAATGTCGGAATAGATGTGGTTGGTGTTGTCGAGCTTGGGGTCTCCGACTCGGATTCGGACTCGTGGCTGGCGAGCGCGGGAAGTGCGTTCCAGGTTGAGAGCGCCATAACTGGCGCTCACGCTGTAGAATTCGGCATCGTCGAGTGTGTATTCGAAGAAATAAGGAGGGTCGCCAACGACACGCAAGGCTTTGCCGCGGTTCATCTCCTCCTTCATCGCCTTAAGGATGATGTCGTCGGCCGCTGGCACCAGAGCAGCTTGGACGCATACGAACAAGGCGGCGGAGAGGATGGGCTTCATTGGGAGACTCCTGTCGGACGAGCCAGGGTTGGGGGCGAATCGACACCCGCTGCTTTGCGTTGCACTTCGATTTCTGTCACCAGTAAGGCTGGCGAAATGGCTGAAACGGGGACGCTACCGGATTCGGCGCCGCAGATTCCGTTGAACACTGCCTGCTGGTCAGAGGTGGCGGCGATTTTAGCGAAGCTGGCCAAAGGAGTGCCCACAATGTTCACTCCGCGGACGAGTTCGTCGGGACGGCCGTCGGCGTAAACGCGGTACACAACAAGGGGGATGACGGTGAAGGCCTGCAAACCTTGACGGCCGGTGGTGGTGAACCCACCCGTGACTTGGTCGAAGAGAAGGCCATACGGTTTGCCTTGTTTCTTGATCTCCTCGATGAGCATTTCCCGGAGCTTGGGCATCGGAACGGATTGAGTGGATTCAACGATCAGGTTGGATTGGCGGGAGACAACCTCGGCGCCGGCTTGGCGCCGGCCGTGGCCGTTCGACTTGGGGAACCCTTGAATCGGGGAACGCGACATGAGAAAGGTCTTTAGAATACCGCCCTCGACGACATTCACCTTCTGCGCTTTAACCCCTTCGTCATCATAGGCATACCAGCCGTTCAGATCGATATTGCCGAGGGTCTTGCGGGTGGGGTCGAAGACGACGGAAAGAAAGCCAGGAAGCACGGGCTTGCCAACACTCTTGGTAAACGTTTGCCCTTCACTTTCATCCTTTTGCCGGTGCCCTTCGATGCGGTGGCCGAAGATCTCGTGGAAAAAGACACCGGCTGCCGAACCACTCAGAATCGCGGGTCCAACGAAGGGGTCAACCGGGGGTGCGCGCAGGAGCGCGGCGAGCCGGGCAGTTACTTTTTCCATTGCGGCCTGTACAATCGCTTCCTTGGGAAGACGATCTGGGGTTTCGGCTTCGAAGCTATCGGTGGCAGCCAAGTCCATCCCATCAGCGGCCTTTCCCTGGGCACTCAGGAGGATACGAGCATAACTTCTGCCCTGTTGGATCTTACTACCGTCGGAGTTCACCAGGTAACGCGTTTGGCGAGTGGCAATAACGGTCACAGAGCAGGCGAGGATACCGCGATGTTTGTTACATTCATCTGACCACTTCCGAACGCGTGGCACCCATTCGGCACTCTTGAAACTGAGTTTCGCGACCGGTTCCACATAGACCGCTTTGTCTTCCATTGAGAAATCGTCGGAGTTGTCTTCCTCGGCAGCCTTCACCTGCTGATTGGTTTTAAGACGGATGAGGCGCTGGGAGGCAAGCCTGTAGATACGATCGGTTTCGAGCCAGGCACGGCGGCGGACTGCGTTTGGGCTATCTTCAATGGGGAGGCCAACGCCGGAGGTAAATCGGGGGAAGTCACCTCGCATACGGTGGTAATTGTCGAATTTCGGTGAGCCGAGGCGGAGGGTGACATCGAGGGAACGGGAGTGGTTGCGGCTGGTGTTCTGGAGCGCGCCGAAGCTGCCGGTTACGGCTTCGGCTTCGTCGTCGGTGACTGCGTAGGCGAGGAAGTAGGGAGCTGGATCAGCCTGCTTGAGGCCCTCGAAATTGCGGTGCAGTTCCTGGGAAAGCACGTCCAACAAAGGAGAGGATTGTGCGGAGAGAATCGCGCTGATAAGGAAGGCGGAGCCTATCAGACGGGAGCGGAGTGACACGCCCCAGCATAACATGACGATGGAGCCGGGGCGCGTTTGGCGAGTGCGTATTAGGGCAGGGCGAGCAGACCCTTGTCCTTCATCCCACTGAGGGCCAGACCGTAGCGCCCGCGCACTCCTGTTTTCTCAAAGATGTGCTTGAGGTGGATTTTCACTGTACCGGGGCGGATACCCAACTGGCGTGCAATCTCTTTGTTTTTGTAGCCCTGTTCGACGAGTTCCATCACCTGCTGCTCGCGCGGAGTCAGTTCGCTGCGATGATACTTTTCGGGCCGTGCGGATTCGCGAAAGAGGCTGTCCTCCATCCAGCTTGTGCCCAAGGCGACAGCGTGCAAGCAGGCGATCAGCGTTTCCGCCGGAGCTGTTTTACGGAGGATTCCTTTAGCGCCGATTTGAAGGAATCGCAGGGCTTCTGCCTCGGATAGGGAAAGACCCCAAACGACGATGTGTGTAGCGGAGCGGGCAGCGCGATGCTCGGCGACCCATTCCAGGACGATTTGGACTCCGAAGGACTTATCGAGAATCAGAATTTGTGGACGGGTTTTCTCGATGAGAACCTCCGCATCCATCAACTGATCCACGGCTCCGACGAACTCAAACTCCGGATTCGCACCGAGAATGCGCGCCAGACCTTCTGTGGTCACAGGTTGTGTTTCACAGACGGCTACTCGGATGGGATCTGACATAGGCACTTTCTCCTCCCTTGGCGAGCTTATCGGTACCACTGGTCATAGTGTTAGTGCTATTCGCGGGGGTGGACTCTCTGAATTTCAACGATGTCATATTCCCTCTTATGTTTTGGTGCAAGAATGCCGATTCATGGGTAGCCAATGGCCCGAGCAGACATCGCAGCACTATCCGGGAACTGGAAGGGACTTCTCATCAGTCCCAGCAAGACTATAGCTGGGGAGCTCTCTCCCATTCTTTCCCTGCATTTGCCAAATACGCCGATTTTCGAGATGCAATCCTACCCGAGCCGCCTTTCGCTTTCCGAGTTGGGAGGGGCACATGGGCCCAATCTTTGTTTTTTGGATCTCACATCCGATCCGGATCGAGCCGTGGCGTTGATCGGGGAATTGCTGGTGGTTCAGCCGACGATGAAAATCGTCGTACTGCTGTCTTCGAAGAACCCGGATACCATTCTCCGGGCGATGCGGCAAGGGGCCGTCGAATTTCTGGTACGCCCCTTCGATCCGGAGCAGTTTGACCACGCATTTGCCCGTCTTGCGTCGATGCACCGAAACGACGGTGGGGCGTCGATGACGGGCAAGGTGATCACAGTGATTCCCGCCAAAGGCGCCTGTGGCGCCACGACTCTGGCCATGAACCTTGCGCAACACTACAAACGAGTTGGTTTCAAGAAGATACTTCTGGGGGACATGGACCCGCTGACGGGAACCCTTTCGTTTCTCATGAAGTTGCGGTCGAAGTACAGTTTTGTGGATGCCCTTTCGCGCTCAGGATCAATGGACGCCGATATATGGAAGGGAATCGTGACGCAGCAGGGTACGCTGGACGTTCTTCTATCCCCCGACACAGTGAACGAAGGGCTTCACGACTTGCGCGACGCCTCCTCCATCGCGGATTTCGCGCGAGGTTTCTATGAAGTCGTCGTGTTCGATACAGGCACAGTATACGGTGAGTGGAACCTTACACTGGCGCGCCGGTCGGATGATGTTCTCCTGATAACCACCAATGAACTGCCGGCATTGCAGGCCGCCCAACGGGCGATAGACTATCTAGAGGCCAACCAAGTCCAGCGTTCCCGTATCCGACTGGTAGTGAACCGCTACGACAAAGAGCATGGTTTGGGCCGTGAGGTGATTGAGACCGCGCTGCATTGCGATGTCTTCCACCTCGTTCCTGCCGATTACGATGGGATACAGCGGGCTCTGATGGAAGGCAAGCCAGTCCCTCCCAATACGAATTTCGGAAAGAGCCTGACGCAACTCGGCGACCGGCTGGCGGGCAGACCTGCCGGGGCCGCACCGGCGGAGAAGAAGACCTCAGCACTTTCGGGCTTATTCTCACTGTTCACCCGGAGTTCCCCGGAATAACAAGCATCCGTCCTTGAGTTTGCCAGGGTGTGGGAGAATGGGGGACGAGCCATTGCTGACCTTGATGAAGCCTGGATTTCGCATCACCATCCTCACCTTCGCCATTCTGGCATTGCTTTCGGCGATTACTCTGGAAGGCAAGATCAGGACGGCGACGCTAGTATTCCTGGGTGGATTTGGTGCGAAGACCTGGATCGCCGAAATCAAACGGCATGGAGAGGACAGCTAGAGCCTGGTACCGAGGTCCCCTCACTCCCCCCCCATGCGGGCCTTCGGAGTAAGGGAAATGGATAAAGGGAATCAGTTATTTCTGGTCCATTCCCCACTACATGAGTTCGCGTAAGAACCGATAAGCTTACTTCTAGAGTCGAACAGCGTGAGGCAGGTTTCATTTTGGAACATTCTGTTTCAATGTGGAACGAGCCATGGTGCTGGCTTCCGATTCGGATATCGGATACAGCACGGGCGTAGTTGTTGGAGATTGCTTGAGGGTTGCCGCCAGAAGTTTTGGCGTGACAGTTAAGCACAAGACAGGCAACAATTTGGCGTCCTCGGCAAGATCATGACGCCGACGTCTGGATGGAGTTGGTTGAGATTGGTCGTTCCCTTGCACATTAGGCACGGCGTTAGGTTGGTTGCACCGAACATCAACAGGCCGCAGCTTCAGGGCCGAGTTTCAGGGAAAGAACACCAATCGAGATGAGTAAAGGAAACGCGAGGATTGTGGAGATGCCTGCAAAGAGTGCCGCTCAAAGAGAAGCCGCCCGAATGACCAAGCGCGACCGGGTGGTGTTGGAGCATTTGCCTTTGGTAAAGGCGATCGCTGTCCGGGTTCATGAGAACCTCCCTGTGCATGTCGACTTGGACGACCTCGTCCACGCCGGCATCCTTGGACTGTTTGACGCTGCCAGCAAGTACAACCCAGACAAAAAGGTTGTATTTTCGAGTTATGCCAAACACCGCATCAAAGGGGCGATTCTGGACAGCCTGCGCCAACTGGATTGGGCATCCCGGGATCTGCGGCGACGTCACAAGCAAGTGGAGGCCGTGACGCGCGATCTTGCCGCATCACTACAGCGGAATCCCACCGAACAGGAAGTAGCCGATAAACTGGGGGTGGAAGTCGAGCGCTGGAGGCAGATGATGGTGGATCTGCGCAGCGTGGGATTGGTTTCGGCAAGCACACGCTCGAACGAGCAGGATGATCTGCCCGCCCCTGACTTCCCATCCAAACCGGAAACGCAGCCGGACCGGATGTGTGCCCGACAGCAACTACGCAGTGTTTTGAGCGAGGCCATGCGAACGCTCCCGGAACGCTATCAGAAGGTAGTGCTGCTGTATTACACGAACGAACTGACGATGAAGGAAATCGGGGGTCTGCTAGGCATCAACGAAAGCCGGGTGTCGCAGATCCACAAGTCAGCACTGGAAAAAATGGCCGTCGTGCTGCAATCCAACGGTATCAGCTCGAGTCACGCGTTCGCCGACTGAGCACGAGCTTCGAGAACCCACCACAATAGCGTCCCAGCGAGAGGGAACAAAGCGGCGAGTAAAAAAGCACCTCCGTAATCGTGGCGGTCAAACATACGGCCGAAGTAGGGCATTACGAGAGCGACCAGTGCGGACCAAGAACCGGCTCCCAGGCCGGCGAGGAATCCGGAATGTCTCCCTGAGAAGACGCTGGTGGCGTAGGCAACGCTCAGAATGATGTACCCGGCGGCAACAAACATGGAAAAAAACAAGACCCCCATCAGAATAGGGACCGAGGAGCAGAAGGGTCCAGCGCAGAGGGGCAGGCTGAGGAGCATCAAAGCCATGAAATAGCGCAGAAAGGGGGGTGTTCGAGCGCCGTTGCGCAATCCTGCCCGATCCGTGAGCAAGCCCCAGAAGAAATAGCCAGCCTCCCAACCCAAGGGAGGAATCCAAAGAAGGGCGCCGATGGCTTGTTGGCTAAGTCCCATCACGGCTCCCAGATAGAGGGAGGTATTGTACAAGACAAAGGCGAGCGGCAGACCGCCCATTGCGTAAGCGGACATGAAGCCCCAAAGTCGCGGATTCGTCCAGGCGGGATGTTCGGCATTCGAATCGGAGCTAGATTGCTCACCTCGCAGTTTTGGGTTGCGCCCCACGATGCGCCAAAGCAATAACCAGAGCACACCGATCAGTCCAGTGAACCAAAACGCGCCGCGCCAGCCCCAGGCGATCGCGACCGGAGTGACAATCAGCGGAGTGATGACGGCACCGAGGGATCCGCCGCTGTAGGCCACGGCAATGCCACGAGCCCGTAAATGCGGGGGCAAGGTCTGCATGACCGTCCGCAATCCGCCCGGAAAGGTGGCGCCTTCACCGAATCCCAAAGCAGCGCGGGCAACGGCGAAACTACGAAACCCGCCGGCGAAGGCATGGGCGACGGAGGCCACGGTCCAAAATCCAACGGCGATGGTCATCCCCCGCAGCAGCCCGAGGCGATCGAGGAGCCGGCCCCAGACAGGATTACCGACCATGTATGTCACTGAAAAAGCGGAAATAATCCATCCATACTGCTCGCCAGACAGTCCCGTTTCCTTCAGTATCGAGGGAGCCAGCAGAGCCAGTGTGTTGCGATCCACGTAGCTGATCAAAGAGACCAGGGTCATGGACAATGCGGGGATCCAGTCACGGATGCGGTTCACGGCAAAAGGCCTAGTGTACACTGAGGCGTAACTCTTGCGGAATGCTATATGCTGAAGCTATGCGCATGGCGATACTCGCGTTCCTGCTTTCGGCTGCGCTTCAGGCCGCACTTGTTTCCGATGTCCGGGAGCGCATCGCCAAGGATGACTTCCCTGGCGCCGAGAAGCTGATTCGTGCCCATGAGTTATTGAGCGGAAAGACGCCAGAGACGATACTTGCCTACTCCTGGCTGGGACGCGGTGCGTTAGGCCTGAAACGTTACGATCAGGCAATGGCGTATGCCGCCCGAACCAGAGAGGATTGTCTAGCGGCCCTGAAGAGCCGGAAGCTCGATGACGAACCTCAACTACCCACCGCGCTTGGGGCAGCCATCGAAGTGCATGCACAATCTCTTGCAGGACGCGGGGAGCGCAGTGAGGGGGTGAGCTATCTCCGGTCCGAACTGAAACGCTGGTATGACAGCTCCATGCGCACGCGTATTCAGAAAAACATTCACCTGCTTAGCCTGGTGGGGACGAAGCCACCGGCTTTGGAAACGAAAGAATACTTTGGACCGAAGCCACCCACCTTCGAGCAGTTGAAGGGCAAGGTTGTGCTACTTTTCTTTTGGGCGCACTGGTGCCCGGACTGCAAATATCAGGGGCCGATTCTCGCGCAACTGCGGGACAAGTACGCCGCCAAGGGGCTGGTGCTGATTGCCCCCACGCAATACTATGGCTACGTTGCCGGCGGGGAAGATGCCACGCCTCAAAAGGAACGCCCGTACATCGACGCAGTGCGCCGCCAACACTATGCCGGGTTGCTCGATGTTCCTGCTCCGCTGAGCCAGGAGAATTTCCGCATTTATGGGGCGAGCAGCACGCCGACGCTGGTATTGCTGAACCGGAGCGGGTCGGTGGCCATGTATCACCCTGGACGGATGACGTACGAAGAACTGGCGAACGAGATCGACAGAATCCTGACGGAGAAGACGACGGATTGAGCCGTTTAGGAAGCGGCGGCGGGGCCTTCAGAAAGATGGCGGCGCAGCCAAGCCTCCGCCGAGCGCAGATCGCGCGACACGGTGGCATCTGAAATTCCCAGGGCCTCGGCGGTTTCTTCTATGGTCAAACCTCCGAAGTACTTGAGTTCGATGACGCGGACTTTCCGCTCATCGAATTTCGCCAATTCCATCAGCGCATCGTCAAGGGCGACGAGATCAGGGGCGCGCGAGGCCGACACGAGAACGGACTCCTCCAGGCTGGTCTTCGATCCGCCTCCGCGTTTGGCGGCACGATGCTTGCGAGCGGCATCGACCAGCACCTGGCGCATGATCTGGGCGGCCACGCCGAAGAAATGCGAACGATTCTTCCATTCGGGAAGCCTCTGGTCGGCCAAACGCATATAGGCTTCGTGGATCAGGGCAGTAGGCTGAAGGGTGTGATCGCTTCGCTCGCGCTTCAGGTAATTGTCGGCGAGCTTGCGCAATTCCTGATAGACAAGCGGCATCAATATATCCAACGCGTCCTTGTTGCCGCCCTTCCATTCCACTAACAAACGCGTGATCTGTTTGGGAGCTTGATCCTCCATTACACCTCGGCGTTTTCTATTCTACCGTGGCTGTCAAACGGCATCCGGGTGAGTCCTAGCCGGGCGGCCGTCCACATTTTTGGGCCATTTTTTTCTGCACCGCAAGCATCAAGCGGTCGTGAATCTCGGCTGGGAGGGGTTGGGGCTCCATGCCGCGATAGACCTGGATGGTTTTGTTGCTGGTGTCGCAGATCACCCAGCAATTGGGACACTCGTTAATGTGCTTTTCGAGGTTGCGGCGAAGCTCGGGATCACACGTACCATCGAGGTAGTCGTTCAGCTCGTGCAAAAAATCCTTACAGGTAAGCAAAAACGTCGTCCCCCTTTTTCTTGAAGATTCTGGTAAGGCGTTCGCGTAGTTCCAGCCTGGCACGCAAGAGTCTGCTCTTCACGGCGGGCACGGAAATTTGCAGGGCCGCGGCGGTTTCCTCCGTGGAAAGCTCTTCGACGTCACGGAGGAGAAACACGGTTCGGAAGGCCGGTTTCAGGTTGCCGACGGCCTTGTCTAGAATCGAGCGCAGTTCATCCGAGGAATACTGTTGTTCGGGATTTCCATCCCATACAGCTATCTCGCGCACGATGGGCTCGTCGCCGTTGTCTGCCGGTTCATCAATAGACACGGTTCGATCCGACTTACGTTTACGCAGCTTCATAAGCGATTCATTCACGGCGATGCGCACGAGCCAAGTGTAGAACTTCGAGTTCCCTTGGAATCCGTCGAGGTGCTCGTAAGCCTTCAAGAATGTCTCCTGCAATACGTCTTCGGCGTCTTCCTCCGAATTCGTAATGTGCCGGGCAAGCCGGAAGATTTTGCGGTCGTAGCGGGAGACGAGTTCCGAAAATGCAGCAGCATCCCCCTGTTGCGCAAGGGCAACGAGAGAAACATCGTCCATCGGCGCGGACTTATCAGAGGCTTCCATGCAACCGGCTCTTATGATACCACCAGCGGCCTATTGACATGGATGGTGTTGCCGGGGTGGCAGTCGCAGCCTTTTTCGATCACTGCGCAAAACCAGCCATGGCATCGCAACATATTGAAAAAGAGTGTCTTACGTAACGAACAGCGGGGACGGCCAGAAAAAAATATGAAAAAAATCCGCATACCACTTGATTCTGTCCTACCCTTTCATGTTATTCTCTTTTTGGAGGCCTACCCCACGGCCTCCCTTCACCTCACACCGCACCAAGGGCGGCGCGGTACACCCCCACGCCGCCCTCCGCCTTTTCAATACCCTGCCAAAAACAAAGCACAACATAGGCATACTTCTATTAGTCGTTGTAGACTAGAAGTTTATTCTTTATGAGCAGCATTCTAGTCACTCTGCCAGACGGAAGCCAGCACGAGTATCCCGAGGGAACGCGACCTCTTGACGTGGCCAAGGCAATCAGCCCGCGGCTGGCGGACGCAGCGATCGTGGCCCGCGTGAATGGCGATCTGTACGACCTGACCCGGCCCTTGGAAGGCAATGCCACCTTGGAGCTGCTCACGTCCAAGAATCCGGAGGCGCTGGAAGTCTACCGTCACTCGACTGCCCACCTACTGGCGGCAGCCGTTCTTGAACTATACCCTGAGACGAAGCTGGGGATAGGGCCTCCAACCGAAACTGGGTTCTATTACGATTTCCAGCGCGAGATCGCCTTCACGCCGGAAGATCTGGAAAAGATCGAAGCCCGGATGTGGGAGATCCAAAAACGGGACCTACCGTATGAGCGCAAGCTGACGCCGAAAACGGAGGGAATCGAGAAATACCGGCAGATGGGCGAAACCATGAAATGCGAGCTGATCGATGAGAAGGCGGGCGACATCTTTTCCGAGTACACGCTGGGGCCGCATTTCATCGATTTCTGCCGCGGTCCACATGTCCCCAGCACGTCAAAGCTCAAGGCCTTCAAGTTGCTCTCGATCGCGGGGGCGTACTGGAAGGGCGATGAGAAAAACCATCAGATGCAGCGGATCTACGGCACCGCCTTCTTCACGCAGAAAGAACTGGACGAATATCTAAAGCAGATCGAGGAAGCGCGCAAGCGGGACCACCGAAAGCTTGGTACGGAGCTCGACTTGTTCAGCGTGCAGGAGCTTGCGGGACCAGGCCTGATTTTCTTCCACCCGAAGGGCGGCATCGTGCGCAAGCAGCTCGAGGACTGGATGCGGAACGAATACCTCAAGCGGGGGTATTCGCTTGTGTACACGCCGCACGTGGCGCGAAGCGATCTGTGGAAGACTTCGGGACATTACAACTTTTACGCCGAGAACATGTTCAAGCGCATGGAGCTGGATGACGCGGAATACCAGCTCAAGCCGATGAACTGCCCGTTCCACATCCTGATCTATCGCAACAGCCAGCGCAGTTACCGGGATCTGCCGGTCCGGCTCGGGGAGCTTGGCACGGTATACCGGTATGAGCGGTCGGGTGTCATGCACGGCCTGTTGCGCGTGCGTGGTTTCACGCAAGACGATGCGCACATTTTCTGCCGTCCGGACCAGATCGAAGATGAGATTGTGGATTGCCTCCAGTTTGCGGCAGATACGCTGCACACGTTCGGCTTTGAACGCTTCGATGCCGAGCTTTCCACATGGGACGGGGGAGCGAGCGGAAAGTACGACGGCGCGCCGGAGCTGTGGCAACTTGCGGAGAACGCACTTCGGAGCGCCACGGAAAGGCTTGGACTCAAAGCCGCGGTCATGCCGGACGAAGCGGCATTCTATGGTCCGAAGATCGATGTGAAGCTGGTGGACGCCATTGGCCGGCGGTGGCAGCTATCGACAGTGCAATTCGATTTCACGCTACCGCGCCGTTTCGAACTCGAATATATCGGGGAGGACGGCAAGGCGCATCAGCCGCTGATGTGCCACCGGGCGTTGTTTGGCTCGATTGAGCGTTTTTTCGGAATCCTTGTAGAGCATTACGCAGGGGCATTCCCTGTCTGGCTAGCTCCCGTGCAAGCGGTAGTGATGCCGATCACCGACCGCACGCTCGAATACGCACAGCAGATTCAGAAGCAGTTGATTGCCGCGGGCCTGCGGGCCGAGGTGGATGACCGCAAGGAAAAAGTGCAACTGAAGATCCGCGAGGCGCAGTTGCAGAAGGTGCCTTACATGCTGGTGGTGGGCGATCGCGAGGCGGCAAACGGCACGGTATCCGTGCGCAACCGGAAACATGGCGACATGGGCGTGAAGCCGCTTGCGGAGTTCCTGGCGGAAGCGCAGAAGCTCATCGACGCCAAAACCCCGTTTGAGTGATCACGCCTGTTCTCATCGCGCTCGTCGTCGGATCGCTGGTATTCACTGTGCTTGCGATCGTAGCGGCGCGGCGTTACATGGTTGCCACGGCTGGAGCAGATGGCCCGCGGCAACCGATCAGCATCCTCAAACCTCTCGCTGGAGTCGATGAAGGCCTGGAAGAAAATCTCAGGAGCTTCTTCCACCAGCGTTATGGCGTGTTTGAGATTCTGATGGCCGTGTCCACGGAAGACGATGCGGCACTCCCGATCGCGCGCCGGTTGCAGGCCGAGCATCCACACATTCCGACACGCATCATTGTCACGGGCGAACCACCCTATCCAAATCGCAAAGTGGCCAGCATCGCAGCGATGGCACAACAGGCGGCGCACGAGTTGCTGGTAATGTCGGACAGCGACATTCGAGTCACACCGGAAATGCTGACGCGCATCGATGCCGAATTCGCCGACCCGCAACTGGTGCTGAGCACGTGTCCGTACCGGGCCGCTCCCGGGGACTCGGTGTGGTCAAAGCTGGAAGCCGTAATGATGAACACAGAGTTTCTGGCCGGCATCCTCACGGCGCGAATGCTGGAAGGGATGCGGTTCGCCGTCGGACCCACGATCGTTTGCCGTAAGAGGGCGCTAGCGGCAATCGGGGGATTTGAAACTCTGCGCGATTACTTGGCGGAGGATTTCGTTTTCGGCCAGCGCGTCGCCGCGGCGGGGCTTGGAGTCGGACTCTCTGCTTATGTCGTTGAGCACCGCATCGGCACGACGGACTTTCGACGCAATGCGGATCACCGGCTGCGATGGGTCCGCAGCACACGCCGATCACGGCCGGCGGGTTACATCGGCCAGTTGTTCACCTACCCTGTGCCTCTGGCAGTACTGCTCACGTTGTGGAGCTCCGAGTGGTGGCCTGTGCTGCTCTGTGCGGCGACGCTTCGAATGGTGAGTGCATGGCAGACCGCGGTGCGCATATTGCATGACCCGATCGTGGCACGGGAGCCGTGGTTGGTTCCGATTCAGGACATGATGAGCTTCTTGTTCTGGATCGCAGGCTTTCTAGGGAATACGATTCAGTGGCGGGGCAAGGTGTTCTACCTGCGGAAGGACGGAACATTCGAGCAACTGCGGTGATAAGATACGCGCATGTTAACCCGTCGTGAATTCCCCGCCCTTGTCGCCATGGCACCCGCGGCGTTCGGCGCCGATTCCCGCTATACCGTCGGCATTACCACCAACACCCGCGGCGGCTGGGAAAACGACGTATATCTGTCATTCCGCGAAGCTCGGGAAGTGGGTTACCGATACGTGGAGACCTTCGTGCACTACTTTGCGAAGGACTATTTTCCGGACAACCCGCAGGGCCTCCAGAAGCGTATGGACGAAATCGGAGTGAAGTTCGTCACCATCTCCAATGGGGGGCCTTTGGAGACGAACTTCCAGGATCCCAGCAAACACAGCAAACTGCTTGAGGATCACGTCAAGCTTGGGAAGTTCATACGGCACTTCGGCTGCGGGCATTTGAAGATCAACCTTGGGCCCCGCCGGCCGACGGGGACAACACCCGAGGATCTCCGCCACATGGCGAGTGCTTGCGAGGAACTCGGCAAACGTTTGCAGGCGATCGGCATTCGACTGGCGATCCATGCCCACATGTGGAACCAGTTTGAGAACCGGAAAGAGATCGACTACATGATGGAGCACACGACGGAACGCCATGTCGGCTTCGTACTCGACACCGGGCACATTACGATGGCAGGGATTGATCCTGTGGAGTTAACAAGAAGCCTGGGTCATCGCATCGTGGAATTCCATATGAAGGATACGGCGCCGGAACATCGCGGTGGGGCCAAATACCGCATGGACCGGCCCGACATGATGAAGAACCCGCCCTTTTTTCCCTTGGGTGAGGGCGGGGTCGACTTCGTTGCGATCAAAAGACACCTCGATCAAATCGGCTGGCGCGGCTACCTGACGGTTGAACTGGACTCCTCGCCCTTTCGGCCGCCCAAGGAAAGCGCTCGTATCAGTTTGCGGTACATACAAGAAAAGCTTGGAATCAGGAGCTGACTGAGACAGGCCAGATGCCGAATTTAGGATTAATCTTACAGATATACTGTATGTACTAGTACGCACCTGGAGATCCGATCTATTGCTGGGAAATAGAGGCTACAATACACTTTGGATACTGTCTCGTTCAGATGCCTATGGTTTGCGATTAGTTATAGTCAGGAGGCACAGACTTGGCAGATCCCCAAAGAGGCAGGTGGTCCATGCAATTGCGCACTCCCCTACTTTTTCTTTTTGGTGCGGTTTCGCTCCTTCCGGCCGGCGTGCTTGTGGACACCAGCACATACGGGCGGCTCAACGGCGCGACGGCGACGTCCACGATTGTGGGTGCTCCCACGCTTGGCGCAATCGGCGATATCAACGATCCTGCCGGTCCGTTCGTGTTTCCCCGTGGGGTTGGCTTGGATGGCACCGTGGCCCTGATCATCAACACGAATGTGGGGAGCTTTCTCTGCTCTGGCGCCATGATCGGTCCGAGCGCTGTTTTGGCTGCGGCACATTGTTTCACGGATAGCTCAGGGAATAAGATCGCAAACGACGTTTCTGTCATCGCATTTCCAAATGGAACCACAACCAGCGCGACGCTGGCCGCGCCCGGTTCCGAGATCTACATACCGAGCGCGTACGACGGCGCTGTCATCAGTGACTATGACATCGCCATCGTGCGCCTGCCCTCTTCATTCGGCGCCGGCGTGGACATCTACGACACCTTTGGAGCTGCGGATATCGTCACAACGGCACCGTTCACGATGGTGGGCTTCGGAAGGCGGGGAGACGGGGCGACTGGTGCGACGCTTTCGAGTGGAGCCCGCCGGCGGGGTTTTAACCAGTTCGACTTCTTCAACAGCGCCGCCGTGCTGGTTTCGGATTTCGACAATGGCTTGACCGCAAACGATGCGAGTTGTTTCGCCGTCGGCGTGTGTAGCTTGGGACTCGGTAATTTTGAAGCCTCCACAGCGAGCGGCGATTCCGGGGGACCGGTGTTTCTCAACGGCAAGATCGTGGCCGTGAGCTCGTTTGGTGCGCGATTTGGGGCCGTAGACATCGATGGGACTCTGAATGCGAGTTTTGGGGAATTCAACGGATTCGTCTACACGGGCTTTCATGAAGCCTGGATTGACAGCATCTTGGCCATCCCCGAGCCGGGTAGCTGGCTGTTCAGCTTTGCCGGGCTTAGCGCCGCGCTTCTGCTCCGTTGGCGGGAGATCAGGAAAAATCGATAAACCGGACGGGCGAATCCTTGGCCACGGTGGAGTGTTTTGCAAACTCGGGGCGTTTGATGGGGAAGTCCTCACGATAATGTCCGCCGCGAGATTCTTCGCGGGCGAGTGCGGAGCGTGCGATGAGGTCGACAACGGTGTGGATGTTGCGTCGTTCGAAGTCCTCGCGCTGAGGCCGCTCAATGTGGCGCATCGCGGTAGAGCGGAGGCAATTGATGGCGGTCTGGAGTGACGGAGCGTTACGGACCAGCCCGGCATGACGCCAAGCGAGCGTGCGCAGATCGAGGGATGTGCCGACGGGAAAGAGTGGAGCCGGGGATTCGGCACGGACGGAGGCTGGACGAGTGGAAAACTCCTTCATGGCCTCCGCGGCGCGCGCGCCGAAGACGATGCCCTCCAGCAGGGAGTTGCTGGCAAGCCGATTCGCGCCGTGGACACCCGTACAAGCCACTTCACCGGCAGCGAAGAGGCGCTCGACTGTAGAGCGGGCATGGAGGTCTGTACGGACTCCCCCCATGGCATAGTGCGCAGCAGGATGCACCGGGGCGAGCTGCCTGGTGAGATCGATGCCGTACTGGAGGCAGGTCTGGTAGATCCGCGGGAAGCGCTGCGGTATGCCGGGGAGATGCGTCAGGTCGAGGAACACATGAGGTTCGCCAGTCCGGACGAGTTCGGCGACGATGTTGCGGGAGACTACATCGCGGGGCGCGAGTTCCGCCATCTGGTGTTTGCCGATCATGAAGCGTTCACCGGCGGCGTTGCGAAGGTAAGCGCCTTCGCCGCGCAGGGCTTCGGACAGGAGGAAGCGCGGGGCGTTTTCGAGGTGCAGCGCCGTGGGATGGAACTGGACGAATTCGAGGTCGCTAATTTCGGCGCCGGCGCGGAAGGCCATGGCGACGCCATCGCCGGTGGCGACATCCGGGTTGGTGGTTTCGAGATAAACGTGGCCCAATCCGCCGGTGGCGAGCAAGACGGCGCGGGCGCGGACGGAAATCAGAGTGCCGCGCTCGGAATCGAAAGCCAGGGCGCCGATTACTTCGCCATCCTCCAGCAACAAGTCGGTGACAGCCGCAAAGCTTTCAAAACGGATGGCCGGGAGTCCGGCGGCGTGGCGGTAGAGAGAGCGCACTATCTCGCGGCCGGTGGAGTCCCCGTGCGCGTGCAGGACGCGGTTCCGCGAATGGGCGCCTTCCCGGGCGAACAGCAGCTTGGCGCCTTCGCGGTCGAATTCGGTGCCCCAATCGATGAGTTGCTGGATGGCGACCGGGCCTTCTTCCACAAGCACGTGAACGGCATGGCGGGAACAGAGGCCGTCTCCCGCGGTGAGGGTATCCTGCTCGTGAAGGTCGATGTCATCATCGTCGCTGAGAGCAACGGCGATGCCGCCCTGCGCATACTGGGAACTCGATTCGCGAATGCTGTCTTTGGCAAGGACGAGAACTTGGCCGGCTTCAGCTAATCCAATTGCGGCGCGCAATCCGGCCACTCCAGCGCCAATGATCAGATAGTCAGTAGTGAGCGTCTCCAAGGGGGTTCCGAATACCTATGGTACAACCGCACCGCCGGCGCTGTAACCTTTTGGTTTGAGGGAAATGGTTAGGGGACGATTTCGGCGAATCCACTGGAGATGAGCATGGTGACGAGAGAGGCCACTTTTTCCGCAGAAGCATTGATGGACGCGGCGCGAAGCAGGCTACCAAGCGGTTTTGATCCATCGAAGCGGGCCAGAAGGGGCATGGTAAGGGAATCGATTTGCACGGCAGCCTCGAATGGCCGGCTGTTGCGGAGCGTGAATGTGGAAGGCTGCCAGGAAGCGCTCTCCACCCGGTGCCGGACCAGGAGTTCGCAGCTTGCGCGAAGACGCAGACGCAATTGTTCCACTTTGTCCAGGAAGGAGGGTTGAGCCGCTTCGGTTTCCCAATCGACAAGCGCCTCGATGTCACGCGCGGTGGCCGCAGGACCCTCGCGGCGAACGGTAAAGACGCGGCGCGGGGAGGCGGTACGTTGCAGGACGTAGATGCCGTACACCATGTCACGGATCCGCAGCGGGCGGAGGCGAGCCATCCAGTCTTTCCACTCGTCGACGAGCCAGCGTTCACAAAGAGTGGAAACGGCGCTGTATTCGACCAGATTGCGATGCTGGAAGCAGACAAAGGCAATGTCGATCGCCGATTGTTCCTCGGGAGTGAGCCAAGATCGGATGCGCGCCTCAGCCGGCTGATCACGGTCAGAAAGCTGGCAAAGACAGTACAAACGGCCACCGGGCGTGAGATGCGCCGGAGCGCCTTCGAGGACGCTCTTGGCGATCAGCTCGCCGTCGAGCCCCCCGGAGTTGAAAGTCTGTAGATGCCTGTAGACAGGCTGGTAAGGAGGATGTGCCGTGATGAGATCGAATTTCTCGCCGCGCACAGCCTCATACAGATTGCCTTGCCGCGCTTCGACATTGGAGAATCCGTTCAGCTTGGCATTGAAACGAACGAAATGGACCGAGCGGGCGGTGATGTCAACGGCAAGAACACGGGTGGCAGTGGCGGCGCAGAGCAAACCACCGACTCCCGCGCCGGCACACATGTCAAGCACGCTGCCGCGAGCCGTGCGCGGCACACCGGTGATCACCCGTTCCGTGGTGGGAAACAGGCATTGATACACCATGTCATCGGAGCCTTGGAACGGCGATCCGTCGGCATTGTTATAGCGGTCACTGGCGATGTAGAGATCCTCAATGGGATACAGCGTGACGGTGGCGGCGAAGGAGTCAGGGCCGTGTGGGGCAATGAGTTGGAGACTGGAAAGAAGGGATGCGATATCTGTCCCGAGACAGCGGCCGATGTCCTGGCGTGTGACCGGCCAGCCTTCGAGAAACAGGCGGATCAATGCGTCAGAGGCACGTTCGAGTGGACCGCTTTCCCGCTCCCTGACGAGTTCGGCGTCGATCGCCGAGAGGCGGGGAAGATGCAGCCGGCGGCAGATGGCGGATTGTGTAAAGCCCGCTTCGACGAGAAAGCTGCGAAGAGCAGCAAAATCCGCCTCTGTCCTATCCAGAGAAGGCAGGGCGGTTGGTGGCACAGGTAACAATGATTAGCAGAAGCCTGAGCAGGTATGCAAGCCCGCTCAGGCATCGATCCAGTTTCCCCGGAAATCAGAAATCGTAGCGCAAAGAGAACTGCATCACACGGGGGAGAGTGAGTGTATCGGAGTATTTTCCGAACGAACCCAACGTCCCCAGGCTGCCGGAGATGGACAACGGATCAAAGCGAGCCGTGTTGGTGACGTTGAACACTTCCCAGCGGAACTGGAGTGAATGGCTTTCCGCGTAGGGCATGGCGAAACTCTTGCCGAGTCCCATGTCTATATTGAAGTTACCGTCCCCGCGAACATTGTTGCGGCCACCCACGCCGCCAGGCAGGGTGTAATCGAAGGCTTTGACGGCCTCAGCCGGATTCTGGAAGATGTTGACGCCGGCGGTGCCTCCGGGAGGAGGGCCGGCGTTCTTGTTGGTGCCGTCAAGGAATTCGCCGACCTGCGTGGCGTTACCAGTGACGTTCCAGTTGGTGGGCCAGAAGCGGCCGTTACCAATTCCCACGGGCAGGCCGGTGGACATGCGCCACAGGCCGCTCAATTGCCATCCACCGACGATGGCATTGAGGGCGCCGCCGCGGTCCGCGAAGCGGCGTCCTTTGCCGAAGGGAAGGCCGTAAACCCAAGTGGCGTTGATCTGATGGCGGGCGTCGTAGTCAGAAACCGCGCGAAAGAGGCCGCGGTTGTAGGCATTGATCACAACACCCTGCAACGCGGTGGAATTTTCCGGTGTGGAGGCGAGGTCGATCGATTTCGACCAAGTGTAGTTCAAGGTGATGTCATCGCCGTTGTTGAAGCGCTTGCGCACGGTCCACAGCATGCCGTGGTAGTTGCCATTGCCATTGGAGCGCAGGGTACGCAGATAGCTGTACTGCCTGTTGTAGAAGGTGTAGGGACCAAACTTGCTACAGCCGGGGCGGCAGAGCACATCGAGTTCATAGAGCGCGTAAGTGTAATCGGGCGCGTTGGCGAGATAGCGCTGATAGACGCGTTGCGTGGCGGTCAAGCCGCCACCGGCGATGTTGCCGTACAGATTTTCCCAGAAGGGGATGGGCTGCACGCTCGCCACAGGAGCTTCGTTGACGGCAAGCCGCGCGAGTTGCGTGGCGGCCTCGAAGTAGCGCACTCCCGACGCCTGGTCCTTGTAGTTCGTGGGCATGGCGATGTCTTCACTCATGAGGGAGCGGCGGGAGAGACGGCCGACATAGGACCCTTGCACGAACCAGCCGCCGTCAAACTCGCGGCTGACGGAGAAATTCAGGTTCATCGTGTATGGCGCCTGAAGGACATCGTCCAGGCTGTTGGTGATGGCAAACACATTGGGCGCCGTTTGTGGGAACCCGGCTGGCGGCGGGGGCACCAGCAATCCGTTGGGGATGCTGTTCAATCCCTGAAAGCGCGGCGCTGTGCTCAAGGAGAGCGTCGCGGAGGGATTGGTGATGGATGTGGATAGTCCCAGCGCCGAAACGTCGTAATTGGTGATGATACCGGCGCCCATCAGATCGTAGTACATGCCCCATCCGGCGCGGATGGCTGTGCGTCCGGGAGCTCCGAACAGGAATTTGCTCAGACCGCCGGCGCCTTGGGGCGAGTAGGCTACGGCAAGACGAGGGGCGAAGTTCTTCTTGTGGAAGGGATAGAGATCGCGGCCGCCGGGCTGCTCCTTGAGGATGTATTCCACAGGCTTGGCGATGAACTGCGGCGCACCAAGATCGGCGGCGCCGGAGCGATCGGCAAACCATTCCGACAGGGGCTGGCGCGAGATGGTCTGGACGCCGTTGGCTTCATAGACAGGAGGCATGAGGGACCAGCGGAGCCCGTAGGTCAGCGTGAGGGCCCGCGACAGGCGCCAAGTGTCCTGCGCATACATCTCATACTCTTCGCCATTGAATTGCCGCGGCACGCCGGCGCCGACAGGAAGCGGCGAACCGTCTTTGTTGTAGTTATAAGAGGCGTTGCCCTGGCTGACCACGCCGAGGACCGCCATTGCCGCATCGCGGTAGGCGTTGATGGCGGTGGATCGAATGTCGGTCAGGGGACGGTTCAGTTCGGCGCCGCTGCTCACCAGCCAGGAGGAGTTGGTCGATGCGGAAGGGAATGAGTTGCTGAAATTGAGCCTTCTGTTACGGATGAAGCGGCTGACGAAGCCGAACTTGAGTTCGTGCTTGCCGCGCATCCAACTGAAATCGTCGGCTATGGTGTGCACGGGAGTGGTGCGGATGAAGGGGCGGTTCGTACCGTTCAAGGGATCGATTGTGCGGAAGGTGACAAAAGGCAAGAGCGAGACGCCTGAGTTTTCAAATCCTACGCGGGTGAGCCCGTAGCGGAAATTATTCACCATCCGTGGCGATAGGGCCGAGGTTAAGCCGGTGGCGATGCCTTTGCTGTTATTGAGTCCGGTGTTGTTGGGCGCCATGCCTGGGAATTGGGGCGCAGCGGTGCTCTTGTCGTCTTGCAGATTGCCGCGCAGAAACGCGACATGCTTAGAACTGCTATCGAGCAGGAAGTCGAGCTTGGCGATAAAGGTGTTGTTGTCGACTGTCGTGGGGGCATTGAAGATAAAGCCCGAAGTGTTGATGCTGTCGCCCACAACGGTGGTATTCGGTATGGGGTATTGCTGCATGACCGCGAGCGCATTCTGATTGGGCCCAATGGCGAGTGGGTCAATGCGGGTGCGCAGGTCCTGGGGGGTGAGGGTGGCGATGGAGCCGTCGGTGCGGATGTAGCGGACGATGCCTTGGCGCAGCGTTTCGGTGGGTATGGTGCGAATGGCTTGCGATTCGCTTCGGTCTTTCCGGCCTTCGTAGTTGCCGAAGAAGAACAAGCGGTCCTTCCGGATGGGGCCACCGAGCGAGGCGCCGAAAACGTTGCGGTTCAGCTTCGCCAGCGGAAGTCCGCTGAGGTTATTGAAGAAGCTGTTGGCGTTTGTCTTCTTATTCCGCAAGAACTCGTAGGCGGAGCCATGGAAGTTGTTGGTGCCGCTTTTAGTGACCAGCGCAATCTGCGCACCGGAGGAGCGTCCCTGGTCGGCATTGGCGTTTGTGGTGGTGACACGGAACTCCTGCACGCTGTCGAGGGTGACACGCAACACGCTGGTGAAAGGATCGCGGTTCTGCTGGTCGTTCACGTCAACCCCGTCGAGGGTGACGTTGGCCTGATCGCTCTTGCCGCCCACGACATTGCCGCCGCGATAGCTGCCCGTGAGGTTTTCGCCGGCAAAGGTCACGCCCGGCTGGAGCGAAAGAAGGCCGACTACATTCCGCCCCTCAAAGGGCAACTGGAGAATGGGCTTGGTGCCGAAGCTGTTGCCGATGGTGGCGTCGGTGGTGTTCACTTGCAGGGCTTCCGCGGTCACGGATACCGTTTCGGAGACTTGGCCCACTTCGAGTTTCACGGCAACGGTAGCGGGCGTGTTCACCAGCAGACGGATGTTATTTACAGTTGTGGAGGAGAATCCACTGGCTTGCACACTCAGCGAGTAGTTGCCGGGAGGCGTTTGGGCGAAGAGGTAGTTGCCCGAGGCGTCGGAAACGGCGGAGCGCTTCAAGCCCGTTTCCGTGTTGAGCAGCTCGATGCTGGCGTTCGGAACCGCCGCCCCAGACGGGTCTGTGACGGTACCGTTCAATTGGGTTGTCCCTTGGGCAAACATGCTCCCAGCCAAAAGAGAAGCAAGTGTGAAGATGGAGAACATCCGCGATCTCATAAAAAAACCCTTTCCCCGGGCGCGGGCAACCAGGCTCACGCCGATACAAATGTAACGATGTTTCGGACTGAATACGGTTCGAATGAGCTGTGGCTAGTGGGAGTCAGAAGACCGAACAGGGTTCGAGCGCGGGAGTGGGCAACGCACGAAATAGCAACGAGAATGCGATGAGTGGACGAGCGGTAGCCCATCGAACACCTTTCCCACCAGCGGTAGCTGGATCAGCGAGCGTATTCTTTATCATGTAACAAATTCGGATGAAAAAGACAAACTGGTTACGTGCGCAATCGGGATGGAGTGTGGCTGAACCGGCAGGATACAATCGAACCAATGTCCCATTGCAGGTTGCTTTCGCTGGCGCTGGCCTTATGCGCCATTCCGGTATTCGCCAGCCATCCGGTACGGGCTCGTCATGCGATGGTAGTGGCGCAGGAGCCGAACGCCACCGATGTGGGCGTGGAGGTTTTGAAGTCGGGCGGGAATGCCGTGGATGCTGCCGTGGCGGTGGGCTTCGCCCTTGCCGTAACGCATCCAACGGCAGGGAACCTTGGCGGAGGCGGTTTCCTGCTGCTGCGGAAAGCCAACGGAGAGACGGCATTCCTCGATTTCCGCGAACGCGCGCCGCGCAAGGCGACCCGCAACATGTACCTGGATTCCGCGGGAAACATGACCCGCGACAGCCTGGAAGGCTGGCGGGCGTCGGGAGTGCCGGGTTCCGTGCACGGGCTTGCCTTGGCGCACAAGAAGTACGGATCGAAGCCGTGGGCGGAGTTGCTGGCTCCGGCTATCCGTTTGGCTCGCGGGTTCCCTGTCACGTATTCGGTGGCGCAGTCCCTGAGGAACTCGAAGTTGCTGGCTCGTTTTCCGGAATCGCGGCGGATTTTTCAGCGCAACGGCCAGTACTACGAACCGGACGAATTACTGATACAGCCCGAGTTAGGCAAGACGCTGGAGCGGATCGCGAAATACGGGGCGCGGGATTTCTACGAAGGCGAAATTGCCAAGCGCCTGGCGGCGGAGATGGCGGCCAACGGCGGATTGATTACGATCGAGGACTTGAAGGATTACCGCACGGCTGAGCGCACGCCGCTCACGGGATCGTACCGGGGCTACGACATCATTACCGCCCCACCGCCGAGTTCCGGGGGCATCGGAATTTTGCAAATGATGGGGATGTTGGAAACGTCCGGTTATGCTTCGCATGGAGCAGGTTCAGCGGCGGCGATACATTATGTCGCCGAGGTCATGCGGCGCTATTATGCCGACCGGAGCGAATACCTCGCCGATCCGGATTATTACAAGGTGCCGGTGAGCGGGTTACTGAACAAAGAGTACATTACGGCACGGCGGGCCACCATCGATCCCATGCGCGCATCCACATCCGATGCTATCCGGCAGGGCAAGCCGGCTGGGGCGGAAAGTGCCGAAACGACCCATTTCTCGATCGTCGATGCGCAAGGGAACGCGGTTGCGCTCACATACACGTTGAATGGGAGCTATGGAAGCGGTGTGACGGTTCCGGGTCTGGGATTCCTGCTCAATAACGAGATGGACGACTTTGCCGCCAAGCCGGGCGAGGCGAACATGTTCGGCCTGGTGCAAGGCGAGGCAAATGCGATTCAGCCCGGGAAGCGCCCGCTCTCTTCGATGACGCCGACCATCCTGTTGCAGGACGGCAAGCTGTTCATGGTGGTGGGCGCACCGGGGGGATCGCGCATTATTACGGGGGTCTTGCAGGTGATCCTCAACGTGATCGACTTCGGGATGAACGCGCAGGATGCCATCGACGCGCCGCGCTTTCATCATCAATGGCAGCCGGACAAGCTTTCCTTGGAGAAGGGTTTTTCGCCCGACACTGTCGGTATGCTGCGGTCGCGCGGGCATGTAGTGGATAGCATCGCCACGGTGGCGAACGTGGAAGCGATCGTGGTACAGAAGGACGGATGGCTTGCGGGCGGCAGCGACCGCCGCGCCCACGGCAAGGCCGCCGGATATTGAATCGCCTAATCAAACGGAATCAACAAGAAATGTTTCACGCTCTGTCGACGCACTTTTTCGTCAATCACCGGCTCACTACAGTATGGCTGGAGCGGATCTGGAAGGCGGGCATCCCGGCCGTAGAGATTTTCTGCGCGCGCCAGCACCTGGATTATCACAACAAGGCTCAAGTGGAAGAACTGGGGCATTGGTTCAAAGATTCGCCGATGTATTTGCACTCCCTGCATTCGCCGATGTACAACGACGACTGTTGGGGACGAACGGGCCCGAATGCAGTGATCACGATCACGGAACCGGTGAAGGCGAAGCGGGTCGCCATGGTGGACGAGATCAAGCGCGCGCTGGAGGTAGCGGAGGAGATTCCCTGCAAGTATCTCATCCAGCATTTGGGCGTGGGGCATGAGGAATACGATGAGCGGAAGTTAGACGCGGCGTTCACGGCCTTGGACGAGTTGCGAGTATTCGCCAAGCAGCGTGGGGTGGAGATACTGCTCGAAAACATCCCCAATCAGCTATCGAGCGCGGAACGGCTGGTGCAGTTCCTCGAAATGACGCATCTTGATCTTGGATTCTGCTTCGACACGGGACACGCCAACATCATGGAGGGTGTAGAACCGGCGTTCCAGATCATGCGGGACCGGATCCGATCGACTCATGTCCATGACAATGACAGCGTCAACGACGTGCACTATTTTCCTTATCTGAAGCCTGGCGGGACCATCAACTGGCACAAGACAATGAACCTTCTTCGCTCCCGTGCCGATCAGTATCCTCTGATGCTGGAGCTTAAGGAAGACGTGGAAATGGGCCCCGCACTGGACGCGGTCCAGGAGATCTTTCGACGCCTGGAGGCTGAACCCGTGGCCACGGAAGAGAGCGATCGACAGCGTTGACAATCCGGCGATTTCGTGACAAACCTACTCTGATGTCACGAACGCCGTGGATGCTCCTTCTCCTTCCGGCCGTTTTGGCGGCGCAGAATCCATTTGCCGGCAACGCATCCGAGGCCGATGCGGGGCGGGGGTTGTTCCGCATCCTGTGCCGGCCCTGCCACGGGATTCAGGCCCAAGGAGGACGCGGGCCGGATCTTACTCTTGGCATTTACAGCAACGGGAACAGCGATCAGGATCTGTTCCGGGTCATATATCAAGGCGTCCCAGGGACCGAAATGCCCGGCTATGGAGCGCGTATCAATGATGACAATGTCTGGCGTATCGTGACATATATCCGGTCGCTGGCGACGCGGCAGGAGAAACCGCCCACAGGCGATGCCACGGCCGGCGAGGCCTTTTTCTGGGGACGCGGCGGTTGCGGCACGTGTCACAGAGTGGGGCAACGCGGAGGGGCCATGGGCCCAGACCTGACGCGGATCGGCAGAAAGCGGAGCCTGGCGCATTTGCGCCAATCGCTTGTGGATCCGGACGCCGATCTCACTCCCGGGTATTACAAGTTAACTGTCATACCCCGCCCGGGGATGAAAATCGCCGGCACGCAGCGGAGTTTGGACAATTTTACAGCCGAGGTGATGACCGCCGATGGCAAGGTGCATTTCTTTGAACGTGAAGCGGTGGTGTCGATACAGCGCGAGTATGTGTCCATGATGCCTGCGTACAAGACTCTGGCTGCGCGGGATATGAACGACTTGCTGCTCTATTTGATCTCCCTGCGAGGTGAGAACCAATGAGACGCGCATTGCTAATTCTTGCGGCGGCGCCCGCGCTCGCACAGGTGCAGGACGCCGATTGGTTGACCTACGGCGGCAATCTGGCTTCGTGGCGGTACAGTGAACTGAACCAGATCCATTCCGGCAATGTGAAGCAGTTGAATTTGGAATGGGTATTTCAAACGGGCGTCGGCGGCAAGAATGAAACCACTCCGCTCGTCCATGGATCGATGATGTACGTTACCGGCCCGGACAACACCGCGTGGGCGCTCGATCCGATCACGGGGCGGCAGTTGTGGCGCTATGTGAAGCCGGTACCACCGAGTCTCCCGATTTGCTGTGGACAGGTGAACCGCGGATTCGCGATGAGCGGAGACACGCTGTTCAAAATGAATCTGGAAGCGACGCTGGTGGCGCTCGATGCCAACACCGGAGCGGTACGCTGGGAGACCACCGTGGCCGACTACAAGAAGGGCTATACGGGCACCGTCGCACCACTTGTGGTGAAGGACAAAGTGATTACGGGAATCGCCGGCGCGGAATTTGGGACGCGCGGGTTTATCGACGCCTACGACATCCGGACCGGGAAGCGGGTCTGGCGGTTCTATACGGTTCCCGCGCCCGGTGAGTTCGGGGGGGACACCTGGCCGAAGGATTCCGATGCCTATCAGCGAGGAGGCGGATCCACCTGGGTCACGGGAACCTACGATCCGGAGACGAACCTGACCTACTGGGGCACGGGCAATCCGGGACCCGACATGAATGGCGATGTACGCCCGGGAGACAACCTGTTCACATGCAGCATTGTGGCGCTGGACGCCGACACCGGCAAACTGCGGTGGCACTATCAGTTCACGCCGCACGATGTGCACGATTGGGATGCCACAGAGGATCCTGTGTTGTTGGATGTGATGCATGAAGGGCGCAAGCTGAAGGCCGTGATCATGGCGAACCGCAACGGCTTTTACTATGTTTTTGATCGCGCCAGCGGTAAACTGCTGCACACGAAGGCGTACACGAAAGTGAGTTGGGCGAAGGGTATCGGCAAGGATGGCCGGCCAATCCTTAACGCCGGCCAAGATCCCACGCCGGAGGGCAATACGGCCTGTCCTGGCGCGGGCGGAGGTCATAATTGGCAGGCATCGGCGTACAGTCCACAGACGGGACTGTATTACTTTCCCAGTTCAGACGGCTGCCACACGTACTTCGTGACGAATCAGGAGTTCGTGGAAGGGGCGTGGTATCAGGCGAGCACGTTTACCGGAGAAGGACATTTCCCCGTGGGTTCGATCCTGGCCATCGATCCGGCCAGCGGAGAAACCAAATGGCGCTGGGAGATGGTGAGCACCCCAACCGCGGGCACACTGGCGACCGCGGGCGGATTGCTTTTCAGCGGCGACCGTGAGGGCTACTTTTTTGCCTTGGATGCGAAGTCGGGCAGACCGCTCTGGCACCGGCAACTGGGGGGAACCGTGATCGCACCACCGATTACTTGGGCTCGCGGCGGACGGCAGTATGTAACCATTGCTGCGGGATCCTCGATCTTCACTTTTGCGCTGGGGAGATGAGGGCATGATACTTTGCTTTGCAGCCTTTGTGGCGCTGACATCCGCCGTGTTCGCCGTCACCTTGGAAGAATACGCAAAGCGGCAACCGCTACCCCTGTTTGTTGCCAGGAAAGGCACGGTGATGCCGAACCGGGTTGACCAAACGAACAATTTGCAGGAAGGCGACAAGGCTTTGCTGCTCTCGGAAAAGGGGCTGAGCGATCTGGTGGGTATCAGCCGGCTTCAGGTGATCGACGAAGGCAAGCCTGTTCCGATTTCGTCGGTGCGGAGGCTGCATCTCTTCGTGAATCGCAACGAGATCAGGGAACTCCCGGACGAGATTGCGGCACTAGACAACGTGGTGTTTCTCTATTGCGAGTACAACCGCATGTCCACCCTGCCGCGGGCTCTGTTGGATATGAACGGGCTTGAGGGCATGTACTTCACCGCAAACCGGTTCACGGAGATTCCGCCGTTCGTCTTCGACATGGTGCGGCTGAAGAAGCTTCAGTTTTCGAAGAATCGTATCGGCAGATTACCGGTGGAGATCGGCCGGTTGAAGGAACTGCGCCATTTCAACGTTGCCGGGAACCGGATCGCACACATCCCCGCGAGCATGGGCAATCTGAAGCGGCTGCGGGTATGCGATCTTTCGGATAATCCTTTCACGGAGCTGCCGGAGGAGTTCGGGCAGGTGCAGATTGTGAACCAACTGCGGGTTCGAAATACGGGGCTCGCCAGGTTGCCCGAGGGATTCGCGACGATGCGAGCGACCATCGATATCACCGGGTCGAAGATCGATGTTGCGGCGCTGCCACCAGCGATGCGGGCACGGATCAATACGGAGAAACCTCCTGGATCGAAGGAAGACGACAAGATCATTGTTCGCAAGCCGCAGAAGTGAGCAGTCCCGCAACAGGAGACACGGTTGCCTGCGCCCGAAGCGACTGCTGAGGCATCAATTACATGGGTATGTTTCCTGCGTTGTTCCCTTTCTTTTTCCTGGCCGGTGTCTGTGGTTCCGCACAGACAGTAATGCCGCTTGAATTTTCGCTGCATGTGCCAACGGCTCAGGTCATGGTGGCGGGACGTCCGGCCACGATGGTGATCGACACGGCCGCCAGCATCACGGTGCTGGACAGCACGTTTGCAGACGGTATTGCAGTCGCCGGCAAGAGTGTGAAGGTAAAGGGAGCGGGGCGGGAAGCGAATGCGCGCCGCCTCGATCGAATCCGGTTGTCGCATGAGGCAGAGCACGGCGTAGATGTGCCTGCCATTGCGATATCCCTGGAATTATTGTCTGGCCAAATGGGACGCCGGATCGACGGAATCATCGGGGCGCAGTTTCTGGAGCGATATGTTGTCGAGTTCGACTACCAGCGAAAGGTGGCTAGCTTGCACGAAAGCAACGGGTTCAAGCCGCCGGCGGACTGGAGATGGGTTCCCATCCGCCTTGTAGAGGGGCGCCCCATGGTGGAGGGATTGCTGATTGGGGCCGGCTCGCAAACCTACAAAGGAGACTTTCTGCTCGATACGGGCAGCAACTACGGCGTGACATTGCTTCCGGTATTCGCCGAGCGGCACATGCTACCTCCGAAGGGCTCGCCAATACTGGAGGATCCATCGCTGGGCATTGCAGGTCCGTCACCCGCCGTGGTCTTTGCGATGGGGGGATTCCAACTGGGGGAGCTTCGATTTTCCCGGCCCTATGTTCGGGCCCGCCAGGGAGGCCGGGGGGAGAATGGCGGGCTGATTGGGGGCGCTTTGTTGCGGCAGTTGCGTTTCGCGATTGACTATCCCGGTAAGCGCTTATATTACGGGCAAAGCGTGGAGTTCGGCCGTCCGTTTACGCTCGAACTCGCGGGTATGCGTGTCTCCTGGTACGGGGCGGATTATTCGCAAGCGAGAGTCACTGAGGTCCTGCCGGGACGCGCCGGGGCCAAGGCGGGACTGCGGGCAGGCGACGAGATCGTCGAACCGCGCCTCAACGCCAACCAACTGGCGGAACATCTGCACAAACCCAACAGCACGGTATCCCTGGTGGTGAAGCGAGGCGGGCAGACGCTGCGGCTGGAGTTGCAATTGGAGCCACTGCTGGGCGGCGAGAATTGAAGCGATGCGTGCCTTGTTATTGGCCTAGCCGGCATACCTCGTGGACGGCACGCACGGCCTTCTCCAACCCGTCCCTGCGTACAACGATGGCGATCGTAAGCTCAGATGAACCTTGGGCGATGGCAATGATGTTAACGTCCTCTTGTGAAATGGCGGTGAAGATACGCCCCGCCATTCCGGTGGTGCCACGCATCCCTTCACCCACGATGGCCAGCAGGCCGACATTCTCATCGACTTCGAACGGCTTCAAGTACCCATGCGCCAGTTCCAGTGCAAATGTGGTTTCGAGGGATTCGGTAGCGCGCGAAAGCTCATCGCGGCGGATGAGAAAACAGAAACTCTGGCGGTAGCTGGAACTGGTGAGCGCCAGGACTTCGGCGTTCGCGGCAGCCAAGGCAGCCAGAGCGCGTGACATCACCTGCACGGCGTTCAGTTCGGGATCCGCGGGAGCTACGGAAACCAGGGCCACGTTTGCCATCGAGGTGACCGCCCTCGGGCCCTGGGGAGCATCCACTCGAGGGGCAATGCGAGTTCCAGGCGCAGAGAGGTTGAAGCTGTTCTTGCTCCAGACCGGGATCCCTTTCTCGACCAAAGGGGCCAACGTACGTGGATGCAAAACCTTGGCACCGTTGTATGCCAGTTCCGCCGCTTCGCTATAGGTCACTTCCGGCAGCACCGCGGCGCCCGGTACGAGCCTCGGGTCAGCAGTCATGATGCCGTCGACGTCCGTCCATATCCACAGATCCGTCGCATCGAGTACTGCGGCGAGGATGGAGGCGGAGAAATCGGAGCCGCCACGGCCAAGCGTTGTCGGCCTGCCGTCAATGGTCGCGCCGTTGAAGCCGGTTACCACCGGCAGCGTTCCAGCCTCCAACAATGGCCGCAGGACTGTGGCGGCTTTCTCCCGGGTCGGATCCATCAATGGGGTGGCGTTGCCGAAAACCGCGTCCGTTACTACGACGCTCGCGGCATTGATTGCTTTAGCAGGAATGCCGACTGCATCGAGATGAGCGGCCATGAGGAGCGCCGAAAGTCGTTCTCCCACAGCGACCGCTTCGTCCACGGAGCGAGGCGGCCGTTCGCCCAACATCTGGACACCTTGGGCAATGCGCCGGAAGTCGCCGATAATCGAATGGAGCTGGGAAAGTACCGCTGGCTGCCGGTCTGTGGGAAGCAATTCACAGCAGGTGATCACATGGCGCTGTTCCAATTGCGACAGATTGGCCTCGAGGGCGGCGCTGTCGCCTGCTTCGGCCTTGCGAAGAGTATCCAGCAAGAGATCCGTCACCTTTGACATGGCGGATACAACGATAGCGACGGGGCGTTGTTTATGCTGTTCGGCGCAAATCTGGCCGGCGGTGCGCATACGGTCGGCGGAACCCATGCTGGTCCCGCCGAATTTCATGACGAGCAACTGCTGCAAGACAATTTTTCCTTTCCAAACGTGGATGCTAAGATTATCTCACCTTGGGCTGTGTCACCACGATTCGCATAATCGCATCCGAAGAGGTTGCGCTATGAATGAAGATGCGCTTTTCTGGCACCGATTGCAGTTTGCTTTTACGGTTGTTTATCACTACCTTTTCCCCCAGTTGACCATGGGCTTGGCTCTTCTGATCGTGATCATGAAGGGACTCAGTTTCCGCGCCGGTGGGGAACACTGGAACACCGCAGCCCGTTTCTGGATTCGCGTTTTCGGCATCAACTTCGCGGTCGGCGTAGTGACAGGCATTCCCATGGAATTCCAATTCGGCACAAACTGGGCGGCATTCTCACGCTATGCGGGGAACGTCGTAGGCCATACACTCGCCATGGAAGGGCTGTTTGCCTTCTTCCTCGAATCCAGCTTTCTCAGCCTGCTGGTATGGGGCGAAAAGCGCCTCGGTCCGAAACTTCATTTTGTCGCCGCGATGGCACTGTGGATCGGCAGTTGGCTATCGGGTTATTTCATCGTCTGCACGAACGCGTTTATGCAGCATCCCGTGGGGCATGCCACGGCACCGGACGGGACACTCCGCCTTGTAAGCTTTTGGGAGTTCGTTCTAAATCCCTGGGCCCTGGCGCAATATGCCCATACGATGGCCGCATCGGTGGTCACAGGCGCTTTTGTGGTGGCCGCGGTGGGGGCCTACTACAGTCTTCGCGGCATACACGTCGATCAGGCATGGCGATTCCTTCGGATTGGAACCTTTGCCGGATTCGCATCGGCTGTGGTGGTTGCGTTCCCCACGGGCGACATCCAGGCTAAGCTGGTTGCCGAATACCAACCGGTGACGCTGGCGGCCATGGAGGGACGTTTCGAGAGTGGACCCATGGCCGGCATCACGCTGATCGGCCAGCCGAATGTAGCCGAGCGCCGGCTGGACAATCCCATAG
Organism: uncultured Candidatus Solibacter sp.; assembly: GCA_964402295.1. GTDB lineage: Bacteria > Acidobacteriota > Terriglobia > Bryobacterales > Bryobacteraceae > CADEFT01. The sequence continues at coordinate 15,917 of CAYOBO010000008.1, read as the reverse complement.
CTGTTCCGGGCATCCTCAGTTTCCTCGCCTACGGTGCGTTCCACCGCACGGTGAAGGGTCTAAACGAGTTTCCCGAAGAGCAGTGGCCCACGAATATCGAACTACTCTATTACAGTTTCCATGTCATGGCGGGTCTCGGCACGTTGTTCATCGCGCTGATGGCCGCCTCAGCCTTTCTCAGTTGGAAGGGATGGCTGGCCTCGGCCAAGCCGGTGTTGTGGGCTTTGCTCTTCGCGTTTCCGTTCCCCTATATTGCCAACACAGCCGGTTGGATGACGGCGGAACTGGGGCGCCAGCCATGGCTGGTCTATGGACTGTTCCGCACGGCGCAGGGCGCCTCGCCGCAGGTTCACTCCGGATCCGCTCTCTTCACTTTGATCGGCTTCACGGGCCTCTACGCACTGCTGGCGATACTATTTATGTTCCTCATGGGGCGAGAGATCGCTCATGGACCGGAGGGCCATCATGCTTGAACTCTGGTTTGCGATCGCGGCGGTGATGCTTGTCGCCTATGTTGTTCTCGACGGGTACGACTTCGGGGCGGGGATCGTCCATTTGTGGGTGGCTCGCAACAACGAGGAGCGCCGCCAGGTGCTCGCCGCCATCGGCCCCTACTGGGACGGAAATGAAGTCTGGTTGCTTGCCGCGGGAGGCGCGTTGTTTGTCGCTTTTCCGCGCGTGCTTTCGGCCGGCGTTTCGGGTTTCTATTTCGCGATCTTCCTTGTCTTGTGGTGTCTGATTCTGCGTGGTATCTCCATTGAGTTCCGCAGCCACGTGACTGACAGCATGTGGCGTGCAACCTGGGATTTTGTTTTCGCGGCCGCCAGTCTGCTGCTGGCTCTCTTCTTTGGGACAGCATTAGGGAACCTGGTGCGCGGTTTGCCACTGAACGAAGCCGGTTGGTTCAGCTTGCCGCTGTTCACGGATTTCACGCCGCGCGGCGAAGTGGGGATACTCGACTGGTACACCGTAGGAGCCGGCTTGCTCGCGGTGATTGCACTTGCCGCACACGGCGCTACCTTCTTGGTGTGGCGCACCGATGGTGCGGTGCAACAGAGGGCTCGGATGGCCGCCCGCAACTTATCGGTGGTCTCCCAGGGTCTCTGGGTCGTGATGTTTCTGGCCACGCATGGCCTCAATGACGTGCTCACCGTTCTCGGCAGCCGGCCGTTCGGATGGCTTGGAGTAGCACTGGCAATTGGTGGCATCGTTGCGATCCATCTGGGGTTGTCCCAGGCCAGAGAGCTGATGCCGTTGCTGGGGTCGAGCGCTTTTCTGGGAGGAACGTTGATCGCTACGGCGGCATGCCTATTCCCGGTTATGCTGAAGTCCATCGATAATCCGGCATTCTCGATCACTGTCTATTCCGGCGGTGGAGATATCGCAGGCTTAGGTACGGCGCTTGGCTGGTTCGTTGTGGGGTTGCCCTTGGTGGTTGGCTATTTTGTTATGAACTTCCGTATCCACCGGGGGAAGGCTGTGGCCGCCCGCGACGGCGAGGGGTATTAGACCCGCGCTTCACGCCGAGGAGAGTCCTTGCCCTTGCCCGCATGGCAGGGGTGCCGTTTCGCAACGCCTTTTCCAGCTCCAGTTCAGCCTCATCCATGAGCGCGGGATCCTGGTGGGCTAAATCGTACATCGTCTGCAGGGCGAATGTCCGTACGATCGAGCTTCTGTCACCCAGCCACTGCCGCACCATCTCGAATGCCTCCAGCCGCTCGTCGCGCGTCAGGCGAAGCTGCGGCAGCATCAGGCAGACATGTTCGCGGACTTCCCAAAAGTCGAACTGTCCCAAAAGGGTAAGGATGAAGCTCTTGTAGGGCTGCAGTAACTGTGGCCTGGCGTTGCAGACGGCCTCGAGGGCATCCACGGCACGGGAGATCAGCACGCGGTCGTTGGTCTCAAAGGCGGGTAGCAATTCCGGCAACAATTCCGGATGAGCGAGGATGTGTCTCGCGACTGCCTTCGATTCTCCGAGAGATTGGCGTGTACCACCACGCAACCTGTCCAACAGCATCAGCTCCAGAGTAGCTCAAGGCTGTGTCAGCCAAGAAGGGCCAGTGCAACACCGGAGAGTTCTCCGGTTCCTAGCCGGGCCACAGGCTTACCCTGCACTCGCAACTCAAGGCTGACGCCGACGGCGGACAAGGATTCATGCAAGAGCTGGGTGATCTCCCTGCGCTTGGGTCCTCCGTTCCAAGGCTTCCACAACTGGAGTGCATCCTGAAGGGTGGGGAAGTCCAGAACAATCTGCCGGTTGTCCCCCGTGATAGCTATGTCTTTCAGCATGGGATCGATATCACCCGCCGCACCTCTTATCGGCGGATTCGGCGCGAACGATTACGCAGACTGACGAGTTTCTATCCTCATTTTCAAGCCAAACTTGGGCCGAAGGGTGATTTGTGCGGTAGGCTCCACGGCTTGGCCAGGGGTTAGCCGCAGTTTCCACCGTTGGCCAATTGCCGCCAGAGCCAGCGTCCCCTCCATCCATGCGAAGCGCTCGCCGATACAAACGCGAGATCCCCCGCCGAAGGGATAATAGGTGAACTTCAACCGCTGCGCTTCTTCGGCAGGGGAAAACCGCTGTGGCCGGAACGCTGTAGGATCGTGCCAGAACCGCCGGTCGCGGTGCGTGACATAAGGGCTTGTCAAGACAATGCTACCTTTGGGCACGGTATAACCACCAAGCAGGACGTCGCGGATGGCCATTCTTCCGAGCGCCCAAGCCGGCGGGAACAGGCGCAGGGATTCACCGAACACCCCCCGAGTGTAGGGAAGCCTGTTCACGTCGTCGAACGCCGGCGCGCGGGATCCGAGAACTGCGTCCAGTTCTCTGTGAAACTCTGCCTCTGCTTCAGGGTTCTGCGAAAGCAAATACCAAGCCCAAGTCAGGGCATTGGCCGTGGTTTCGTGTCCGGCAAGGAACAGAGTCAAAGCCTCGTCGCGGACCTGCTGGTCCGTCATCCCGCCCGTTCCGGCCTCTTCGTCTTGAGCCAGAATCAGCATGGAGAGCAGATCACCCATATCGCTACGGGACGCTCGTCGTTCCTCGATCAGCCTGTAGATAATGCGATCGAGTTGCGCCTTTGCTTTATGAAATCGCCTGGTCGGCGGGATGGGCAATCGGATGAGCCATTCGCTGAACGGCAGCAGGGCGATCTGGAACAAGCCCAGCACGGCGGCCATGGATTCTCCAACCGATTGCGCCTCGGCGTCGACATCGGCGCTGAACAGCGTCCTTGCCACAATGGCCAACGTCAGCCGGGCCATTTCCTGATGAATGTCCCGCGTCTCGCCGTGGCACCACAAAGTAGCCGCGCGTATGGAAAGCGCAGACATCGATTCGGCATAGCCTTTGAGGCGGTCGCGATGAAAAGCGGGCTGAACCAGCCGCCTCTGCCTTAGATGATGCTCGCCTTCGCTGGTGAGAAGGCCCTCACCGAGGAGGATTTTCGACCGCTGTAGAATGCGGCTCTTGTGAAAACTGGGCTGATGCATGACCAATGCTTGCCGGATGAGTTCCGGGTGGTTCAGCAGGTACATGTGCTGGTTGCCCAGCTTGAAGTAGCAAAGGTCCGGGTAGTCGGCGGCAAGTTGCGTCAGAAAGGCAAGCGGGTTGCGCCGGAACGCCGGCAGATGGCCGATGATGGGAGGGTTCTTCGGCCCTGGCGGCCGCGCTATGGTCGCAGACAAGCAGGTCTAAGGCCTGGATGCCGCAAAGGGCAACAGGTTCTCCCTATCGAAGGTGACGCCGAGGAATGTGATGCACATCTCGTCATCCGTACCTTCCCCCCAACGCACTGACTTCACAGGGTTACTCGGATTACGGGGGTTGTTTTCCGAATTGTCAAACCGGCATGACATTTTCAGGTTGGTAAAAGCTCGGATGGGAACAGGCTTTTTGTAGTTGTAGAAGCCTTGCCAGTTGAAATCCCAGTCGTCGATGTAGATCAAGGGCATCGCTTCCTTGCCGAACTCCTGCGCGTCGAGTCGGATCTGGCGTCCCAATTTGTGCATATGCGGGAATATCTGGATTACATTCGCATCGAGGAGGGGTGGCACAACGAACTCCGCCTTCACCTCGTAGTCCGCGTTTCCGGCTGGGATCTCAAACCTGTCATTCAGGATGGGAATGTAAAAAAGGCGCCGTTCTACATTCTCTTTGGAAAGGTACAACCCAACGCGAGTGGTGTCTTCGCCTGTACGGCCGACCGGGTAGTAGTGCACCTGCATGACGAGGCGCCCTCCTTTTGGAATCTGGATCGCAATTCCGTCTGGCAGAGGACGCGGAATGGTTCCGGGCGCCCAGCCCCCCAACATGCTATTGAAGGAGATATCGAACCCCGGACCACCGAAACAGGTATAGCCGGGACCTTCCTCTTCGGCGTCCAGTTTCTCGGACTGGTTCTTTTCGTCGATGTACATGATCACGTGATGGACAATGCGCCGGTCGCCTGGAACGACATCCACAGCCTTCACATATGCGGTCTCCTCGAAAGGATTCGTAACCACGAAACACCGGTAAACATCTTTGCCTCGTGCAGGGGTGTAGGGTTCGGCCATCTTAACAACCAAATCCGGCTCGCCGAGCGCCCATTCGCCAGTTTGCGGACGCGGCTCAGGCAACTCCGCGGGATCGCCCTCTGGCGCGCCGGCATTCACCCACGCGATGATGGTTTGCCGTTCTTCGTCGCTCATGGCGTAGGATTCCCGGAACTCACCATGGCCCTCCACGGGTTTCCATGGTGGCATGATCTTGTCCGAAACAACTCTCTTGATATCTTCGGCCCAAGTCTTGGCATCTTCGTAAGACGTCAGAGTGAACGGGGCGATGTTATTGGGAACGTGGCATAACTGGCACTTCTCCTGGAGGATGCGGGAAACCTCCCTGGAGTAGGTAGGCTGCGCCTGCGCCATGGAAACAATTGCGAACAAAGATGTTACGAGTATCCAACTGCCGAGATTCATAGTGCCCTCTTCAATATATCATCGACGCCCGAACAAGGACGCGGGATACATAACATTGAACTATGGGCTATGTTGGGGAATAGGAGCAACGGCAGTGGCCAGAGGTTGGGAATCGAAGGATGTCGAATCGCAACAGGACTTGGCCGAGCAACGGGCTCGGGAGAAGGCGCGTCCGCAGCTTACAGCGGAACAAAAGGAGTTGCTCGCTCGGCGCGAGAGCCTGTTGCTCGATGAGAAACGGCTGGTCGGCGATCTCGAAAGGGCCCGCCATCCGAGGCACCGCGAACAGCTCGAAGCTGCTCTTGCGCATATCCGTCAAAAACTGGCGGAGTTGGGTGGATAGCGGGGACGATTCCGGCGTCTGAGCATGAGGGGTAGCTGTGATACCCTGATGCCCATGTCCGACAATCCAGTCTCCCGACGCCTCTTTGTTACTGCCGCCGGAGCAGCCCCTGCTGCTGCCCAAGCCGTCTCCGGCGAGCGCCGGCCGGTAGTTACGGCCACAAACCTGCAATCCAACGTGAAAGCTCAGCAGGATCCCCTGAAGATCGTCACAATGTACGAGTTCGGCGCTGACGAAATCCGGACGATTCAGGCTGCCACGAAGGCAGCCCGGGTCGAGATTATCCACTGCTCCACACGGGAGGAGTTTCGGAGCCGGCTGAAGGAAGCAGAGGTTGTCTACGGTGACATCAAGAGTGCGGAATTGGACCTTGCACCGAAATTGAAGTGGATCCAGACCGGCGGGGCCGGGATGGAAGGAGTTCTCGACGAGGGGCATCGCAAGAGCCCGGTAGTGATGACAAACTACGCACGCACGTTCGCCCATGGTATCTCGGAAACGGCGATGGGGTTGTTGCTCGCACTCACACGAGGGTTGGTGAAGTATTACATGCCGCAGTTCTACAAGCGCTCGATGAAACCTGTCGGAACTGTCAAGTCCGATCATCACGTGGAATTGGCGGGAAAGACGATGGGTATTGTCGGGCTGGGCGGGATCGGCAGCATGATAGCGCGGCGGGCGCATTGCGGTTTCGATATGCGGGTGGTGGCAACGGACGCCAAACCGCTTCCTAAGCCGGAATATGTGGCTGAACTGCACGATCCTTCCTGGTTTGAGGAGATGGTGCCGCAAGTGGACGTTTTGGTGGCGGCGGCCCCGCATACCAAGGCAACGGAGCGCATGTTCAACGAACAGGTGTTTCGCAGAATGAAGAAAACCGCCTATTTTCTGGCGATGTCGAGGGGCAAGCTGTTCGACGATATGGCGCTGGTCAAGGCACTGAAGGAGGGCTGGATCGCAGGGGCGGGACTGGACGTGTTTCCACAGGAACCGCCGCCGTCGAATCATCCCATTTTCGACTGCGAGAACGTGATCATGTCGGCGCACACGTCGGGGTGGAGCCCGGACCGGCAGGTGCGGCTGATCGCGCTGTTTGCGGAAAGCGTTCGCCGATACGTGGAAGGGCAGCCATTGATCAACGTCGTCGACAAGGCTGCCGGATACTGAGGGCAAAACCATGCGATCCATGATTCTCGGACTCTTGTTGCAGATTGCCGCCGCAGTGCCGGCCACCGGTCAGGGCGGCATACTTCCACCCCTTCCCGCTCCGCAGCGCATCCCCCAGCCGGCGGCCGCTTCCGAGGCTCCGTATCCGCCGCAGGCGATCCTGCCGGGAGGTGTAGTGGTTCCGCTGTACCCTCCGAATTCGCCATTTCTCAAGGCGGAGCGGGTAAAGGAGGCCGAGCAATACAATATGAGCCAGGCTGTACCGGGGCGGATCAGCAGCATCGTGAATATTCACAATCCGTCGGTTGAGTTCCATCCTGTTGAGCGGTCGATTAACAATGGCACGGCGATCATTCTGGTGGCTGGCGGTGGCCACAACACGCTGAACGTCGGGGGAGAGGCCGCGGACTTCGTACCTTTTTTCTACAACTACGGCATCAATACGGTGATCCTCCGGAACCGATTGCGGCGGGACGGCTACCAGCCGTTCACGGATGCGGTGAACGATGCGCTCCAGTCTGTTCGAGTGGTTCGTGGTTACGCCAAAGAGTGGAATATCGATCCCAACAAGATCGGCATTATTGGCTTTTCCGCCGGCGCGGAGCTATCCTCCTCGGCCGCCGTGCAATACGAGGAGTTTGACAAGCGAAGTACAGGCGATCCGTTTGAAGGAATCAGTTCCCGCCCCGATTTCGCCGGCATCATCTACCCAGGGCCTACGCCGTTCGCGCGGAGTCGTACGGCCCCGCCGATCCCGAAGAACGTTCCTCCCGCCTTCCTTGCCTCCGCCGGTTCCGGGGATCGTATGCATGCCATCTGGGCAATGGATTATTTTTCGGCGATGCTAAGTCTGGGGGTGCCCAACATCGAGATGCATATTTACGGAAATGGGAGGCACCCGGGTGATCCGCTTCCGGACGGCACGCGGATGAGCGGAGGGTTGACAGACCGGAGAGGTATCCCCTTCGGTACCTGGCAGTACCGTTTTATCGACTGGATGCGCGACCTTGGTTTGCTACAGAAGCCAGGGGAGGAGACCAAGGCGGCGCGGGACGTTGCGGATTTTCTGAAGAACCCACCGCGTCCATTGGGAGCCGGGCGGCCTGCTTCGGCCTCGCCCAAGCCGATTCGTTAACACGAGGGTGAGGGGTTTCGCCAATCGATTCCGCGTATAGCGGTGTATGCTAAATTCGGCAGTAGCGGACAATTTGGAGAAAAACGACTCTAGTCCCGCACTGTCTGTAAAGAGCCGCTACTTGCAGTCCATCGGAAGATACCGCATCTTACGGGAGCTTGGCCGTGGGGCCATGGGTGTGGTGTATTTGGCGGAGGATCCGGCCATCGGCCGCAAGGTGGCCATCAAGACCATCAATCTGGATAATCTCAGCGAAGAAGGCCAGGAACAGCAATTGCGCGAGCGGCTGATTCGCGAAGCCCGGTCGGCCGGAATTCTGTCGCATCCGGGAATTGTCACCATTTACGATATTCAACATTTCGATCACACGACTGCCATTGTGATGGAGTTTGTGGAAGGGGTGACGCTGCTCGACCGGATGTTAAAGAGCGACCTTGCACCGGGCGAGGTGTTGGGCGTCTTGGAACAAACGGCTGCGGCGCTCGATTACGCGCATTCGCGGGGCGTGCTGCATCGCGATATCAAGCCGGCGAATCTGATGTTTTCACCGGAAGGTCTGGTGAAAATCACGGACTTCGGCGTGGCGCGGCTGAATTCGCAGAAAACCGCCACCAGCGGAATGGTATTGGGTACGCCCTCGTACATGGCCCCGGAGCAAATCTCGAACAAACCTCTGGGTCCAGCCACGGATCAGTTCTCGCTGGCTGTGCTCGCATTTGAATTGATTGCAGGACAGAAACCATTCGCGGCGGAATCCATTTCGGGGCTGCTGTACAACATCGTATTTCAGGATCCGATTTCGGTGCGAACTTTGAATCCTTCGCTGCCGCCGGCCGCGGAGACTGTGCTGCGGAAGGCTTTGTCCAAAGAGCCGGCGGACCGGTATGCGAACTGCCTGGAATTTATCCGGGTTCTGAAAACGGCGTGTGAAACCAGGAAGACCTGGAAGCCCGTCCGGACGATCCGAGGGACTTCCCTTCCCACTCCGGTTTCTGTGGAGGCCCCGGCGATGACTCCGGTTCCGTCCTCGGTACCGATGGCGGCATCCGCACCTGCTGCTGTCACGAAGCGGAAAGAAGTATCCTTGCCAATCGCATTCGGAATCGGATTTGCAACAATCTTGGCTGGATTCCTTACCTGGCATCTGACCCAACCCGCGCCAAAAGAGGAATTGAAGACAGGAACGGCTCCACTTGTAGCTGCTGCTGCTCCCAGCGACGCGGTTCCTACCCCTGCGCCCGCCGCTGCAACACCGGCTCCGATGAGCACACCCGCTCCGACGCGGCAGACTGAACCCGTGGGGCCAAGCGCCTTCCCCGTGGAATTCACTTCTGAGCCGCTTCGTGCCACGGTTTCACTGGGGGATCAGAAATGTGTAACCCCTTGCACGCTTGATCTGCCCAAAGGGGATCAGTACGTGAGGGCGGAGTTGGAAGGCTACAAGACAGCCATTCGGCTGGTGCGCGTTCCAGAACAACTGGAGTTCGTGTTCACGATGCAGAAACCAGTGGGCGGCATTGAGGTTCGCGGGCCGGCTGGAGCAACGATACTGGTCAATGGAGAACGCTGGAAGGCAAAAGCTCCCACTCGCCTGACTTTGCCGGTGGGCACCTATAGGCTTCAACTCGAGTTCGCGAACGGGACGCGGGATCTGGAAGAGGAAGTGGTGCTGACCGAAGGTAAGCTGATCCTGATCAACTAAGTAAGAACCGATTGCTCCGTAGCACGAATCTGGAAAGGAGTATCACGGCTTGCGCAATCTGTCTGTGGCCGTTAATCTGACATACGCATGGGTCAACTGAGCCGAATCGGCGTAGCCATCGACAGCGATCTGCTTCAGAAGTTCGATCAACTGATTGCCGACAAGGGGTACACGAACCGTTCGGAGGCTTTTCGGGATCTGATCCGGGACGCTCTCGTGGAGAGACAGAGCGAACAACCGGACGCAATGGTGGTAGGCACGGTTACGCTGGTGTATGACCATCATGTCCGTATGCTCGAAGAGAAATTGACCGAAATCCAGCACGAGGCATTCCACAATGTTTTGTCGACGCTGCACGTGCACCTGGATCACGACCATTGCCTGGAGGTGCTGATCCTGAAAGGAAAGTCGGCAGCGGTCCGGAGACTGGCGGAGGTTTTGATCAGCACAAAGGGTGTGAAGCACGGACGCCTGACGATTACGAGCTCGGGGGCAGGGCTTTGATTCTCGGCACGGGTACCGATCTTGCGGAGGTGGACCGAGTGCGCAAAGCCATTGAGCGTCATGGTGAGCGGTTCATTCACCGCATCTGCACATCCGTGGAGATTACCTATGTGCAGAAGAAGGCAAACCGCTTTGAACGGTATGCCGCACGATTCGCCGCGAAGGAAGCGGGCATGAAGGCGATTGGCACGGGTTGGCGGAGGGGAGTGGGGTGGCACGATTTCGAAGTGGTCAACCTGCCGACCGGTAGGCCTACCCTACGGCTCCATGGCGTGGCTGCGGAGGTTGCCGCGAAGATGGGTGTACAGCGGATTCACTTGTCCTTAACACATACAAAGGATCTGGCCATGGCATTCGTTATTCTCGAGGGGTAGAAATCGCTTATACTTGTCTGTTTGGGCTGTTCGCGAAGAGGCCCAAACTCGCAGGTAGCACCATGGCAGCCGTTAAGCTTGAAGCCGTTCCAACCGATCGCGGAGTCGAGGCAAAAGCCGAGCTTTCCCGCAAATTTCTCTATTACATGGCCCTCATGCGTGAGGTCGAAGAACGAATCGAACGGCGCTTATACCGCCAAGGTAAGGTGTTAGGCGGCGTTTACGTGGGACGTGGCCAGGAGGCAATTCCTGTCGGTTCCGGCTTGGTGGCACGGCCGGACGACGTGTTCTTTCCGTCGCATCGGGATCTGGCGTTGTACTTCATCCGTGGCGTGCATCCGCGCAACGTTTTTGCGCAGTACATGGGCCGAGTGGACGGCTTGACGCGTGGACGCGACGGCAACATGCACATGGGTGATTTGAGCAAGGGCTTGGTGGCCATCATTAGTGCGATGGCAGCAAGCGTGCCCGTGGCGGCGGGTGCCGCGATGGCGATGAAGTATCAGGGCAAGGACAGTGTGGCGTTCGTATACTTCGGAGACGGGGCAACAAGCCGTGGGGATTGGCATGAGGGGATCAACTTGGCCTCCGTGCAGAAAGCCCCACTGGTCCTGATCTGCAACAACAACCAATACGCCTACTCGACGCCGCTGAGCAAGCAGATGGCATGCAAGAATGTGGCGGACCGTGCAGTGGGATACGGGATTCCCGCAGAAATCGTGGATGGAAACGATCCGTTCGCAATCCATGAAGCCACGCGCCGAGCGGTGGATCATGCACGGGCAGGGGAGGGGCCGTACCTGATCGAGTGCAAAACATTCCGCATGACGGGCCATTCCGCGCACGATCCGGCCGATTACGTGCCCAAGAAATTGTTTGAAGAATGGGGAGCGCTGTGCCCCATCCAGCGGATGCAGGATCGCATGGTGGAGGAGGGTTGGGCCTCGCGGGAGGAAGTGAGCGATATATTCGCGCGCATCCGCAAAGAGACGGATGAGGCCATCGAGTGGGCGGAAAATAGCCCGTTCCCTGATCCTGCCGAGTTGACCGAACGAGTCTACGAAACGAAATAGTCCCCGGAGCCAAGGCAACATGCCGACCACATACGTTGAAGCGATCCGCGAAGGGATCCGCGAAGAGATGCAGCGCGATCCGAACGTCTTCCTGCTCGGCGAAGACATCGGTGTTTACGGGGGAGCTTTTAAAGTAACCCAGGGATTGCTGGACGAGTTCGGCGAACGGCGTGTTGTGGACACGCCTATTTCTGAATCGGCGATCGTCGGGGCGGCAATCGGGGCCAGTTTCATGGGATTGCGCCCGGTGGCGGAGATGCAGTTCGCGGATTTCATTTCCTGCGGATTCGATCAGATTGTGAACTATGCGGCGAAATGCCGCTATCGTTGGAATGCACCCGTACCGATAGTGGTACGGGCCCCTTGCGGCGGTGGGATTCATGGCGGGCCTTTCCATTCTCAGCAGAATGAGGCGTGGTTTGCCCATGTGCCGGGGCTGAAAGTCGTTCTACCAGCAACCGCTCGGGACGCGAAGGGCTTGATCAAAGCGGCCATCCGGGATAACGATCCAGTGGTGTTCTTCGAGCACAAGGCTTTGTATCGCCGGGTGAAAGAGGAAATCCCCGAAGGAGATTTTACCGTACCGATTGGGAAGGCCAACATCCACCGGGAGGGATCGGATGTATCGATCATCACATACGCAGCCATGGTGCATACGGCGACTGAGGCGGCGGAGATTGCATCCAAGGATGGAATCTCGGTAGAGGTGGTGGACCTGCGGACGCTGACACCGTTGGACGAGGATACGATTCTGGCGAGCGTGAGGAAGACTTCGAAAGCAATCGTGCTGCACGAGGCGACCTTGACTGGCGGGTTTGGCGGTGAGGTTGCGGCTCGGATCACGGAGAAAGCATTCGAGCATCTGGATGGGCCGGTGTTGCGTATTGCCGCTGCGGATACCCCCGTGCCGTTTAGCCAGACGCTTGAAGATGCGTATTTGCCGAACGTGGAAAAAGTACTGGAAAGGATTCGCTGGCTGGCGGCGTATTAGGCCTGAGCAAACTGGGTTGGAGCGGGAGACGGGACTCGAACCCGCGACGTCCAGCTTGGGAAATCACCCATAGATTGAAAATAAAGACTTTAGCGTCTACGGCGTCTATGGCGGGCAGCTTGCAACTATCCTGTTTTCAAGGACTTGCTCCAAAGGCCCTGTTAATGGAGCAGAAATGGAGCAGACGGCTCCATCGCGCCTCGTGGAGGTCACGCCGGTCGGCCCTTCGATCAGCTTCCGTGTAGAGCGAATGTTCGCTGGCCGCAGTTCGCCTCAGCGTCCACAATCTTCTCCCCCTCCCCTGTCCCCTTCCAGCCTCGTCATCCAGGCTTCAAATACGGCTCCCTCTTCTTCCACATCCGGTTTACGGCCGCAAGCGCAAGGCTCCTCCTCTGCCGTTGCGGTCCCTGAAGGGATGCGGCCGTCCGCAGATGTGCAGTCGGGCGGCGTTAAGAAGCCTCGACGGTCGGGGCTTCAGACAACAGAGGAGGTTGAGATGAGATTGATTACCGCAATAGAACTTCAGAGCCGCGATGAACGGTCGCTTTCGGATCTGTTCGGGAAGGTATCGCAGAGACTGGCGGCGACGCGCACGGGAACGCCGGAGCGGCGCAATGCGCTGGCTACGCTTGAGAACATCAGCCGGGCGCGGGCGCTTCGACTGGCGCAGTCGCGAGGGGGCGTATGAGCCCCCTCCTCTTCCCGCCCCGTCGCTGGCCTCTCCGAGGAGGCTGTGGCCGGGGCGACCCTTTCGCGTGGCTACTTGCCGTGTCGGGACAGGTCGCCCTGCAAGGCGTCAATCGCCCTTTCGAGAGTTTCTCCGAGCACCCAGCCCTGGCTGTCGGCCAGCTTGTAGAACCGGTCGAGGGTTTCGGCGCGGACTTTGACGTTGAGTTGAACGTTGCGCCCTGTCCTGTAGATGCGGGGTGGGCGCTTCTTCGGCTTGGCTTCGGCCTCGCGGCTGCGAAATGAGGACGCCTCGGAGATTTCCCGGACAGCCTCGACGGGAGGTGCGTCGATGGGTTTAACGGGTGTGAAACCGGTTACGTCAAAATCGTCGAAGACCCCTGCCCTGTTCATCACGCCACCTTTGCTTCCTGAGTGACAATATCCCGCAGCATCGACACAACTTCACTTGCGAATGCGCGGGCGTTGGCGACGGCGGCATCGAGGTTGCTTACGTCGCCCGGCTTGAGAGCCGAGAGGGTTCCGCCGAAGGAGAACAGTGCCCGGTATGCTTCCCTTTCGTGGATCTGCGTATGGAAGGATCGGATGCCGTGGCGGGCGAATTCTTCCTGGATGTGTCTGAGTGTTCGTGGCCGTATGGCTGAGCTGGTCCGTGTGAACAAGATCGCGTAGGGAATGGTTTTGTTGAATGCCTTCTCTTGTTGACGGATGAGCTTGATGGCTTTCGCCGCTTCGGACGCGTCAAGCTGTGATCCTTGGGTCGGGATGATCACGATGTCGGCCCGGCTGATGGCATAGGCAACCATCATGGAGGCAGTTCCTTCGAGATCAACGACGACGAACGGAGTCGTCTGGGCGGCGGTTTCGATTTCGTCGATGATGGTCTTTTCCGAAATATCGGCCACGACGGTGAGGTTGTCGGGCTTGCCAGCCCTCTTTGCCCATTGGGAGACAGGCTTGTTGGGATCGGCATCGAGGACGGTCACGGCGGCTCCCTTGAGAGCCAGCTCTGTGGCCAGCAGGACGGCGGAGGTTGATTTGCCCGCCCCTCCTTTGGGGCTGGCGAAGACGATGACGGGCATGGGAGCGTCCACGGGTTGAGGTGGAAGGAAGGCTACCAGATAGCCGAATCGTACTTGAGGGCTTGCGGCTAGTCAACGGTCGTCGTGAGGCTATCGGGCAGTTCTCCGAAAGCGATCTGGTTTCTTGTAGCTTTCAGGATGACATCGGATTGCGATCCGATAGACGGTTAATATCCGATAGGCGTCTGGTTGCCTGATGGCTTCGGGAAGCTAACTGGTTTCTTTCCGGTAGCGGGTGTCGTTCTGGTATCCGGTTGGTATCCGATATCGGGCGGGTACGTTATGCGGCGCGGCCGTCTTCCTCGATTTCCTCGGGGAAGGAGCGCTCGAAGCCGAGGGCTTGCATGAGGACGAATCGCGCGTCGGAGAGTTCGCGGATAGCGGACTCGACGCTATTGGTCTGGAATTTGCCCAGATGGGCATAGTATGCCAATTGGTTGACATTGCTTCCTATTTTGCCGAGTTGGGCCAGAACCTGGACGAGGAGCTTTTCGTTAACGGAAGGGTTTCGCTTGCCGCGCGGGGGCGGTGTGCCGAGGGCTGCAAAGCGGATGAATGCGCTGCGGCTGATGCCGGCCTGTTCGGCTTTGGCTGCGAGCTGTGCTGCTTCTTGTGCTGTGAAGCGGGCGGTCAGGCGATGAGGTCTCTGGCGCTTGTTGCTACCGGACATAAAACCACCTCACAAGAATAGATGCTGCGATGGGCGAGGGGTTCCAAGGGGCTGCGCCCTTCGTGTCGATGGGTGTCCAGAGGGAGAGCGAGATCTCCCTTGGTCGGGGTCCAGGGCGCGAAAGCCCTGGTGCGGGTCCATGGCGACATACGCCTGGGCGATGGGGGCCGGGGGAGAGCGCAGTCTCCCCGGTCTGGTGGTCCAGGAGGGCAGGAACGCCCTCCGGTCGAGGGTCAAGGGGCTGATGAAATCGCCCATTGCCGGGTGTCCAGAGGGCGGCGCGCCTCTGGTCGGGTCCACGGGGCGAAGCTCCTGGCCGGGGGATGCAACGGGGGCGGATGCGCCCCTTGCCAAGATGAGCCGAAGGCGCTGCGCGGTCTGACCGCGCACATCTTGCAGTCGGCAGTGCCGGCTGTCTGTGGCGTTTGCGGCGGACTCTGGAAAGTCTTCCGCTTATTGGCCCGCATTGCACTACGCTCAATCCTCCGTAAATGCTGTTCAAGGGATGTGCGTGGAAGACTCACTACAGTTTCTTGCAACGTTAGAAAATTAAATACGTCACTGCATATGAAAGGAGAACGACTAGCACAGTCAGGTTTAACGAAGAGTTAAACGAGAATGCGCATAGGCGTTTTCAGTTATGACCACCTTTCTACATGACAACAAGGCTGGGCTCGCCGACAAGCGTTGCGGCGGTTGCGGCAACCACCGACCCGTATCCCTTGTTGCGTGACCTGCTTTTAGCCCGCTGAGGGCAATCCATTAAAAATTGCTGATGAGCTCTTGAAGGACGCAGGAGTTCCCGCGACAAGCCTGCCGCGCGCCTATAGGCGGCGGTCTGGCGAGAGTGGGCGGGAACGGAAAGGAACGAATTCTGTGCGGACCTATTTCTTTATTGTTGTTGGCGCGCTCGCCATCATCATGCTCGTTTCCCCTTTCTTGCCTGAGCGGCCGGAGCCAGCCCCAAAGACAGGCGTGGAAAGAGGGCAGGATGGCACGGCCCAGGAAGAAGCGCCTTTGGTAACAGCTACAAAGGCTGCAATGCGCAAAGTCGGCCAAATCTACAAGGACTCCGCGCCGTGGCGCGCGGTCGCCGGAGCCATGATCAAGGACGTCTACAACGTAGTTGTCCCCTTTTGCGCCCTTGTGATCGCTTCGCCCGTCCTTCTAGTATCTACTTGCATAAGTCAGAGTACTTGGCTTTAGGGGCCGACGGGAATA
>CAYOBO010000007.1:54843-91627 GCA_964402295.1 uncultured Candidatus Solibacter sp. | reverse complement strand
GACAATTATCTGGGGTGGATGTCGTTCGAGTTGATTCAATTTCCGGAGGGGGAATCGATTGAGGCTTCCTACCGGTATATGGGTCCGGTGGTGGCGGAATTGACGGGACGGCAGGCGGTGGCGCTGCATTTTCCGGCGGCCGGGTACTGGTCGGCGTGGTCGGAATCGCATGAGGATCTGCTGCGAAGTGCGGCTCCGCTGGAGCAGGTGGAATGTGGCGGCTTGCCGGACGATTGCCAGATTCCGGATGGCGAACCGGCGCTGCTGCGGGCGGCCGAGCAGGCGCGGGAACGGTGGGGCGAATTCGTGGCGGCGTTCCGGTCGCGGGACAATACACAGTCGTATTTCGTAAAAATCCGGCTGCGGGAGGATGAAGAAGAGGAATTCCCATGGCTGTCGGTCACCGAGGTGGAAGAGGCGGCCGTTGTGGGGACTCTGGACGCGGAGACAGCGACGCTATCGTATCCCCCGGGTATGCCGATTCGGGGCGCGCTCGAAGATGTTTGGGACTGGATGATCGTGCCGGCGGGAGGCGCCGCGCCGATCGGGTATTTCGCGCAGGAAGCGCTGTCGAACGCTTACGCGGGGTAGCGCAATCGAGGGCGAGGACCGGCGTCCGGCGAGCTTTCCGTGTGGCTCTGATGGAACCGCGCCTTCGGCCGGCCCTCCCAGTTCCTTTGTCTCATGGAGCTAGCGGAATACTGGGCATCGATTTCCGTAAATGGCTGACAGTACTCTGAATATTTTCCCGGAATCGTTGGGATCTATTTCTTATTTCCGATGCAGTAGACAGCCTCGCCGGTGCGGATGAAGATATTCTCGCCCACGGCCACGGGGCTGGCGAGCGTGTACCCATCGAGCTTGTTGACGGCGAGGAGGGAGAATTCGGGGCCGGCTTTGATCACGGAAGTGGTGCCTTCCTCATTGGTGGCGTAGACTTTCCCATCGGCCAGAAGAGGCGAGGCGCTGTAGGAGCCGGGCTCGATACGCTGGCCTTCGTAGAGGACCTTTCCCGAGGCGAGTTCGATGAGATTGAAGAAACCCTTGTCGTTCAACACGTAGATCAGCTTGCCGTCGGAGGCGGGAGTGGGGACATCGGCGCCGAGGTTATTGTTCCAGAGTTCGTTCTTTCCGGTGACATCGCCGCGGCCGCCGGCGCGGAAAGCAATGTAGGGACGGCCGCGATTGCCGCCCACCACCACCTGGTCGCCGATCACAAGGAGCGAGGAAATGGTGCGGTTCATTTTGAAATCGGTGGGATTAAAGCCGCCGATGCGCCATAGCTCGTTCCCTGTATCGGGATCCTGTCCGGTGGCAATATCGCCGCCGAAGACGACCAGTTCCTTCTTGCCGTTGACGATGGCCATTTGCGGCGTGCCGTAGTTGTCCTTGGATTCCATCTGGCCGGGGGCGGGGCGCAACTGCTTCCAAATGGTTTTTCCGGTCAGCTTATCCAAGGCGAGAGTATAGGACGGGTTGTCGGACTTGAAGCCGTGCACCACCTGCACGTACAGGCGGCCGCCGTCGAGCAAGGGGGTGGAGGCGTAGCCGTGGTTGAGGCCGACGTGGCCGTAGTCTGCGACGAGGTCGCGCTTCCAGACGATTTTGCCGGCCATGGTGAGGCAGCTCATGCGCAGATGGCCGGTGATGACCCAGATATGCTTGCCGTCGGTGATGGGCGAAGGCGACGCGGAATTCTGCTTGCGATGGAGTTCGTTGCCGCTGTCGATGACCGTGCGCCAACGCTCGGCGCCGGTCTTGCGGTCGAGCGACATGAGGAAGATCTTGTCGCTGGTTTGCTCTGGAGCGCGGCGCAGGTTGCGGGTGTCGTAGGTGGGATTGACGAAGCCGGATTCGGCGGTGATGACGAGCACATCGTCGCCCCAAACGATCGGGGTGGCCGCACTCCAACTAGGCGTTTTCACTTTCCAGACAATGTTTTCGGTTTCCGACCATTTGACGGGGAGATTGCGGGCTGTGGGAGCATAGCCGCTGTAGCGCGGCCCTCGCCAATTGGCCCAGAAGCCCTCTTCCGGGCCGGTGGCGGGAAATGCGGATAAGGCAAGGAATGCAGCAGCGGCGCGAAGGTGCATTGCCACAGTGTATAACATCCACACAGAGAAACAGGCCGGAGGTTGCTTGCCTCCGGCCTGCTGTGTGTTCGAGTGACGCGAGTGCTAGCGGACGGCCATGGTGGAACCGTTTCCGAAGACCAGGTTCCCGCCGCTTTCGACGGCGACGGCAAGGTTGCGGTTGGAACCGGTGGCGGTGTCAGAGGGCACGGTGAAGGTGACCACGTAGACACCGAGCAGGCCTTCCGCGTATTCGGCGCTGACGAGCGGGACTCCGCCGTCGTTGAGGCCGACCACCACGTTAGCGGCGACTCGCTGGCCCGCGCCGAGTGCGTTCGTTTCCGTGACGCCGACGACCCGGCCGAGTCCGGTGACGTAGACGCGGGCGTTTTCACCACGCCCGATCGGATTATCGGGAGTGACGAAGGTGCCGTCCATCCGGGTGACCACGGCGTAGCGGCGGCCCTGATCGTCGGTGTTTTCGAAGATGCCAGGAGCAGCCGGAGCGATGGAGACGTTGACGGTGGCCGAGACGTTATTGGAGGTGACGGTGACAGGGATCACCGCATTTTCCGGCGCCTCGAAGGGCACCTGGACGGTGATGGACTCCTGTCCGTTGATGTTCGCAGCCCAGAAGATGGGAGCCGGGACGCCACCGAAGGTAACGCTGGCTCCGCTAAGGGATAGCGGCCGCGGTCCGATCTGATTGGCCGGGAGCACATAGCCGCGAGCCGACGGCACGATATTCGTTCCGCGGATCGTAACGACGGAGCCGGGAGCGATTTCGTTGCGGCCGCTGGCGGCGTTCACGATACCGGCTGCCGACAGCGTCGGTCCGAGCGGGGTAACGGTGAGAGTCCAGGTCACCGCGTTGCCGCCGAAGGAGGCGCTAATCGTGACGCTTCCCGCCGTTCCTCCGGCGGTGACGCTGGTGCGCACGTTGCCGTTGCTGTCGGAAGTGGCAGTGGGTGTACTGAGTGAGGCCGAGCCACTGTTCACGGTGAAGGTCACGGGAACATTAGCCACCGGGGCATTGTTGGCATCGAGCACCTGGGCTACCAGTGGCTCGCCGAAGGCGGTATTCACTTGGGCGGACTGGCCGTCGCCGGAAATGCGCCGGATCTGTGTCGCGGCGATATCCACCGATACGGTGAACGTAGCCGTGGCGGAACTGCTGCCGCCTTGCGCCGTGACGCGAATACGAACCTGGCCGGGGCTGTTTCCAAGGCGAACGAGGGTGGAAACCCGGGCGGATGTGTCGGAGCGATTGATCGTATTGAGGAGCGTGGCCGAGCCGGATTCGACGGTCCAGGTAACCGCCGCGCCGGGGAGGGCATTGCCGAAGCTGTCTTCCACGCGGGCGACGAGCGCCTGTGGCAGCGTAGCGCCTGCGTTGCCTCGCTGGCCGTCGCCCTGCACCAGGACGATCTTGCCAGGCGTGCCGGGCGTCGTGGTGATGTTGATCTGAGCCACGGACTGGCCACCGACGTTGATGGTGAGTGGGGCCGTTCCGATGCGGCTGCCGAGAATGAGGTCGCAACTGGCGAAGCCGGTGGCGTCAGTGAGCCCCGTGGATTCGCTACACCGGGCGCTGACACCGATGCTGGGATCGAGGCCCGTGGTAACGGAGATGCCCACGTTGGGGATGGCGGTTCCCGCGGCCGGTCCGCTGCCTGCCGAGACGCGCACCTGAATGGCTCCGGGGATGGTGGTGCCGACCTGTCCGGTGAGAGACTCCCCTGTGGGTTGGAGCACTTGCACGTTGGGGAGGGAAGCCGGATTCTGGCCAAAGACGATCGGGATGACTGTGACGTACATGTTCACCGAGCCGCTGAACGTACTGGCGGTAATGGTGGACTGCACGTAGGATTGCAGCAGGTTCGGCCCAAGGAACGGGGCAACGTAACTATTGGTGGTCTCGCCGAAGTTGTCGGTAATGGTGACGCTGCTGAGCAACGTACCGTTGGGACCGTTGGCGGTGGTCACGCTCCAGGTAACGACAGCGCCGGGAACCGGGTTGCCGGCCGAGTCACGGACAACGACGCGAAGCAATTCGGGAGTGACAGCGGTTTCGCGAATGACCTGCCCGTTGCCACCGCGGATGCCGACGAGACCGGTGGGTCCGGAGGTGCCTGTGCCGACGGTGATTGTGAAATTCGTGGTGACGCTGACGCCCGTTCCAAAACCGGCTGTGGCCGTGACAGCGAAAGAGCCGAGCGTGCTGGGGGCCAGCACAACGGCTTGCGCCGTGCCGTTGGCGCCGGTGCTGGTGCTTGCGCCGGAGACGATGAATGCACCGGGGGCCGTGGTGGTGAACGTTACAGGAACGTTCTGAAGCGGCTTTCCGGCGGAATCGACGACACGCACCACGAGAGGCAGGGTCTGAGCGGAAGGCTGCACGAACTGTCCGTTGTTAAAGGCGAAGATCGAAGCAGGAAGCCCTGTTGTGGGCGCACCGGCGTAGTCCATGTTGCCGGGGGGGTTGCTGAGGGGGAAGCTGCCGCTGACGGTGTTGGTATTCAGGTCGATGCGCGACACCGTGTTGGTGGTGTTGGACGCAACATACAGATAGCGGGCCGTGGGAAATTCATCGGACACCGCGATGGAGCGGATGCCGGAACTGGAGGCTAGCCCCGTGAAACTGGCGAAGCTGGCGGTGCCGGGAAGATTGATATCGTAGAGCTGGTTGCTCTGGGAGACGGCAAAAGCGCGGAAGCCGGAGACGGGAATGATGCGTTCAAACACGACGTTGTTGGCGAAAATGGCCGTGGCCGTGCGAGTAATGAGGTCCACCGTAAGGGCGCTGGCGCCACCGAAGGCCGTGTTGAGATTGGGCAGCAGCACGCGAATGGTGCCAGTGCTGTCGGCGGCGAAGGCCGGTTTGCCGGGCTGCCCGTTGAGCGAAATTCCGGAGCCGCCGCGGAGGCTGAGGTCGCGCGGGTCGATCTCATACAGGATGTTTTGCGCGGCTACGTAAACAAGACCGTTGGGACCGACGTTGACTCCGTTGACGGGGCCGAGGTTCTGCAAAAGCCCGGCGGTCTGGAAGGAATTGAGGTCGATGGCGGTGAGACGCTGGCTGGCGTTGCTGGTGATGAACGCGCGGGTACTGTCAAGACTGATGGCAACGTCGTTCGGATTGCTGCCGGCGTCGACCTGGGCAACCACGGTGTCGGTGGACGTGCTGAGGATCTGCACCGTACCGGCGGCGATGACCAGATAGCGGCCGTCGGGAGTCATGGCCGCCGCCGAGGCGCCGAGCCCGAGGTTGCGGCGGGCGATGACCTGAAAGTTGGAATCGGTCACGACTACGGTATCCGTGCTGGATCTTCCAACGAAGTAGAACTTGTTGCCGGAAGAAGAGGCGAAAGCCGCGAAGGTATCGGCTGCCGCGGAGATTGTGGGGACGGAGGCCGGAGAAAACGGGTCGCCCACGAAGTTCGCTACGGGACGAAAGCTGCCGTCGCCGGGAGGCAGGATGAACACGTTGCGGGCTTGCGCAAACTGCGCGCAGGAAAGAATGCTCAGCGCCGCGAGCAGGAAGGGAGTTTGTTTGGACATGTCACCTCTTGTAGGAAGAAGCTGAATTGGGATGGACGCGCAAGTATTAGTCTATCACCAGCTTGAAATGGAAGGGAATAAAAGATGTAAGGGGGAAGGGTTAAAAAGTGAATCGGGGCAGGTCTTTCGACCTGCCCCGTAGGTTTTCGATCGCTAAGCGCTGGTTACTGACCCAGGGACTCGGCGGTGATGCCGGTTCTCGAAGGATCGATGACCAGAGCGAGGTAGCCATGCGACAGCCGCTGGGCACCGACGTCGCTGATGAAGGCGAAGCCGTGAGCGAAGCGGAAGTTGCAGGTCGCGATGATGTAGCCCTGGAAGCCAGGGGTCGCCGCGATACCGTTGGTGCCACCGGAGGACAGGGTAAAGATGGCCTGTGCCCCGCTGGCGACTGCACTGGTTGTGGTCTGCTTGCTGGGAGCAGCTCCACCGCCGGTGGTACCACCATAGTAGTTCAGTTCGCAGTTACCGCTCTGATTCGCCGTACCGAACGGATCGGAGCTGGTGTTGGCGATCGCGATACCGGTATCGAAACCACCCTGGTTGCTAACGAACGGGAACAGCAGGTTCGTCTGGCACACGTTGATGCTGGCGGCGCCGGCAGCGGTCGACTGGTCGGCAAACCGCGGCAGAGGCTCGGAGGCGCTCATGCGGTTGCTGGAGGAGATCGGTGCGAAGCTGCCGTTCACCGTCATCTGGCCAAGGCCGGGGTTGTTGGCGCTGCGGTAGGCCAGAGCCACGGCGAAGGACAGAGTGTCGATGCTGTTCGGATCCTGGCCGAACACTTCCCAAATGAAGCTGCCGGAACCGGAAGTCAGCGGCACTTCGATCATACCAGCGGCGGCGCCAGCGGGGTAGCGGGCGACATTGCCACCGAGAGGACCGATTTCAGCGGTGCTGGTCGGGTTCAAGATGATGACCGACGGGGTGCCGATGGTGTTGGCAACAGCGTAACCGGCAGCCAGAGCACTGGTTTCACCACCGCCGGACTGACGGTCAGCCGTAGCGGAGTTGATTGCGGCGCTCGAAAGGGCGTGGGTCGAAACGTAGATGCGGACATTGGCCGGAACGTTGTTAAAGGCGACGCGCAGGCGGGTGCCCGTGTCGGCGCGTCCAGCGCGGTTCAAACCGTTGGTTGCGGTGTAGGCCGTGTTGAAGAAGCCGGATTCCACAACCGTGGAGAGCGACGGATCAGCACCGTTGTTGTTCTGCGGAATGTTCTGCTGCAAACCGGGCTCCTGGAGCGGGGCGTTCACGTCACGCACCTTGAAGGCAGCAGCGTAGTTTTCGCGGAAACGAACCTGGAAGCTGCGCCCACCAGGCTGGTTGTAGTCAGGTGTGTTGCTGGCAGCCATGTCGCTGTTGAAGTTCTCGCAGGCGAAGAGCTTCACGCCAGCGGTGGAAGTGGCATCGAAACTGCCACCGGTGCGGCTGCGCAGCGCGAACAGCAGGCCCTGCTGAACGAACGCGACGTTAACCGTCGAGTTGTTGAGCTGGAGGTTCGCCGGCGGATTCTGGATGGACACGAGAGCGAAGATCTGGCCGTTGGTGGCGGAAGCGCCAGCAATGGCAGCGCGAACGTTCTTCGTGCGGAACACGCGGGTGCCCGTGGAACCGGGGGCGTTGATCGGAACAGCCAGCCAAACGACCGTATTGTCGCTCTGGCGGGTGCCCTGGAACACGTTGCGGACGTCAGCACCGTTCGGGGTGACCGTGGCGGTCCCGTTCGGGCCAGCGTACAGAGGAGCGCAAACCGTGCTGCCGGAAGCCGGAGCGCAGGGCGCCTGGGCCGACGGATCCGGATCGTCGATGAACAACAACGCTTCCGTGATCGGATCGTTGAGCAAACGGCTGGTGATATTGGTGGTCAAAGTGACCGAAATATTCACCTGCGGCAGAGCGGTGCCAAGGGCCGGAGCCTGACCACCCGTGCAATTGATAACCACGTCACCGGTCTGCTCCGCGAGGCCCTCAGCCCGAACCGTAAGCGGTTGGGCCGTGGTGCTGCAGGTGATCGGTGGAGTCACCTGAGCGCTCGCAAGTCCTGCGAACACGGTGACTGCAGCGAACGCAAGTAACAGCTTGCGAAAATCTGACATTTCCCTCTCCTTGTAGAAGTTGAACTGGAATTGATGGAATTTCTTCTTCAACCTGTGCCTAAGGTCTTTCTTTTATTGTCTGCCCCAGACCAGCCAGCGCGTTTCGGAGTTACCCAACCCGCTGCCAACCAATCCGAGGTGCGTCTCTAATCTCAATGTCTTTGGACCCTGTGCCGGTCACTTGTAGTGCTCGCGGGATTCATGCTGTGAATGCCGCTATAAAACCGTCGGACGCAATTACTTCTTTTCATACCATTACTCATGAGGATAAGTCAAGGAGGAAAGTCCTACCCTACCCACCACGAGACTTGGAACAGCTACAGCACAGACAGCGGTCAACTTGCGATTAAACCATGGGCGCCCACCCGGAGTCAATCTTTTTCTCAAGCGCTTAGCAATGGACATACGGGTTACCGGATGGAAACGGGAACGGCATTGGTTTCCACTCCCCCTTGCCGCAGGGTGACAGGTATGTCCAGGCCCGGGGCAACGGAAGCGGGGATGGCCACGTTGATGACATAGGTTCCGGGCAAATCGGACGCCGGGCCGGCGAACGCCGGTTGGACTTCGATTCCCTGGATGACAACCGTGACGGGCTCGGCGGCTACCATGAGGTTGCCTTGTGGGCGAATCGCGCCCAGTCCGGTGGCATACAGGCTGATGACAGCGCCGCGCGATGCGGGGTTCAGCGGAGAATTCGGCTGGTTGCCTTCGGCGTTCACGACCGCTTTGAACAAGGCGGGCGCGACGGCGGCGAGACGGACCGGCGTGGAAACGGTTCCGAACGGCGATGTCACCTTGAGGGTATGATCGCCGGGAGCGGCATCGAAGGGAATTTCGACATGGAGCCGGAAAGGCGTCGCCATTTGCACCGTGGCACGCGCCTCATCGAGCTCCACGATGGTTTCCGCGCCATCGCGGGCAAGCCCGGCTCCGCTGAGGACAGCGAGAGAACCAGGAGCAAGCTCCGGGGTGAGGGTAGCAGCGTTGACGGCGCCGCCCGAAGCAAGGGTGATGCCGGCGCGGTCGACAATCCACTGCTGCGGGCGGGTGGCGGAAAAGGCTTCCTGTCCGTTGCCGCGGATTTCGTTGCGGCGGCCCGGCGTTCCAAGGTCTGTGAGAGCGGCCTCAAAGGGCCCAGAGGCGTCGAAGGTGACCAATTGGGAAGACTCCTGGCCGGGGCAGTAGTACATGGAGGCGGAACCCGATGGGCGGCCGCCACTGCCGTCGCTGAGCGGCAGGGAGAGGCCTGCGGCGCAATCTCCCTTCTCCGAGCGGACGGCGACTGTAGCGGGATAGGCCGTTACCAGGAACCCGGTTGGACTGGCCGACCGCGCGTGGAGCCGGATAGCAGCAAGCACCTGTCCTTTAAGAGAGGCGCCGCCGGCTTGGAACCCGAAGGTGTAGTCAACGAGGCGGCTACGGTTCCAGGCGGGTTCGGGATCGGCAATGAGCAGATCGCCATCGCTCGAAACGCCGGTCACCACGACGAAGTGCGCGGTGCGGAGGCCTGCTCCGTCGGAAATGGCCAGCGCCACCAGCACAGGGGCATTCTGGGCGAGTGCGTCGAGAATGGCCGTCTCATCCGGCGGGATCACCTCGACGTCGAGATTATTGCCAACGAACTCCTTCAGCCGGTAGAGGTTGGGCAGCTTTTCGAGAGCGCTCTGGAAGGTGATAAAGCCATCGCAGATGCGTCCGCCGGCGGCGTCGAAGACGCAGAAATCGTTCAGAAAGGCGTTCAACTGCGCCGGGTCGGCAAGGCCGAGCGAAGCCGGCAGATCGTTGCGGTTCTGGTGGAAGCGCAGAATGGAGGAGACGGCCGCGAGCATGTTTTCGCGGGCCGATCCAGCCGTGGCGCCGAGGCGCGTTTGCCGGGGGAAATTGGCGAGCGAAGCGCTGCTCGATCGGGCGCTGAAGGTGACCACACGTCCGGCGGCCTCGGCGGTGACCAGAGCGATGCCGTCGGATTGCAGCAGGCGCACGCGAGCCGAGGCTTCCCCGTTTTCGTTGGTCATCGCACTAGCGGATTCCACCCTTGAGCCGGGCGATGCGGCGAAGCGCACGGGGATGCCGGCGAGGGGAATGCCGGATTCGTCCACCAGCGAAGCTACCAGCGCTTGGGGCAGTACGGCGCCGGGGATGCCGGTTTGCGTATCGCCACGGACCTTGGTGAGCTTGAGCGCGGATTCGTTGAGGGCTGTAATGGAAAACGATCCGGCGGCCTGCACCTCCGACCCCATGTCTCGGGCGGTGATCAGTACGGAGGATGTGGCTGCGTTAGAGGGTATGGGGACTTCCCAGGTGTAGGAGCCTTGGGCGGTCTGCACCTCGAAAGCCGGGATGGCGGGACTGGCGTTAAAGGAGACGCGGAGACGCGCCTGATTGGCGAAACCACCGACGATGATGCGCACCTTGCCACCGGCAGTGACACGGCTGGGGCTGACGGTGACCAGAGGCTTGCGCTCGGCTTCCACCAGTTCCACTTCGCCGGAGGGCTTGAGCTTGAGGGAACCGCCTTCGAAATCCTGCTGTTGCCCACCTTCGGAGGCATAGGCGTCGTTGATGGGGAATCCAAGCGGGCCGGCCGGGCCATTGCGATCGGCGTAGGCGGCGAGAATCGCGCCTTGCACGAGCAGGATGCGGGCGTTGGCGTTCGGGCCGGTGAGGATGCGGAAGAGGAAGCCGGAACGGAAGGATTGGCCAATGCCGGTGGCGCCGGTGAAGCTGAGGCTGGTGCTGGCTGTGGATACTGGTGGACCGAGGGCCCCGGCTTCGTAGTTCGTGGCCGCCCAGCGTGTCAGCAAGGGCTCAGTGACCACGTAGACCGGGCGGCCGGCGAGCGCGCCGCCTTCAAACATCTGGCGGCCTGTGGCGGTTTCATCGGAGGTGGGATAGGACAGCTTGCCGGCGGGTCCCCCCTCTTTTTCGTAGGCCGTGAGAACGCCTCCGGTAACCACGAAAACCCCAGGGGACCGGTCGGAACGGCAGAGCAGGTAACGGATGTCCGGGTTGTCGGCGCTCACCAGTTCCTGCACGTACCCGCTGCCGACGCGGCGCACGGGATTGGGAGCAGGCAGCTTGATGTTGAGGCGGAACCGGGTGACGGTGTCCTGAAAGGCCTGTTGAACGGCTGCCGTGGGAGCGCCCTCGCCGATTTGGCAGCAGGGCGCGGCGACAAAGATATTGAGCGGCGCGCTGGCTTTGCCATCGCTCACGGCGTTGATGATGGCCGATCCGCCGCCGACGGCGCGCAAAGTAGCCGTGAGCCCGTTGGGCTGAATGCTGATGACGCGACCGTTCGAGGTGACCCAACTCACTTGGCGGTCCGTGAGGACTTCGCCGGTGGTGGCGACGACGTTCGCGCGAACCGTGAGCGTTTCCCCCACGTTGATGCGGGTGACGGCGGTGGTGGCGATGCTCAGGGTGACCGAGCCGACGGATGGGCGAACGACAGCGTCTGTGGTAGCGGAGTATTCGATGCTGCCGCCTTCGAAATTCTGGCGGAAACGGCCGCCTCCGGCGATCAATTCATCGCTGAGAGGAAGGCCGAGCGAGCCGGTGTGCATTCCGATGGTGTTATAGAGCGCGAAGATTTTCCCGCCCACGGCGTACGTTTTGCCGCTATGCGCTCCGGAAGTAATGCTGTAAATGGCGCCGTTGGTGAACGCCTGGGTGTTGGCTGTGATGCCGCTTTTCGAGGTGATGGCGGATTCGGCGGATGTGGGAGCGGCGAAAGCGGCGATGCCGCCGAGCGCGGCCCAGCGCAAATAGATGAGGTCTTTGACGGTGTAGGAGGCCGAACTATCCGCGGCCGTGGGCGACGAGGGATTGACGAAGAGGGCGTGGTTATTGGAGAAGATGGCGTACAGGCAGACCGTCGTCGAGGTGGGGGTGAGAGACGGGCACCGGGCTGTATCCATTTCCGGGTAACCGGCCGTGGCTACGCCGACGGTGCTGTAGTAGGAAAATAGCGCCGGGTAAAGCTGGTGCGCTTCGCTTGAAAGAAACTCGGTGGAGGCGCCGGTGCTGTCATCGGCCTTGACCAAAGCGTAGCGGGTGGTGGCATTGCCGGATGAGTCGGTCGAGCTGCGGACGGCGGCGAACTCCTGGATGTAGCCCGTCGATCCATAGCGGCGCACCTGGCCGAGCGGGGGCGTGGTCACTAGCCCATTGAATCCGTTGCGGAAAAAAGCGGTGATGAATTTTTGCGCGACGCCGGGAGGCGCGCCTTGGCCGACTTCGATCTGGGCATGGAGGGGCTGGAAACCGAGGATGGCGAGGGTGACAACGAGGAGGGTCCGCATGCAAGCTTCTTCTGTTTGGCTTGAACCTATATTAGCTTGAACCCAAAGGGGGACTGTGAGTTGCGCTAGGGGGGTGTCTACCGTGCTGGCCGGCGGGACTGGGCGGCGGAACGCGGCAGGAGCGGATTGATCCACTTCAGGCCTTGAAAGCGGGCGAAGTCACCGTCGGTGGAGCACAGCACCAACCCGTGCTCGATGGCGAGAGCAGCCAGATGAGCATCCGGGATCAGCTTGGCGCCGCCGCCGAGATCGGCCAACAGACCGGCCAGAATCGTGCGGTGGGCTGGCCGACCTGCGTGTCCCTATTCAACTGGTTGTCGAACCACGTTTTCGCTTGCTCATGCCGCTCGAAACGTTGTCCACGGCGTAGATCAAGATGTTGGCATCGACGAGAATCACCGGCGATCCCGTGCTTCGATCTCCAACTGATCCAGTACTTCGTGGACATTGTCTAAGCTGGGGATTCGGCACTGGCCAAGATCGACGGCCTTGGTGCGAACCGGCCGGCGAACGTTCGGACGGTTTAATTCCAACAAACCGCGCCGCAAGGCAGTGTTGACCGCCTGTTTCCGGCTCAGCGCCTGTTTTTCGCGCCATGCCTCGAGTTGGATGGCGACATCTTCATCGATGCTGAGGGTTGTCCTCATACGCCAAAAAAGCATAAGTAAGGATGATGTCTTGATGTCAATCACTGCCCGGACTGGCCGCGCAGCGCCCGGCGCAGTTGCATCAATTCAGGGTTGCGGGTGGTGCCGACGGCGACGTCGAGATGACGCAGGGCATCGCCGGGGCGCCCTTGATCGACCAGCGCGGCAACCAGATTCTTGTGGGCGGCGATGAGAGTGGGCATCAGTCCGATGGCCGTACGGAAATGCTTCTCGGCCTCCTCCACCTGGCCCTTGCGGGCGAGAATGGAGCCGAGGTCGGTATGGACGTGGGCCGCCTGATCGTCGCGCAAGGGGAATCGCAGGGCGTTCTCAAAGAGTTGCTGCGCCTCGTCTGTCTTACCCTCCTCCGAGCGGATCATACCCAAAAGCATGTAGGCTTCGCCGGAATCGGATTGCTGGCGGATAGCTTCCTGGATGGTGCGGGCCGCTTCGTCGCGCTTGCCGGAAAGCGATAGCGCCATGCCGAGGTTCAGCCGTGCGCGCAGATAGGTGGGGGCGGCTTTCAGCGCCTCTTCGAAATGGGGAACGGCTTCGGCTGCCTTGCCTTTGGCCATGAGCGCATGGCCGAGATTGTTCCGCAACTTGGGATTCGCGGGCGTGACAGCCAGGGTGTGATTGAAAAGCGTGACGGTATCGGACCAGAGTCCGATTTGATGATAGGTAAGAAAGGCGAGCACTGCCGGTATCGCCCATAACGCCCCGGAGGTGGTGCGCTCGGAAACCAGCAGCGTGGCCGCGAGCAGAATACCGAACATGGGTATGTAGGTGAACCGGTCCGCCATGGATTGCAAACCCACCTGCACGATGCCCGAGGTGGGCACCAGCGTTCCGATGAACCAGAACCATCCGACGGCGAGGTAGGGCCGCCGCTTCCATTGCCAAAGGCAAAGCGCGGTGATGACGGCGAGCAGAGCCGCGGCCGCCGCCACTTGCCCCATGGGGAGCGATGTGTCGTATGGGTAGAAGACGGCCAGCGGCTCCGGCCAGATCATCTTGCCGAGATAGCGCGCATAGGAAAGGATGGAGTTGCCGATGCGCACGGAGAGCGGTATGAAGCTCGTGGCGACGGCTCCCATTTCCTGCTGGCCGACGTAGGTGAGCACGCTCGAAAGGGCGGCGAGGACGAACATCGGAATTTTCTCCCGGAGCAGCGCGGCGATGGATTCCTGGCGGCGGAAGGGCCAGTAATCGAGCAGCAGGAAGGCGAAGGGAAGCGTTACCACGGTCGGCTTCGACATCAAGCCGAGCAGCATGGCGCCGATGGTGTACCGATAGCTCTTCTTCGATTGGGTGCGCGCGTAGCCGGCGTAGAAGATGACGGCCAGGAACCAGAAGAACGCGCTGAGCAGATCCTTGCGCTCGGCCACCCACGCCACGCTTTCGACACGAAGCGGATGCCACGCGAAAATGGCGGCGGCAAGCAGGCTGGCCCAGCGGTTGGAGGTGAGGCGCAGGAAGGCAATCAGCACCAGCACCGTGTTGGCGGCGTGCAGGAGAACATTGGTGAGGTGGTGTCCCCAGGGATTCAGCCCGAACATGTCGCTGTCGATCATGTGGGAGATCCAGGCGAGCGGTTGCCAGTAGAAGTAATCGTAGGTGACAAAGGCCCAGCGCAAGCCGGAGGCAGTGAGGCCGCGGTTCACGTTGCCGTTGAGCAGTACGTAGAAATCGTCATCGAGATCGATGAAGCCATTCGACGTGGCGCGCCAGAACAACAGCAGCGTGGCCGCGGCTAAAGCGAGTATCTCGTTGCGCGAGACGGATGGAGATTGCGGATTGGGCAATCCAATATTCTAGCGCCCTACCAGAGCAGTTTCAGTCCGAACTGGATCTGGCGTGGGGCGTTGGCTTGGCTGGTAATCGTACCGAATGCACCCGAGGTCACCGTCGTGTTCGGACTTCCGAATTGCACGCGGTTGAAGGCGTTGAAGAACTCCGAGCGGAACTGGAGGTTCATTTTCTCGCGCACGGCGAATTCCTTGAACAGAGAGAGATCCCAGTTGCGCACCATGTCGGAGCGCACGTCGGGCAGGAATCGGGAGAGATTGCCGAAGGTGAAAGGGGCTGGCTGGCTATACACGCTTTGCGTGAAGTAGGACGTCAGCCGTTCCTGCACGGGGCCGGTCTTTCTGCCGCTTTGTCCGTTGTTGTTCGGCTGCGTGCGCGCGGCGAATAATCCCGAAGTGTTGTTGGCCGAAAGCGCCAGCGGCAGTCCCGATTGATACGTAACAATGCCGTTCACCTGCCATCCGCCGAGGATCGCATTGGCAAGCCGCGACTCTCCGGTGTTGAGGGCGCGGCCGCGTCCGACCGGCAGATCGTAGAGAATGCTGGTGACCATGCGGTGGGCGATGTCCTGGCTGGCCAGCGCACGGCTGGCGGCGACATCGTAGGTGTTCTGGTGGCTGTCGCCCGTGTCGATGAGCTTCGCCCAGGTGTAGCTGCCCTCGAACATGAACCCCTGCGAGAAGCGTCGCCGGAACGTGTTCTGCCACGAATGATAGATGGAATTGGAACCCGCGTCATAGAGCGGCTGCACGTTGGTGAACTGCGGGAAGGGACGCAACAACTGGCCGCGGGCGATCGTGCGCGACAGGTGTATGCCGTTGTTCACAATGCCGAAAAACGGATTCGGCACGGCCTGATTCAATTGCGATCCGAGCGAGAGATATTGCGGATCGAGCTGATTCAACTCCATTCCGCCCTCGGCGCTGCGGCTGAGATACAGGCCGCGGTTGCCGATGTAGGTGGTTTCGAGCAGCACCGCGCCCGGGAGTTCCCGCTGGATGGTGAAGTTCCACATCATGTTCCAGGGAGAAGGCGAATCGGGCAGGAAGGCCTGGAGATTGGCGCCGGCCTGGGTGAGCAACCCGTCGGATGCGCCGGGGACATCGCGGAAGCCTTCCGGGTAGGGATTGCTGAGGCGGTTGAAGGGCGTGATGCCGTCGGTGGTGGTGACCCACGGATACTCCACGCGAAATCCGAACGGGCCCACGGTGCCCTGCGCGGCCTGGCGCGACGGGCCGAAGAAATGCCCGTATGCGCCGCGCACCACGGTCTTCGAATTCAATTGGTAGGCGAATCCAAAACGCGGGCCGAAATTGTTCAGATCTTTGTTGAACTGCGTGCGCGGATTTCCGTCGACACCGACGAAACGCACGCCGCCGCGGATGTCGCCGAAGCCGGGCACCTTGCCCGACAGTGGCGAAGTGGCATACAGATCGAGCCAGTTGAAGCGGTTGTAGCGCTCCGTGCGCGGCAGATCCACTTCGTAGCGCAGCCCGAGGTTGAGCGTCAGCTTCTTGGTGACGCGCCAGTCATCCTGCAGGTAGAAGGCGTGGTAGAAGCTCTGCGAGGCCACATTCTTCCAATTGCGGATCAAAACATTTCCCGTGGTTCCTGTTCCGAGAAGCATGGATGCAATGCTGTGGCCCGCCGTGGAACTGGCCTGGTTCGGATTGGGGCCTTGCGTGAAGCCGGCGGCGAAATTGAAAGTCCCGGCCGAGCGCGCTTCCCACACGTTGACGCGGATCATGCGCCCTTCCCATCCTGTCTTGATGGTGTGGTTGCCCATTACTTTGGAAAGGTTCGACAGCAGCGTGTAGGTGTTGAACGTGCTGAAGCGGTGATCGTTGCCGCCCAGGTTCACGAAGCCGCTGGCGCCGAAACGCGGAAACATCTGGCGGTCCACCACGCTATCGATGCTGGCCGGCAAGCCCAGGCTCGACGGCTTGAAGCCCAAGCCCTGATTGTCGTAATCGAACAGCGAACGCGAGAAGCCGATACGGGCGGTCCAGACCGTTGTCGGCGACAGCGCGTTGGTGTAATCGATGGATGCCGACGGTTGCCGCACGCCCTGTTCCACCCGCCCTTCGGCGATGGTGAGATCGTCGGGGAAATATTGCGGTGGAGCGTCCAGGTTCTCGCGCCACGAGAAGCGGCCGAAGATGCGCTGCTGGTCGGTGATGTTGTGGTCGACGCGTCCATCGATCTGGTTCTGATCGAAGGAGCGTGCGCCGACATTGAAGAAATTATTGAGATTCGTGACCGCGTTGGTGACGGTGTTCGGCTGCGGGTAATAGCGCATGGCGTTGCGCGCCACGGGATCGAACATCGAGGCGGGAATCACGTTGCCGGGGAACTGGTCGCGCACGAAGCCGGAGCCCTGCGCCCGCGTGCTGAAGGGATCGAAGATGCGCACCAGGCTTCCATTGGCAACGCGCGTTTCACTGAAGTTGCCGTTGCGCTGAAGTTCGGTGGGCACGGAAGTAAGCGTGTTGGCCGAACTGCGCTCGCGCAGCCCTTCGTAGCTGCCGAGGAAGAACGTCTTGTTCTTGCGGATGGGCCCGTTCACCATACCGCCGAACTGGTTGCGCTTGAAGCTGCCCAAACGGCGATTGTTGGCGTTGTTGAAAAAATCGTTGGCATCGAGCTTGGAGTTGCGCAGGAATTCGAACAGGCTGCCGTGCAGATCGTTGGTGCCCGACTTGTACACTACGTTCACGATGCCGCCGTTGCTGCGGCCGAATTCGGCGGAGTAATTCGAACCCAGCACCTTGAATTCGGCGATGGCTTCCACGGGAGGAAATGTGGAGTTGCCCGAGAATCCGTTCACCGTGGGATGCGCCGTGCTGACGCCGTCAACGAGGATGTCGAGCATGGAATTGCGCGCCCCGTTGATGGCGAAGCCCGTCGAATAGGTGCTGCTCACGCTGCCCGTCACGCCGGGCGTCAGGTAGAGCAGCGAAAAGACGTTCCGGGAATTCAACGGCAGTTCGGTGATGCGCTTGTTGTCCACCACCTTGCCGACCACGGAGTCCACGGTCTCGAGCAGCGATGCGTCGGCGATGACTTCCACCGAC
This sequence comes from uncultured Candidatus Solibacter sp., assembly GCA_964402295.1. Classification (GTDB taxonomy): domain Bacteria; phylum Acidobacteriota; class Terriglobia; order Bryobacterales; family Bryobacteraceae; genus CADEFT01. The sequence goes on along the minus strand of CAYOBO010000007.1, from coordinate 74,058 downwards.
TCGGCCACGTTGCCGACTTCCAAGCGCACATCGACACGCGCTTGCTGGCCGATGGCGAGCTGGATGCCCTTGCGGACGGAGTTCTTGAATCCTTGCGAGGAAACCTCGACGGAGTATTCGCCGCGGGGCAACTCGTTAAAGCTGTAATTGCCATCGGCGTTCGTGGTGGCGAGCACGGTGCGATTGGTGCCGGCGTCGATCGCCTTTACCTGCGCACCGGCGATGACACCACCCGTGGTATCGGTAACCGTGCCGACAATGCGGCCGGTGAAGGATTGCGCCCCGGCATACGATGCCACAAGGCACAGAGCGGTTACGACTCTGAAGTGCATACTCTAAAGACTCCCGTAGGGGGCGATGTCGCCCACTCGATCTTCGATGCTAACCGCGGCGGATGTCACCCGCATGAATAGCGCATGACAGAATTGGCCAAGCCTGGATTAACGGGATTGTAACAATAAAGTATTCTGAGGTCTACTGGTCTTTTACAGCTTTTTGCAGGCGCTTCAGCTTGCTCTTCAGTTCGTCGGTGGCCTCGACCATCTCGGAGGTATCGTAGATGACGCGCGGGGTCATGAAGACAACCAACTCCGTGCGCTCCTTGCTGTAGCTGCGGTTGCCGAACGCCCCGCCGATGACGGGGATGCGGTTGAGCATGGGAATGCCGGCGGAACTCGACGTATCGGTTTCCTGGATAATGCCGGCAATGGCGATGGTGTCGCCGTCCTGCACGGTGACTTGCGTGGTGACGTTGCGCTTGGAGAACGACGGGGATTGGATCGCGGCACTGGCCGGGGGAGCGATGGGCGAACTCACCTCTTGATTAATGATCAGGGTGACGATTCCGCTCGGCACCACGCGCGCCATGATTTGCAGCGTCACGCCGGAATTGCGGTTCGTGATGCTGTTGGCGAATACGCTGTTGCCGCCCGTCTGAATGCCCGAAGGCGCCGTGGCGCTCAGGGTCGGCACTTCGGTGCCAACGTTGACCAGGGCTGGAATGCTGTCCGTGGCGATCACCGACGGGGCCGATACAACCTTCGCTCTTCGCGTGTCTTCCTGCGCGGAAAGAAACAGCAGCAGTTCCTTGGTCTTGCCCACCAGATGCGCGGTGGACAACCCGGCGCCTAAACCATCCATGGTCGCTTCGAGAATACCTTTGTTGCTTTCGCGTCCGGCGCTGCGCTTTTGCAGGTACGCCTGCACACCGCTGGCGAACGCACCTGTCAGGGACACTTCGTAGATGCGCGCTTCAATCAGCACCTGGCGCGGCGGCACGTCGATTTTTTCAATCAGCCGCACAATCTGGTCATATTCGCTGGGCGTACCCTGAATCAGCAGTGTGTTATCGAAGGGATTGGGCACTACGCGGGGTATTTTCAATTGCGATCCGGCGGCCGCGCCGGCTCCGAGGTAGCCGCCGGTCAGATCCGTGCCGCCCGCGGGAGCGGGTGTCGAAGTCGCGGTGGTCGAGGTGAGCGGCGCGGCAGAGGACGCACTGGGAGGCAGCACTCCCGTACCGCCGTAGCTCATGCCGGGCATCATGCCCGGATACATCCCTGGATATCCCCCACCACCGTACATTCCGCCGCCATACATGCCGCCACCGTACATGCCCCCGCCATACATCCCACCGCCGTACATCCCTCCGCCGGGAAAGCCCATACCGCCACCGTACATGCCTCCGCCGTACATCCCACCGCCATACATGCCGCCGCCGAACATCCCGCCACCGTACATGCCCATCATGCCCATGCCCATCATCGGCATGCCGTACTGCAATCCCAAGTACAACTGCATGATCGCCATGGCGATGGTTTCGGCACGCCCGTAGCGCACGCGATACACATAATTATCGGTGGAACCGGCCGTCGTTTTCACGGGAATATCCAGCTTTTCAATCCACCGCGCCACTTCTTCGAACACACCCGGGTTCGGGGCCACGGCGATAATAATGTTGATGCGGTCGACGGCGAGGAATTTCGTGGAACTGGCCTTCTCGCTGAGCGAAAACGCCTTGAACACCGAGTCCAGTTCCTTGGCGATATCGCTGGGGCGGCCATGCTTCACTTCAAACAGCTTCACCCGTTTCGAAGCGAACGAATCGCTGTCGAAGAGGTTGATCATCTCCATGTTGCGCCGCATGTTGCGGTTGTTGTCGAGCAGAATGAGCAGATTCGCCGGATCGTAAGTGGAGACCGAGGATCCCTCGCCACGAAACGGATCGAGCAGTTTCACCATATCCGCCACCTGGACATACTTGAGGAAAACCAGATTGAGCGCCATGCGCTCGTCTTCCGGCATGTCTTCCACCTTGGTGGTGGATTGCGGCTTCAAGGGCAACCGCGCGGCATCGGCCACGGGCACGATGCGGAACAAGTCGCCCACCTGCACCATGGTCGCCCCATTGATGCGCAGAATCGTTTCGAGCAGCGAACGCACATCGACGGCTTTGATTTCGCCGTAGGTGTTGATGATAACCGAACCCTTCACCCGCGGATCGAGAATATAGTTGATCTTCAGCCGCCGCGCCAGAATATCGATGACATCCACCAGCGAGGCGTTCGGAAGGTTGAGCACAATGCCGGCGTTGGGCGACGCAGTCTGCGCGGGCGGGGCGGGTTGCTGTTGCTGCTGCCCCACCAGCAGAGCCGTGGCCAGTAACGCCAGAACGATTCGCTTGCGATTCATGAGGGGACTCCGTTACTGTTTCGCCGTTTCCGATTGGGAGCGCTTCCAGACGGCGGTTTCCATTTCGGTAAGATCGGTCTTTTTCACCGTCCAGCGCTTGGTGCCGCTGAAGGGCCAGGGACGCTCAAAGGTGAGCGAATCGCCTTCGTCGAACACTTTCCAATCGGTGGGAATCACGTCGGGTTCGGGTGGGGGCTCCGGACCGGACATGAGGCCGAAGGGAGTCTTGTTATAGATCCAGGCTTTCCCCTTTGCATCCACCCAGCGGTAGGTGCCCGGCGAAATCTCCTTGGCATCCTTGGGAATCTCCACGATGGAGCGGGCCGCGGGTGTGGAGACTTTCTTGGGAGCCGTGGTTGTTTTCGCTTTTGCCGGCGATTTCGCGGGACTCTTTGCCGCCGTTTTGGATGTGGTCTTTTTCGCCGGGGCCTTGGCGGGCTCCTGCACCGTGGCGAATGCGGCCACCGCCGCGATTGCGAACATCGAGATCCATTTCATGCCATTTTCTCCTCGGGTCTTATCTCACAGGCTCCCAGCGGCACACTTTGCCGAAGGGCGATTCCGTCACGACTTTGCGTTTTCCATCCACCACCGTGCCCGCCGGCGACGGGTCGTTCGGGTTGCAAGCGGACAAGCCGCCGCCCATATCGGCTCCCGGTCCCGGCTTGGCCGGGGTTACCGGAGCGGCGGGTGTAGGCGGCGCCGCGGCCTGCCGCGGAGTGGATTCCACCATGGGGCGGTCCGCGGCCTTCTCCTGCAATTCCGTGAACTTCTTTGCGAATTTCTTCTGATCCCACTCAAAAACCAGCGATTCGGCTTGAATTTCGGCGAGCTTGAACTCACCCACCGTATCGCCGGGGCGGAAAGGCTTCTGGCTATTCGGGCCGTCGCTCAGGATGGCGAACGCGCCATCGCCCAGATTCATCACGCCGAACAGCTTGGGGAAGGGCGGCACGGGCTTGGGCTTTTCCTGCTCCACCACGACGTTGGGATTGCGGTCCTTGGAGAACAACGTCTGCTGCGCGACATCCAGATAGCCGGCGGCCACGATGGGCTGTGGCGGGGAGGTTTGCGATACGGGAGGCGGCGCCGGCGGTTTCACCTGTTTCGAGCGCATCGCCTGCTCGCGTTCCCGCGCGGCGCGCCAGTGCGTGCGCAATTGGCGGGCAATCATCGCCAGCGCCACCAGCAGCGCCAGATTCAATACCAGAAGCTTGCCTCTCACAGCGAGCCTCCTTTGCGTTCCGGCGCGAGGCGCTTCGGCACGGCCGCCGACACCGTCAGCCGCACGTTGGCCGTCTTCGTTTTCTGATTGGCCGAGTAGATGCGCATTTCATTGACGGCGATCAGTTCCGGCTGCGATGTCAGTTCGGCGACGATATTCAGCAACTGGTCCATGCCGCATTCCATCATCACCGACACGGGCACCTCTCCGTATTCGGTCCCCAACGGCTTCACCTGTCCGAACTCGCTGGCTTTGATATCGACGGGCGGCGTTTGCCGGCTGGTGATGCGGGCCACGATCTGGCGCAACTGCGCCTGGGCCTGCGCCGATGTTTCCGCCTGCAATAGCCGCTTCTCGCGCATATCCAACTGCGCCTGTATCTGCCGGAGCAGTTCCTCACGGGCGGGCACGGCAGCGGCCAGTTGCCGCACGCGGTCGAGGCGCTTTTCCGCAGTGGCGATGAGGTCGCGCGGAGCGGCGGTTTCGCCCGCTGGCGCCGAGTCCGTGATCAGCACATACAGCAACGTGCCGATGGCGGCGCAGCCGAGAATCAGCAAGGCCCTGCGGTCGCGTTCGGAAAGCGTCATTGCGCGGCCCCTTCGCGCGCCGAACGGATGCGAAATACTTCCTGGTTCCCTACCCTGCTGATGGGAATCAGGAATTCCGAGTTCTGAAATTGCGCCGAGCTATCGATGGCTTTCAGCAATCCCGAGGCTTGGTCGGCTTCCCCGGCCACCACCAGCGAGGTGCGCGTCAGTTCCAAGGTATTGAGCCATGCCGGAGGCGCGATGAGCCGCGTGGCTTCGCGCAGGGCATCGAGATCGTTCTTCGTGCGCGACGCGAAACGGTCGAGCAGATCGATGCGGGCGCGGGCGGCCGCGGCGCGCTGGTCCAACTGCGATACCAGTTTGGCGCGCGGCTCCAGGCGCGCCGTTTCCGCTTGCACGAGCTGTAGATACTTGGCATCTTCATAGCGCGTGTAGAGTCCCAGCGCCGCGAGCCCGGCAATCAACAACACGCCGAGCGCAAGAGTGGGCGCATAGATCCATCGCGAACTGCTACTGCGCTGCGCCGCCGGCAGAAGATTGGCCGGCAACCCCAGGCGCGGGCAGGCCGCCGTCAATGCGGCGAGATAGGCCAGCGGGTAGGACTGCGCACCTTCCGCCGCTCGCCGGGGAGAGGGAAGCAACCCGGCGAGCTCGCGAACAGATGTCTCTCCCGTCAATCGCAACTCGGCGGAAGCCAGCGCCGCGGCGCGCTCCCACGATTGCTCGTAGACGGCGGAATAGACCGGCTTGGCGGGGCTTTCGCCGTACGCTTCCACTCCGGATTCCGTTTCCATCAAACCCAAAAAACCTTCGGCGGGCGGCGTGCCGTACAACCGCAGCGCCCCGTACATCGCCGCGGCGCTGACAGTGAATGCCGAGATCTTGATGCCCGCTTCCGCGAACAATTCCGCCAGCCGTTCCACCTGCGCCTGCCGCGCAATCACGACCAGCGCGGAAGAAGTTTTCCCCAAGCGAGCCCATGTCCAGGCTGCTTCGCCTTCCGGATAGGGATGCAAGGTATCGATCTGCAAGGCGAGGGCGGCTTCGAAATCCTTCGCCTGCACGCCCGGCAGGTTCACCACGCGCACCAGCACGTCGCGGCGCGGCAGCAGCACCGCGGCCGCAAGATGGGCCACACCGTGCCGGCGCAAGAAAGCCGAATATTCGTTGCCCCATTCGGCTGCCGGACGGCGCGCAAAATCTTCCATCGTGTGGGCGGCGAGCAGATCCACTCCACCCGGGCGCACTTTCACCACAGCCACCCGCAGGCGTTCCGCGGTGAGTTCGATTCCTACTCCGGTGCCGAATGCCTGCCAGCTCACTGGATCTCTCCCATACCCAGCGCCCCTTGGTCATACCAGCGCAGGATGTGATACGGCGCGTCTTTCGTCGTGGGCGCGAACTTAACCAGCGCCGCCACCGTGCGCTTGAGATCGGAGAGCTGATGGTTCGGCAGACGCAACCGGGCCGTGGCCCGTAGCGTGAACATCGACCCACCGCCGACGCTAAGCCGGCCGGCCGAAGGTCCGAAACCGGCGGCCAGCGCCTGCAACGTCCCGGGAGTGAAGGGCAGCGAGCGCCGCGCGGCCACTACCGCGGCAACCGCATCGGGCGGAAGCCCCACCGCCGCCAGCACTGCCGGATGGGCGAAGTTCGCATCCACCTGACCCGAGGCATACACCGACAGGCAATCGCGCAGTCCGGTGCGGGGCGTGAGTCTGCCCTCCGCGTCGCGGACGTATGTGCCGTGGAACAACTCCGGGGTCATGCCTTTCACGAACAGGATTTCCTCAATCTCCTCTATAGACGCATGCCGCGCCCGAAAAGACGGAGTGAGTCCCAAATAGTGGCTATCGAATTCGCTCAGCCCTTGCGGGGCGGGAGTTCGCCAGTCCACGAGGGCCGCGGTAATCTCGCTCGCCCGGCCGGCTTCGACGCCAAGCGCCAGCAGCAGGCGGAACAGCTCTTCCGGCAGCGCCGTGTTCACGTTGAGCTTCGCCGATTCCGGAATCAAATCGACGTCCGCGGCGCCGTTGGGGAATTCGAAATGGAGCCGCGGCGTACCCGGCGCCCAGTAGCGTGGCGAGCCATCCATGTTGCGGAACTCCGACCATTGGATCCACAGCAGCGCCCGTTGCAGCGCGCCGCGAGCGAGGAAGTAGCCCTTCACTCCGTCGGCCGCCGTCGCCGCCCGTTCCACTTCCCCGCGCACGGTGGTGGCCACGGAGAAGGCAATCGCGCTGAGTGCGGCGGAAAGCCACAGAACGGTCAGAAGCGCGCCGCCTTTTCGCTTAGTCAAAGTAAGCCCCCATCATTGCGCGATTCACAAACACCGGCATGGTCAACGTAGTGGGCAAGATCTTCGATGGGTCCGCTTCGAGCGGCGTCATCTCGATACGAATCGCTGTCGGCCAGTAGGGCTGCACCCAACGCGGCACCCAGCGTTCGAACTGCGGCGGGGGCAGCGGTTCGCGGTACATCATGCGGCAGGAAGCCAGCTTATCGGCCAAAACAAACGACCCCGGTCCTGTTTGGACGGGCAGGAACTGCGTGGCGGTCATTCCGGAAACAGGGTCCATCCCAACCCCCAGGCAGAAGCGTCCCGCGCCAAGGCCGCCGGTATAGAGATGCTCGTTCACCACCAACCGGACGCCGATGCCGTTTTCTCCCGGAATCACCTGGAACTCCAGCACGCGAGGCATTCCCCGCGAAGCGTCACTCAAGGAATAGGTGGAAACAAACCGCATCGTTTCTGTTTCGCCCTGAAAGAAAGGAACCTTCTGAAACGGACCCGCGCCGCCGCCGGCATTGCATTCGGCGATCACCGGCACGAACCCGGCCAGTTGCTGCTCCAAAATCCGTTGCGCACCCACCGCCTTGCGGTTCGCAATCACGCGGGCATTCGTGCGGGCGAGCGCCGTCATCCCGGCGCGCATTGCCGTCAACACTCCGGCCACCAGCAGCGACAGCAGCGTCACTGCAATCAGCAGTTCCAAGAGCGTGACGCCGGCGCGCGAACGTTTCACGGCTGAATGACGCCTCCCAACACGTCGTTGGTCTGGAGCAGCGAGGTCTTGTAGCCTTCGAGGGAAAACGAACGCCGGCGGCTGCCGTCCATCCACCAGATCTCGCACTCGACGCGTTCCAGAATCGCCATACCCGGCTGCACGGCGGGAGGCACTTCGAACGGAGTAACGGTCGCCTTCCAACCGCCCGTCAAACCCGCATCGGCGGCAGGCGTCAGCCGGCCTTCGATCGGCTGAAACCGCGGCAAACGGGGCTGCAACAGCAGTTCATCCATCTTGCGTTTGGCCACAATCGCCGCCCGGTCATGATCGGTGAGCCGCGCCGCGTTGCGCAGCGATGCCGACAAAGAGGAAAGCAGCCCCACCACGGCGATGGCAATCAACGTGGTGGCCACCAGCATCTCCAACAGCGTGAAGCCGCGGCGGTTCATTTCTCTGTTTCCTCGGGTATCTCGATCTCCGGCACGCCGGTCATCGGATCCACGCGCACGATGCGCCGCGCTCCCCGCTTGTTCGTCAACTCCACACCGATGCGCGGCACCGTCCCGCCGGGATAAAGAAACACATGCCGGTCGCCGGAGGCCTCGAAGCGGTCGGGTAGCACGCCGGTGATGCTTACGCCAGTGGGCATCTCCAACTCGCGGGTGAAGCCGGCTTCGGGGGAACGCAGCGTGAGCTTGCTGCTCTGTTTGGAGATGGTCACTTCCATCACCTGCTGCCTGCGTTCGGCGCGGTTCAATGCGCCGTTCAGAAACGATGCCGTGGAATCGGCCGCCGAACTCAGCCGCAGCGAATCGACGCCGGATGAGATCGCCGGAAAGCTGACGCCCACCATCAGTCCGATGAGGGTCACCACCAGCAGCATCTCAACCAGCGTGACGCCGGCGATGCTAGTTGCTCTTCCAGCTTTCGATATCGCCATTGATCCCATCGCCGCCGGGCTGCTTATCCGCGCCGTAGCTGATGATGTCCGGCTCATCGCCGTGCTCCCCGGGGAATTTGTAGATATACGGATTCCCCCAGGGATCGTTGGGAATTTCCTGCGGCAGATACGGACCCTGCCACTGATTCACGCCCTGCGGTTTCACACGCAGTGCGTTCAAGCCCTGCTCCGTCGTGGGGAACAGGCCGGTATCCAGCTTATAGGCGCCCAATGCCGTCATGAAGGAATTGATTTGCGCCCGCGCCGCCGTCTTGCGCGCCGCATCGCCGCGGCTCAACATTCGTGGCGCGACAATCGCCGCAAACAGCGCGATGATGGTCACCACCACCAGCATCTCAATCAGCGTCACACCGGCTCGGGAAGAACGTCTTCGTTGTTGTGTCATATCTAGACCGCCACTTCGTTGATGCTGGTAATCGCCAGCAGCATGCTGAGAATCATCGCACCCACTACGATACCCATCGCCAGAATCACCAGGGGTTCAAACAGCGAGGTGAACCGGCGAATGGCCACGCGGGTGTCGTTGTCATAGATGTCCGCCATGCGGTGGAACATCTCGTCGAGTTTACCGGTTTCCTCGCCCACCGCGAGCAGATGCCCGGCCAGGGGAGGAAACGCCTGGCTCCGTTTCAACGGAGTCGCAATGCCTTCGCCGCGCTTCACTCCTTGCGCCACGCCTTCGAGCGAGCCGGCAATCCGCTTGTTGCTGAGCGTCGCCGCGGCGATGCCCAGGCTCTGCACCAGCGGCACGCTGTTGGCCACCAGTGTCCCCATCGCTCGCGCGAACCGCGCCGTTTCCGCTTTGCGTAATGCATCGCCCAGCAGGGGAAAGCGCAGTTGCGCCGTGTCCCACCACAGCCGCCCGTTGCGTGTGCGCACGAAACTGTAGAAGATCGCACCGCCCGCCAGCAGTGCAAGCGCCACCATCCAGCCATAGGCCTGCACGTACTTGCTCGCTTCGAGCAGGATCATCGTGGGCAGCGGCATCTTCAATCGCGATTCTTCAAACACAGAGGCAAAGCGCGGCACCACATAGTTCAGCAGCACGGCGATGGAGCCTAAGCCCACCAGCGCGAGCAGGGCCGGATAGATCAGCGAAGAAATAATGTAGCCGCGCAAATCGTCGCGTGTGCGTTCAAATTCCGCCAGCCGCGAGAAGATCAGACCCAGGCTGCCGCTCGCTTCGCCGGCGCGGACCATGTTGATGTACAGATCCGAAAAATGATCCGGATACACATGCAGGGCATCGGCGAACGACTTGCCGCCCTTGATCAGGCGCAGCACATCGAGGATGACGCCGCGAAACGCCTGCCGCTCCGTCAACTCACTGGCGATGGTCAGGGCGCGATCGAGCGGCACGCCGGAATTGAGCAGCGTCGACATCTCCTGCGTGAAGAAGAGGATGTCCCGGCGCCGCGCGCCGCCCGTGCCCGGAAGCTTGATTTCGAAACCCTTGCTCGCCTGCAAGCCCACATACACCGGCGTCAGGCCCTGCTTGCGCAGTTCGCTCAACACCGATTTTTCCGTTGCCGCCGTCAAGGTGCCCGACCGCGGGCGTCCATCGGAGGCGACGGCTTTGTAGAAGTACGTGGTCACCTCAAAACTCCTGCGTCACGCGAGTCACTTCGTAGGCCGTGGTGACTCCGTTGCGCACCTTCAACCATCCATCCTCGCGCAACGTGCGCATTCCGTTGCGCCGCGCCGCCGCCGTGAGCATGCCGGCATCGGCGTTCCGCATGATCAGCTTGCGGATCTCATCGTTCAGCTCCATCATCTCGAAGATGCCCACGCGCCCGCGCATCCCGGTTCCGTAGCAATGTTCGCAGCCCGCGCCGCGAAACGACGGAATCAACTCGCCCTGTGGCGTCATCACCTCGCCATCGGGCACGCGGCAATGGCGGCAGATCACACGCACCAGCCGTTGCGCCAGCACCGCCACCAGCGATGAGGTAATCAGATAATTCTCCACGCCCATGTCGGTCAGGCGCGTGATCGCGCTCGGCGCGTCGTTGGTGTGCAGCGTCGAATACACAAAGTGGCCGGTGAGCGCGGCGCGAATCGCAATATCGGCGGTTTCGCGGTCGCGAATTTCGCCCACCATGATGACATCCGGATCCTGGCGCACGATGTGCCGCAACCCGGCCGCGAACGTCAGTCCGATCTGCGGATTGACATGGATCTGGTTGATTCCGTCCATCTGATATTCCACCGGGTCTTCGATGGTGATGATCTTGCGCTCCGTGCCGTTGACGCGCTTCAGCGCCGAATACAGCGTGGTCGATTTGCCGCTGCCCGTCGGTCCGGTCACGAGAAAAATGCCGTGCGGCAGCGCCGTGAAATGCTCCATCCGCGAGAGCATCCCATCGTCGAAGCCTAGATTCCGCAGGTCGTAGAAATCGCCCGCCGAGCGGTCGAGCAGACGCATCACGACGCTTTCCCCATACAGCGTGGGCAGCGTCGAGACGCGCAAATCCACTTCGCGGCCGAGCGTCTTGATCTTGATGCGCCCGTCCTGGGGCAGGCGGCGCTCGGCGATGTTCAGCTTCGCCATCAGCTTGATGCGCGAGATGATCGCCGCCTTCATTTCGCGCGGCGGCGGATCCTGATTTTGCAGCACGCCATCCACGCGAAAACGAATGCGAAACTCTTTTTCGAAGGGCTCGACGTGAATATCGCTGGCACGCTTCTCAACGGCTTGCCCGATCATCGCATTCACCAGCCGGATCACCGGAGCCTCGCTCGCCATATCGCGCAGATGCTCCAGATCCTCTTCCGAAGCGCCTACGGCTTCGGCTTCGCTCTCCGTGCGGGCGCGCTCGCCCATGTACTTGTCGATGGCGTCGACAATCTCCTGCTCGTTGGCAAGCAGCGGCTGCACCTTCAGCCCGGTCACGGATTCCACCGCGCGAATGGTTTCCACATCGAGCGGATCGGCCATCGCCAGCCGCAGCGCCGATTCGCTCAACCCGACAGGCAGGGCCCGCACCTGACGCAGGAAGCGGGGCGCCAGCGCTTCGGTTTCCGGAGTCACCAGCGGCGGCCCCTCGATCGTTACCAGCGGAACCTCCAACTGTTCGCTCAACACCAGCAGCAAATCGCGCGCGCTCAGGAATCCGAGATCGAGCAGGATCTTGCCGATCTTCTCGCCGCGCTCTTTCTGGATCTCCAAGCCGCGTTCCAGTTCTTCCTGCGAAATCAGCTTGCGCGCGATCAGGCGCTCTCCGATGCGCATTTAGAATTCCTGCACCTTGATCAACGAATCCAGTTGCGCCCGCGAGCGCTTGCCCGTCTGCACCTCCAGCAGATCGCGCTTCACGCTTTGCATGACGATTTGCGAGGGCACACCCGTGGAATCTTCATTCGGATGCGTGGTGAGCGTCACGCCCAGCACCACCTTTTCTTCCGCGGCCACGCCATCGAGCGACGCGGCGCAATCGAGCATCATCTGCTTCATCGCCGTGCGCAGCGCGGGCAGCCGTTGCAGTTTCTTCTGCTTCACGCGCGCCCAATCCTGCTGCGTGTGCTCGCGGTGAAACGGGCTGATGCCGGGAATCTGCGCCAGTTGCACTTCGGCCGAATACACCACGCCGAAGCCTTCGATATAGATGCCGCGAGTCCAGCCGAGCAGCGAAAACGTATCGCCTTCGAGGACATCGGCCTGCAACCGCCGGTCGAAGCTCTTCTCGAGCGCCGCCACCGAATTCCGCGACACACGCCCCGCACCCGCCGCCGCCACCGAAGCGGCAATCAACAACAGCGCCGCCAGCCCGCGCCTCATCGCGCACCTTCCCGCTCGTAGCTCGCCACGTACATGGCGCGATTCAACTGCTTGCGCATCGTATCGATGGTGGCTTCCACGGCCAGCCAGTCCGCGCGGCGTTCCAGCGCGAATTTCTTTTCCGCTTCGGCCAATGCCGCGGAAACCAACTTCCGCGACCGGGCGTCGGCCTCCACCCGCAGATCGGCTACGGCCTTCGCCACAGCCGCATTCACTTCGCGCGCGATTGCATCTTGCGGGACCGACGCCGTTACTACTGGAGCCGGCGCAGCCTTGGGAGCCGTCACCACTCCGTGCGCCACAATGGCCATGGCCAGCACCGCCGCCGAAGCGAATGCCGCCCGCGGTCCTGAAGCCCACAGCCGCTCATACCACTTCGGCTCGAAGACTTTGTCGGAAACGAACGCGATGCGCCGCGGAGGCTCCTCCTCCGGCAAGCGCCGCAATGCGTTCACCACAACGCCCAGCCGTTCCGCCTCCAATGCCGCTTCCGGGTTCGCCTGGAGCCACTGCTCCATCTCCTTGCGCTTGCCGGCGGGCAGTTCGCCGAGCATGTATGCCTGTATCTCTTCGTTGGTCATGCGCCGCTCCGAATCGGAGCCAGGCTTTCCTTCAACAACTCGAGGGCGGTGTACACCCGCGACTTGACGGTGGAAACCGGCGTATCCAGCACCTCAGCGATTTCTTCGAACTTGAAACCCTGATACACCTTCAACAGCACGGCTTCCCTTTGATCTTCGGTCAGCTTCGCCAGCGCCCGTTCCACGGCCAGCGACGTTTCGAGCGGGAGCATCTGCCCCCACACGGCCCGTTCGCCGCGCTCGCCCGACTGCTGCTCCGTTTTCGGTTTGCGCAACAGCGAATAGGCTTCGTTGTGGGCAATGCGGAACAGCCAGGGAGCGAAGCGCGAGGCGTCCTCCAACTTCTGGAGGTTCTGATAGGCTTTCAGAAACACGTCCTGGCTCAAGTCCATGGCGTCTTCCCGGTTGCCCACTAACCTCAACAGATAGTTAAAGATACGCTTTTCCCACCGGGAGACAAGAAGATTGTAGGCGTCCACGTCCTTGCGGCGGGCCCTCAAGATCAAGTCCCGGTCTTCAACTTCCCGGAAGATCAAATTCTAACCGGCTCCAATGGGAAAGACGCGTAGCGGGTGAAAAAAGACGAAGTCCTTGTCGTATTCTACCGCCGCCCGATCAGAATCGCGATGATCGTATTGCTGGTACCGTCAGTGATGCCCGCGGCTGTCACGCCCTGTCCCAGATTTTGCGTCAGGGTCGTGCTGTTGATGGTGGCCGCCGTCTTATCCGTGTTGCTGATGCCAAACCCGCCGAATCCGCTCCCGAATCCGCAGCCAAACTGCTGGATGCTCGACGAACAACCACTCGTGAACCCTCCCCCGAATCCGCAGCCGAACTGCTGAAAGCTAGCGGTGCATCCTTCCGTAAACGATCCCCCAAACCCGCTGCCGAACCCGATGCCCCGCTCGCTCCCATTCTCTTGCCACTCCTTCAGATCCATCGCGGTCACCCCCTTCACCTGCAAACCCGGAGTCATCGGCCGCCGCGAGGGCAGCACGAAGCTCACCCCTTTGCTGAACACAGCCCCTTCAGGCTCCACCTTGGTCTGATACAGCCCACACCACCAGCTATCGGCCGCGCTCGCCGGTAGAGTGGCATCCTCCACGCGCAACCGCCGGAAAGTAATCGTCGTCCGTCCCGTCACCGCACCTTCCGGAACGAAGAACAGCACCCCCGTATTCCCCACCGCCACTGGACCATTCTCGCCCTGTGCGGTCAATGTGCCGCGCTGATCGAACGTCACAGACCCCTCATCCGACAGTACCGCCATCTTCTCCACGCTCGCCGCCACCTCAACCAACTCAGGCCTTGGCCTTTGCACCGACACCGCCGAAGCAGCGGTGGCTGGCACGTCGGTGACCGAGCCATCCAGTTTCAACCGGTAAGTGAACGGTCCCACCAGCGTATCTTCCGCCACCGCGGGAATGGTCCAGAACACGACGTTATCCGCCACGCCGTCATACCTCGCCCCACTCGGCAGATCGACATTTTCCAGAAACCGCGTACCCGGCGGCAGCGCGCTGCTGATGGTCACCTCGCCCAGCGCCTCGGTCCGGCTGGCGACATAAACGCTATAAAGGACGGTGCCCGAAGGTTCATACTGACCCACGGACCGGATGACGGCGGACTGCCCGAAGAGACCGGCGGTGAAAGCAAGGCTGGCGGCGAAAGTGGCGGAAATGTTCATTGGAAATCCCTCAGCCGACAGTCTATGGCAAGGTGTGGGAATTTCCGGTAAGGGAAGGGTAAGGATCGCGTAAGTTCTCCATGGAACCCTTGCTTGTGCGCCACGCCCCCCGCCAGGCGGATGATGCAAGGTTCTACCCCCCCGCCGCGAACAACGGCGTCGTCGTCGGCTGCTCCGACCCCGCTTCCGGCTCCAGCGTCACGGCCACAATCGAATCCGCCGACACAGCCCCCTCTTGCAGGTGCAGCGCATTGCCCGCCGCCGTCGTCTGAAACAACCCAGCCGCCCTCGGCCGCGCCCCCGCACCCTTCGGAATGATCCACATCTCATAAATCCGCCCCGCCGGCGCCGGAGGCAGATTCGAGGCGATCAACAATACTCCGCGGCCTGGGTTGAGCAACACACGGCCGCGCGGCTTCGGATCCTCCGGCCCAAAGCTCACGACACGCGTCTCGGCCGCTTCCAGAAAGCGCAGCACATGGCGCGCCTGCGCCAACTCCGCATTCGTTGCCGCCGCTTCCCGCAACAGCCGCTGCACCTCCGAGCGAGCCGCCGCCAATTCCCTTGCTTGCTGATTCCACCGCGAACCCAGAAATACGCAAGCCAGCAGAAGTGAGGCAGCCGCCGCCACCCAAAATGCACGCCAGCCCCATGCCCGGTTGTCCACGCCCGCAATCGACAACACACGGCGCCGCAGTCTTTGCGGCGGGTCCACCAATTCGGTTCCCGCCAGTATCGCCGCGTTATTCCGCATTGCCTCTCGCAAGCGCTTTCTCGCTTCCGGATCTCCCGAACGGATCGCCTCCTCAATTTGCGACCGCTCCGGTTCCTCCAAAATACCGAGCGCGTATAGTTCGTACAGGTCCCGCGGATCGTCTTCTTGTGCGCTCATACCGAGACGACCTCCTCCAATTCACTCCTCAAGATTTTGAGAGCTGTTCGCACCCAGGACTTGACCGTGCCCAGGGGTTGATTCATGCGTTCCGCCATCTCCGATTGCGACAGCCCTTCGTAATACGCCAGTTCGATCACTTCGCGCTGCTTGGCGTTCAGCTTTTCCATGGCAGCCCGCAGCAGGCGCGCGCGGTCGCTGTTCATGATATCCCGTTCCAGATTGACGAACGCCGCCGGATGCTCCAGCGGCCCATCGAGATCCGTAGCCTTCCCGCTCATCCGCCCGGCGGCGCTGCGCAGATGATCGATCGCCCGGTTCCGCGCCACCGCCAGCACCCAAGGCCCCAGCGCACCTTTCTCCGCATCGAAGAACTGCACCCGGTTCCACACCCGCAGAAACGCTTCCTGCGCCAGGTCCTCGGCAATCGACTGCTCGCGCACAATGCGAAAGATTACCGAGTAGACCAGCTTCCCGTAGCGATCGTACAACTCGCCCATCGCTGCACTTTCCCGGCGTTTGAGGCGTTCCACCAAACCAACTTCGGTGCGCGCATCGATGGCCGCGAGAATCAGCGAGAGCAGAAAGTTCAAGCAAATAATTCCTTGATGAGCTTCCCATCGGTCAATGTGGGCCGCTCGGCACGTCCATTGTGCATGTACGTTGTCCGTTCATGGTTCAATCCCAGCGTGTGCAGTATCGTCGCATGGATATCGTGCACATGATAGGGGTTGTCCACGGCCCGCAGTCCGATCTCATCGGTTGTTCCAATGGCTTGCCCGGTTTTCAACCCGGCGCCCGCCATGAAAATAGTAAATCCCCAGGGATTGTGATCGCGGCCATCGCCCTTCTCATTGAACGGCGTGCGCCCGAACTCACCACCCCAAACGATGAGCGTCTCATCGAGCAGCCCGCGCGACTTGAGGTCCGTCAGCAGCCCGGCAATCGGGCGGTCCGACACGCGGCACCACTTCGAATGATTCGCCTCGATCTTGCTGTGCGCATCCCAGCCCGAGCCGGAGCCGCAGTACAGCTCGACAAAACGAACTCCGCGCTCCACCAGCCGGCGCGCGAGCAGACAGTTCCGGCCGAAGGTTTCCAACTCCGGATCGTCCATCCCGTAGAGCTTCCGAGTCGCTTCCGACTCCTTCGTCAAATCGACGGCCTCCGGACCCGCGGCCTGCATCTGATAGGCCAGCTCATAGGCGCGAACCCGTGCATCGAGTTCCGTGTCTTCCTGCTTGTCCGCGCTCCAGCGCTCATTGAGCTCTTTCAGAAAATTGAGCTTGCTGCGCTGCTGTTCCCTGGAAATCCCCTTCGGGTTACCGAGGTGCAGGATCGGAGTATCGCCCGTCCGGAACTGCGTGCCTTGGAACGTGGCGGGCAGGAATCCCGAGGACCAGTTTTTCGGCCCGCCGATCACTTCGCGGTCATCGAGCAGCACGACAAATGACGGCAGATTGCGGTTCGCGCTGCCCAGCCCGTAGGTGGTCCAGGCGCCCAACGACGGACGTCCGGCCAGGATATCCCCGGTGTTCATCTGGCACACCGAGCCGACGTGATTCAAGCCATCGGCCTTGCAACTGCGAATGACGGCGAGCGAATCGGCATGCTGGGCAATGTGTGGATACCAGTCGGAGATCCACAATCCGCTCTGCCCGTGCTGCTTCCACTTGCGTTGCGAGCGCATGATGGTGTTATTCGCCGTGCCCATCGCCGTGATGGGCCGCCCGAAGGAGGCGGGCATGGGCTGCCCGTCGAGCTTGTCCAGTGCCGGTTTCGGGTCGAACAAGTCGATGTGGGAAGGCCCGCCTTCCATGAACAGCCAGATGACCGATTTCGCCATCGGCTTGTGATGAGGCTGGCGTGGCGCGAGCGGGTCCGCCTTAGGGGCCCCCGCGGCGCGGTCCTCGGCCAGCATCGATGCCAGCGCCAATCCCGCCAATCCCGACCCTGCCTGCGTGAAAAATTCGCGCCTGCTCCGTACCTGCCAGCGATGGGTCATTTGTTTCAGCATGTCCGTATCTCCTCAATTCATATGCAGGAACTCATTCGAGTTCAGCAGCATGTGACAGAGATCCACCATGCTGGCCTGGCGATTGCCCGTAATCCGATCGTGCTGCTTCAGGAAATCGAGGGCAGCGTTCGTTTCCTCGGCCTGGGGCGCCCTTGAATAAACAAGCTTCCAGGCCCGCTCCACCTGAGATGCCTCGCTCATGCCGGCATCGTTCTGCACGCGCTTGGCGAGATCCCTCGCCCAACCGAGAACCAGTTCGTTGTTCAACAACTCCAACGCTTGCCCCGCGGATACGGTGTTATTCCGGCGCGCACACGATTCATGCGTGTCCGGCATGTCGAACGACTCGAACATCGGATACCGCGTGTTGCGCCTCACGAATACATATACGGAGCGGCGGTTCGATTCGGATGTATCCTCCTCGGTTTTCCATCCACCGCGGGTCACCATGCCCGGAGGCAGGGGCGGGAACACGCCCGGCCCGTACATCTTCGTGTTCAACGCTCCGGAAACCTGCAAAATGGCATCGCGCACGGTTTCCCCTTCCAACCGCCGGCGCTGGAAACGCCAGAACAGCTTGTTTTCGGGATCCACCTTCGCCGCCACTTCGTTATAGCTGGACGATTGCCGATACGTCGCCGAGAGCAGAATCATGCGGTGCAGCTTCTTCAAGCTCCAGCCATTCTCCGTAAAGGCCGTAGTCAGGTAATCGAGCAGTTCCGGATGCGACGGCCTTTCGCCCATGACGCCAAAGTCGCTCGGCGTGCCGACGATGCCGCGCCCGAAATGATAGTGCCATACGCGGTTCACGATCACCCGAGTCGATAGCGGGTTCTTCGCATCTGCCAGCCAGTTGGCCAGCGCCGACCGCCGCCCCGACCCCGTCGCAGCCTTGGTAATCTTCGCCGGCGCCGGATCCAGAATCGAAAGGAACCCCGGCTCGACTTCGTATTGCGGGGCGGCATAGTTGCCCACCGCAAGCACATGGGTCTTCGGCGCATCGCTCTCGTTGTCGATCATCGTCTGCGCAATCGGCAAATCGGCGGGTTTGATGGAATCGAACTTCGCCAATTCCACCTGTAGCGCTTTGTATTGCCGCAGCGCATCGCCCTTCAGCTTCTTCGCGGCGGCCTCGTCGGTGAGTTCCACCTGCGGCCGCGCCTTGTAGTACATGTGCCACTGGAACGGATTCCGCTCGCCGGCCGGCACATCCAACGCGGCCTGTACTTCGGGCGGGAACTTGTCGTAGCCCTCTTTCCAGAATTGCTTGCGCACCGGCTCGATCAGCTTGGCGATCTCGGCCCGAATCTCCTTGGTCTGCTCTTCCCAAACCGCGCGCTTCTGGGCGTAGGCCTGCTTTTCGGCGTTGCTCACCAAAGGCAGCGAGTCCTCAATCCGCGTATTGGCGAAGAACGCCTGGAGCCGGTAGTAATCCTTCTGAAGGATCGGATCGAACTTGTGATCGTGGCACTTGGCGCAGCCCATGGTGAGCCCCATGAAGGTCACGCCCACTACATCCGTCACATCCTGCAACAACTCCTGCCGCCGCTGCATGAGGTTCCGCGCATTCGATTCATCGGGAAAATGCCGGTTGAATCCGGTGGCCACCAGCGCCTGCGGATCGTTGGGATACAACTCATCGCCGGCAATCTGCTCCTTCACGAAGCGGTCGTATGGCTTGTCTTCATTGAAGGAGCGAATCACGTAATCGCGGTAGCGCCAGATATTGGGCCGTGTTTCGTCGGCTTTGAACCCTTCCGAATCGGAGTAGCGGGCCAGATCCAGCCAGTGCCGCGCCCAGCGCTCGCCATAGTGTTCCGAGGCCAG
>CAYOBO010000007.1:0-54743 GCA_964402295.1 uncultured Candidatus Solibacter sp. | reverse complement strand
GCAGGCTTCGACAACGGCTGAAAGGCCCACCACCGCTTCTGCATGGCGGTAAACTCTTTCTGCTTCGGCTCCGTACCTGCCACAGCCAGCGCGGCGACAGCAATACCAATCGCGATCAATGACTTGCGCATGGATACACTCCTCCCAGAGTGATGCTGGCGAAAAGTCTATCACAATTCCGCGGCGTGAACCTCTCCACCCAGAGCAGCGAGAGCAGCGGGGCCAGCGCGGGATACCGCCACGATCCCGCCCACTGCGCGCTCACTGTGCCGGCGGGGTCTCAGGTTCGTTTCTTGAATTTTTTGTAACTTACTTTCTATCAATAGGTTCCGGAGGCGCAACCGGCGGGTTGGCGATCACCATGCCGGCGGCTGGCTTCCATACGCTCGTGTCTGCCACTATTATGGACTGGCGGGGTGGGGGTGGCGAGCCGGTGGGCAGGCTAAGTGCATGAGATGGAAGCGATTGTATTTCTGGATGGCTTGTAAACGGAAGGCGGTTCTACACTGAAACCATGCTCAACCGAGGCTATGCCTACACCTCAAGCATCGGCGGCAAGCACCATGGGCAAACCCTGCTCACCCATCTGGTAAGCGTTTATCCCCACTCATCGCGGGAAGCCTGGCAACAAAGACTGAACAACGGCGAAGTCACCTTGAACGGCGTCATCGCCGATGGGAGCGAATCGATCGCTTCAGGCCAAACACTGGTCTGGAGCCGTCCCCCCTGGATCGAACCAGATGCCCCGCGGCACTTCGAAGTTCTATTTGAGGATGCCCATTTGTTGGCGGTGAACAAACCCAGCGGGCTGCCGACCCTCCCCGGCGGCGGCTTCCTGGAGAACACGCTCCTGCGCATGGTGCGAGCGCAATACGCCAATGCAAACCCTGTCCACCGGTTGGGCCGGGCCACCACCGGCATCGTCCTCTTCGCCAAGACACGGCAGGCGGCCTCTCAGCTATCGGCAAACTGGAACACGGCGAAGGTTGAAAAAATCTACCGAGCTCTGGCTCAAAACGTGGCACAGCAGGACACCTACGAAATCCTCACACCCATCGGGCTGGTACCGCACCCGCGCACCGGTTGCGTGTGGGCCGCCGCCCCTAGCGGCAAACCGTCGAAATCCTTGGCGAGGGTGATCTCACGCAGCGAGGGCACTACAACATTCGAGGTAACCCTCGGTTCGGGCCGCCCGCATCAAATCCGAATCCATCTGGCGTCCATCGGCCATCCGCTGGTTGGGGATCCTCTGTATGACGCCACCGGCCAGCCTCTTGCGAATGGGCCCGGCCTCCCCGGGGATGGAGGATATTTCCTGCACGCCCAAGTTCTGAAATTCCACCACCCTGTGACGGGAGAAGAAGTCCATATCGAGGCGCCACTGCCGTCCGGACTCTGCCTCGCATCGCGCATGGCAACCCCCGTTGCCCCGTCCGCAACTTGACAACCCCCTCGCCCAGGAGCATACTGAAAGCGTGCTGCAACTCAGTTTCAATAAGATGCACCACCGGCGTCCATCGCTATCGCGCACCCTCGCGGAAATGCACGAAGGCGAGGAAGCGATTCTTGACCAGCTCGATCTGCCCGAGGACATGTCGCGCCGCCTCATGGAAATGGGCTTTCTGCCCGGCCATGTGATCTCCGCCGGCCGGTGCGCTCCGGGGGGCTGCCCTCGGGTATTCCGCGTGGACGGGTCTGAAGTCGCACTACGCAAGGAAACAGCCCGGCACGTCAAAATCCGGCACGGCAAGTAAAGCCACTCCCATGAGCGGCAACGCACATTGCGCCCCATCCTCTTCCCGAGCGCGACGCTCCGGGCACCATCGGACCGTGGCCCTCGTTGGGCCTCCCAACGCCGGCAAATCGACGCTATTTAATGCTCTCACCGGACTACGCCAGAAAGTCGCTAATTTTCCTGGTGTTACCGTGGAGCACCACACGGGCATCACGCGCCTTCCCAACGGCGTGGAGGTGGAGTTGATCGATCTGCCCGGCGTCTACAGCCTGGATCCGCGCACCGAAGACGAACGTATTACTCGTGACGCCCTGCTGGGCGAAGTGGAGGGGATTGGCAAGCCGGATGCGATCCTGCTCGTCCTGGACTCGACCAACCTCGGCCGCCACCTGATGCTGGCTGCCCCCGTACTCGCCACCGGCACACCGACCATCGTCGTTCTGAACATGGCCGACGATCTTGCCTCGCGCGGCGGCTCGGTGGACACGGAAAAACTCGCGTCCCAATTGGGCGCCCCAGTGCTCCTTGCCAGCGCCGCGAAAGGGGAAGGCGTGGACACTGTTCGCAACTTCCTTGCAGGTCAATTTGCCGTTCCCAAGCCGGTCGAACTGCCTGTGCTTCAGGATGTCCCGCGGTGCCGGCAGTGGTCGGCCAAAGTGGGCACGCAAGCGGAATACCGTCCTCCCGCGCCACCCATCTGGACGCGGCGCCTGGACGGGCTGTTCCTGCACCCGATCGCCGGCCCTCTCGTCTTCCTGGCCCTGGTTGTGATCGTCTTTCAAGTAATGTTCACGGGCGCCGAGCCTCTGATGAACGGCGTGGAAGCAATGATCGCCTCTTCCGGCGCATGGCTCGCCACTCACCTTCCCGAGGCGTGGTGGCGCGATCTGCTGATTGAGGGGGTATGGGGCGGTGTAGGCTCGGTGGTGGTCTTCCTGCCCCAGATCCTGCTCCTGTTTCTTTTCATCGGGATTCTGGAAGACTCGGGCTATCTGGCGCGGGCGGCGCTCATCGCCGACCGCACGATGGCCAAGGTGGGACTGCAAGGCAAGTCGTTCATCCCACTATTGTCCGCCTACGCCTGTGCGGTGCCGGCCATCATGGCCACGCGCACCATCGAAAACAAGCGGGATCGCATCGCCACCATCCTCATTGCTCCGTTCATGACGTGCTCGGCGCGGTTGCCCGTCTACACGCTCATCATCGCCGCATTTCTGCCGGAAAAGCCGCTTCTCGGCCCGTTTCTGGGCACGCGCGCAGCCGCCATGCTCGGCCTCTATCTGCTCGGTTTTCTGGCGGCCGTGGCCACAGCCCGGGCACTGAAATCCTCGATTCTGAAAAGCGACCGCACTCCTTTTCTTCTCGAAATGCCGCCGTACCGCTGGCCTACGCTCCGCGGCATCGGGCTACGGCTCTTCGATAGAGCCCTGGCATTCCTCAAACGCGCCGGCACGGTCATTCTCACCGTTGCCGTGCTGTTGTGGGTGATGGCCCATCTCCCTCTGAAAGATGGAAAGCCGCCCGCCATTGAAGATAGTGTCGCGGGCACGGTGGGCCGTGCCGTGGAGCCGCTGATTGAACCCTTGGGATTCAACTGGAAGATCGGAATCGGACTAATCACATCGCTCGCCGCCAGAGAAGTCATCGTGGGCACATTGGGTACCATCTACGGTATTGAAGGCGAAGCGACAGAGGACTCCGCCGGCTTGCAGCAGGCGCTACAGAAGGATCTCACCCTCGGTGGCGCGGTGGCTCTTCTCGTTTTCTTCGCGTTTGCCATGCAGTGCATGTCTACGCTTGCGGTGGTCCGGCGCGAAACGGGCGGGTGGAAGTGGCCCATTCTGCAATTTTCTTATATGAGTTTTCTCGCCTATGCCGGCGCGGCCATCGCTTACCGGCTTGTCTAAGCCGACTCGTAAGTGAAACACGCTAAGGCTGTTATCGAATTCACCGAATACAGTATTAGTACTGGAGATCTGGAAATAGTCCGCTCCTGTTCCGGTACCAGACCAACCTTTTGTTCATTTCCACCCCTTGCAACCGCATGAGATTGTAAATGCAGGTTACAAATGGAGGAACTCAACTAGACATGAAGATGGTTTTATGGATGGCACTAGCCTTGGGAATGGCTGGTCTTGCCCCGGCAGCTTCGATCGTCGCTATTGACGCATACGCCGGTCCCGGCAACACGGGTTCGAGCAACGGCGATGTGATCGGGAAACTTCGGTCCTTCGACATTAATTACGTCCAGATCAGCAACACCGGGAACGACGTGACGGTGGTTGTTCGCATGAACTATGGAAACAATGGTGGGGATACCACTCTGTCTCCCATCACTTTGAGCGGTTTTCCGGCTGTCAACCCGGGCGACGTGTTGATCTCCAACGGCTCCAATCTCTGGGCGATTCCGCTCATCTCCCACAACAACACGGCCCCCGGCGCGGGCGGAATGACGATGGCGAACCTTTATTCCGTCACCAGCTTCTTGACGGCATCCACGGTGCTTGGCAACCCATCGGGCGGAACCTACCGGCCAAATGAATACGTATGGGGCAACTCGACGGGCGCCACTCAGCTAAACTCCGGCTCGGGAACTCGAAATGTGAGCCTGGCCAACAGCCCCTACGAGATTGAAGTTCTCATCAACTTCACCACGACTTCAACGGACTTTCTCAACTCCCTCGGCGATAGCGGCACTCTGCTGCACTTCGCTTCGGCCACCTGCGGCAACGACGTTGTGAATGGCAGCCCCACCGGCGACGAGACAGTCCCCGAGCCTGCCTCGCTGGCTCTGATGGGCGCAGGCTTGCTGGGAATCGGGCTGTGGGGGCGCAAGCGCCTCAGCTAACTGCTGTATTTCCTCTCTCAGGAAGCCCCGGCGTAGTCCGGGGCTTTTTCTGTTGTCCGGGGCGATAAAATAACAGGTTGCGGAAGCCTCAGCCCATCGGAATCGCCAGTGCCGCGGCAGCTTTTCTCATCTCGTTCCTTTGGGGTGGGAACATCGTCTCCATCCGCGTGGGACTGGCCAGTCTGCCTCCGATTTGGAGCGCGTTCTGGCGCATGCTTGCGGGCATCGCCTTCGTCATCCTATGGGCGCGATGGCGCGGCATCCCCATACTTTCCCAGCGTTCGGAACGCATGCCGCTGGCGATTCTGGGCATTTTGTTCACGGCGCAAATTGCGCTGCTCAACATCGGCACGTCCCTCACTTCGCCCGGATTCGCCGTCGTCATTCTGAATGCCTATTCGGTGTTTGCCAATCTCACCGGGCACGTGGCTGCGAAGTACTCCCAATCTCACATCCACGAGGAGCCGCTGACGGGGATCCGCATCCTTGGCCTCACGCTGGCGGTTGCTGGAGTGGCCTGGCTGGCGCTGGGCACGCCCGATCCCTCGCTCGCCCCGCACCCGCTGGCCGGCAATCTGGTGATCGTTGCGTCGTCACTGCTGCTGGGGATTCGTCAGGTTTACACCCGGTGGCTGGTGCAAAGCATCCATCCCGTGCGCAGCGTTGTCTGGCAGATGGGGATCTCGATCCCCCTGTTTCTGGCCGGCGCCGCGCTGACGGAACCTCCCACCTCGGGGCCCTTGCGTTGGGAAGCAGCCGCCGCCATTCTGTATCAAGGTGTGGTGGTCGCGGGCATTTGCTTCATCGGCTGGGCGGAACTGCTGAAGAAACATGCGGCCGGAACCCTGTCGATGTTTGCCTTCTTGGTGCCGATCTGCGGCGTATTCCTGAGTTCGCAAGTGTTTCACGAGGCTGTCCCGGCCAGCCTCTTCGCCGGAACCGCTCTGGTCCTCACTGGTGTCTTTGTCGTGGTAAGATTGGGGCAAAGCGGCTGACACCCTAAAGGTTTTTCCCCAAGGCGGCCGATTCCCATTGGTGGAGTATTTCGCTGAGAACTAGTGTGCCCGGCGGACACTCCAATGTCAGGCAGGGAGTGCGATGCCCAAGCAGTACGGAAGGCCGCCCGCGAGTTGGATGAGCGTCTGGCTCCACTGGCGGGCAGGTCAGATCAAAGACCCCGTTACCCGTCTGGGGTATCTCCGCCGTTATGCTCCGCTTTCCCCGATGCGATGGGTGCTCACTCCGGCAAGGGCCGCTATCCTCACCGCAGTGGTTACTGTCGCGGTGGTGCTGTACTGGCCGGCCATCACGAGTGCTTCGAAGCCGGCCGCCGCTCCCCGGGATTTGCGCGGCCAAGCCCGCAAGATGAAATCCGCACCCTCGGCGAGCGTAAAACAGCAGATCTGGATTGTGGAACAGAAGAACGGCTACGAAATCTACAGCAATGGCTTGCGCATCGAAGCGGCCGGGGCCGCCACGCACACACCGCGCCGCTACATCCCGCTTCCCCGCCACAAGCCGGAAACTTGGCGCCAGGAGCCTGACCCCAACACTGCCCGCCGCACCGCCCCGGCGGGCATCGTCTACCACACCACGGAAAGCGAACTTTTTCCCTTTCAGCCGTCCTCGAATCGAGCGATCCAGTTTGCGGGAACGAAATTGCTCGAATACGTGCGCAACCGAAAGTCGTACCACTACCTCATTGACCGTTTCGGACGTGTGCACCGGGTGGTGGAGGAAGACCGCGTGGCCAACCACGCCGGATGGTCGGTGTGGGCCGACCGGGACTGGGTCTACGTCAACCTCAACGACAGCTTCCTTGGGGTGGCGTTCGAAGCGCAGACGCAGCCCCAAAGCGGCGAAGACGCCGTCAACCCCGCGCAAATCCACGCCGGCCGCATCCTCACCGACATGCTGCGCGCCCGCTACGATATTCCGGCCGAAAACTGCACCACGCACGGCCAAGTGTCGGTGAACCCCGACAACATGAAGATCGGCAACCATACCGACCTTGGCGCCGGGTTCCCGTACGCTGCATTCGGTCTCCCCGACAACTACCGCATCCCTCCGCCCAGCATGCTGCTCTTCGGCTTTGCCTATGACAGCGTGTATTGGGATAGAATCGAACCCGAACTGCGGCTCAGTCTGCAGGCCGGCGAAAAACAACTGCAAAACCAAGCCTTGCGGCGGCCCGAACTGCAACGCCGCTTCCGGGACTACATCGCCATCTGGCGCAAACAGCAGGATAACGGAATTTGACCTCGCGATCGCACAGGAGAAATGAAACGATGAGCAAAGAGAAACAGACAGCCCTCGGTCTGGACGCCGGCACCAGCCGCATCGTACTGGCAAAGAAAAACGGCGCCGACTACACATTCGACTCTCAACTGAACGCCTTTGTCCGCATCCCCTATTCGAAGATCACCGAAGGGGTGCTGAAGAAAGAGAACGTGCCCTATACGGTCCAGTCCGGCGAGTTGGTGGTCCACGGCAATGAATCGGAGCGCTTCGCCGATCTGCTGGGCCGCGAAACCCGCCGTCCCATGCGTGCCGGAGTCCTCAATCCGGGCGAGCCCGAGTCCGAAGCGCAGTTGGGGGAAATCTTCAAGAGCCTGCTGGCCGGGACTCCCGCCAGCAAGATCTATTTCAGCGTTCCCGCTCCGCCGCTTGGCTCGAGCGAGAACACCACCTATCACGAGGCGACCATCCGGCAGATTCTCAGCAGCCTCGGCCACGATGTGCAAAGCATCAACGAAGGGCTTGCGGTGATCTACGGAGAGTTGGAATCTTCCAACTACACCGGTATCGGCATCAGTTGCGGCGGCGGGCTTTGCAACGTCTGCCTTGCCTACCTCTCGGTTCCTGTGCTTTCTTTCTCGATTCCGAAAGCCGGGGACTATATCGACGGCAGCGCCGCGACGGCCACGGGAGAACTTGCCACCCGCGTGCGGATCGCCAAGGAAACCGGCTTCCATTTCAACGGACACTTCACCGACAAAGTACAGCAGGTGCTCAGCGTTTATTACGACGACATGATTCAGGCGCTGGTAAACGGTATGGTGGAAGCCTTCTCCAGCACAAAGACCATTCCGCGCCTCGGCCGGCCCATTCCGCTTGTGCTCAGCGGCGGAACCGTCATGCCGAAAGGCTTCCGCGACCGGTTCGCCAAGGCGCTTGAAGCGGCCAATTTCCCGCTGGCCATCGCGGAGGTGCGCATCGCCGAGCAACCGCTCTATTCCACCGCGCGCGGCGCTTTGTTCGCCGCCATGAGCGAAATCAGCTAGCGCTTGTTTTCCGGTGCGTCGGGGTGGCTGACGACTGCGTTCTCCACCGCAGGCACGGTCCGCAGATACGCATAAATCGCCTTCAGGTCGGACGGCTCCATCCGGGCCAGGCCGAGCCACGGCATTACGGTGTTCAACTCCGGCCGGATTTCCGGCGCACCTTTCTCGACGTACTCTTTGTACTGATAGAACTTGTCCAGGAACTGGGCCTCGGTCATCGTGCCGATGCCCGTCTTGGGCTCGGGGGTGAGATTCACGCTGACGGCGCGGGCTCCCGGGGCAATTTCGAACTCATGTCCGCCGGCGAACAGCTTCTCCTTCACTGTCTGTCCCTTCACGAACGGCGTATGGCAAAACTGGCATCCGGAGATCTTCGTCAGATACGCTCCGTAGGCCACCGGATCGGATGGATTCACCTCCGCCACGCTTCCCACAGGGGCCGGCACCATACGCATGATGAGGTTCATGGGAAAAGCGATCCGCGATCCCGGCAGTTTGTTCGATACCGGTGGAATGGTGCGGATATAGGCGACCACCGCTTCCACATCCGTATCGCTCATATGCGCGTATTCCGTGTACGGCATGCCAGGAAATAGCGGCCGGCCGTCATGCCCGATGCCCTCGCGGATGGCCCGGATCAGTTGACCGTCTGTCCATCGCCCCGAGCCGGTCTCCTCATCCGGAGTCAGATTCGGCGCCACCTGTACGCCTTCGCCGCGCGGAGGAAACTGCCTTCCTTTCCCGAGTCCGCCCGGCACGACGGGGAACGCAAAGCGCTTCTCATCCACCACGGAATGGCAATCGGCGCATCCGGCAACCACTTCGAAAATGTACTTGCCGCGCTGCACGCGCGCGGGCGAAGTATCGACCTTGCCGGCGCGCGGCTCCGCCGTTTTCGGCAGACCGATCCGCACATAGGCATACGCGCCGCCAATCAGGATCAGAATCACTGCGAGAATGGAGAGTAGAATTTTCTTCATCGTAGCGACTGCTATTGTATGCTACGGCGTGACCCTCGATGAATCAAGACATACGCATTGCCACCGCGCAATTTGAAGCGCGGGACGGAGACAAAGACTACAACTTGGCCCGCATCGAAGCGCTGACGGCGCAGGCGGCCGCGCAAGGAGCACAACTGGTGTGCTTCCACGAATGCTCCATCTCCGGTTATACCTTTCTCCAAACGCTAAGCCGTTCTCAATTGGAGGAGATGGCCGAGAGTGTGCCTGACGGCGCCAGCGTTCGGGCGCTTCAGGCGATTGCCGCGCGGCATGGCGCCATCGTCTCGGCGGGCCTTGTCGAAATCAGCGGCGGGCAGCTCTTCAATTGCCAGGTTGTGGTGGGCGCCGGCGGCCTGCTCGCCAAACACCGCAAGATCCATGAGTTCATCAGTGAGCATATCGATTGCGGCGATAGCTACACTGTCTTTGCCGCGCTCGGCACGAGCTTTGGTGTGCTCACCTGCTACGACAACAATCTGCCCGAGAATCCGCGTATGACCGCCATGCTGGGCGCGGAGGTGATCCTCATGCCCCACGTGACGGGATGCCTGCCTTCGCCCATGCCCGGACGGGGCATCGTCGCCCCGGAGATCTGGCACAACCGCCGCCGCGATCCGGTGCGCTGCCGGCAGGAGTTCGACGGCCCGAAGGGCCGCGGCTGGATTATGCGATGGCTCCCGGCGCGCGCCTGGGAAAACGGAGTGTACGCTGTTTACGCGAATCCGATCGGCGTCGATGGCGGCACCATCAAACCGGGTGGATCCATGATCCTCGATCCGTTCGGAGAGATCCTGGCCGAGTGCCGCTCGCTCGAGGACGAAGTCGTCGTTGCCACTCTCATTCCGGAGAAACTCCAGCTTGCCTCGGGCTCTTCCTATATCCGTGCGCGCCGGCCGGAACTCTACGCGAAGTTCGTCGAGCCCAATCCGCACCTGCGTCCCGGAAAGCGTCCGGAAGTGTATTGGAAGACGCTGCCGCGCTGACTACTGCGCCAACCAGCTCTTCATCGTCTTCGAAACCAAGTCAGCGGCATCCCAATGCGACCAGTGGCCGGCATTGGGAATGGTCACCAGCGTCAGCGGCGCATCGATCCAATTCCATGTGCCGTTCAAGGCGTCGGAGAGCAGCGCGGTGTCCTTCAAGCCGTGAAACAGGAGCACCGGCATTTTCACACTCGGCGCCGGTGGTCCATCCGCGGTGTAGGGCTCGCGCGGATAGTTGCGCTTATAGTAGTGGAGCATTGCTTCGAAATCCGACCTCCGAAAGGCCTCCACATATTTCGCGCGCTCCGCCTCCGGCACAAGGGCGGCGAGGCCCTCCGCCGTCAGTTTCAAATGCGCCCCTTCGCGCTGGAAGTTACGCGCATACTGGCTGTTCTTTTGCTGTTCCGGATTGCCGGCAAGTTCCCGCCGCAGCCCGTTCATGTGCGGCAGATTGACAATGATCAGGCGCTCCACCGCCTGCGGGGCGAACATGGCCAGCGACCATGCCACGGCGCCGCCCCAATCGTGCCCCACGATGGTCGCCTTTTCCTTGCCGAGATGCCGCATTACGGCAAGCACATCGCCCACCAGAAGCTTCATGTCGTAATTTTCGACTCCCTTCGGCTTGTCCGAAAGGTTGTAGCCGCGCTGGTCGATCGCCACCACCTGATAGTTGTCCGACAAGGCTTCCATCTGGCGCCGCCAGGAATACCAGAAATCGGGAAACCCGTGAATCATGACCACCAGCGGTCCCGAACCGAGCCGGGCATAGTGGATCTTCACGCCGCCACTGTCGGCGTACCCGTGCTCTACCTTCTCTTCCAGATCCGCGCCAAAAGCAGAAATCGCAAAACTCATCGCCAGAATCCAGAAACGCATGAAGCCCCCGAAACTACTGGAGTTTTCCCCGAGCGGCCACGGGCCACACCGATTCGACGATATCGCCGCGCACTCCATAGATCTGCTCATGCAGATTCACCGCCACACAGATATGGTTGGGGATGACGCGCAGCCTGTCTCCCACGGAGAAATCGCGGCCCGTGTTTCTGACATCCACGAAGCCATGCTCCTCGTTCATCTTGCCCAGCACCGCTTCCGGCGCATCCACGAAATAGCCGAAGCTCACTTCGGAGGAATTCGCCAGGCGGTCCGAGGAGAATGTTTTCGAGCCGCCGTCGATAATAATCTGCCCCGGCCGCGCCGTCGACACGACGGTGGTGAGGATGGTGGCGGCGCAATCTTCCTGCTTGCAGGCGCCCATGAACCACGTATTCTTATCGTTGAAGATGTAGGTGCCCGGCCGGATCTCCGTCATGCCCGCAATGCGGTGCGATTGAAACAGGAGCGGCGTGGAGCCGCCACTGACGATGTGGCAGGGCAGGCCGGCGCGTTTCCACTCCGCGGTGAGGCGGTGCACCAGCGCCGACAAGGCTTCGATGGCTGGCTCGGCCGACTCATCGGCGGCCTTGATGTGGCCGGGGTAAAACGTGATGCCTTCCAGACGCAGCCGCGGCTGATTCTGAATCGCCTTGCCGAGCGCGATCAATTGCTCGCCCGGGTTGACTCCGACGCGATTCAACCCGACATCCACTTCCGCCAGCACCCCCACTTCCACCTGCGCTTGCCGCGCCGCGTCGGAAAGCTGCCGCGCGGCGAACACGCTATCGAGGCCGACCATCAGTTTCGTGCGGCGCGCCACCTCCATCAGCCGTTCCAGTTTGCGATGGCCGACCACCGGGTAGGCGACGTACAGTTCCGGGGGGTTCGCCTGGAGCATCACTTCCGCCTCGCCGACCTTGGCCACCGTGATGCCCACCGCGCCCAGATCCATTTGCTTGCGCGCCAGCGCCGGAATCTTGTGCGTCTTGGTGTGGGGACGAAGCTTCAGGTCATTGGCCCGCGCATAGTCGGCCACGCGCGTCAGGTTCCGCTCCATGATGTCCAGATCGACGACAATCGCTGGAGTCTCGATTTCGGAAATTCGCATAGTTCGGTTTATTGTTGGAACTCCATGATGATGCGCGATGCGCCGTTGCCGTAGACCAAGGCCAGATCTTTCCCCTTATGCTTGCCTTCCAGAGGGAAGTATAGGAAGCCTTTCACGGTGTCCTTGGTTTCGCCTTCCGGCAGCGCCTTTTTCTTCAGCAAGGCGAGCAACGGATCGTCCTTCTCTTTGTTCGTGTCCTTCTCGACGGCTTCGGTGGATTCCGGATCTGTCGGCGCGTTGCCGATTCCTTGTCCAGAGCCGGGCAGCCGTTGCGGCATGCCTCCTCCGACGCCGCCCCAAACCGGTCCGTTGCTCTGGCTCATCAATCCCCCGCCGCCGGCCGGCACCGCAGTCAACGTCAATCCGCCCTTGCCGGCGATTTGCGACGCTGCGTAGGGGCTCGATTTCTGCCCGTCCTTGTAGCTGCGCAACAGAAAATCATCGGCGGCGAGCGTAATTTCCTTCCCGCTCTTGGGTCGCACCGCCACCTCCACGGCGACGATGTCTTTGCCGAGTTCGGCGCCAAGCGCGGCCTTGATCTCCTCGGCCTTCAGCAGCAGGGTGGCCGTGATCTCCACGTCCCGGTTGGTTCCTCGGGTGGTGATGGGTTTCTTGTCGGCAGCCCACACGGTGACAGCCAGCAAAACAGCAGCAACGGCGGTACGGTAGCGCATATTGGAATTCCCAGCCTGATTATGACACACCAGACCGCAGCGCCTATCCTTTGGGCCGCTCGTACAGAAACACGCAATCCTCCAACCGGCTCTTACCGCCATCGTTGACCGTGAATTGACGGGGCTGAAACCGGCCGCGGCGGTAGACTCCATTCCAAAGCGATGCGCCGGCGAACGCACCGTCTTTCCGCAATGCATAAAAGTTGATGTCGAATTTCGCCAGCCGCTCTCTATCGTCGCCATAATTTCGGGAAATGCGCTTCAGTGCATCGAGGCAGGCCTCCTTCGGACTCATGCCGTGCCGCATATTCTCCACGATGGTGTGCGCGCCGGCGACACGGATGTTCTCTTCGCCGCGTCCCGTCGACCCCGCCGCCCCGACGTCCGGATCGACAAACAGCCCGGCGCCGATGATCGGCGAATCGCCCACGCGTCCCGGTATCTTCCACGCCAGGCCACTGGTGGTGGTGACGCCGGACATTTCGCCCTTCGCGTTCCGTCCAAGACAACTGATCGTGCCGGTGGGCGGATGCATCGCCCGGTCCCATGCATACGCCAGCAGCTCTTCGCTTGCGCCGGGGAACCACTCTCGCAAGCTCGCCGAAGGCTTGCCCGGGGGAGCGTCCAGTCCGTCCGTCCAGTTGTTGTTCCCGTTGGCGTCGCGCCTTCCCCGCTTCCACACGAGCCATGCCAGCCGGCTCCTTTCGGTCAGCAGGTTCTCTTCCTGGAAGCCGTAGGCCTTGGCAAAGCGCAGCGCTCCTTCGCCCACCAGCATGATATGGTCGGTCTGCTCCATGACCAGTTTGGCGATCTTCGAAGGGGTCTTGATATTGCGGAGACTGGCAACGCTCCCGGCCCGCCGCGTCGGGCCGTGCATCACGCAGGCATCCAGTTCCACAACTCCTTCTTCGTTGGGAAGCCCGCCGTAACCCACCGAATCGTCATCCGGATCTTCCTCATTGATATTCACGCCGGCGATGACCGCATCGAGCGTATCGGCGCCGGAACGCAACATCTCCATGGCTTTCGTACAAGCCCGCAGCCCGTTGCTCGAGCTGACCACCACGTTCTTGGCCGCCGCGCTCTGTTGCGCCGATGCCAGGGCCGCCGTGCCCGCCATCCAATGCCGCCGGGTGAGGCTCATTTCGCGAAACCTGCCTTTCTGGGCGCGATTACAATAGGAGGATGCGCCGCTCTTTTCTACTGCTGATGCTTGCCTCATTGTGCGCCGCCATGCAAAAGAAAGGCAAGCGCCCGAAGCCGTTGGACGTGCGCATCCTCGAAGCAAGCTGCTACCGCACCGAAGATATTGCCACGATCGACGGTAAACTCGTCGTTGAATCCGAGCGATCGCTGCATCAGCTACAATTATTGATCGATTTTATTGATTCGGACCAGAAAGTTTTGTCCACCAGGCGTGGTTTGGTGACGGAGGAACTGCTCGAAACCGGAGACGAATCGGAATTCCACATGCAGGTGGCTGCCACGCCGCGTTCGGTTTATTTTCTGATTCGCGCCGAATCGGGCCAAAGAGAACTTCGCGTGGAGAATCAGGGCCCATTCGAAATCACTTGAGCGGAGCATTTATTATCGATGATTATTGCGCGCTGTGGTACACGGGCGCGATTGGTAATCCGGTGGAATTGCATACTTTTGTAAGCGCTTATACTGCTATGAGTCCAGAGGCAGTTTGGTGCAAAATAGGATTGAGACAAATCTCAAGCAAGGTGCCGCTGGAACGATGATTGCCATCGTCCGTGGCGGTAATTCCGCGAATCTGCCGATAAGCCGATAAGAAGAACAATCCATGCAATGGCAGAGGATATTGGTGAGGTGGTTGGCTGCCGGCTTCATCGCCAGCGTGCCCTGTGTGGCTCTTGACCCTCATGTGCCGCTCGATCGCCTCAATCTCGAAACCTGGGGCGTTCGGGAAGGGGTGCCGGACGAGAGTATCCAACGTATTGAGCAGTCCGCGGATGGCTACCTTTGGCTCGCCACCATGAACGGGCTGGTCCGGTTCGACGGTAACCGTCCTCACGTTTTTCAGCCCGGCCATGCTGCCGGAAAGCGCGACAATTCCTTTTTCGGCCTGTATGCCGCCCGTGACGGAAGACTGCTGGTCGGCTCTTATCGCGGATTGCTGTACGAGGGCAGACCGGACGCGTTCGCCACTCTGGCGGCTCCGCAATTTCGCGTCATGACGGAGGTCCCACCCGTGCCTGCCGGCAATCGCCCCGTCATCATGCAAATTGCGGAAGGCGCCCGGCCCAACCAACTCGGCGTCGCCACTCCATCGGGTTTATTCCTCGTGGAAGGTGGATCGGCTCGACGATGCTTGTGCCGCACGGAGGATGCAGTCGATCCCAAGGAAGTCCGTGCGTTTCACGTCGCCCCTGCCCTGCAATTCTACGTCGCTACGATGGATGGCCGCGTCTGGCTTTGCGAAGAAGGGCGTTGGCGGCTACGCGCCGACACCGGCCTGTCCGGTATTGAGCGGCTGCTCCAGGATCGCGAGGGCCGCCTCTGGATAGGCGCCTGGCGCTCGGTCCAGGTCTTGGAAAAGGACCGCTCCGCCCCAGTCGAGGTGCTCGGGGCGGACCGCCAGAACGGCTTCACCGGGGATCTGTATCAGGATAGTTCCGGCGCTGTTTGGGTTGGCGCGGCGAAGTCCATCCTCCGCATCTTCGAAGGCCGCGTGGCGGAACTGAAGCTCCCCCCCGCCAGTACGGGAGAAGCTGTTACAGCTTTTCTTGAGGATCGCGAAGGTTCCCTCTGGTTCGGCACGGACAGCGGACACCTTCACCGTCTCCAGCGTTCCGCCTTTGAGCAGATCGGCAAGGAATGGCTCCGTGAAGAGAAATGGATCTATGCAGCCCACCGCAGCCGGGATGGGGCTATCTGGATTGGCACTCGCGAAAACGGACTCATTCAATGGCGCGACGGCGTTTCCAAACCCATCGGAGGCCTGGGACGCGGACGCATCCTGGCCATCGCCGACGCACCGGACGGGGGCATCCTCGCCGCCACGGATTCCACATTGCTTTGGGCCAACAACAAGGGAGTGCAGGATGTCCGCTTTGGCGAGAGGCTGTTTTTCAACCGAAATGCATCTCTCCTGTCCCTAGGCGATGGTGGCACGCTGGTATCCACCGGTAGCGGAGTGTATCGTGTCGCGCGGACGGACGGCGTCTGGCGCGGGACACTCATGACCAGTGAGCCAAACGTGCGCTCCATGGCGCAGGACACCCGCGGCGCGATCTGGATGGTGGGCCTGCGCGCAGGACTCAAAGTGCTGGAGGACGGCCGTCTCCGCCAGGCGGTTCCTGCAAGCGCGATCCCCGATTCCACCTTTTACACCTTGCGTCTCGATGGCGATGACATCGTCTGGCTCGGCTCGAGCAGCGGCATGTACGCCTATTCGCGCAGCACGAAAAAACTGTGGCCCGCCCCCATCGCTGGAGGCGATTTCGTATTCCACGTCGAGTCGGATCAGGACGGTTATCTTTGGCTCGCCACGCGCGCGGGCATCGTCATGGTCCGGCGCGACGCCGCACTGCGTCACGTCATGCAGCAGGGGCCGGCGCCCCATCTATGGCGGTTCGGGGCGGCGCACGGCTTGCCCAGCCTGAACTTCGGACTCGCTACTTCCTCTTCCGGCTTCCGCCATCCGGACGGCCGCATCTGTCTGCCTTCCCTCCATGGCTTGATTCAATTCCATCCTCGTGAAGTGCGCCGCCAGAACATGCGCTCACGGACGGTGGTGGAAAAGATCCTTGCCGACGCCTCCCCGCTTCCCGTGGCGCGCGAGCTCCAGGTTCCCGCCGGAACGCGAATGCTTCAGGTGGTATTCAATTCCCTCGCCCTTCGTCCGGCAGAGGCGTGCCATTTTCGTTACCGGCTGAGCGGAGTCGACGCCGATTGGGTGGAAGGCGATCTGCGCGAAGCCCGCTATACCAATCTTCCGCCGGGCCGCTATCGCTTTGAGGTGCAATCCTCGCTCGACGACGTTTCCTGGGAAGGGTCTCTTGTGGCCTTCGACTTCCACATCCCCCACCTCTTCTACCAGACAGCCGCTTTCCAGTTGGGACTGGCCCTGCTTGCCGCCGCGATCGCCGCCGCGGGGATCTATTACAATCACCGCCGCCTCATGGCAGCCAACCACAAGCTGGAACTCCGCGTCGAGGAGCGCACCCGGGAACTACAGAAAGCCAA
The DNA here is from genome assembly GCA_964402295.1 of uncultured Candidatus Solibacter sp. Classification (GTDB taxonomy): domain Bacteria; phylum Acidobacteriota; class Terriglobia; order Bryobacterales; family Bryobacteraceae; genus CADEFT01. Next base: position 38,019 of record CAYOBO010000007.1, on the reverse strand, counting down.
GGAATCCGCCGAGCAGTTAAGCCGCGTCAAGTCGGATTTCCTTGCCACGATGAGTCATGAGATCCGCACCCCCATGACGGGGGTGATCGGCCTTACCTCCCTCCTGGCGGCAACTCGCCTGGACGACGAACAGAGCGAATTGGTGGCGGCGATCCAGGCTTCCGGCGAATCCCTGTTGAGCGTGGTGAACGACATCCTCGACTATTCCAAGATTGAGGCCGGGATGGCTGTCATCCGTCCGGAGCCGGTCGATACAGCGGCCCTCATCGCCTCGGTGATACGTTGTTTGCACCCGCTAGCGATGGAGAAAGGCCTGGAGTTGCGTACGGCCGGTATCGACACATTGCCTCCCGCTCTGCTGGTGGATCCGGTCCGTCTGCGCCAGGTGCTGAACAACTTGCTCGGCAATGCCATCAAGTTCACCAACGCCGGCAGTGTTACCTTGACGGTCACTGTCGAGGAAGCGGCCAAACTGTGGAGAGTGTCGATTGCCGATACCGGAATCGGCATCCCCAAGGAGCGGCTGGCAACTATCTTCGACCGCTTTGTGCAGGTGGATTCCTCGCCCTCGCGACGCTTTGGCGGAACAGGCCTCGGACTTGCCATTTCTCTCGAATTGGCCAAGGCCATGGGTGGCGATCTGACCGCCGACAGCACTCTTGGAAAGGGCTCCACGTTTGTCCTCACCTTGCCGCTCTCCGCCGCCGTGCCCGTCAACGAGGAACCAGCCAAATCCCAAGGTTTGCCTGTCCACGGTCTTCGCCACATCCTGCTCGTTGAGGACAACCCGGTCAATCAGATGTTCACCAAGCGCATCCTCGAAAAGGCCGACTATCAGGTCACTATTGCCGGAAATGGCTATGAAGCTTTGGACCTCCTGCCGAGAGCCCACTTCGACTTGATTCTGATGGATTGCCAGATGCCTGTGATGGATGGCTTGGAGGCGACGCGCCGCATCCGTGCCTTGGGCGACGGCTATGCCCATTTACCCATCATCGGCCTCACCGCCAATGCCATGGACGAAGACCGGGAGCGTTGCCTCGCTGCCGGCATGAGCGACTACCTGGCAAAACCGTTCTACCCCGCCGATTTGAAGGAGAAACTCCAACAGTGGGCCGATAGCAGCCGCCAAGTCAACTTCGCTGTGAACTGACCGCGCCTACAGCGAAACGGTTTGCTCCTTCTGCGTCGACAGCACTATGGTAGTTTGCGTGCGCCCAGCCCCGGCCCTGCCCTTCAAATCCTCGGTCAACAACCCGTCCAGTTCCCGCGTGTCCCGGCAGCGCACCTTCAGCAGAAAATCGTGCTCACCCGCCACGTGATGGCACTCCTCGACTTGCGTCAATTCCCCGATTACTTCCAGAAAGCGGTGGCGCAGCGAATGATCCGCCAGTGTCACCGCAATGAATGCGGTGAGTTTCTTGCCAATCGCTTCCGGATCGAGCACGGCGGCGTAGCCCTTGATCACTCCCCGTTCCTCGAGTCGCCGAACGCGGTCCGCCGCTGCCGGTGGCGACAGCTTCAGATGCTCTCCAAGCTCCGCCCAGGTGGATCGTCCTCTTTTGCAAAGAATGCGAATTGCTTCTTTGTCTATTGAATCCAGCGTAATTTCCATCACTAACCTTTGAATCTATCGTACCATGGAAGAATGATCTTCGATGCAACGGCGCCGGAATTGGTGACCGATTCCAGCCTTCAGGCATTTCTTTCGGACTTCGAGCAATGCGCCATTCCCAAGGAGCAATGGACCCACGCAGCCCACGTGGCGATGGCGGGAGCCTACCTTCTGGCAAAGCCGGTGGATGCCGCCATTGACGCCGCACGCACGGGCATTCAGCGGTTCAATCGCCACCACGGAGGCGATCCCGGCAAGTATCACGAGACCCTGACCTGCTTCTGGGTGCACGTCTGCCATGCCTTGCTGAACGAACTCGGGTTGCCCGGAGCCGAAGGCGTCCGGGCTTTGGTGACCCGCTACGGCCGCCGCGGCGATCTCTACCGCGAATACTACAGCTACGATGTTGGGCGGGATGATGGCGCCCGTACCGCTTGGCAGCCGCCCGATCTCCAACCGCTTCCCGCCGCCTGGCGCAAAGGCGGCCTGCTGTTGAGCACAAACCCACGCCTGTTGCATCTCGACACAATGCACGCCTTCCTCAAAACAACCTATTGGGCGGAAGCGATTCCAAGGGAAACGCTGGCGAGGGGAGTCCGTAATTCTCTGGTTTTCGGAGTCTACGCAGGCCCCAGCCAGATTGCCATGGCCAGAGTCATCACCGACTTCGCCACCTTCGGCTATCTGGCGGATGTGTTCGTCGCCCCGGAATATCGCAGCCAAGGTGTGGCAAAGTGGATAATGGAGAGTGTGAAAGCCCATCCGAGTTTGCAGGGCTTTCGGCGCTGGATGTTGGTCACGCGCGACGCGCAGAGTCTCTATGATCGCTACGGATTCCTTCCCGTACGGAACCCAGAACGATGGATGGAGATCGCGCGGCCGCGGCTCTACAAAGAATTGGAAGAGGCCGGTATCGAATAGGTCGGACTGGCATCCTGCGTGCAAAGGTGTAGGCACTTTCGTATTCTGAGAGCTCTCTGACAAGCGAAAACGGGAAAAAATTACCCGAACCCAGGCACTTTCTCAATATCTGCGAGTTCGCATTCGCGGATGTTGCAATTTGGAGCCGAAACCATATTTCTCTCCGAGGAGGATTAACAACACATGAATCGCCGGTTGTGTGGGCGAGTTTCGCTGCTTGCTCTGGCTGCGTCAACTTTGTTCGCCCAGGGCAATACCACCACCGCATCCAAGGACGATTGGGAAGAAATTAACTTCGAATACCGGTCGTCCGTTTTAGTGGATGGATACCCCAGCCTCTTGCGGCTGGCGGAACTACTCAAGAAAAACCCCGGCCATAAGGTCAGCCTGGTCGGCCACGGGGATGATCGTGGATCTGCCAAATCCAACGAATCGCTCGGCCTCAAGCGCGCCCAGGCCGTCAAGGATTTCCTCCAGAAGTACGGAGCCGATCCCTCGCGCATTTCCACCAGCAGTGGCGGCAAGCGCAACCCGAAGGTTCCCGGCACTTCCGCCGAGGCGCGCTTCATGAATCGCCGCGTCAACATCACGGTCACCGATGCCAACGGCAAGGTGGTGGGCGATGGAGGCATCGGCGACGTCATCGAGAGCCTCCAGAAGTCTCTTGCCGACGCGATGAAGAAGCAGGAAGAATGCTGCGACACCATCAGCAAGAAGCTCGACAAGCTCGACCGCCTCGATGAAATCGCCCAGATGCTGCGCGACATGAAGAAGGAGAACGACGCCCTCCGCCGGGAGGTCGACGCCTTGAAGAACGCACAGCAATCCACGGACAAGGCGATCGCCAGCCTGCCGAAGCCGCTCAGTTCGAGCGAAGTCAGCTCGATCACGGAAAAATCGGCGACCGAAGCCATCCAGAAAACACGCATGCCCCGCTTTGCCCTGCTCGGCCTCAACGCCGGCATCGACGACAGCCGCAAGCTCACCTTCTCGGGAAAGGCGCGCTACTTCGCTCCCTTCCAGGAGCACTTCGCCTTTCAGGGACAGGGCGAATACCTGTACTTCCGGGACCGCAAGGAAGGCCAGTTTGACCTCGGCCTGGTCAGCCGATATAAGAGCTTCCAGGGCGGCTTGTTCAGCAGCTTCAAGAACGTGCAGTTGAACGACCTCCGCGCCGGCGGCACCCTCGGCCAGGGCGCCATGACTCTCGATTACATCTTCGGCCGCGGCAAGGTCGGATTGTTCGGCACCAAAGCGTTTCTCGACAACCGCGTGCTGACCAGAGAAGCGCTCACCCGCACCATTACGATGGAGACCGTGCTGAAGGCCGTCGATCAGATCGGTGCGCAAACGACGCTCGGCCTCTATAAGGATGTCTACCTCGAAGGGAACCTGGGCTACCTCAAGAGCTACGGCGGCGCGGACCGTCCGGGCGGTACACTCCGCTTCGTCTTCCCGATGAACAACTACTGGGCGTTCACGATCGAGGGCGGGATGAACGAAACGCTGCTGGCGCGCAATCACAACGGGCGCGTGGTGGCGGGTATCCAATTGGGCAATTTCATTCGCCCCAAGGAGTTCAAAGCCGCCGCCCACCCCGTTCCTGTGGACGTGCCTCGTGTCCGCTATGAGCTGATCACCCGCAAGGTTCGCACCGGCAACGACGCTCCTGTCGCCGATGCCGGCCCCGATCAGATCGGCATCAGTCCCGGCCAAGTGACCCTCGACGGTTCGGCTTCCTACGATCCGGAAGGCGATCCCATCACCTTCCAGTGGATTCAGACCGGTGGCCCCGCGGTTTCGCTCTCCGGCGCGAACACCGCCAAGGTCACCTTCACGGCCGCCGAAGGCGCAAGCTACTCCTTCCGCCTGAATGTCGCCGACGACAAGGGAGCCTCTTCGGTTGCCCGCGTTAACGTTTCCGTAATGCGCACCCCGCAGGTCCGTATCACGCGCTTCACCGCCAATCCGCAACAGATCCGCGCCGGTGAAGCCACAACGCTCACCTGGGCCGTGGAGAACGCCGATCAAGTCACCATCGACGGCATCGGCAACGTGGATACGCGCGGCGGGTCCACCAACGTGTCGCCCGATCAAACCACCACCTACAAGATCACTGCGCGCAATCGCGGCGGTGAGGTCAGCGAAACCGTCACCGTGACCGTTCAGCGTCCGGAAGCGAGGGTGATCTTCTTCACCGCATCGCCGATGAACGTGGTGGCCGGCCAATCGACAACGCTCAACTGGCAGACGGAGAACGCCGACACCGTGGAGATCAGCGGGATTGGCGGCGTGGCCCAAAGCGGCTCGCAAACGGTGACACCGGACGGCAATAGCGTCTACGTCATCACCGCGCGCAACCGCTTCGGCCAGGCGACGGCGCAGGTCGCGGTGCGGGTTACCCCGGCCCCGATGCCTCGCATCGTCCGCTTCACCGCCGCACCGGCGGAGATCGTCAACGGCGAACAGGCGTCGCTGGTCTGGCAGGTGGAGAATGCCACCGACGTCAGCATCAGCAGCGTGGGTGAAGTCGCCATCACCGGCAGCACCAACGTGACGCCGAACGCCACCACCACCTATGTGCTGACGGCCCGCAACGGCTCCGGTACGGTGACGGCGGAAGCAACCGTAACCGTGCTGCCTGCGCTGCGCATCCTCAGCTTCGTCGCCAACCCGACGACGTCGCCGCGTCCCGGCGCGCCCGTTGTGCTGACGTGGAGCGTCGAAGGCGCAACCGAAGTGGTGCTGGATGGAGTGGGCGTGGTTGGACCGAGCGGGAACATCACCGTGAACCCGGTCGCCGACACCGTCTACACCCTGCGCGCCTTCGGCCGCCGCGGTTCGCAGATCGCCCGCGCCGACGTCAAGGTCACGCAGTTGCAAGGCGCCGGCGGACCGATCGCCGACGCCGGACCCAATCAAGTCACCACCAATCAGGAAGTCCGTCTCGATGGCACGCGCTCGCGCCATCCCGAGGGCCTCGTGATCGGGTTCTCCTGGAGAGCTGTCGGACGCCAGCCCGCACTGCTGCTTGGCGGCGACACGGCGACTCCCACCGTCCGCTTCGATCCGCTCGCCTTCGGCGAGTACACGTTCGAGCTGACGGTCACCGACTCGCAAGGCCGGTTCTCGAAGGCCACCACCAAGGTGTTCTTCGCAGCTTACTAGCCTTCACTCGCAAACACACCGCAAGGGCTGTCCATCCGAAAAGGATGGGCAGCCCTTTCTCTTTCGTTACACTGAAGGATTGCATGCCCTCCCGTAAGATCATCATTGCCATCGACGGCCCTGCCGGTGCGGGCAAAAGCACCATCGCCAAACGCCTCGCCGCCCGCCTCGGTTTCCTCTACATCGATACCGGAGCCATGTACCGCGCCGTTGCCCTCTGGGCACTGCGCACCAACACCGCCCTCGACGATATGCACCGCCTGGAGCAACTCGCTCGCGCCGCGCAGATCGAACTCACCGACGGCGGCGCCGGCGTCCGCCTCAACGGTGAAGACATCACCGGACTCATCCGCACCCAGCAAATCTCCGACGCCGCATCGAAGGTTTCCGCGGTCCCGGCCGTGCGCCGCGCCCTCGTCGAAAAGCAGCGCGAAATGGGCGAAACGCACAGTGTCGTCATGGAAGGACGCGACATTGGAACCAACGTTTTTCCCAACGCCCAGGTAAAAATCTTCCTCGATGCCAGCGTGGACGTGCGCGCCGCGCGCCGCCTCAAGGATCTCGAAGCCAAAGGTGTATCGTCCACCCTGGCCAAAGTCGCCGCCGAAATCCGTGAACGCGACGAGCGCGATTCCACCCGCAGCGAAGCCCCGCTCCGCCAGGCTGACGATGCCGTTTACATCGACTCCAGCCACCTCTCACCCGAAGAGGTGGAAGAGGCCGTGCTCAAGGTCTATCGCGACCGCACTTCCAACGGGAAGGCCCACGGCGGAACGCTACAATAAAGGGAGTGCTGGTACAACTCGAGCCGAAACAGCAGCGTCCGAACTGGCTGCGCGCCCCCGCGCCCGTGGGCGATAACTACCGCGATCTGAAACGCCTCGTCGAGCGCCTCCAACTGCATACGGTCTGCGAATCCGCCGCCTGCCCCAACGTCGGCGAATGCTGGAATCACCGCACCGCCACGTTCATGATCCTCGGCAACGTCTGCACGCGCCGCTGCGGATTCTGCGCCGTCCAGAAAGGCGCGCCATTGGAAGTGGATTTCGATGAACCCCGCCGCGTGGCGGAAGCCGTGGCCACCCTCGGCCTGCGCTTTGCCGTCATCACCAGCGTCAACCGGGATGACCGCAAAGACGGCGGCGCACTGCTATTCGCCATGACCATCCAGGCCATTCGCGAACGCGTGCCCGGCTGCAAAGTGGAAGTTCTCGTCCCCGATTTTCAAGGCTCCCACGACGCCATGCGCCTCGTCATGGACGCCCGCCCCGACGTCCTCAATCACAACACCGAGACCGTACCCCGCCTGTACCGCCAGGTTCGCCTCGGTGCGCGCTATCCCCGTTCCCTCGACATGCTCGCTTTCGCCAAGCAGTGCAATCCCGAAATCCCCGTGAAATCCGGCCTCATGCTCGGTCTTGGCGAAACCCGCGACGAAGTCATCCAGGTTCTGCGCGATCTCAAAGCCCACAACGTGGACATCGTCACCCTGGGCCAGTATCTGCGTCCCTCGCCCAAGCATCTCCCGATCTTCCGTTACGTCACCCCCGAGGAATTCGCCGAATTCAAGGCCATCGGCATGGAACTCGGCTTCGCGCACGTCGAAGCCGGACCGCTCGTCCGCAGTTCCTACCACGCCGATCACTCGCACGAATCCGCCACCGCAACGCCGGTTTCATGCTGAACACACCGCTCGCCGTGCTCGATGGCGTGTGGCAGATTACGCTGCCGTTGCCTTTCGAACTCGATCACGTCAATGTCTATCTGCTGGCGCTCCGCGATGGTTACATGCTGGTGGATTGCGGTCTCGGCACGGAGGAGTCGTACGCCGAACTCACCGCGCAACTCCACCGCATCGGCGTTCCGCTCACGGCAATTCGCGAGATCTTCCTCACCCACACGCATCCCGATCACGTCGGCCAAGCCAAACGCCTGCTGGAAGAAACGGGGGCGACGCTTCACATGCACGCCGCCGAGCTCGATCAGCTCACCCGCATCGCCCGCAGCGCCGCAAAGCCGCTCTGGCTCGATGCCGTCCTGCATAAGGCCGGAGTCCCGCCAGAGCTGATCGAACGCATCGAAGCCTCATTCGACCGCATCCGCCGCAATTTCCAGGAATTGATTCCCCACCGTATCCTCACCGGCGATGAGACCATCGAAACCGCCGCCGGACCCCTCGAACTCATCCTCACGCCCGGCCACTCCCCCGGCCATCTCTGCCTCTACGACCCTCGCGGCAAGACGCTATTGTCGGGCGATCACGTACTCCAGTGGATCACGCCGAACATCGGCTGGCTCCCCGGCCGCGACGCTCTCGGCGAGTTCTACACGTCACTCGGCCGGATCGGCGCCTACCAAGCCGAGCGCATCCTGCCCGGCCACGGGAAAATCTTCTCCGATCTCCAAGGCTACGTCAGCAAAACGAAGCAGCACCACGATGCCCGCTGCGCCCAGATCCGCGCCGCACTCCGCGAAAGCCCGAAATCCGCCCACGCCCTGGTCTCGGACTTGTGGTCCCGTCCCCTCGCCCCGTTCCATCACCGTTTCGCCGTCTTCGAAGTGCTGGCGCATCTCGAATACATGCACCGCCGCGGCGAACTCCGCCGCGAGGAATATGGCGCCCATGAAGTATGGCTAACGTGAAATAAGGGCTTTCGAGCCGTTATGCCGCCCGCGAGACAGCAACAAACGTAGTTGTCAGAGCCACCACATCCACATGCAGTTCCCAATTCTTGCCCTGGTCATCGGAGATTTGCGGCAGATGCTCAGCAATCGCGGAAACACGGGAGCGCATTTCCTTGTCCAATGCAGCGGCAAGCAGCCGAATGAGGCGGTCATTGGACGGTCCGATTCGGTCCTCACCTCGCTCCCACTTCGAAATCTTCGTCTTGTCCGTATGGAGATAGTGCCCCAACTCATCACCGCTTAACCCAAGATGCTTCCGCAGAAATCGCAATTGTTCTCCCGTCAGCCGGCCGGGACTGTTCGCTAAGGCTGCGGCGATGGCTTGATGGATCTTCGCGAGCCTGGGAAGTATCAAATCTGAGTTCCCACATTTCCCACACTCCACGATCCCCACCCCTTGCAAAACCACATTGGACAAGCCACTTTCGTCATAGCGGTGCATTCCATACCTGATAGGCGCCATCTCCCCACAGTTACTGCATTCGTGAAGTCTCGACATCTCTATTTCCTTTCAAACACCGTTATCAGCACGGCCTGTTGGGGCCGCAGGGTAAAGACAATTGCCGCTCCACGCATGTCGAGCGTTTTTCCTTCGATTCTGTACTTCCAATGTCCCGACTTGGTGTCCTGTTCCGGTTCCATCAGGATCGTTCCCGATCTACAGACAAACAGTATGTCCTCCATGCTGAAACCGTCGTTCACTAATTCCTCGCGGAAATGTTTGGTGTAGATCGCTGTCCCCTCATCAAGGCACCCATTCAACCGATGCTTCGCAGCACTTCTCGCCAGCGGGGCGTCGCTCATTGTTGGCATTATACCAACACACCCAAAAAGCGGAAACGGCCGGCGCGCCTCGAAGGACGCAACCGGCCGCCTCTCCCATCCAAACGAAACGAAGCCTACGCCGTCCGCGCAGCCTCCGTCTTATCCGCGATCGCGGCCTGCGCCGCGGCCAACCGCGCGATCGGCACACGGTACGGCGAGCAGCTCACGTAGTTCATCCCAACCCGGTAGCAGAATTCCACCGAACTCGGCTCACCGCCATGCTCGCCGCAGATGCCGACTTCCAGATCCGGACGCGTCGCACGCCCGTTCTTCACTGCGTACTCCACCAGCTTGCCGACGCCTTCCTGATCGAGCACCGCGAACGGATCGGCCTTGAAGATCTTCCGCGCTTCGTAGTCCTTCGAGAACTTCGTATAGTCGTCGCGCGAAAGGCCCATCGTCGTCTGCGTCAGATCGTTGGTGCCGAAGCTGAAGAACTCCGCTTCCTTGGCCACCAGATCCGCCGTCAACGCCGCGCGCGGGATCTCGATCATCGTCCCGATCATGTACTTCATCTTCTTCATGCCGGCCTTCGCCAGCACTTCATCGGCCACCGCTTTCACGATCGCCTTCTGGTTCTCCAACTCCTGCACGCTGCCGATGAGCGGAATCATCACCTCCGGAATCACCTTCACGCCCTTCTTGGCCACCTGCACGGCGGCTTCGAAGATCGCCCGAGCCTGCATCTCCGTGATCTCCGGATACGTGATGCCCAGACGGCAGCCGCGATGCCCCAGCATCGGGTTGAACTCGTGCAGTTCTTCCACGCGCTTGAGCAACTCCGGCAGGCCCTTCTTCAATTCGCCCACCGTCATCTTGTAGCGGGCAGCCATTTCCTTCTTCAGCTTCGTATCGGCGTGCGGCAACCGCGCGATGTCCACCATCAGCTCTTCCCGCTTCGGCACGAATTCATGCAATGGCGGATCGAGCGTACGGATCACCACCGGGAATCCGTCCATCGCCTTGAACAGCCCGGCGAAGTCGGCGCGCTGCATCGGCAACAGCTTCTGCAACGCCTTGCGCCGGTCCTTTTCGTTGTCCGAAAGAATCATCGCCTGCACGTGCGGCAGCCGGTCTTCTCCGAAGAACATGTGCTCGGTGCGGCACAGGCCGATGCCCTCGGCGCCGAACTTGCGGGCCACCTTCGCATCGCGCGGAATATCGGCATTGGCGCGCACGCCGAAGCCGCCGCGGAATTCATCGGCCCACTTCATGAATGTGGCCAGAACCCCCGAAGTCGGATCGGCTTCCACGGTCGCCGCCTGGCCGGCGTAGATTTCGCCCGTCGACCCATCGAGCGACAGCCAGTCGCCTTCCTTCAGCACGATCTTCTTGCCGCCCACGCTCGCCGTCAGCGTCTTGGCGCGCTCATCCACGCCGATCGACTCGGCGCCCGCCACGCACGGCGTGCCCATACCGCGAGCCACCACCGCCGCATGGCTGGTCATACCGCCGCGTGAAGTCAAAATGCCCTTCGCCGCTTCCATGCCGTGAATATCGTCCGGCACCGTTTCCTTGCGGACCAGCACCACCGGCGCCTTCGCCGATTGCGTCACCGCTTCATCGGCCGTGAACACGATCTTGCCCACAGCCGCGCCAGGCGACGCCGGCAGCCCCTTGCCGAGCTTGGTCAGATCCTTCAGCGCCTTCGGATCCAGCATCGGGTGCAGCAACTGGTCGAGCTGCGCCGGATCGACGCGCATCACCGCTTCCTTCTTCGTGATCAGCGACTCGTTCACCATGTCCACCGCGATGCGAACCGCCGCCGGACCGGTGCGCTTGCCGTTGCGCGTTTGCAGCATCCACAGCTTGTTGTCTTCAATGGTGAATTCGAAATCCTGAATGTCGCGGTAATGCCGTTCCAGCATGGCGGTGATCTCACGCAACTGCTGGTACGCCTCGGGCATCACCTCGCCGAGTTCGGAAATGGGGCGCGGCGTGCGAACGCCCGACACCACATCCTCACCCTGCGCGTTCACGAGAAACTCGCCGTAGAAGGTGTTCTCGCCCGTCGCCGGATTGCGCGTGAAGCCCACGCCCGTGGCGCATGTATCGCCCATGTTCCCGAACACCATCGACTGCACGTTCACCGCCGTGCCCAGCGTGTCTTCAATCTTGTTCTGCTTGCGGTAGAACTTCGCGCGCTCATTGAACCACGAACGGAACACCGCATCGCGGGCGCCTTCCAACTGCTTGTGCGTATCCTGCGGAAACGGCTTGCCGGTCTTTTTCTTCACCAGCGCCTTGTATTCGTCGATGACCTGTTTCAGATCTTCCGCCGTCAATTCCGTGTCCAGCTTCACCTTGCGCTGCTTCTTCTTCGAATCGAAAATGTGCTCGAACTCATCCTTTTCGATATCCAGCACGACGTTGCCGTACATCTGGATGAAGCGGCGATAGCTGTCGTAGGCAAAGCGCGGATTATTCGTTTTCTTCAGCAACCCGCCCACCGTCTGGTCGTTCAAGCCGAGGTTGAGAATCGTGTCCATCATGCCCGGCATCGAAAACGGAGCGCCGCTGCGGACGCTCACCAGCAGCGGATTCTCGGCGTCGCCGAGCTTCTTGCCCATCTGCCCTTCCAGAATGCCGAGCGCCTCGTACATCTGTGTGTTGATTTCCTGCGGCGTCTTGTTGCCGTTCTGAAAATAAACGTTGCAGGCATCGCAAATGATGGTGAAACCCGGAGGCACGGGAACGCCGATGCGGCTCATCTCGGCGAGGTTGGCGCCCTTGCCGCCGAGCACGAATTTCATCTTGCCGTCGCCTTCAGCGGTCCCGCCGCCGAACGAGTAGACGTACTTGCTCATACTTGTCTTGCTATCTCCTTAGCTAGCTTGAGAACTGGTCACGATCTCCGAAAAATCGGAGATGGAAGAGAACTCAGTTAATAGGTTCGCGAGCAGGGTCAGCCGGTTGTGCCGCACCTTCGCGTCCGGTGCATTCACCAGCACCTTGTCGAAAAATCGATCCACCTGCGGCCGAAGCGAGGCGATCACGCTCAACGCGGAGCGGTAGTCCTTGTTCCCTCGCAACGCCGCTACCCGGGTCTTCGCGCTCTCGAACGCCGCAAACAACTCGGTCTCCGGACCCGGTTCCAACAGCGCTTCATCCACCTCGCCCGCCGCCTCAAAATTCGCCTGCCGCAGAATGTTCTTGATGCGCTTGAAGCTCGCCGCCAGCGGCTCGAAATCCGCCGTCGGGCGCACCGCCTGGATCGCCGCCATGCGCTCATCCACATCCGGCAGACTCTCGCATCCCGCCGCGAGAACGGCGTTCACTTCGTCATAGGCGAACCCGCGCACGTCCTTGAAGTAATACCGCACGCGGTCGAGCAGAAACTCGTGCAACGCCGCATCGCCGCCGGCCACCGTGGCCAGAGGTAACGCAATCTTTCCTTCCACCAGAATCTTCACCACGCCCTGCGCCGCGCGCCGCAGCGCGAACGGATCCTTCGATCCACTCGGAATCAGCCCGATTCCAAAACATCCGCGCAGTGTGTCGATCTTGTCGGCCAGCGCCACCACACGGCCTTCCGCGGTCGAAGGAATGGAATCCTCCATGCTCACCGGCTTGTAGTGATCGTAGACCGCCTGTGCCACCGCCTCCGGTTCGCCCTGCGCCCGCGCATACAATCCGCCCACCACGCCCTGTAGTTCGGTGAACTCCTTCACCATATCGGTGGTCAAATCGCATTTGGAAAGCAATGCCGCGCGTTCCGCCGCGGCGCTTCCGCCCAATTCTCTCACCAGCGCCACCATCCGCTTCGTTTTGTCCAAATAGGATCCCAGCTTTGCCTGGAACGTCACATTGGCCAGCGAATCCACACGGTCGGCCAGTTTCTTCTTCTGATCGAATTCCCAAAAGAACCGTGCATCGTTGAAGCGCGCCCGCAGCACGCGCTCGTTGCCGTGCCGTACAATTCCATCCGGATCGCCCGCAATGTTCATCACCGCCACAAAATGCGGAGCCAGCTTGCCGGCGGCATCCTCCACCGAAAAATACTTCTGATGGTGCCGCATCACCGTGATCAGCACCTCTTCCGGCAGCGACAAGTACCCCGCGTCGAAACTCCCCAGAATCGGCGTGGGATACTCCGTGAGGAATACCAGCGTCTCCAGCAGCGCCTCATCCGTCTTCACGGACAATCCTTTGCCCGCAACCAGCGCGGCAATGCCATCCAGAATCCGCTGCTTCCGTTCGTCCGCCGAGAGAATCACGCCGTTTGCCGCAAGCTGCGAGCAATACGTCTCCGGCGTAACGGAGAACACTCCGCCCATCCGCCGGTGCCCTTGCGATACATTTCCCGCGTCCACCCCGGCCAGCGTGAAGGGAATCACGTCTTCGCCCAGCATCGCCACAATCCAACGAATCGGCCGGATGAACCGCGGCCCGCCCTTCCCCGTCCAATACATCGTTTTGGGAAAGTAGATCTTCAGAATGATTTGCGGCAGTTGTACGGCCAGAATCGCCTTCGCATCGGCCCCGGCCAGCTTCTTCCGCACCGCAACATAATCGCCCTTGGATGTTTTTTCGATAAACAGCGCCGAAACGTCCACGCCGTTTTTCTTGGCGAAGCCCAGCGCCGCGCCTGTCGGCTTTCCATCCTTATAGGCAGCCGCCGCGGGAGGCCCCATCGCCAGTTCCTCGGAATCCTCCTGCCGGTCCAGCACGCCGTCCACAATCAGCGCCAGCCGCCGCGGAGTCGCCTCCGCCAGCCGCACCGTACCCCCTAGCCGCGCCTCGGCCAGCGCCTTCTCAACCATCTCGCGGAAATTCCCCAGCGCCGGCCGGATCATCCAATCCGGAATCTCTTCCGTTCCAATCTCAATCAATAAAGGTAGCGCCGGCATTTCTACGCCACCTCTTCCACTGCGGGAGTGTTCTGCGCCATCCACAACCCGGCCACACCCACCGCCAGCTTCCGCACGCGCCCGATCACGCCCACGCGCTCCGTCACCGAAATCGCTCCGCGTGCGTCCAGCAGGTTAAATATGTTCGAACACTTCAAAACCTGGTCATAGGCGGCCAGAACCGGAAACCGTCCCTGATCCGGATAGTCCGCGAAGGCGTCAATCAACCGCTGGCATTCCTTCTCATGCAGCGCGAAAAGCTGCCACAGCATCTCCGTATCCGCCATCTCGAAGTTGTACACCGAGTGCTGCAACTCTTCGGCGTGGCGTACCTTGGCATACTGCGTATCCCGCGTCCAGTCGATATCGAACACGCTCGATTTATCCTGCAAGAACGCCACCAGCCGCTCCATTCCGTAGGTGATCTCCGCCGGCACCAGATCCAGATCGATGCCGCCGCATTGCTGGAAATACGTGAACTGTGTGATTTCCAGTCCGTCCATCATCACCTGCCAGCCGATGCCCCACGCGCCGAGAGTCGGCGATTCCCAATTGTCTTCTTCAAACTTCAGATCGTGCTTGGACAGATCGATCCCGATCGCCTCCAGCGATCCCAGATATTGGTCAATAATGTCGGAAGGCGAAGGCTTTAAAATCACCTGCAACTGCTGGTGCTTATAGAGCCGATTCGGATTCTCGCCATAGCGCCCGTCCGCCGGCCGCCGGCTCGGCTGGATATACGCCACCCGGTAGGGTTCCGGCCCGAGCACACGCAGGAAGGTCTCCGGGCACATCGTCCCGGCACCCACTTCCACATCGTACGGTTCTTGAATAATGCACCCGCGGTCAGACCAATACCGCTTCAGTTTGAAGATGGTTTCTTGAAATGTATCCATGGAAGGTACGGCTTACGCCGCGCCATGCAAGGCGAACGACGGTAACTATCAAGGGTAGCATAGGCGCACTCTACAGTACCGTTACAGCCCTTCCAGCATCGGAGCCACCTGTAGCCGCCGTTCCACATGCTCCTCAATCAATCGGTGCAGGTGATGCCGCAGATCGGAGCCGATCTGCCGCGACCAATCGCGCGGCGTCAAATCCTTCACCGGACGCGCGAAAATCTCCCGCGCCACTTCCAGCGATTCCTCGCGTCCGCGCAGCGCCGGCAGAAATCCCGCCAGCCGCACCGCCCATAATGCGAAATACAGCGTCGCCGGCCATACCGCCTTCGCTTCTCCCTTGGCCGCATGCAGATAATCCAGCACCGACAAAAGCAGCCGGAAATGTTTTTCGTTCGGCTCGCCCTGCGGCAGCAGTTCTTCCGTCAACTCCGCCATGTAATCCAGCGCGATCCCCGTCTCGTAGTTCGAAAGCAGTCCAAACGGCGAGCGGATCAGCTCACACGAATCGAGCGTCGTCAGCTCCCGATTCTCCTTCTGGTAATACGCCATCCGCACATGCGACAACCGCTCCAGACCGGCGCCGAAACTGCTCTTCGGACGCCGTGCCCGCTTCGCCACCCCACGCAGTTTCCCTTGATCGCGCGTCAGGTAGCTCACAATCAGATCGGCTTCTCCAAATGGAAAAGACCGGATCACCAGCGACTCGCTCACTCGTGCCGGCATCTATGCGAGCGCCTGCGACAGCGCCTCCTTCATGACTCCCTCGGGAGCCTTCACCCCAGTCCACAACTCAAACCCGATGGCGCCCTGGTACACCAGCATCGAAAGCCCGTCCAGCACCCGCAGCCCGCGCGATCGCGCCATGGCAATCAATCCCGTTACGGGCGGATTGAACACCGCATCGCAGACCAGCAGCGAATCCGCCGCGCCCGCCAAATCCACATCCGGACACGCATCCACATTTGGATACAAGCCAATCGAAGTCGCGTTCACGAACAAATCCGCATCGCCCGGCACAACGTAAGTACCCACCCAAGGCACGAACCGGATCGGCCCCCGCGTCCCTTCCTTCAGGTGCCGCACCATCGCCTCGCCGCGCTCCACGCTGCGATTCACCACCGCCAGTTCGGAAACGCCCGCCAGCAACAATTCCGCCGCGATGGCCCGCGCCGCGCCACCGGCGCCCAGCACCACCGCCCGCTTCCCCTTCGGATCCACGCCTCCATCCTGCCGCACCCCCCGCAGGAAGCCCTTTCCATCGGTGTTCTCGCCGATCAACCGGTCGCCGCGGCGCACCACCGTATTCACCGCGCCAATCAGCCGCGCCTCTTCCGACAATTCATCCAGATATGGAATCACCGCCACCTTGTGCGGAATCGTGAGATTGATTCCACGCATCCCGAATGCGCGCACGCCCTGCATCGCCGCACCCAAGTTAGCGGGGCTCACTTCCACCGTGAGGTATCTCCAAGGCAAGCCGCAAACCGCAAACGCCGCTTCCTGCATCGCACCCGTGGGGTTCTCCGCAACGGGTTGCCCCAGCACCCCCACCAGTTCCGATTTGTAGTTCGCAGGCATCCTATAAAGATGGCACACCACCCCCTTCAATTTCCCGCCTGTAAAGGTGGTAGAGTATAAAACCAATGGGCGCATGTTGCTTTGGCATGCGCCGCGAAATTCATAACGAGGGTCGCCTGATGAGAAAAGTGCTCGTTCTTTTCCTTCTGGGATTGGCGTCGGCGGGTTTCGCCCAACAGGGCTTGACCGGTCAAGTGCAGCAACTCGAGGCTAGGGGTGACGTAGCGGGTGCCAAATCTCTGCTCGAAAACGCCCTGAAGCAGAATCCGAACGATGCGGCGGCGGCAAGCGCCTACGCCACATTCCTCGATAGCCACGGCGATAGCGGGGCCCGCGCTGCCTACGAAAAGCTCGTCGCCGTCGAATCCGACCGCAACCGCAAGATGGCCGCCGCCCGCAGGCTCGTCGAACTCGACCTACTCGCCGGGGACCGCGCCTCGGCCGCTCGCCACCTCCAAGCCTATCGCGATGCCGGCGGCGCCGGACTCGCTCTCCCCGACGCGTCCACAGCCGTCGCCACGCGCCCCACGACGATCGTCGAAATCCCCGGCCCGTTGCGCTCCTTCGCCCGCATGGCCGCGCTCTCGCCGGATCTCGCGCCGGAAGACGTTCTCGGCGCTCTCGCCCGCAACGTTGTCACCAACGGCTATCAGGCCGCCAGTTCCAGTGAGGCCCTCGATCAAACCGAGTACTTGAAGCTCGTGGTCCGCTACCTCTCGCAGGCGCGGGAACTCACCAAACTTGCCGGCGAGTCGAAGACCATCAAAATCGAAACCTGCGAATCCACCCAGACCGGCGATCTCCTCCGCATTCTCGGCTACCGCATGCGCGGTGGCTGCGGCAGTGAAGTCGTCCTTGAAACCGTCAACGCCTCGCGCGCCTTCCTCACCATCGATTCCGGTTTCCCTCTCGCCGAACTCGAACAGGCCCTCCGCTCCAACCGCCCCTTCACCTACGATTACGCGCCCACCAAAATCCCCGTCCTCTATACCCCGGATTACTGGGCCGGCCCCAAAGACAAGCAGACCGGCGAATTCATCGACACGTTCCTCGGCGACCCATCGCTTTGCCGCCTGTACCTCGCCCTCTCCAAGCTCGACCCCGATTCGGCCGAGGAGCTCCGCAAGGCGCTCCCTGTCCAGCGCATCAAGGCCTTCTCCCATGTCCTCGATTTCTTCGGCGGCATGCTCCAGCTTCGTGACGGCAAGATGCCCGTGCCGGGTGGCCAGCGTGCCGCCGCCGCTTGGGCCGATCTCGCCGGCGCACCGCCCGACCAGGGTGCCGCCTTTATCGAAAAACTCATCTCCAAGGACGACGGCTGGCTCGCCAGCTACTTCGATTCGCTCGCCCGCATCTCCGGCCCTTCGCTCGATTACCTCACCGAGCCCAACCGCATGAAGCGCTTCTACGGCGCGCTTCGCGGCCGCGTCACCAGCCCGGGTCCGGCGCGTCCCGTATTCCGCGCCAACACCGAACTGATGCTCCTCACCACCCGCATGCGCATCGACCCCGACGGCAAGCCCCACCTGCCCGGAGGCGTCGAGATGTGGAAAAACCTCTTCGTCCACCATCCGCACGGCAAATACGACGGCAAGCTCACCAAGGCTGCCAGCGGATGGAAAGAGCCCGACGATGTCATCGAAGCCTTGTTCGGCCTCTGCCGCAAAGCGGTCGAGAATGAACCGCTTAAAATCTACATGGCGCTCACCGACATCAACCGCCGCCGTGAAAAGCCCCTTGAAGCCGCCACTGTCGACCGCCTCGCCCGCGAATTCCGCACCTACGGTTCGCAATACACCATCTTCGCCGAGGTTTCCACCCTCTCCGACAAGACCATTCTGCAATACCTCGACACGGCGCAGGCCGTCTTGCAGATCCGCGATCAGGCGCTGAAGGCCAACACCGCGGGCACGCTCCAATCTCTCATCAGCCTCTGGCAGATCTTCCACCGCCAGGGCAGTCTCCCGACAAGCGAAGCCGACGCCACGCTCTCGGCCATCCTCACCAGCTTCGGCTCCAAGGTCAAGAATAACCGCGAGCTATTCGAAACCGGCCGCGCCGGCGTCGAACTCATCCTCAAAGCCACCGGCGCGCCGGCCAACGTCAATCCGCACGATCGCCTCCTCGATCTGCTCGCCGGCACCGCCAATCCGAGCGACCCCGATTCTCACCGCCAGATCGTTCAGGACATGATCCGGATCTACGAACTCCAGCGGCTGCCCTCCTTGAAGCTGCTGTTCGATGTCTCCGATCACCTCGACGCCATTGCCAAGGGCGAGAAGATGAACCCTGCCCTCATCAACCGCCTCGCGGCCCGCATCTCCGAAATCCAGGTGCCGCGCGCCGCCATGACCACCGTGGAGAAGAACTCCATGGCCTTCGGTTACTGGACCGAAAAACACATCGACCAGCAGCGCAAGCTCAACATCCGTTCCCAGGTGGAAAAGGCCGGCGCCGATCCCGAAAAGCTCAAGGACATCCGCGGCCAACTTGCCCCGATGCTCCGCGACGCCCTCGTCGGACTCAACTACGTCCACTACGCACCCCCGGGCGCTCAGATTCTCCAGACGAATCCCATCTTCGTCCGCAGTCACGATTTCCTCGGCCTTCAGGGCGCCTCGCAAACCTGGAAGAGCACCGAAGTCTTCGGCACCGGTTGGCCCTCCAGCGCCGGTGGCCGCCTCGTCGGCTCACTGTCCAATCTTCCCTACGCCCTCGCCGAAGCCGAGCAGAACTTCCTCATCCCCTCCCGCGAGCAGGCCCTCATCTGGGGCGACCTCGTTCCCCAGATGATCGTCATGGCCAAGGTTCCTCGCTGGTGGCAGGTGACGCCCTCACAGCTCCACTGGGTCGGTCTGCACATGCGCGCCGGTGAATCGCTGCTGGCCCAATCCGCACTCGACGTGAACCGCCGCAAGGAGGTGCTGGATTCGCTCGAACGCCGTGCCGTTCCCAACCGCGTCCGCCGGATCGAATCCCTTCTGTCCGCCGGCGACGTCCGCGGAGCCTTGGAGCAAACCACACCTTCGGAGCTATTCCTCCTAGCCGCCGATCTCGCCGGCCCCGGTAAGCAGGGTGCCGGAGTGCTCGGCCAGGAGATTCAACGCATCGCCGCCGCACACCCCGATAAGGCTAACTATGCCGCCATTTCCCGTGCGTTCGGCACCCCAAAACCTACTCTTGCTCACAGCTATCATCCGGAATTACTCAATCTCCGCACCTTCCCAACCCTCATGGGTTACTCCAGCCGCATTATGGCCGAAAGCTGGGAATCGAATCTGCTCTACTACGCGGCCCTCGCCAGCGAGTTGCAGATCTCTCCTTCCCAACTCAACGTCCTGATACCGGAATGGACGCAAAAGACGGTGGAGCGTATCTTCGCCACCCATCTTGAGGATTGGCCCGCACTGCTTCGCAGCTTGCGGGCCGTCGGCGCCGACGCCCGCCGCGAGGCACACGGCGGCAACGAAGGAAAGACTTTAGAGTAAAAGGTTTAGCGTCAGGAGGATCATTCGATAATGATACGCAGGTTATGGATTGTATCGGCGGTAGCGAGTGTTCTCGCCGGTTCGGCTTGGTTGTTTGCTCAAGACCCGACGCGCCCAACCTTCCGCGTAAAGGTGGACATGGTCGTTCTCACCTTCCAAGTCACCGACAACAAGGGCCGCTACATTAATGGACTCAAACACACCGACTTCCGCATCACCGAAGACGGCATTCAGCAGAAGATGAACACCTTCGCCGAAGGCAACCGTGCCCCCAGCCTGATTGCCGAAGACGGCACCGCGAGGCCCATGGTGATCAATCCCGAAGAGCGCGAAAAAGGTGTCAACGCCGATGCCTTCGTCGGCACCAACGTCTTCGTCCTCTTCGACACCAGCAACTACATGTACCGCGGCTTCGTCTACGCCTCCGATGCTATCGCCGATTTCATCCGCGGCCTGGACCGCGCCGATTCCGTCGCCGTCTACACCTTCAGCCGCAATCTCTCCCGCGCCTCGGCACTCCTCAAGGATCACAACGAGGCCATCCTCGGTTTGCGCAAGGCCGTCGCCGGCGATGACGCCGCCCTCTACAACGCCCTGCTGCTCACGCTCCGCGATGCCGCCAAAGTCCCCGGCCGCAAAGTGGTCATCGTTTTCTCCAACGGCCCCGACAACGCCAGCATGGTAGCCCCCGACGATGTCCGCACCGTCGCCGAAGACGAAGGCATCCCCATATACGTCATCTCCACCAACGACGCATCCAAGGATCCCGTCTCCACCAGCGTCTTCAAACGCATCTCCACCCGTACGGGCGGCCAGGTCTACTTCGCTAAAACCTGGCAAAAGCAGGTCGAAGCGTTCGAATCCATTCGCGAATCCTTGGGCAACAGCTACACCATCACCTACTATCCCCAGCCCAATCCCAATGAGGGCTTCCGCAAGATCAACGTCGAAATGGTGTCCGACGTCGGCAAGAAGTACCGCCTCCGCCATCGTCCAGGCTACAGGCCGCAAAGCGGATTCTAAGTTCGCTGTTACAATCGGAGGTATGGCAATCCGAGGCGCTGTTTTGGCGCTACTGATCGTGGCATGCGGGTTCGCGCAGACCCCCGCCGACCTCTTCTCCAAAGCGCCGCCGGCCGTCGATGAAGCTCTCCGCGGCCGCGTCCACAAGTTCTACCAGGCCCACGTCGACGGCAAGTTCCGTCTCGCCGACCAGTTCGTCGCCGAGGACAGCAAAGACGCCTTCTACGAGGCCGAAAAGCGCCGTTGCCGCTCCTTCAAAATCGCCGCCATCAAGTACCAGGATGAGTTCACCAAAGCCTCCGTCATCATCGAGTGCGATACCGAAGTTCTCATCCCGCCCAAGGGCCTCATGGCCGTCCGCATGCCCCTTGGCAGCACTTGGCGCATCGAAAACGGAGAGTGGCTCTGGTACCTCGTCAAGCAAACCGCCCGCGAAAGCCCCTTCGGCCAGATGAAACCGGGTGAGGGAACCGGCGCCGGCGGCTTCCAGATCCCCACCGGACCCAGCCTCGAGCAGTTGCAGAATGCCGTTCGCCCCTCACAGCGCAAGGTCCGGTTCGACGTCGATAAGCCCGGCGAAACCACCATCGATATCACGAACACCTTCTCCGGCGCCGTCAAGCTCGAAATGGCCCCCTTCCTCGCCCACGATCTCCAGCTATCGCTCGACAAGACCGAACTGAAGGAAGGCGAGTCCGCTCACCTGCACGTCAAGTACACCCCCAGCAAACAACACGCCCGACCCGCCGATTCGTTCTCCGAGGTGCGCATCGTTGCCACACCTATTCAATCCCTGGTCCTGATTCAACTGGAATTCGCCCGCTAGCCTACCGCATCACCCCAGTGTGACCCGTCGAATAGCGCCCCGGTTGCGGCCACACACACAACCCGTGCGGATTCCGCCCAACCTTGATCTTTGCCAGCAGCTTCCCATCCGTTGTGTCGATGGCGTAAACGACATGATGGTACCGTCCCGATACCCAGAAGATCTTCCCGTCCGCCGACACATTGCCCATGTCCGGCGACCCTCCCCCCGGAATCCGCCACTTCGTCTCCTCCAGTTTCCGTGTCGCCAGATTGATCAAGCTGATCGTACCCTCCCCCCGGTTGGTCACGTACATGTGCCGGAAATCCCGGCTCACGTACAATCCATGCGCCCCCTTGCCCGTCGCCAAAAACCCCGTCACCACGAACTTGTCGCCGTCAATCAGGTGAACCCCATTGGCGTCCATGTCGGCCACATACCAGGTCCGCCCGTCGGGAGAGATCTTGATGTCCTGCGGCATGCCCCCGCCCGGCGTCGCCAAGGTCCCGAGAACCCTCCGCGCCGCCACGTCCACCTTGACCAATTCCCCCGAGAACTCGCACGTCGCAATCAGATACCGTCCGTCCGGTGAAAAGTCGATATGATCCACCCCCTTGCAGGGCACTTTCACCGATTCCACCACCTTGAAGGTTTTCGGATCGGTAAAGTCCAGCCGCCGCAGCCGCTCCGCCACCACAATGGCGAATTTTCCGTCGGGAGTGAAATACAGGTTGTAGGGATCCTCCACCCGGATGGTCTTCAGAAATTTGCCCGTCACCGGATCGATCGCCGTCAGCGTGTTACTCAGATCGTTCGTTGCATACAGCGTCTGTAGGTCGTAGGAGGGAACCACATGCTGCGGTTCCTTGCCCGCCTTGATCGTGTCGATCACGGTGAATGTCTTCGGGTCGATCACCGTCACGCTATTGCCGCGCGCGTTTGGCACATACACCAGTTCCCGGTGCCCCTGCACAGCCGCACTGAACTTCCCCGGCGCGGTCTCGGAATAGATATTCCGAGGGTCCAGCACCGGAGGCATCCCCGGCAGTGGAGTCCATACCGGCGGCTTGTTCGCATCCGCCGTCGGCTTGGAACAACTAAAGCTGAATAGAAAGAGAGTAATAGACCCGGCTAGCAGAAAGCGCATACAGAAGCGGTCAGCATCCCAGCGGATACTGGGTGGCCTCAGTATAGCTCAGCCGGATTATCGATTGAATAGGCTCCCTCCTCCTCTCCCACGGCAATGAATGTGGTACCATCTGTAATTCGCGTCGTTGTTTCGCGCCTCCCCCGTCGGTACCAGGCCGGTTCATCAGCATCGTTTGGAAGTTGGAAGTTTTGAAGTTCTCCCTCAGGAGTTGTTGCATTCATGGAGTACAAGCCAGAAATCTTGCAGTTGGCGGCGTTGCGGCAGAGCAGGGGTATCTCGCTCGAGTCGATTGCCGAAAAGACGAAGATCTCTTGTTACTATTTGCGGGCCATCGAGGATCTTGACCTCGACAAGTTACCCGCGGGTGTCTATCGGGACAATTTTCTGAAACAGTATGCCAAGTCGGTAGACGAAGACTTGGCCGAAGAACTCAGCAGGAAACTCGCCAAAGCCTCCAAGGAAGCCGCGGAAGCCGTCCTCAAAGCTGCTGCCACCAGCGGCGTCGCACGAAGCTTGAAAGAAATGCTCGCCAAAGGCGCGGCCTGCGCGTTTCTCCTCGGCTCCGGCTCCTCCGTTATCGGACAGACAACGCCTCCCGCCCACACTTCGAAGGATCCCCGTTTTTCCGCCTTGCGCGACTTCTTTGAGCGGTGCGGCTGCCCGCTTGCCAAGGATGCCGACGCCTTCATCCTCGCCGCCGACCGCCATGGCCTCGACTGGCGAATGCTCCCCAGTATTGCCTTCGTCGAAACCACCGGCGGGAAGAACCAGAAGGGCGGCAACCCGCTCGGCTGGGGCTCCGGCAAGATCAAATTCGAATCCGCTCGCCAGGCCATCCATCACGTCGCCGAGCGTCTCGCCCGTTCCCCGATCTACGCGAGCAAGGACGTCGTCGGCAAGCTGCGGACCTACAACCCGGCTCGCAAGGACTACGCCTCCCGCGTGCTGGAGGTGATGGAGCGCATGGGCCCCAAACTGGTCGCCAGCCGCTAAGCGGTCGAATTCCGCCGTGGCGTAAAAAACGCTTTCAGCATTTCCAGGCACTCGCCGCCAAGTACTCCCTCCGTCACCTCCACCCGGTGATTGAGCAGGTCTGAATCCGCGATCCGGAACTTGGCGCGCACGCCCCCAAATCGCAAATCGCGCGCCCCGAACACCAGGCGCCGTACACGCGCCTGCACCAGTGCGCCGGCGCACATCACGCACGGCTCCAGTGTCACGTACAGGGTCGTCCCTTCCAGCCGGTAGTTCTCGATCCGCGCCGCGGCCTGCCGCAGCGCCAAAATCTCGGCATGGGCCGTCGGATCGTTCGATGCGATGACGGAATTGGCTCCTTCCCCGATTACTACGCCATCCATCACCAGCACCGCCCCTACCGGCACTTCCCCCTGTTCTTCGGCACGCCTCGCCTGTGCAACGGCAAGCCGCATGTAACGTTCATCCTCCGGTTCCATCGTCAAATCCACTCAGCTCCAGAATAGTGCAATCCTCAGCCACGAAGTGTTACCCTAGAGGCATGCGATCTTGGGTACTTGTTGTTGCCGCGTCCCTTTCTATGCTCGCCTTTGCCGCCGACAAGCCTGGCGCCATTAAGGCCAAAGTCAGCCCCAACCGGGCGGGCGTCTGGATCGACGGGAAGTATGTCGGTCCGGCCAGCCGCTTCACAGTCACCGAAAAATACGCCGCCGAACCCGGCGACCATGAGGTGACTCTCCGTGACCCCCGTTATGAAGACATGACGGTGAAAGTGACAGTGCAGCCCGGGAAAACCGCGACGGTGCGGGGCAAAATGAAGCCCGTCACCTTGCCCAATCCGCCCTTTGGCCGGCTCCGTTTCGGTGGCGGTGCGGCGGAATCCTTCATCTCCGTCGCTTCGGGCGACGTCAGCCCCGTGTACCTGAACGACAAGTTCTATGGCTACATGGATGAGTTCAATAACGCTGGTGGCGGTATGCTGATTCCCCCTGGCACATACCGTCTGAAGTGCGAATCCTCCTGGTACGGCACCATCAACCAAGACGTCACCATCGAGGCGAATAAAGTGACCGTCATCTCCCTGCCCAAGCGCAAGGAATAGCTTCAATTCATCAGCTTCAATACATCGGCGCGCGGCGGAATCGACGCCTGCGCGCCGATTTTCGTTACGGACAATCCCGCCGCTGCATTGGCAAACCGCAGTGCCTCTGCCACCGTCTTGCCTTCCGCCAATGCCACTGCCAGTGCTCCGTTGAATGTATCGCCGGCCGCCGTCGTGTCCACGGGCGTTACCGCAATTGCCGGCGCGGCAATCGTCTCCCGCTCATTCATCCACAAACAACCGCGCCCGCCCAGTTTGAGTACCACGGTTTCCACCCCAAGCCTTGCCCGTAACGCCTTCCCTACTTCGGGCGCTTCCGATTCCTGGATGGGCCCCGGCGTCCTCCCCAACAACACCATCGCCTCGGTCTCATTCGGCGTGAGAATGTCCACCAGGCTCAAGATTCCGCCGGGCAGTTCCTGCGCCGGAGCGGGATCGAGAATGGTTCTTGCACCCTCCTCCCGCGCGATCTGCATTGCCGTACGCACTGTCTCGAGCGGCGTCTCCAACTGGAAGAGAGCATAGGAGGCGCCGCGGAATACATGCCGCAAGGAAGCGGCGTCCGCGGGCGCCATCTCGTGGTTTGCTCCCGAGGCCACGACAATGGAATTCTGCCCCTGCTGGTCCACCCAGATCAGCGCCACGCCCGTGGGCTGCGCCTTGGTTGCACGCACGGCGCTCACATCCACTCCCGCGGCCGCCAGGCTCGCTTTCAGGTGATCGGCAAAGAGATCATACCCCACCCTACCCGCCATCCGGGTTTGCACCTCATCCCCGCCCAGCTTTCCGCAGGCACAAGCCTGATTCGCCCCTTTGCCGCCCGGAAGCATCTGGAAGCCGCTCCCCAACACCGTCTGCCCGGGCGCCGGCAGTGTCTCCACCGACACCACGAAGTCCATGTTCAGACTCCCCAGGACGGCGACAACCGGTTTCATCTGCCCAGGTCAATACCGAAGCGCTTCAACTCCTCGGCGTAGTATTTCCGGTGCAGCAGATCCCATTCTTCGGAACCCTCGGGAATATCGCGCTTCAGTGTGCGAATCTTTTGCCGCGCCGCACGGTCGATCTTTTCCTCGAGCGTCAGCACTTCCGTCAGTGTCTTCACTAATTCCAGACGGACATCGTTGGGCGGCTTTTTCACGCGAAAGCACCGCTCTTTTCGCGCCGCCGTCACCAGCTTGTGGGACAGATCGTTAATCTTGTCACGAGAGATCTTCATCGGATCGCCCGTGTCCCGCCCTGACGCCCGGATCACCTTGCGCTCCCGCACCAACTGGTTCTTGATACGGCGAAACATCTCCTGGTACGACACACCCTCGCGGCGCATGTACTCCGTGTATTCGCTGAGTATCTCCCGGACTTCGTCATTCAAGCGATCCTCGATCGCCAGATCCTCTTCGATCACGTTGGCGATGAGGGCGCTGCCGGCCGCCAAGTCCGAAGTTTCGAGAATATTTGGGTGGAGCCGTTTGACGATTTCCCGGCCCAAATACTGTATGAATTCTTTCGCTAGGAGCATCCTGAAGGCATCGCCCGTCTCTCGCCGGGCAACAACAAATTAGTGTAGCAGATGTTCGAACCAGGGTATCCCGGCACGCCGCGGCGATTGGCTTCGGCGCACCGGGATCGCCTCAGGGATACTACTCCGGCGAGGTGCTAGGGTGCTGCCGACGGCTTCACCGCCATCGTCGTGATACGCCGCACTCCAGCATCCAAATTACAGTTAATGCTGTTGAAAATACAGCCCACCGGTACGTTGGGATCGGGCGGAACGTTGTCCGGCACCTTGACGTCGATCTGCCACACGGCAACCAGTCCCGGAGCCAGTCCAAAGTACAAGATGTTATCCCGCGGTACGAGCGCCGTTCCCATCGCCACCTGCAAGCTGCCGGCGGCGTCCATTTTGCCGGGTGCGGCCTGCCCGTCCTCGGGAAGCCCACTCGGCACTCCGAATCCCGTTCCGAACAACGAGATAACTTCACCCCGCCCAACCCGGTCGGTGGCCGAATTCGGTTTGCCATCTGGATTGGTGGCCTGCACTTGTCCCGAACCGTCACCGGAAACCGTGAACAGCGCCGGAGCCGCCTGTGCCAGCACCAGCGTCCCCGCGGCTACAATCGATCCTGTCGACAGCCGTTGCACCACCAGCGAAACGTTGTTGGATGCAGGCACATCTCTCGGCAGCACGATCTCGATCTTCTCGGGCCCCACGGACTGAATCGGGGCCTTGATGTCGTTGACCAGCACTTCCAGATCGCCGAGCGAAGTCGGCATGTTCGTGCCATCTCCCGCATCCTTGAAATTGACCGTCGATTCGGCAAAACGATTGAAGCCAGTCGGACGCAGCGTGGCATGCGTGTATGGCGCCAGACGCGACAGTTGGTGCCCGCTGTTGGTGACCCGCAGGCTGGGGAAGTGCATCGTAACGCGGTTGTTGCCATCCGCCACCAGCAGGTTATTGGAGGCGTCCAGCGCTACCGCCAGGGGCAGCCGCGTCGTAAAACCGAAATCGGAGAGGGTGGAGCCGAAGAACATTTCGATGTAGACCGGGAACCGCAGCACCCGGTTGTTGCCGGTATCCGCCACCCAGATCTGGCCCGTGCTCGGGCTGACAAACACCCCGTGGGGGCTGTTGAAGCCCGGCAGCGTCAGCGCCGGAAATGGATCCGGCTCTGAAAACACGATCGTGTCGTACACCAGCAACCGGTTGTTTCCCGTATCGCATACGTACAGGCGGTCGTCGGTATCCGTCGCGATGCCATGCGGCGTCACCATCCGGTTCGGCAGGTTGCTTGGCGTCGTCGTGCTGAAATCCACCTGCCCGATGACCTTCTCCGCCGCCATGCCAGAGGTGAAGTCGCCCCCTTCCGGCTTGCGGAAGAACAACACACGGTTATGCGCCAAGTCGGAAACCAGCAAATGTCCGGCCTGTGTGAATGCCAAGCCGTAGGGCCGTGCCATATTCCGCGCCGTGGCATCGGTCAGTTTCGTAAAAAAGCTCGATTGCCCCAACACGAGATCGGGACGCAACCGCCCTTCCTGCTCGAAAGGCCTCGGATAGCGCAACACGCGCCCGTTGCCCGAGTCGGCGATATACAAATTCCCGGCTGCATCGACGGCCACATTTCCCGGCAAACGCAGACCCGTCTCCGTGATCTGGTCGGGGTCGTTTGACGGATCGTTCACCAAGGCCCTTTTCAGATCCCGCTGCCCGATCACCAGATCGGCCGCATCGCCCTGCTTCACGCTGCGTGCGTCGCGGTAGCAGAGAATCCGATGGTTGTATGTGTCTGAAACGTAAAGACGCGGCGGCGTGGAACTGGTATCCACAGCGACGCCCGCCCCATCGGAACTGTTAGCTCCGCCACCCAAACTCACAAATCCGCCGAAGAGAAACATCTCCCGGCCATCCATATTGTTGGGGGCTCCCTGAAAGAACTCGCTCTGCCCCACCACACGGCTGGCTTGTGTGATGGTCCCATTCTGCAAGGGGAATACCATCACGCGGTGGTTACCGGAATCCACCAGGTACACGTTGCCCTGCGCGACTACCGCCGAAAGCGGATTATCGAATCCCAGCGCATTCGGCTCGGCCTGATTGCGGTTGGCGCGGAACGAGGAAAAGTCCGCCTGCCCGATCACCTGCCGCGCCGTGGGCGAGAACTGCGTCGATTCCGGCGGCCAAGACTCGAAGGGATCGTAGCGCAGAATGCGGTTGTTTACCGTGTCCACAACAAAGGGTGTCCCTCCCGCAACGAAGACTCCCTCCGGAGGACGGTTTGCATTGCCAACCTGCCGCCCTAAAGAGATGTTGTTCACCGCGGGAGGCACCGCTTGTCCCTGTTGCGGCACCACCACTCCCATGATCCGGTCGGCAATGGCGAGGTTCGTCGGCGAAGCATACACAACCACCCGGTTCAGCAAGTCGCATACGAAAAGCCGGCCCGCCGTGTCGAAAGCCAATGCGGAAGGCTGATTCAAAAGGGTCTTCACCCGTGGATCGCCAGGCGCATTCGCCCGTGTCGTGAACGAGGCCTGCCCTAGCACTGCATTCGCCGAAGGCTGATTCCGCCCCGCCTGAAGCACCTCGCGCGGAAAGCGCAGCACACGGTTGTTGCCCGCGTCGGAGAACCACAGATTCCCGTTGGGGTCAAACAGCAACCCGGAACGCAGCACGCCGGCACCCGATGTCAGCAGAATGCTCCTTTCGCTGAGTCCGCCGTTGTTGGCGTCTCTGGTGCTAAAGTTGGGTTGCCCCAATACCATGTCGGGCTGCTTCAGCGTATCCGCCTGTTGGAACGGGCGGGGAAACCGCAAGATGCGGTTATTGCCGGCATCGGCCACGTACAGGTTGCCCTGGGCATCCACTGCCAGCGCCACCGGCGAGGAAAGACCCACACTCAAGTTCGTTCCCGGTCCCTGCGGGAGTGTTGCGTTGAAATCGCGTTGGCCGACCACTATGTCGGCCGGCTGGCCGTTTTCCAATGCAGATGCGTTCCGCCAACCCAGCACACGGTTGTTTCCGGTGTCCGCCACATATAGGGCGGGTGGGCTGACCGATGTGTCCACCGCCACCGCGCTGGGACTGAACAAGTCTCTTGCCTCCGCCAGATTCGGCGAAACCGATACCAGATCCACGCGCGTATGACCCACGACCCGTGTCGGAGCGGGATTCAACTGAGCATGCGCCCTCTCCTCCGAGGCCGCCAAAATACAGGCAAATGCACAAATATATAGTTTTCTCATGGGGAATGCTCTAGGGGGGCGACGGACGCGGGAAAACTCGCCTGCTCTTACCATATCACGCTCATTTTTTCGTGGCAAAGTACGATGGATTCAATCTCCAGTTCTATTCCAGTCGACGTAAGGCGACTACCTTACGGCAACCCCAACCCTCCATCGGCCGCTTTGCCGCCCTCCTATAGAGGTTTAACCGCGATGCTCTGTTTCCGATGCGCCGAAATTCGTGTTTCCGGCATCTTAATCATGATGTCCATCTTCCACGAACGCGCCGGCGACCTCGAACGCTATGAATTCCAGATGGGAACGGAACGCGGCCGCCTCGCCCTCACTCTCGACCTGCTCACCGATGCTCTCGTCCTGGTTGGCCAGCACGGCGTGTACTGCCAAAGCGCCCGCCAACCCGGCAAACCCGCCATGGATGTGCAAATCGTCCAGAAGTGCATTACCGACGCCAAAGACCTGATTGGCGCGGTGATGACAGGCCTCCAGCAGCAGCGCAAGCTGGAGCGCGAGGAGGTACCGAAAGGGGAATAGTACTTTTCTCTCAGATGGTAGCTGGATCAAAACCTTAGTACTTGATAAAGTCCAATTACAGGATCATGGACTTTGTCTTTCCGCTTGCGTTGTTGATTGCCTTCGCCACCCTCCTCCCTGCCGTGGGCCTTTACCTCATCCTGTCGCGCCGATTCCGCCTCGAACGGGAGCAGCAACACTCCACGCTGCAAGAGATCGAATCGAGCTCCGCGACCGCGATGCTCTCCTTCGATGCCGGCGGCAAGATACTGAGCGCCAACTCCGTCGCCGCCAAGCTCTTTGAGTATGAGGAAGATACGCTTCCGGGATTGCCGGTGGGCAACATCATCCCCGCGCTCGCCGCCGGACCCGACGGTCTGGCGCCCACCTCCACGCTGGTTGCGGCGCGCAAGACTCCCAATGGGATCGGGGTGGAAGTCACAGGCCAGCGCAAGAACGGAACCTACGTTCCGCTGGATCTGCTGCTGACCGAGGTTTCCGTGTCGGGTCCGCGGCGCTACCATATTGTGGCCCGCGATCTCTCCGACGTTCACGACTCCCAGCGCAATGCCCGCGAACTCCAGTTTCTGGAGGGCATGCTGCAATCGGTTGCGGCGCCGCTGCTGGTGCTCTACAAGGACGGCAAGATCACCCGGCATAACCGCGCGTTCGAGCAGATGACGGGACACGCCGATCCCTTTGGACGGCACTATTGGGAACTGCTGCTTGCACCCGGCGAGTGGCCGCAAACGCGCCACCTGATTGCGGAGGTCATCAGCACCGGGGAAACCCGGCGCCTTGAATGTTCCTGGCTGTGCCTGTCCGGTGAACCCGTTGCCGTGACCTTGGCCATTGCGCCGCTGCGTGCGGGCAACGCCACTCCGGAACACGCGGTGGTTGCCGCCTTCCCAGTGGTGGAGCGTCCGGAAGCGGCCCGCTCGGCCACGATGGAAGCCGTGGAACGGCTGGCGGGCGGCATTGCCCAGCAATTCAACGACCTGCTCACCTCCATCAACGGCTATAGCGAATTGGTGCTGCACACGATCGAGGAGTCCAGCCCGGCGCGGCGCGACCTGGAAGAAATCAAGAAAGCCGGCGAGCGCGGCGCGGCACTCACTTCGCAACTGCTGGCCTTCAGCCAGCGTCAGGTTCTCCGCCCGTCGGTCTTTTCGCTCAACGAATTGATCCACGAGATGAAAGAGATGCTAGCTATCCTCTTGACGGACCGGATCGCCATCTCGAACATCCTCGATTTGGAGCTGTGGCCCGTGCACGCCGACCGCAACTGGATGGAGCAGGTCATCCTCAATCTGGCCGTCAATGCCCGCGACGCCATGCCGGAGGGCGGAAAGCTCACCTTCGAAACCACCAACGTCAACATGGAGGAATCGGAGGCCAGGCGCCAGGCGCACCTGCCCGAGGGGCAATACGTAGTGTTGACGGTGACGGACAGCGGCGTGGGGCTGGATCCGGTGGCGCGGCAGCATCTCTTTGAGCCGTACTTCACCACCAAGCGGGCGAAGGGCGCCGGGCTGGGCCTCTCCGCCGTCTATGGCTTCGTGCGGCAAAGCGGCGGCAACGTGGTGGTGCACAGCGTTCCCACCGGAGG
The DNA here is from genome assembly GCA_964402295.1 of uncultured Candidatus Solibacter sp. Taxonomy (GTDB): domain Bacteria; phylum Acidobacteriota; class Terriglobia; order Bryobacterales; family Bryobacteraceae; genus CADEFT01. The sequence goes on along the minus strand of CAYOBO010000007.1, from coordinate 6,067 downwards.
CACGCTGGTGCGGATTTACCTTCCAAGGCACACCGCGGCGGCGGAGACCGAAAAGGCCGCCCGTGGCTTGCACTTGGTGCGCGGCGCGGGCCGCTGAAATCAGAGGGTCTTCAGAAAAGCAATCAGAGCCGCTTTCTCGGCCGGCTTCAAATCCAGCCCGAACTTGTGCCCCGGGGTAGTTGCCAGGCGCTTGGGATCGAACCACTCTTCCAATGTCGCCACGCGGCCGCCATGTTCGAACGGTCCGCGATACCACACGCCTTTGAGGGAAGGCACCTTGTAGTAGCCTGTTCCTTTCTTCGAATACAACGCATAGCGCGGGTCGGTTCCGACTCGGCGTTCATGAATGGCGAACCGCTTGCGGTGATCTTCGGGCACGGTGAAGCCATCCACCGGCATGAGCTTGTTGCTCGTGTAGAGCGGAGCCGGATGACACGCCCCGCAACGCTGCCGCTCGAAGACCTTCTTGCCGGACTCGGCTTGGGCATCCATCGGGTTGGGATTCGGAGGCGGTGTGAGGGAGTACAAATACGACGCCAGCGCATAAAGCTGTTCATCGGAGAATCGCGACCGCTTTGCCGGATCCACCACCGGCGCCGGACCGCCGAAGACGGATACCGTAAGCAAGTCCTGGACGAGCGTCGAGTAACGCATCAGGTCTCCGATGGAGCGATGTTGCACGAGGCCGGTGTGATCCAGGTAGCGGCGCTCGGCCACACCGATCAGATCGGGGATCTGCGGGGGAAAGAGCAAGCTCGTGTTGCTGCGCACGTTGACACCGGCGGGGACGCGGCGGCCTGCATCCAACATTTGCTCGAGGGTCATGGTGCGGTAGACGCGGTTCGGATCGTCGGCGAGCCACGGCATCTCGAACTGCCTGGCGAAGCCGCGCATCCGTTCGAGGATTTTGTCCGGGCCGGCGAATCGCGCAGCCCGTTCCAGCATCCAGGCTCCTTGCCGGTCGCCGGGGTTATTGCCCTGCGCGCCGGGCACCACGGTACCATCCTCGAGCACGCGGACATGACACGTGGCGCAACCCATCGATGCCAGTTCCACAGTGCCCTTCTTTCGCACCACCCACCGTGCAAACGGGATGGTGCCATCCTTGGCGACGGGCATCCCGGTCTGCTCAAAGAACTCGGGATTGCGCACCTCGTCGGCGCCGAACAAGACAGGACCGAACGAGGTGCCCGCCTGGAAGACGATTTCTCCGGCGCGGATCCAATCCTGCTTCGTATGGAGGCGCGATGGATCGAAGGCTATCTCCGGTTCGCGCGTGGCCAGCCATTGCCAGTAGCCCGCCGGTTCCCGCTTCGGGTGATAGACCGGGTAGCTTTTGTAGATGGTTCGTGCCGGGATGCGGTAATAGGTCTGCTCATCGATGTGCACCGGCGAGTACTTCGCATTCGCCAGCGGCACTTCCAACTGCTGGACGGCGGCAGTGTCCCAGACCCGGGGGATTTCAACCTGCGCCAAGGCGCTCCACGTCAACCCAAACAGAAACAGCACACACATCTCAGCCCTTATTCTCCTACACGAGGGGATCTGGCATCATAAGGGAGTGAGTTCCCCACTGCCGGAAGTACCGCTGACGTTAGAAGGGGCCGCCGTGCTCCATCAGATGATTCGCGTGAAATGGAGCGCCTGGCGAGCGCTGAACGCCGCCGATCAAGCGGCCATCGTGGATGAAGCCTCGGCTGCTTTGGGAGACGGCAAGTCGAGTGCGCCGTTCGCCATGCTGGGCCACAAGGGCGACCTCATGCTGGTGCATTTCCGCAAGAGCTTCGAGGAACTTGCCGCCGCGCAAATGGCCATCACGCGGCTGCGCTGGAACGAATACCTGGAGCACACCTCTTCCTACGTTTCCGTGGTGGAACTGGGCCTGTACGAGTCCACTGCCAAGACGTACCAATCGCTGGCCGACAAAGGAATCCCGCCGTTTACCGAAGAGTGGGACCGGGGCATCGAGGAAGTACTCCAGCGCCAGCGCGAGGCGATGGCTCCACGGCTGTTCCCCGACATTCCCCCCAATCGCTACATCTGCTTCTATCCGATGGACCGGCGCCGCGGCGAGCACAAGAACTGGTACACGGAGCCGATGGCCAACCGCGGGCGCATGATGCACGAGCACGGCATGGTGGGCCGCCGCTACGCGGGCAAGGTGCGGCAGATCATCTCCGGCTCGATCGGCTACGACGATTGGGAATGGGGCGTCGATCTGTTTGCCGACGATCCGCTGGTCTTCAAGAAGCTGATCTATGAGATGCGCTTCGATGAGGTCAGCGCGGTGTACGCCGGGTTTGGCCAGTTCTTCCTCGGGCTGCGCTTTGCCGGCGAAGAACTAGGCAAGTTCATGGGCGGCCATTTACCGGGGTGGTCCGCACCCGGGCACTGAAGCGATGAACACGCACCCGGGAGCGCTCGCCCATACGATCTCCGAGATTCGAGCCGGCAATGCTGCCGCACTGAATCAGATGTCGGAACACATGTACAAGGAGCTGAAACGGATCGCGGCGGCGCAATTGCGGCGCGAGTCGCCGGGGCACACCTTACAGCCCACCGCGCTGGTTCATGAACTATACATGCGGCTGGCCGATTGGGGCGGTCCCGTGGATGACAAGTCGCGAGCTCACTTTCTCGCACTGGCGTCGACCATCATGCGGCAGATCCTGGTTCACCACGCCCGGCGCAGGAAGGCAGCCAAGCGAGGCGGTGGGCAGCAGCGGATCACGCTACAGGAGGCATCCCTCTCGAACGACGGCGCGCCGGAAGTGGCTGCCCTGGATGATGCGCTGACAGAGCTGGCCAAGACGGAGGAACGCAAGGCGAAGGTGATTGAGCTGCGTTATTTCGGAGGCCTAACCGATGTGGAGATCGGCGAGGTTCTTGGAATCTCAGTGGCTACGGTCGGCCGGGACATCCGGCTTGGCCTCGCATTGCTGTACCGGAGCATGCGGGAGAGCTCCTGATTTCCGGGTTCTTGGGTTCGTTTCTTCATTTTTTGCGATGGCCGCGAAAACGGAAAAAGTGTCAAATTCTGTAAAGTGCCGGGGCCGCGCGTGGCGTTTTCGTGCCGCTTCAGAATAGCACGCGGTAGAGGAGCGAAGCTTTTCCGCTTATTTGTTTAGTTCAACTTACGTTTGGTGAACGGGCGTTTCCGCATGGTGGTTGACGGGGCCGGAGCCGGCTCCCAAGCCGGGGTTGGTGCGAATCGCTTCGGCGATGAATTGCTTGGCCTGCCCGACGGCTTCGGGCAGGGCCATCCCCAAGGCGAGGCATGCCGTGATGGCGGCCGAATAGGTGCATCCGGTCCCGTGGGTGTGAAGGGTATCGAACCGCTTGCCTCGATATTCATAGAACAACCCATCGGTGGTGTATAGCAGATCCAATGCGTCACCTTGAAGGTGGCCGCCTTTGATAAGGATTGCCTGAGCCCCCATGGCCCGCAGACGTACGGCGGCGTCGTGCATTGCTTCCGGGGTTTCGACCGGGAATCCAGCCAAGGCGGACGCCTCATGCAGGTTCGGGGTGATGAGAAACGCCCGGGGCATCAGTTCCCGGGCCAACCGCACCCGGGCTTCCGTGGCAATCAACGGCGCGCCATGTTTGCTGATCATTACCGGATCGACCACCAGGGGAAAGCGGAAGGCAGCGGCGGCGGAGGCAATGGCTTCGATAACGGCTCCATCGCCGAGTGCTCCGGTTTTGGCGGCCTGCGGGGGGATGTCGCGGAGCACGGCATTGAGTTGGCGCAAGACAAACGCAGGGTCGAGGACCTCCACAGCCTCGACCGTGACCGTATTCTGCACCGTGAGCAGGGTGAGCACGGCCTCGCCATAGACGCCGAACTGGTGGAAGGTTTTGAGATCCGCCTGGATGCCGGCCCCACCACTGGGGTCGGATCCGGCGATGGTGAGGGCGACCGGTTTCACGAAGGCGAACTACCTTAAATTAGCTTAACATTGGGCGGGGTAACTTCCCATTCGGGAGAGGCATCCTTACCATGGATAAGGAGCCTCCATAGAAGATGAAAAATCGAATTGTGACCCTCGTGTTGGTCCTCGCCGCTTTTGCTCTGTCGGCCTTCGCCGGCGACGTAAGCGGGAAATGGAAGTATAGTTTCACAACGCCGAACGGCGATACGCGCGAAAGCAGCATGACGCTCAAGGCGGATGGCGCCAAGCTAACCGGAACCATGGAAGGACGCGGCGGATCCGTCGAGATCCAGGAAGGCAAAGTGGATGGGGACAACATCTCCTTTGTTGTGGTGCGCAACTTCAATGGCAATGAAATGAAGATCAACTACAAGGGCACCCTCAAGGGCGACGAACTGAAGTTGACCATGGGTTTCGGCGACAGGGAGATGGAGATCACCGCCAAGCGGGCGCAATAGCGTTTTTTGCACGGCATTACAAAGAAACCGGGGTAGGCTGGCCGCCCCGGTTTTTTTGTGTCCTGCCGGGGTGGCATACTGATGCGGAGGTCCGCCAGTCTCGATATGGCGGCCGCGAAATAGGGAAAGGCTGGATTGATTACTCGGAATGGTTCACCACGCAGTTACGATCTTCGTCAGCGCCTACCTTTTGTTCCAAGTGCAGCCGATTATTGCCAAGATCATCCTTCCGTGGTTCGGCGGGTCGGCGGCGGTGTGGACGACGTGCATGCTGTTTTTCCAGATGGCGCTGCTGGGCGGCTACTTGTACTCGCACTGGAGCACCAGCCGGCTGGCGAGCAAAGCGCAGACCACGATCCATATGGCGCTGTTGGGGTTGAGCCTGCTGGTGCTGCCTGTCACACCCGGAGACCGTTGGAAGCCGGTGGGCGGCGGGAATCCGACGCTGGAGATACTGGCGCTGTTGGCGGGCACGGTGGGATTACCCTATCTGCTGCTATCGACCACCGGTCCGCTGGTGCAGGCGTGGTACGCCCGCGCGGTTCCGGGTTCGTCTCCGTACCGGTTGTTTGCGCTGTCGAATATCGGCAGCATGCTGGCGTTGCTCGGGTATCCGTTTCTGATTGAACCACTGCTGCCGACGCGAATGCAGGCCAATGTGTGGAGCGGCGCCTATGTCATTTTCGTGGGCCTGTGCGGCGCATTGGCGTGGCGGAGCCGGGGATTGGCGATTGCGCCGGCCGAAGAAATGAAGGTGGATGAACCGCCTGCCGCGCCGCCGCCGCGGGCGCACTGGTTTCTATGGACTGGCTTGGCCGCGTGTGCGAGCGTGCTGCTGCTGGCTGTAACGAACCATCTGACGGTGGACGTGGCTCCGATTCCGTTCCTTTGGATTCTGCCGCTGTCGCTGTATCTGCTGAGCTTCATTCTCACCTTTGACAGCGCCGGCTGGTATAGCCGTGACTGGTATCTGCCGATGACCGCGCTGGCACTGGCCGCGATGACGCATGGCATTACGGCCGAGACGGAACTGGATATTCCGAAGAAAGTGGCGCTGTTTGCTTCGGCGCTGTTCATTTGCTGCATGACCTGCCACGGGGAAGTGGCGTTGCTGAAACCGCATCCGCGGTATCTGACTTCGTTTTATCTGATGATCTCGGTGGGCGGCGCGCTGGGCGGGCTGTTCGTGGGCGTGATCGCCCCGACATTTTTCGTGAACTACAGCGAGTTACCCATCGGCGTGATTGCGTGCGCGGTGCTGGTGCTGTTGGTGCAATGGGGAGATAAACGGAGCCTGCTGCACCGTTCGCAAGGCGGATGGGCCTGGGTAGTGGCGGCGGCGGGTACGCTCGCGATGGCCGTGGTGCTGGTGCAGCATACGCAGAAGAGTTCGTCGGAGTATCGGACTCTGGTGCGGAACTTCTATGGGGCGATGCGGACCGCGGATTATGGGCAGGAAGGCGATGCGGACTGGTCGCGCAAGCTGACGCACGGAGTGATCAATCACGGTGAACAGTATCTGCACCCGTCGCGGGCTCGGGAGCAAACCAGTTACTTCGGACCGGACAGCGGGATTGGGCGGGCGATTCATTCGAAGGATCGCGACAAACCGCAGCGTGTGGGGATTACGGGCTTGGGCGCGGGCGTGATGCTGACCTATGCGCGGCCGGGGGA
>CAYOBO010000006.1:93541-94947 GCA_964402295.1 uncultured Candidatus Solibacter sp. | reverse complement strand
TGGAGAACGGCGTTGAGAAGGAGCAGGGTGAGGAACATGGTTATCCCAGGAGCGCGGCGATACGGTCGGCATCGTTGGGGACGACGATGGGCTTGTTGCCATAGGTGGATGCGATGGCGTCGCCGTTGGGGGCCTTGAGCTGGCCGGTGTGGTATTGGAAGATGTAGTCGGGGTCTTTGAGGACATTGCCGGTGAGGACGGCGACAACGTCGGCGCTCTTGTCGATGACGCCGGCGGCGGTGAGTTTCTTGATACCGGCGAGGGTGGCGGCGGAGGCGGGCTCACAGCCGATGCCGCAGAGTCCGATTTGGGCTTTGGCGTCGGCGATTTCCTGCTCGGAGACCTTTTCGACCACGCCTTCGGTGGTGGTGACTTCGAGGAGCGCTTTGGGCCAGGAGACGGGATCGCCGATTTTGATGGCGGTGGCGAGGGTTTCGGGGTGTTCGACGGGTTTGAATGCTGAGCCGGCCGGTTTGTGCATGTAGTCGAAGAAGGGGGCTGCGCCTTCGGCTTGGATGACGGCGAGTTTGGGGAGCTTATCGATGAGGCCGAGGGCTTTCATTTCGCGGAGAGCTTTGCCGAAGGCGGAGGTGTTGCCGAGGTTGCCGCCGGGGAGGACGACCCAATCGGGGACATGCCAATCGCGCTGGTCCATGAGTTCGAGCATGATGGATTTCTGACCCTCGATGCGGAAGGGGTTGATGGAATTGAGGAGATAGATGCCGAGACGTTCGGCGAGGACGCGGACGAGGGCGAGGATCTGATCGAAGTTGGCTTCGACCTGGAGGGTTTTGGCGCCGTATTCGAGGGCTTGGGCGAGTTTGCCGTAGCTGATGTTGCCGTGGGGAATGAAGATGATGGGCTGGAGGCCGGCGGCGCTGGCGTAGGCGGCCATGGAGGCGGAGGTATTGCCGGTGGATACGCAGGCGACGCGGGTCATGCCGAGGGCGATGGCTTGGGAGGCTCCGCAGGTCATGCCGTTGTCTTTGAAGGAGCCGGTGGGGTTGAAGCCCTGGTGCTTGAAGGCGATGCGGTGGAGGCCGGCGTAACGGGCGGCGAGCGGGGCGGGGAGAATGGGGGTGTTGCCTTCGCGGAGTGTTACGACGTGGGTGGGGTCGGCGAGGAAGGGGAAGCATTCGCGGTAGCGCCAGACGCCGCTTTGATCGAGTGGGGCGTTGGACATGCGGCGCTCGCGCCAGAGTTTCTTGAGGTGCGCGGGGTCGTGGGGGAACTGGTAGGTGGCTTCAAGGAGGCCACCGCACTGGGGGCAATTGTAGATGACGTCAGTGATGGCGTAGCGGGCGCGGCACGCCGGTTCGAAACAGATGAGTTCAGCCTGCATGGAAACTTCTGATTATCGCATCCGAGGGTGTGGGGGCTGGGAGCCGAGCCCGGCGAGGAGTGGC
>CAYOBO010000006.1:0-93441 GCA_964402295.1 uncultured Candidatus Solibacter sp. | reverse complement strand
GTTTGCCGCCGAAGCTGGACGCAGGGCCAAGATCAGTTGAGCCTGCTGCTGGATGAGAACCTACTGGACGGTCCAGTGGATCACTTCCTGTTCTGCCGGTGCTTCGTCCATCGCGGTGACGCCCCGAGAGGGCTGAGGTAAACTTGGTGCTAGAAAACGCCTATGACGCCGATCGTTTCGGACAAACTCGACGCTATCGCCGCTCTTGCTCGAAAGCACGGCGTGGCACGATTGTTTCTGTTCGGATCGGGAGTCTCCGGTGGTTTCGACCAGCAGCGAAGCGATCTCGACTTCCTCGTCGAGTTCCAGAGGAAATCCCCTTCCGATCACGCCGACAGCTACTTCGGGCTTATGGAGGATCTGGAAGCATTGCTCGGGCGACCCATCGATTTGATTGAGCCGGACCCGATTTCCAACCCATACTTACGGGAGGAAATTGAGAGAACCAAGCGTTCTATCTATGAGGCCGCCTGAAGTCCGCAAGTATCTCTTTGACATTTGGCAGGCGTGTGAACTTTTGGCGGAGTTCTCCCGCGGCAGGACATTGGAAGAATACCAGGGCGATGCCCTGTTGCGCTCCGCAATCGAGCGCCAGTTCGAAATCGTCGGTGAAGCTCTGAATCAAGCCATTAAACTGGATGCCGATGTGGCGAAGCAAGTTTCCGATTCAGGACGAATCATTGCTTTCCGGAATCGATTGATCCATGCGTATTCCGCGGTTTCGAATGAAGTCGTTTGGGGTGTTATTGAGGCTTACTTGCCACGGCTGCGGCTTGAAGTGCAGCGACTCCTCGAAACGGGGCAGTGATTTGGGCTGCGCTGGACACGTGGACACCGATCTCGACCAGTGTCAATTCGAAAGTGCAATTCTTACGGCTGTCGCCCAAAGTCAGTTTCGAACGCGTTTACCGAGAAAGAACGACTCTGAGGGGTGCAACCCGAGCGCCGACTCGGTTGTGGCGCGCCTTGGCGCAGAGGGCATGCCGCGACGGCTATTCCGAGCAGATCGGCGACTCCAGGCTGGCAGATGGCATTGACGACCGTTAGGTCCACAATGCCCATCGCATTGAGATGCGTGGCAATTCCGGGGAGTTGCTTCAGGGCAGCGAAGGGTGGACGGGCTGGGTAGATGGTATCTCCCCAGCCACAGATATGGTCCCGGACGCTTTGAAAGTGATCTCACCGGTCGAGTTGACGGTACGAGGAAGCGCGCTTTAGGCACGAGATTCGCGATGCCCTTTCTGGATCGAGCCTTTCCTTGCTTCCGTGCGGATATCCGAGAACACCGACGCTCTCCACCGTTACAGTGTCAAGTTCGCCGATGCAGCGCGGGGACTGGGTACCGTTCCTTACGGGAAGCACTTGAGGCGCCCAGATTGGTTTTTTCCGGTCGAATGGTTGTTCACGTTTTCAAAAGGGCCTATCGAGGGCGAGTAAGTCAGCGTGCGTAGAATCAAGCAACCTGTGCCGGGTTCTATCGCACTCGGGTTACTTTGTGCTGAGTGGGACAAGAGGTTCCGCCCCTTTCCCCGTACCCACCTCCGCTAGCAACGCTCTTCCTCCGATGCGCCGTTTGAAGTCAAATGACAGCAATCGTCCAGATGAGCCAACTTACGGCAGTTCCTCGGAAAGACGCAAAAAAGGAAGGTGTTCATCTTCGCCGACGAAGGAGATCACGATCACGTCAGCATGAACGTTCCGGACGATTCCCGTTCAGTCTGCGCTTAATGTGGGAACCGCCAAGTCACGCCGTGCGCATGCGATCAGCCTTCAAGGTTAATTCGAGGTCTCGCATGGTGGAGGAGGATGATGCGCATGGTGGCGGTGTGCTGATTGGCGTCGCCGAAGTTGCTGCCGTATAGGACCATGATGCGGTCAAGGAGATTGCTTTCCTTGCAACCTTGATGTCTGAGGTTGTGTCGATGTCGATGGCGGGGGAGTTGCTGCTGTCGAGGAAAAGGGCGATGAGACGGGTGGAGTTGCGCGGGACCGTGGGGGAATAGGCAGGTGGCTTCGAGGCGCACGCAGTTTTCACAACAGATGAATTCAGCCTGCCAGGCAAACTCTTGATTTTCGTATCCAGGAATGTGGGCCCGCCGTTCCGCGCGCACTCATTGCCCCTGTCCCAAAGAGAAGCCTGGCGTTCCGTCGAAGGTATACAGATGTTCGGTCTTGATGAAGTCGATGCCCGCCTGGGCCAAGCGCGACAGCAACTCGACGATCTGGCCGTGTGCAATTGTTTCGCCTTGCTTGGGCTGGAAACGGCAACGCCAGTGGTCGACGTGGAATGTTTCCGGGAAACCGTCGGGCCACACCTTCACCCCGCGATTGGTGATCATGACGAGTTGCAGCGATTCGGTGTGCAGCTTCCGCAGGCGGTCCGCGAGCGCATCTGGGGTCGCCTCGCTGTCGTCGAGGAATACGTCGACCCCGGCCAGCGCCTTCGTTGCTTTCGGCCGCTTGGTTGGGACGATTCTGGGCATGGCGTCGTTGGAGTACGAACGCACCTTGAGGTGAGAGGGCGCCTTACCCAGGCGCTCGATCACGGCTGTCGCAAAATCGCTGGTTCCGACTTGTTTTTGGCTGACCCCTGGCCGATACAGGTCAACCGTATGGATACCGTCTTCGATGGTAGCGAGCCATGCGTTATGGATGCGTTCGGCAACGCCGCCCTGCCCGAGGTGGGCCAGCATCTTGACGGCGCTGAGCAGCAAACCGCTCGGGTTCGCGATATTCTTGCCGGCAATGTCGGGTGCAGAACCGTGGATTGCTTCAAACATCGCGTAATTTTCGCCGATGTTGGCAGAGGGAGCGAGGCCAACCGAGCCGCTTATCTCGGCGGCAATGTCCGAGAGGATATCGCCGTAGAGGTTGGGGACCACGATCACATCGAACAGCTCCGGGGCCTTGGCCATCCGGGCCATGCCGATGTCTACGATCATGGTTTCCGAAACGAGATCCGGGTATTCGGCGGCGATTTCGAGAAACACCTGACGGAAGAGGCCGTCGGTCAATTTCATGATGTTGTCTTTGACGAAGCAGGTGACCTTGCGCCGCTGGCGGCGCCGGGCATATTCGAAGGCGAAACGCACGATCTTCTCCGAGCCCGGCCGGGTAATCAGCTTCAGGCACTGCGTCACCTGGTCGGTCTGGCGGTGCTCGATACCGGCGTACAGATCCTCTTCGTTCTCGCGGATGATGACGACGTCCAAGTGCGGGTGCTGGACTGGGATATAGGGATCGTAGGCGATGCAGGGGCGGACGTTGGCAAACAGGCCGAGTGTCTTTCGCAGGGTGACGTTGAGACTCTTGACGCCGCTGCCCTGTGGAGTGGTGATGGGGCCTTTGAGGATCACTTTCCGGCGCCGGATGTGTTCCCAAGTCTCCGGTGCGATTCCGGAGCTGTGCCCTTTGCGGTACATCGATTCCCCGATTTCAATCGACTGCACATCGAGGGATGCGCCGGCCGCCTCGAGCACGGCTAGTGTTGCGGCCGTTATTTCGGGGCCTATGCCATCTCCGGGTGCGACAACGATGGAGGCCGGTTCCGCCGAGCCTCGCAGAATTCGAGACGTTGCATTCGTCATAGAGGTGTATCTCCTTGTGTGGGGAGCGGCGGGCGCTTAGAAGTAGCCCTCCCGCTTGCGGTCTTCCATGGCCTCGGAGGACCGCTTGTCGTCAGCCCGGCTGCCGCGTTCGCTGGTGCGGCTCAGGGCGACGTCCTGAATGATCTCTTCGATGGTGTGGGCCCGCGACTGCACGGCTCCCGTGCAGGTAATGTCGCCGATGGTCCGAAAGCGGACCTGGAAGTCGCGGACCTGCTCGCCCTCCAGCAGAGGGTTGAAGGCGGAGGCGGCGAGAAGCATTCCGTCACGCTCGAAGCACGGACGGTGGTGAGTGAAGTAGAGAGACGGCACTTCGATGCGTTCCTGGCGCAGATACAGCCAGACGTCGAGTTCCGTCCAGTTGCTGATCGGGAATACGCGGAAATGCTCACCGGCGTTCTTGCGGGAGTTGTATAACGACCATAGTTCCGGCCTCTGGTTCTTTGGATCCCATTGGCCGAAGCGATCGCGGAAGGAGAAGAAACGCTCCTTGGCGCGGGCTTTTTCTTCGTCGCGGCGGGCGCCACCGATTGCGCAGTCGAACTTGAATTCGGCGATGGCATCGAGAAGCGTCACGGTTTGCAGGGCATTCCGGCTGCCCATGGCGTCCCGGCGCTCGACGGCGCGGCCGGTGCGAATGGAGTCTTCCACCGAGCGGACGATGAGTTCGGCGCCGATTTGGGCAACCCATCTGTCGCGGTATTCGATTGTCTCCGGAAAGTTGTGGCCGGTGTCGATGTGCAGCAGCGGGAAAGGAATGCGGCCGGGCGAGAAGGCCTTTCGCGCCAAGTGGCTGGCGACGATGGAGTCCTTGCCGCCGGAGAACAGGAGGACAGGGCGTTCGAACTCGGCCGCGACCTCGCGCAGCACGAATATGGATTCGGCCTCAAGCATTCCGAGATGTGTCAGAGCAGGAGTCACTTGGGGAACAAGCCTTTCGAATGCGGTGCGCCTCGGGTCGGGTCTGCGGGCAGTTCCAGATACGGGGGCAGACTATCCTGCCACGAGTGAGGCAGGATCATCGAGGAGCATCCTACTCGAAGGGTAAGACAGCGCCGTGCGTTCTTTCCAATAGATGTTTTATATCGAATCGTTCTATTGGATATATGGTTAAGGGAGCTTGGAAAATCCTTGAGCCGGTTGCGCCTTCAGCGTAGTTCGAGGCCTCGCATCGTGCCGGTGGAGGAGGCGAATGTTTGGGCTTCGATGCCCATGCGGTGGATCATGCTGAGGTAGAGGTTCGGGATGGGGTAATTTTTCGCAGTGTCGAAGGCGAGGTGCCGGCCGTGTTGGAAGCCGCCGCCCGCGAGGAGGATGGGCATGTTCGTGGTGGTGTGCTTGTTGGCGTCGCCGAAGTTGCTTCCATACAGGACCATGGTGCGGTCGAGGAGCGTTTCGCCGTCTTCGTTCGCGGCTTTGAGGGAGCCGAGCAATCCGGCGAGCAGGGACATGTGGCGGCGGTCAATGGCGTCGAGTTGCTTGAGCTTGCTTTCGTTGCGGCCGTGATGGCTGAGGTTGTGGTAACCGTCCGTGATCTGGATGCCTTCGATGTCGATGGCCGGGGAGTTGCTGCTGTCGAGGAAAAGGGTGATGAGACGGGTGGAATCGGTTTCGAAGGCGAGCTTGGACATGTCGTACATGAGCCGTGTTTTTTCCATGTAGGCGCGGCTGTCGGGTGCGTCGACGGGGGCGGGGTGGGTGGTTTTCGCTTTGGGCTTGCGCTCCCATTCGCGGGCGATGGACATGCGGCGCTCGAGTTCGCGGACACCGGTCATGTATTGATCGAGACGCTCTTTGTCGCGCGGGCCGAGGTTCCGCTGGAGGCCGCCGGCGTGGGCGGCGACGGCATCCATGATGCTTTCGCCGAGGCGGAGACGGGCGATCTGCTTTTCCACCTCTTCCGGGCTGCCTTGGAGGAAGAGCTTTTTGTACAGGCCGGCGGGGCTTTCTTCGCAGGGGATCATGACGCCGGAGCCGGTGAAGCTGAGGCTGCGCTGGCCCCGGTTGACGTTGACACCGAGGGTGAGCGAGGGGAATCGGGTTTTGACTCCGATCTGCTCGGCCATGAATTGATCGAGGGAAATGGTGTTGCGGAAGCCGCCGTTGGCGGGGTGCGGAGCGGCGGTGAGGAAGCAGATTTCCGAGGAGTGGCTGCCATCGACATCGGGGTGCGAGACGCCGCTGAATACGGTGAAATCGTTGCGGTAGGCTTCGAGGATTTTGAGATAGGGAGAGAGTTCGTAGTCCTTGCCGGCTTGCTTGGGGAAGAAGCCGGCCTCGAGCAGGCCGAGGTTGTTGCAGATGGCGAGCATGCGGCGGGGCGGGGGCTCGGGGGCAGCGAAGGCGGGACGCATGGCATCGAGCAGGGGCAGGGCCATGGCAGCGCCGGTTCCACGGAGGAAGTGGCGGCGGGGGAGGGCTCGGCGGGTGACGATGGTTGGGGTGTGGTTCATGCGTTCCTCATTTCCGGGTGAATAGCGGGCTTTCGACGATGGCGTGGAGCAGAGTGCGGAGGCCGTAGCGATCCTTGCGCGCGGCGTCGAGGATGCGTTCGACTTCGGCGCGGTCGCCGAAGGAGACGGGTGCTCCGGTGGAGTAGGCAATCCATTGCGTGACCATGTTGCGGGCGAGCTTGCGTTCGTCCTGGAGCAGGAGGCGTTTGAGCTCGATCACGTTTTGAAATGACGCGCCGTTTTCGAGCCGGCCCGCGGCATCGACCGGTTGCGAGAGACGGAAGGTGAAGGCGTGGCCGTTTTTACCGATGCCTTGGACGGGTTCGCCTTCTTCGGTGGAACGATATTTGTCGCGCCATGCGCCGAAGACATCGAAGTTTTCCAGTGCAAAACCGGTGGGATCGATCTTGTTGTGGCAGGCAGCGCAGGAGGGGATGGAGCGGTGTTTGTCGAGTTGCTGGCGGATGGTGGTGGCTCCGCGGGTGTCGGGTTCGACGGCGGGGACTCCGGGAGGTGGCGGGGGTGGGGGATCGCCGAGGATCCGTTCCATGATCCAAGCGCCGCGGAGGACGGGGGATGTAGTGGTGCCGTTGGCGGTGATCTTGAGGATGCTTGCCTGGGTGAGGAGTCCGCCCCGGGGGCTGTTTTCGGGGAGTGAGACTTTGCGCATGTGGACTCCGTCGACGGGCGGCAGATTGTAGTGTTTAGCGAGGTGGAAGTTGAGCATCGTGAAGTTGGAAGAGACGATGTTCGCGGCGGGGAGATTGTTGCGCACGAGTTCTTCGAAGAAGAGCTGCGTTTCCTTGAGGGCGGATTCGGTAAGGAGATCGTCGAGGTAGTATTCGGGGTAAAGGATTTGATCCGGGGTAGTGTCGCCGATGCGGCGGAGGTCGAGCCAGTAGTCGAGGAAGGCGTTGAGGAAGTCGCGGGAGCGGGGGTGATTGAGCAGACGCTCGGTTTGGGCGCGGAGGATTTCGGGGCGGCGGATGGCGCCGCCGGCGGCGAGTTGGCGGAGTTCGGCATCGGGTGGGGCGTTCCAGAGGAAATAGGAGAGACGCGCGGCGAGGGCGTGGCCGGTGAGCGGGCCGGGGGACTCTTCGAGATAAAGGAAGGCGGGCGAGCAGAGGGCGGCGACATAGCCCGCGATGATGGCTTCGGCGAGACCGTTGTCGCGGCGCGCGTCGATGATGGCTCGATAGCGTTGGACTTCGGATTCGGCGACGAGGCGGCGAAAGGCTTGGGCGAGGAATTGGCGGAGGGCGGGATCGATGGCTTGTTCGATGGTGGGTAGCGTGAATTTCCGGGGTGGAGGGAACGGGCCGGTGACCTCCATCCAGCGATAGGCGACGCCGGGCATGCCTTCGGCGGAGGCATGGGGACTGCCGACCCAACCGGGGCGTGTGCGGACGAGACGGGAGGCATCGGGGAGGATCATTTCGCCGGGCTGGAGGTAGACTTCGAGATCGTGGGCGGCGGGTTCGGGTGTGACATCGAAGGCGCCGAGGAGGCGCTTCTCGTTGGCCTTGTTGTAGGCGTAGATGGTGAGAGGCTCGACGGTGCGGCCTTTGGATGTTTTCTGGCGGCTGGGGCGCCACCAGCGCGGGCGGTTCGTTTGGGTTTCGGGATCGAGGACGGTTTCGAGCCAGAGGGAGTAGGAGAGGAAGCGAAGTTTGTAGCGTCCTCCGGTGGGGGCGGCAAATTGGTCGAAGTGATATTCGTTGCCGACGTAGGTGCTGGCCGGAGTGGCGAAGCCTTCGAGTTCGCGGGTAGCGGGATCGGAGGGGCCGACGGTCATGGGGGCTTTTTCGGCGATGACGTCGGGTTGGGCGTCGAAGCCGAGGATGGGGATGGTGGCGCGTTCGGGCGAGCGGTTGAAGGGGCTGTACTTCATGCGGTTGATCATGCGTTTTTGCTCGCGCGCGTAGTAGCGCTGGGTCTTTTCGGGTTGTTGGGCAGCGGCGAGGACGGAGCGGATGGCTTGCTCGGCGGTTTCCATGTAGCGAGCCATCTGGACGTGGGAGACATCGAGGGCTTGGCCGGACTTGTTGAAGCGGGCGAGGATGCCGTCTTCAGGGAGCATGTCCTTGAGTTGGAGCCAGGGTGCACCGAGGAGGTCGCGGAGGGTGTTTTCGTACTCGTAGCGATTGAGGCGGCGGAGGACGGAACGGCCTTGGGTTTTCGTGCGGTGCTGCTCATGGGCTTCGAGCGGGGTACGGAGGGATTTGAGGAATGCGGCGCGTTCGGCCGCGGGTAGCTTGGATTGGGGCGGCATGAGGCCGTTTTGGACGGCATCGTGAACGCGGACCCATTGGGAGAAGGGCTGCGGTTGATCGAGGTGGAAGGGGAGGGCGGCGAGGTCAATGCCGGCAGGGGATTGGGGGCCTTGGTGGCAGGTGGCGCAGTTTTCGGCGAGGAAGGATTTGACGGGTGGCGGGGCTTCGCCGGCGGCGAGCCGGGGGAGAGCGGAAATGACGATGAGGAGCGGGCGGAACACTTCCGAATAATATATCAGGCTCGGCGGAACGGGCTGCGCACGGTTACCTTTCCATAGGAGTGTTGCCAGATCTTGGCTCCACAGGACTTTGCAGCCCAGTTCCGTGACGCTGCCAAAGAATCCCACCAGGAGATACGATGACGGCGGTGCAGGGCCACACTTGCCGCATGCTTGTGAGCGGCACTCTTGTCGTGGGCGTAGCGAGGATTTTTGTATCGACGAACTCAACGCTCATGGATTTCGTGTCGAGTCCAGGCGATCTTGCCCTTGGCGCTACGGTCAGGCGCGTTGCGAATCCGCTTGAGGAAGCGCGCCTTGGCTTTTTCGTTTCGTTGATCCTGGTCCACCATTTGGCGGATGGATTCGGTCATGATTGCGGTCATCGACTGGTTGCGAGAAGCCGCGTAGGTGCGGAACTTACGGAGCAGAGCCCGCGGGAGGCTCAACGTGACGTTTTGATGATCGCTCACGAGAACGAGAGTATCGCGTGTTTACGTGAGAACTGTTTACATACTCATAGCTAGGTTGACGAAGGTGCGGACGCAGACGCCGCTGGGGCCTTTGGCAAGGAAGGGTTTTGCTTCTTCGAGCCAGGCGGTGCCGGCGATATCGAGGTGGACCCAGGGTTTGCCGCCGGAGAATTCCTCGAGGAATTTGGCGGCGGAGACGGCTCCGCCCCAGCGCCCGCCGATGTTGGCGAGATCGGCGATGGGGGATTTGAGGAGATCCTTGTATTCTTCGTCAAGAGGCATGGGCCACATCTTTTCGCCTTCGGCTTTGGCGGCGGCGAGGACGCGGCCGCGGAACTCGTCGTTGTTGCTGAAGCAGCCGACGTTGACGTAGCCGAGGGCGACGACGATGGCTCCGGTGAGGGTGGCGGCATCGATGAGGTGCGTGCAGCCGAGGCGCTGGGCGTATTCGAGCGCATCGCAGAGGATGAGGCGGCCTTCGGCGTCGGTGTTGAGGACTTCGACGGTTTTTCCGTTCAGGGTGGTGACGACGTCGCCGGGACGCATGGCGCGGCTGCCGGGCATGTTTTCGACGGAGGGGATGACGGCGGTTACGGGGACGCTGGGCTTGAGTTGGGCGATGGCGCGCATGGCTCCGATGGCGGCGGCTCCCCCGGCCATGTCGTACTTCATTTTTTCCATGCCATCGGAGGGTTTGATGGAGATGCCGCCGGTGTCGAAGGTGACTCCTTTGCCGACGATGCCGAGGTGCGTGGCGGTGGATGACGGTTGGGAAGGCGTGTAGGAGAGGACGATGGTGACGGGGGGTTCGGCGCTTCCCATGGCGACGCCGAGGAGGGCGCCCATGCCAAGCTGCTTCATGCGATCGGCGGAGAGGATATCGCAGGCGAGGCCGAACTCCTGGGCCATGGCGCGGGCTCGTTCGGCGAGGATGGTGGGGGTGAGCCGGTTGCCGGGTTCGTTGACGAGGGTGCGGGTGAAGTTTTGCGCATCGGCGAGGATGCGGCCGCGAGCGAGGCCGGCGTCCATGGCGTTGCTTGCGTTGGAGACGAGAGCGAAGGATTCGACCCTGGCTTCGTTCTTTTCGGGGCCGGTCTTGTAAACGTCGGGCTCATAGTCGCCGAGGAGAGCGCCTTCGGTGGCGGCGGCAGCCATCTCTTCGGTTTGTTGGGCGACATCGATAGCCAGGGCGAGGCGGGCGCATTTCTTTGGCTTCCAGGCGCGAAGCACCGCGGCTGCGACCTTGCGCATTTCGGCGGAAGTGAATTTGTCTTGCTTGCCTCCGCCGATGACGATGAGGCGTTTGGCTTTGAGCCGCGCGGGGCGTGGGAGAACGGCTTGATCGAGAAGTTTTCCGGTGAATTCGCCGGTGGCATAGATTTCCGAGATCCAACCGCCGGTGGCGGCGTCGGCGATGGCGGCGCTGTCTCCGGAGATGGAGGTGACGCCTTCAGGGCGTTCGAAGGCAATGACGGCGAGCGCATCGGCTTCGACGTTGGCGAGATCCAGGTTCAGTAAGATGACGTCCATAAGCAAACTTTCAGTCTAACGTGGATAATAGTGCTCATGAACCGACGAATGTGGCTGAAATCCGCACTGGCCGCCACGGGTGCGCTGCCGCTTGGAGCGGCGATCGAGAGAAACAGCGGGAAGTCGCGGCTACGCTCCGCTATCTGCGCATACTCCTTCCGCAACGAGCTTCAGAAGAAGACGATGCGGTATGAGGACTTGGTGCATCTTTCGGTGGACCTGGGGGTGGAAGGGCTGGATCTGACGGTGTACTGGTTCCCGTCGACGGACAATAGCTTCCTGCTGCCGCTGCGGAGACTGGCGTACCGGTCGGGAGTGGAGCTGTACAGCATCTCTGTACGGAGCAATTTGTGCCAGCCGGAAGCGGCGGGGCAGGAGAGCGAACTGGCCTCGTTGAAGAAGTGGGTGGATGTGGCGGCGAAGCTGGGGGCGGGGCATATACGGGTGTTCGGCGGGAATGTGCCGAAGGGGCGCAGTGAGGATGAAGCGGCGGGGTGGGTGGCTTCGATTCTTTCGCGGGCGGGGGAATATGCGGGGACACAGGGCGTGATTCTGGGGTTGGAGAATCACGGGGGGATTACGCTGATGGCGGACCGGATCATTCAGATCATCCAGAAGGTGGATTCGCCGTGGGTGGCGATGAATCTGGATACGGGAAATTTCCGGGATGATTCGTATGCGCAGATTGAGAAGTGCATTCCGTATGCGGCGAACGTGCAGGTGAAGCAGAATATCCGGAATAACGGAGCGACGGAGCCTTCGGATTGGGCCCGGATTGTGGGGATGCTGCGCAAGGGCGGCTATAAAGGGTATCTGGCACTGGAGTATGAAGAGAAAGAGCCCGCGCCGACGGCGGTGCCGCGGCTGATCGGGAAGTTGCAGAAGACGATTGCGTAGATTGTGCCGGCGTCAAACGGAACTTGGCGCCGGCCGCCACTTGTGGCGCGGGGTTATGGGATGCGGGCGCGGCGTTTTAGGGGAGCGAGGCGCTTGCGGCCGGCTTCGGCGGCGGGGTCGGGGCCGGGAGGATGCAGGGCACGTTCGAGGAAGAGGAGGCTTTCCTGGAAACGGGGACGGATGGTGCGGCCGATGTGATCGGCGCCGCGCACGAGGTGGTATTCGTGGGGGACCGAGGCATCGAAGAGGATGCGGTGGAGGAACTCGGTTCCTTCGTGAAGGAGGAACATGTCTTCGTCGCCGGCTTCGATGTAGATCTGGAGGCCAGTGGCTTTGAGTTTGGCAGGTGCGGCTTTGGCGATGGAGGCGGGGTTATTGGCTTCCCAATAGGCGGGGTCCACCGGCTTGCCAAAGGCGGCTTCAAAGAGGGCGTCGGAACGCCAGAAGCGGTGGCGGGGTTGGATATCGCTCCAGCGGAGAGCGGGTTCGATGCCTGGTTCCATGGAGGCGACGGCGCGAAAGAGTTGAGGATGTTTGAAGGCGATGCGGAGGCTTCCCATGCCACCCATGGAGATGCCTCCGATGAAACGGTGTTGGGGATTCTTCGAGGCTCCGTATTTTTCTTCGAGGTGGCGGAGGAAGGGTCCGGTGAGGAAGGACTCCCATTTTTCGGAGCCGTCTTTGAAGTCCATATAGAAGCAGCGGGCGGTGACACTGGGAGTGGCGACGATCATTTTGCTGAGCTTGCCGGCTTTCCAGAGTTCTTCGATAGCGGGGCGGAGTTGGGAGAGAAAGGAGCGGTCTCCGCCGCCGCCGTGGAGGAGGAGCAGGACTGGCCATTCGGCAGTGGGGGTGTGGCCTTCGGGGAGAAGGACGGCGTAGGGCACGGGGCCGGGGACGAGGTCGGAAGGCACGGCGCCGAGCGTGAGTTGCTGGGCGGACAGTGCGAAATGCGGAACCAGCGGCAGAGCGAGCAGCAGCGTAATCGGCCGATGCGAAATGATTTCGTTGAGGCGAAACACGGGGGCAGAACGGGCTTCTGCTACGCCAGATCGTGAAGGACGCCGGTGCTCGAGTTGAATGTTTCCAACTCGAGGCCCATGCGTTGGGCGAGCGTGAGGTGAAGATTGGCGAGCGGCGTATTGGCCGGGAGTACGACATGGCGGCCGGGCTTCAATCCGCCGGCGCGTCCGGCGACGACGACAGGGAGATTGCGCGTTGTATGGCCGTTGCCGTCGCGAAGTTCGCAGGCGTAAAGCACGATGGAGCGGTCGAGGAGCGATGTGCCGCCTTCATCGATTTGCTTCATGCGATCGATGAGGTATGCATATTGCGAGATGTACCAGCGGCTGACGATGGTGTAGGGGAGTGTGAGTTCGGGCGATTCCTTGTGGTGGGAGATAGAGTGGTGATCGCCTTTCACACCATCGAGGAAGCTGAAGTTCTGGCGCGAGAAGCCGTGGGCCATCATGAGAGTGACGATGCGGGTGGAATCGGTCTGGAGGGCAAGCAGGAGGAGGTCCATCATGAGTTTCAGATGGATGTGGCGCTGGGAGGGGATGCCTTCGGGAGGCGGCTCCATGGTGACTTTGGTGAGCGGCTTCCAGCCGGTTTCGGGTGCAGGGGCGAGGGTGCGTTGGACGCGTTGTTCGACGTCGCGGACGCTGGTGAGATATTCATCGAGCTTGCGGCGGTCCGCGGCGCTGACTTTGCGGGAGAGCTTTTTGGAATCTTCGAGGATGCGATCGAGGAGGCTTTTGTTTTCGAGGGCGGACTGGCGCGCGTCCTTTGAGCCGAAGAGGCGATCGAAGACGGCGCGGGGGCTGATTTCGGGATCGACTTTGGTGCTGGGTCCGCTCCAGCTTACGGTGCTAGCGAAGGAGATGGGGAGGTTGTTTTCGCCGCCGGCGCGGGGCGGTTCGGTGCCGAGTTCGAGAGAGGCCAAGCGGGTGTGTTGGCCGAGCTTCTGGGCGAGGAGTTGATCGATGGAGATGCCCATCTTGGGGACGAAGGCGGGGTCGTTGGCGGTGACCTGGAGAGGAGTGCCGGTGAGCACGGCGCTGGTGGCGGCGACATGGCCTTTGGCGTTGGTGCCGAGATTGGAGACGATCTGAATGTCGTTGCGGTGGGCGCGGAGCGGCTCGAGGATGGGTGAGAACTCGAAGTTGGGGCCGGCGCCTTTGACGTCCCAAGCGGGGGGATAAACGCCGTTGGGCTGGAACAAGGTGACAAAGCGCTTGGGGGCTTCGGCGGCGGAAGTACGTGCCGGAGTCATCGCTTCGAGATAGGGCAGACCTACCGCCGCGGCCATGCCGCGCAACATCGTTCGCCTGTCGAGTACGCTCATTCGGATTGTTCCTTTACCGATTGCTGATTTTGGAATGGATAGCTTTGGGCGATTGCGGACACGAGAACAGAAGGACGCCAGCCACCGCGTATCAGCTCCTTGGCGATCTTATCTACAGCAGTATCGTCAAAATATCGCAAATCGCGGCCGAGTGCAAAGGAGAGGGCGCGGCCGGCGAGGTTGCGGGCAAAGGCATCCTTGCGGGCGAGAAGGATCTGCTTGAGTTCCACAGGGCCGCGGAATGTTTCGCCGGTGCGAAGGACGCCTTGGGAATCGATGGGCTGGCCGTTGTCTGTATCGCGCCAGCGGCCGGTGGCGTCGAAGTTTTCGAGGCCGTAGCCGAGGGGATCGATGCGGTTGTGGCAAGAGGCGCACTGCGGGGCTTTGCGATGCATTTCGAAGCGCTGGCGGAGCGTCATTTGCGCGGTTTCCTTGGAAGGCTCGGGGAGGTCGCCGGCGTTGGCGGGCGGCGGCGGGAGTTTTTCGCCGAGCAGGACTTCGAGAATCCATTTGCCGCGAAGGACAGGGCTGGTGCGCACGGGGAGCGATGTGGCGGTGAGCGTGCTGGCCATGCCGACGACTCCACCGCGCCGTGCGTCGGTGAGTTCGACGCGGCGCATTTCGGTTCCGGCGATGCCGGGGATTTGATAGTGCCGGGCAAGTTGCTCGTTGAGGAAGGTGTAGCGGGCGTCGATTAATTGAAGAAGGCTGGAGTCTTCCTTGAGGATGGAGCGGAAGAAGTGAGCCGATTCATCGAGCATGGATTGGCGGAGGGCGTCATTGAAGAAGGGGAAGGCGGTGCGGTCGGGGCCGCCGGTGCGGGCGAGTTCGCTGAAGCCGAGCCATTGGGAGAAGAACTGGTCGACGAAGGAATCGGCTTTGGGGTCTTTCAGCATGCGCGCGGATTGTTGGGCGAGGACGTGCGGATGAGAAAGTTTCCTGGCGTGGGCGAGCTGGCGGAGTTCTTCATCGGGCATGGATTGCCAGAGGAAATAGGAGAGGCGCGAGGCGAGTTCGTAGTCGGTGAGCTTTTGGGCGGCGTCTCCGGTGGGGCTCGATTCCAGGCGGAAGAGGAAGTTGGGGGAGACGAGGACGGCTTTGAGCGCGGCGCCGACGGCCTCTTCGACGGGGGCTTGTTTAGAAGCGGCCTGCGCGTAGATGCGGTGGAGGGAGGATGCTTCCGATTTGTCGAGCGGACGGCGCCATGCCTTGGCGGCAAATCGATCGATGGTGGCGCGTGCGGTTTTGGCGGATAGATTGTCGGCGAAGACGGCTTGCGTGCTGCCAGGGGATTCGACGGTGACGGAGTCGAGGGAGAGCACCGCGCCTTGCGCGCCGTTGACGTTGGCGATTTCGGGGCGGGCGTTGTAGAAATGCAGGCTGAGGCGGCGGCTGCCGCGTTTGGCGGGGGCTTCGAAGACATATTGGCCGGGGGTTTCGGCAGTGGCGGTAACGGCGGATTGTCCGACGAGTTCGCCATCGAGGCGGACCGTGACACCGGGGATTCCTTGCTTGCCGGGCTTACCCCAGGCTTTGACGGTAAATCGGTAGACGCCCGTGCGCGGGAGTTTGAGGTATTCGTAGATGGTGTTTTGCACCACGGTGACGTCGTAGCCGTAGGGTTTCTTGGGGGATCCGGTTTCGGTGTTGCGCATGTTCTCGACTTCGAGGACATGGGTGAAGGGGCCGCGGTGGCGGTAGGCGGCGATGACTTCGTCGACGATGTAGTTTGCGGCGGCGAGGTACTTTTCGATGAGGAGCGGGGAAACGAAGAGGCCTTCGCGGTCGTTGTTGAATCCGCTTTCGCCGGGAGGATCGATGGGGAAGGCATCGGCGGGACGGAGGTCGATGCCGGTGAGGTCGCGGATGGTGTTGTTGTATTCGACGCGATTGAGGCGTGGGAGGGTGACGTGTCCGGCTTTGGGCTTGGCGGAAGCTTCCTTGCGAATTTCGGATTCGATCCAGTGAACGATGGATTCGCGCTCCTCGGCGGTGGGCTGGAGGCCGGCGGGCGGCATCTCGTTTTCGCGCACGACGCGCAGAGCTTTGCGAAGGACGATGGGGTTTTGGAGCGTGGAGGCGAGGGCGAAATCGATACCCGCGGTTTGCGCCTGCGCGCCGTGGCAGCGGGCGCAGTATTTGTCGAGCAACGGCTGGATATCGGCCGCGGCGAGCGGGAGGCAGGCGAAGAGGAGGAGAGCGCGCATGGGATTTACTTTGCGGTAACCGGGCCGGAGGGGGGACCGGGTTCGCGCTCGCGCGCGGGGTCGTGGTTGGGGTTGGGCATCGGAATCTGAGCGTTGGTTTCGCGCAGCCACTCTTCGAGGCGCTTCTTCATGGACGCGGCTTTTTGCGGTTGGGCGGCGGCGAGGTCGTTCGTTTCGCCGATGTCGGTTTTGAGATTGTAGAGTTCGACGTGGTTGTCCTCAAAGAAGAGGATGAGCTTGTCATCGCCACGGCGGATGGCGGCGGAGGGCTTGCCGAGTTGGGGGCTGTAGTGAGGATAGTGCCAGAAGATTTCGTTTCGGCCAATGTTGGATGCACCGTGCAATGCTTTGACGAAGCTCTTGCCGTCGATATTGCCCATGGTGGTACCGGCGAGTTCGGCCATGGTGGGCGCGTAGTCGGTGCTGAGGATGGGGACATGGCTAACGCTGCCGGGCTTAGTGACGCCGGGGAGACGGACGATGGTAGGGACGCGGATGCCGCCTTCGTAGGTGTGGCCCTTGCCGAGGCGCAGAGGGAGGTTTGAGGTGATGGGGCGTTTCTTCCATTCGAGCGAGGTGACGCCTCCGTTGTCGGCGGTGAAGACGACCATGGTGTTGGCGGTGAGGTTGAGGCGGTCGAGGGTATCGAGGATGCGTCCGACACTTTCATCCATGCTTTCGATCATGGCGGCGTAGTCGGCGTAGTTCTGCGGATTTTTCGGATCGGACTTGGCTTCGTACTTGCGGATTTTCTCCTCTTTCGCGTGGATGGGGGTGTGCACGGCGAAGTGCGGCAAATAGAGGAAGAAGGGGCGGGACTTGTTTTCTTCGATGAACTGGATGGCGAGGGTGGTGAGGCGATCGGTGAGGTAGTCGCCTTCCTTGCCTTCGAGATTGATCTTGGTCTTCCATTGGGGATAGAAGAAATTGGAGGTGGATCCGGCTTCATCGCCGGCATGGGCGACGTCGAAGCCTTGGTCCGAGGGGAGGAACCCTTTCGCGCCGAGGTGCCATTTGCCGACGCAAGCGGTGCGGTATCCCTTTTTGCGGAGCACTTCGGCGATGGTGGTTTCTTCGAGCGGAAGAGCGAGGCGGGCGTTGGGTTGAATGACTTTGGTGAAGTGAAAGCGATTGCTGGCGCCCTGTAGGTGGCTGGTGAGATGGAGCCGGGCGGGGTATTTCCCGGTCATGATGGCAGAGCGCGTGGGAGAACAGACGGGGCTGGCGGAATAGCCGTCGGTGAAGATCATGCCGGATTTGGCGAGGCGGTCGATGTTCGGAGTTTCGTAGAATTTGCTGCCGTTGAAGGAGGTGTCGGTCCAGCCGTAATCGTCGGCGAGGATGAAGACGAAGTTGATCGGTGGGGCGGCGGCGGAGGCTGTGGCCGCGGTTGCGAGGGATGAGAGGAAAAGACGGCGCGTGAGCATACTGAATTTGATACTGTATCAGCTTCTGTCTCTCATGCGAATCTTCGGGTTATGTTTCGTCGTCGCCGCGATGGCTGCCCCGGCGGAAGTGCGGCAATTGAAGGACCCGGTTACTGGGCGTTCGATCACGTGGTATCGCAGCGGGCAGCACGAGAACCATCATTACTACGACATCTCGCCGTGGGATCCACAAGAGCGGAGGCTGCTGTATTTTCGTTTCGACGCGAGCGTGACGGAGCGGACGGCGACGGGGCGTTATCCGGGGTCGCTATGGATTCGCAACGTGGACGGCAGCGGGGAGCGGCGCGTGGCCACGGGGATTATGGGCAACTACCACACGGGGGCGAATCAGTTCTGGGGGCCGGATGGGGCGTCGGTGTACTACACGGCCGGAGAAGGAACGGCTCGGGCGACGTATTTCGTGGATCTGGAGACGGGGAAAACGGGGCGGATTCAGACGCCGGTTCCGGCCAGCAAGATATCGCCGGATTTCCGCACGGTGTCCTGCGTGCGGGGCAGCGAATGGGGGTTGTATGAAATTGCCAGCGGAAAATACGAGAAGCTGGTGACGCTGGAGCGGGCGATTGCGCTGAGCCCGAACAAGGATCTGCTGCGCGAGGAACCGTCGTCGCTGCAAAACACGCGCTTCAATCCGCAGGGCGGGCAGGTGCTGATCGTGCACCGCACGAACGAGGATTTTCCAAGGTTGGTGGAGATGTTCGTGTACACGATCGCCACCGGGCAACTGAAATGGGTGGCCGACGGATTGCATCATCCGAACTGGCGGCCGGATGGGAAGGCCTTGCTGTACGTGCATCCGGAGTTGCCGGATTACTTCCAGAGCCTGATGGAGGTGGATGTGCAGACGGGAAAGAAGACGCGGCTGACAAAGGAGCATGTGCCGGCGGGGCACCCTTCCTATCACCCGACGAAGCCGCATTGGATTGTGACGGATTGCTATGGCGGTCCGATGGGAAACGGGCTGGCGATCATCCATACCAAGACGGGGGAGATGAAACAACTGGTGAGCATTCCGCTGGGGTCGAAAGCGGCGAAGCCGGCCGATGGGAGGTTTCCATTTCGCAATTGGGGATTGTGGATTCCGCAGCGGCAGTTTTTGAATGAACCGCGTCCGGTGTGGAACAAGGACGGGACGAAGGTGCTGTTTACGTCCGAAGAGAGCGGGCGGCAGAATCTGTACGTGGTGGACACATCGGACTTGCAGTAACAGGAACAGCGGCGCCGATTCGGAGCAGGACGAGCAGGCGCTGCGCCTGCCGGCAGAATCGGGCGGCGCGTTCGGGGTCGCCGGGGTGCTGGGTGCCGAGGGCGGCGTGGGCCAGTTCCAATTGGTGTGCAATGATAGCCATCAATTGCCGGTCGGTTTTGGCACGCAAGGCGGCAAGTTCCGAAATCCTTGAATCTTCCATTACCATCAAGACGCGCTCCACAAAAAGAAAGACGGCGCAGAACGGCGGATCGTTCGGAGTATGCGTGGATATTTACATCCCGCTATACTCGCGGACATGAAGCGCCGAAGCTTTCTCGCCACCAGCGCTGCCGCGGCATTCGCGGCGGGGCCTCGCCAATGGCCACTGGGGATCAATACGTACTGCCTGCGATTCCAGCGCTGGAACGACCGGCAGTTGTTCGATTATTGCGTCAACGAGAAACTCGATGCGATCTTCCTACAGGACTCGATCGATCCGGGAGTGATGGATCCGAAGCATTGGGCGGAGGTGCGGGCGTGGGCCAAGGAGCACCGGCTGCATCTGGAAACGGGCGGCGGTGCGATTTTACCGCGCACGGCGGCGGACAGGCCGAAGATCGTCGCCACGCTGCGGAAGAATATCGAGCGGGCGGTGGCGATGGGTTCGCCGATTGTGCGGGCGTTGCTGGCGGGGGATCGCTACAGCATGCCGGAAGGCACGGTGGAGCAGCACATGGAGACGGCGGTCGGAATCCTGCGCGAGGTGCGGGCGCAGGCTGCGGATGCGGGGGTGAAGATTGCGATCGAGAATCATAAGGAGTTGCAGGCGTGGGAGACGCGGCTGCTGATCGAGACGGCGGGGAAGGAATTCGTCGGGTCGTACCTGGACACGGGGAATCCGGTGTTTGTGATGGAGGATCCCATGACGGCGGTGGAGGAACTGGGTCCGTATGCGGTGACGTTTCATTTGCGGGATTCCGTGGTGTACGAACATCCGGACGGG
This sequence comes from uncultured Candidatus Solibacter sp., assembly GCA_964402295.1. GTDB lineage: Bacteria > Acidobacteriota > Terriglobia > Bryobacterales > Bryobacteraceae > CADEFT01. The sequence continues at coordinate 73,798 of CAYOBO010000006.1, read as the reverse complement.
GTGGCGGTGCAATGGGTACCGCTGGGGGAAGGGACGGTTGACTTCAAATCGATTGTTGCGCGTGCGGCTGAGATCCTGCCGCAGGTATATATCTACTGCAAGCCGATTACGGCGCGGCCGCCGGTGGTGATTCCGGTGTATTCGGACGAATTTTGGAGCAAGTGGTTTCCACGGGGGCGGTCGCGGGACCTGGCGCGGTTCCTGGCGTTGGCGCGCAAGGGGCGGCCTTACGACAAGCCGCACTTGCTGGCGGACGTGAGCGGGGAACGGGAGAAGTACATGGAGGGGTTGAAGGTGCAACAGCTAGAGCACATGAAGCGAAGCCTGGAGTACTGCCGCAAGACGCTCGATTTGGGGCAGAGGTGGCGCAACTAGGAACAAGATCAGAGGGAATAAGTGTTCCCGCCGCAAACCTTAGGGCGACCACGAAGCTCCGGTAAGGGGTTGTGAGGATTTATGAATTGCCTCCGGATCGGTACTGTAGAAAGCAAAGGACTATAACCGCCGGCAGACTCAGTTCTGTCCGGCGGTTTGGGACTTGCGCCCGGCGTTTAGAGGTGCACCTTCTATGAACCTGATGACCGCAATCGCCGATACCCTCAGCCCGAGGGTGGTGTATCGGGCCAGCATCTTGCTGCGGGAGCATGAACGCAACACGTGGATGGCGATTGAGCAGTTTATCCCCACGGTGCTGGCAGCCGCGATCCAATTCACACATACCGAGGAGGGAGCGGCGGAGTTTCTCAACATGCTCGATAGCGGGCACTTAGAGGGAAAGATCCTCAATGAGTTGGAGGGATTGCTGTCGAACCGGATAGCCGCCTTCGCGATGTTGAGTATCGGGGAGCGGGCGGCGGCGAAGCTGATCGGAGATCCGATGGACGCCGTAGTAGGCGCCGTTGCCTCCGAACTGCAAATCGATGAAAGCGCGGCGCGGGAGACACTGGCGCTCACCACAGTGGTGTTTCTGGAGCTACTGGGGCGGGAACGGGCGGCCAAACGGCTCATCTCTTACGATCCCATCGTATTACTACATCATCACAGGCGGAAGACGGCGCGAGCGTTGCCGGCAGAGGTGGCACGCTACATCGAGCTGTACGAGAACCCGACGCAGGAAGACACACGGCCAATGCCGGTGCGGTTCGCCGGGTTCAGCCTGCGTTTCCTGAGAATATTTGGCTAGTACGTTAGTACTTGATCCTACCCACATTTTGTGGGAGACTGTGCTAGTACTTTTGTTCGTTTATTTCTCTCTCCGGAAACGAAACAGTGCCTATCGAAAGACGCAGGAAACGAGTGCGGTGTCCGCGGTGCCAATCGCAGGACGTCTGGAAGTTCGGCCAGCATGGCGGCCTGTTCTTATGGATTGCGGAGAAGCTTTCTCTGCACCGGCTGAGCTGCCGTTCGTGCGGGTCGCACTTCTTCACGGGCAAACGGATTTTCCAGACGGCGGCGTAAGCGTCACAGATTGTTAGTGGCGCGTTTTCTGGCCGGGTTTGGAAGTGTGCTCATCCAACTGTTCGAGCAACTGCATGCGCTCAGACGGGCTCAGCAGCACGAATTTCGTTTGGAAGTCGTCGGCGCTGAGTTCATCACGCAGCAACAAAGCCAGCAGCGTCTGCACTGGCAGCTTGGTCGAACTGATTTGCACTGTGATCCGAGTATATAGTTCCCACGCGTTTGGGGGTACTAGCAAGAACCCTCAAGTATCGCTTAGGAATCTCATTAAGGTGTAACCAACGCGGGGGCGGGCATCCCGCAATTGCGAGAAAGACCTTAGCATAGAAAGAATGGTGCTTCTGCTTTGGCTGGCAGCGGGGCTATTGCCGGCGCAATCCATACGGGTATTGTCGGAGTTCCGGCGCGTGGACGCGAAGGGAGCCATTCTGAGCCAGGACCAAGGTGGCAAGCCTCGCGAGATTCTTTCGCCAGGGTTGATGCGGAACACGTTCTATTCGTTGCGGGTGGTGGTGGATCCTCCGAAGGGGAAGTGGTTCCAGTTTGAGGTGGCGCAGAATCCGGAGGGACTGGGGATCACGGTTTACAAGGAATTGCCGGGGACGCAGGGGCGGCTGGAAAAAGTACAGATGCCGGTGCACAAGGTGGGGGAGCGGCTGGAGGTGTACTGGCTGGATTTCTGGATTCCACCGCGGGCGCTGGTGCGGCGGATTCGAATCGAAGCGCAACTGCACGATGGGGATGGGTGGCGGATCGCTCCGATGGAGGTAAGAGTGCTGAAGGGGATCGCACCGCAGGCAAAGCGCACTGGGGCGGTGTTGCCGGCGTGGGGGGAGCCGGCGGATGCTCCGGCGCGGCAGGCGCTCGGCGAGTTTCTATGCGATGAGACGCCGCAACGGGCGCTGCCCTCGCTAACGGTTTCGGGATTGGTGCGCCGCAATGCGCTCCAGGATGTGGCGATCGCGCGGGCGCTGCAATTGCATTGGGGGAAGACGAAGTTGCGGGAGGCGATGGTGCGGGCGGCGGGCGGCGAAGATGTGGAATCGTGGTGCGCCGCGCCAAAGCTGGATTCGCCGGATGGTCCGGAGTGGTATCTGCGGGTGCGGGATTTTCTGAATCGTGAGGCATCGCGGTGATGCTGGGGGCTGCGGTTCTGCTGATCGCGAATGTGACGGTGATCGATGGGACGGGGGCGATGCCGGGCGCTCCGCAATCGGTGCTGGTGCGCAACGGGCGGATCGTGGCGATGGGCGAGGTGCGTGCTCCGCGGGGTGCCGAGGTGATGGATGGCACGGGGAAATTCCTCATCCCGGGTCTGTGGGACATGCATACGCATGTGCTGAAGGATGCGGATCGCACGTTCCCGAAACTGCTCGAGGCCGGAGTAACGGGGGTGCGCAATATGCATGTGGAGGCCCCGGAATCGCTGGCGATCGCGGTGCGTGTGCGGGCGGAGGTGGAACGAGGCACGAGACTGGGGCCGCGCGTAGTGGCCAGCGGTCCGATTGTGGACGGGCCGAATCCGGTGTTCGCGGCTTCGATGGGTGTCGGCGATGCGGCGGCGGCGAAGCGTGCGGTGCGAATGCTGAAGGCAGGTGGGGCGGATTTCATCAAGGTGTATGATCTGCTGCCGCGCGATGCGTATTTTGCGATTGCCGCGGAGGCGAAGAAAGTGCGGCTGCCGTTTGCCGGGCATGTGCCGATCTGGGTGACAGCGGAAGAAGCGGCGCGTAGCGGGCAGCGATCCATCGAGCATTTGAGCGGAGTGTTCGAGGCCTGCACGGCGGATGGGAAATTGGACCGGGAGTTGAAACAGGCGATGAACTTGTGGCCCATTTCGCGGACGATTTCGGCCGGGCAGATGCACGAGGTTGTGCGCAAGGCGGCGGCAACCTACGATGCCTCGATTTGTGAACCGCTGTTTCAGGTGTTCGCGGAGAAGCGCGTGTGGCAATGTCCCACGCTGTGCATGCTGGGAAAAGTGCAGAGCGCCGGGATGGCGGTGGTGCGGCAGATGAAAGCGGCGGGCGTGGCCATGCTGGCGGGTACGGATGCGGGCAATGAGGGCAGCGAGCCAGGGCAGAGTCTGCATCGCGAACTGGAATTGCTGGTGGAGGCGGGGCTGACTCCAATGGAGGCGCTTCAGGCAGCGACGCGTAATGCGGCGGAGTATTTAGGGAAAGAGCAAGAGTGGGGAACAATTGCGAAGGGACGGGTGGCGGATCTGGTATTGCTGGAGGCGAATCCGCTGGAGGATATTCGCAACACGCGGCGCATTGCGGCTGTAGTGGTGCGCGGGCGTGTGCTACCGTCTCATCCATGAGATGGTGGACTGCCGTTTTCCTCGCGGCGACGCTGTTTGGACAGGAACGCTACCGGAAGCCGCCAGAGGCGGTGCTGCGCGTGTTGGATGCGCCGGGAACGCCGACCGAATCGCTGAGCCCTTCGCGTGCGCACATGCTGATTCTGCGGGCGCGGCGCTATCCCCCGATCAGCGAAGTTGCACAGCCGATGCTGCGGCTGGCGGGGATGCGGGTGAATCCGAAGACGAACGGCCCACATTTGGGCACGGTCTATACAACGATGTCGCTGGTGGAGATTGCGAGCGGGCGGGAGATTCCGCTGACGCTGCCCGCGGAGCCGCGCATCTCCATGCCGCGCTGGAGTCCGGATGGGAAGCGGTTCGCGTTCCTGGTGACGGGGGCGGACACGATCCGGCTGATGCTGGGGGAAGCAGCGACGGGAAAGCTGCACATAGTGCCGGAGATTCGCGTGAACGCGGCGTATTCGGGGACGGGGTTGCGATCGGGCGGAGATACGGTGCAGTGGATGCCGGACAGCCGGCACTTGCTGGTGAAATCCGTGCCGGAAGGGCGGGGCGCCAGGCCAGTGGCTCCGGAGGCGCCGTCTGGACCGAACGTGCAGGAGAGCGCCGGGAAGTATTCGCCGGTGCGTACGTTTCAGGATCTGCTGACCAGTGCGCACGACATGGATTTGTTCGATTACTACATGACGGCGCAGTTACAGATGGTGGATGCCGCGACGGGGAAGTTCACGGCGTTTGGGGAGAAGGGGATCTACAGCATGATTGAGCCGTCGCCGGACGGGAAGCATGTTTTGTACCAAAAGATCCAGAGGCCTTATTCCTTCCTGCATACGGCGGGATCGTTTCCGAAGGAGATTGGTGTGTGGGATGCGAGCGGGCGGGTGGCGGTGAAATTGTTCTCGCGCCCGCTGGAGGATGCGGTTCCGATTGAAGGCGTGCCGACGGGGCCGCGGAGCCTGGCATGGCGGCCAGATGAAGCCGCGACTCTGTATTGGGTGGAGGCATTGGATGAAGGCAATCCCAAGCGCAAGGTGGAGAATCGCGACCGGCTGATGACGTGGAAGGCTCCGTTTCAGGGGCAGCCGGCGGAATGGACTCGCGTGAAGAACCGCTTCGCGGCAGTGGATTGGGGCAAGGGATTTGCACTGGTGCGCGATACGGAACGGGAGCGGAGATGGGTGACCACCACGCTGCTTTCCCTGCGCGACGATGGCGTTGCGCCGAAGACGATTTTCAGCCGCAGCAGCCAGGATAAGTATGGCGATCCGGGGACGCCGATGGAAGAGACGTTGCCCAACGGGCAGCGGGTGCTGATTCAGGATGGGGACGATATTTTTCTGAATGGAGACGGGGCGACGCCGACAGGGGCGCGCCCGTTTTTGGACCGGTACAACATTCGCACGGGCGAGACGAAGCGGGTGTTTCGGAGCGGAGAGAAGAGCCATGAGAAGGTACTGGCGTTGCTGGCGCGCGATGGATCGCGGTTTCTGACGGAGCGGGAGAGTCCGACAGTGCCGCCAAATTATTTCGTGCGCGGCGTGGATGGGACGGCACGGGCCTTGACGGACTATCGCGATCCGACGCCGGAGTTGCGCAAGATTCGCAAACAACTGGTGCGGTACAAGCGGCCCGATGGCGTGGAACTTTCCTTCACGTTGTATCTGCCTCCGGATTACAAGGAGGGGACGCGGCTGCCGACGGTGGTGTGGGCTTATCCGCGTGAGTTCACGGATGCATCGGTGGCAGGGCAGTTCGGCGGATCGACGGAGCGGTTCACCACGCTGAGCGGGCCGACGCATTTGTTCTTCCTGCTGGCGGGATACGCGGTGCTGGACGATGCGTCGATGCCGGTGGTGGGTCCGCCGGAAACGGTGAACAACACGTACGTGGAACAGATTGTGGCGAGCGCAAAGGCGGCGATCGACAAGGCGGCGGAGATGGGCGTGACGGATCCGCGCCGCGTGGGCGTGGGCGGGCATAGCTACGGGGCGTTCATGACGGCGAATCTGCTGGCGCATTCGGATCTGTTTCGCGCGGGGATTGCGCGCAGCGGGGCGTACAACCGCACGCTGACTCCGTTTGGCTTTCAGGCGGAGCGGCGCACGTTTTGGGAAGCGCCGCAGGTCTACATGCGCATGTCGCCGTTCATGGTGGCGGATAAGATCAAGGAGCCGCTGCTGCTGATTCACGGAGAAGCGGACAATAATCCGGGGACGTTCCCCATTCAATCCGACCGCATGTATCAGGCCGTTCGTGGCAACGGTGGCACGGTGCGGCTGGTGTTTCTGCCGCATGAATCGCATGGCTATGTGGGACGGGAATCGGTGGAGCATACGCTGGCGGAGATGCTGGAATGGTTCGACAAATACGTCAAAAACGCGCGGTAGCGATTTTGTTTTGGACTGCCGCGGCGCTGGCGCAGAACGTGCGGCCGGAGGCGGAGCGGAAACTGCTGCGCGAGATCTACAAGGAGATGGTGGAGCACAATACCAGCTACACCACGGGGCAGACTACGGCCGCGGCGGAAGCTGTGGCGAAGCGGTTCCGCGAGGCTGGGTTCGCGGCGGAGGATATTCACGTCGATGGCGCCGCGCCGCATAAGAAGAATGTTGTGGTGCGGTATCGAGGCACGGGCGCGAAGAAGCCGCTGTTGTTGTTAGCGCATCTGGATGTGGTGGAGGCGAAGCGATCCGATTGGGAGCACGATCCGTTTGTGCTGCGCGAGGAAGGCGGGTATTTTTACGGGCGCGGTACGGGTGACGATAAGGCGCAGGCGTCGATTTGGGTAGCGAATCTCCTGCAATTCCGGAAGGAAGGATGGAAGCCGGAGCGCGACTTGATTCTCGCGCTGACGGCGGATGAAGAGGGATGGGGAAAGTACAACGGGGTGTCATGGCTGCTGCAGAATCACCGCGATTGGATCGATGCGGAGTTTTGCGTGAACGAAGGCGGATGGGGCGAGATGAGCCAGGGCCGCAAGCTGATGAATCAGATTCAGGTGAGCGAAAAGACGTTCACTACGTTCCGGCTGGAGGTGCGCAATCCGGGTGGGCATAGTTCGGTTCCGGTGAAGGAGAATGCGATTTACCGGCTCGCCCGGGCGATTGAGAAGGTGTCGCAACTTCAGTTTCCGGCGAAGCTGAACGACGTGACGCGCGGGTATTTCGAGAGCATGGCGAATCTGTATGACGGCTCGCTGCGGGCGGATTTGATGAATGTGACGCGGGGCGATGCCGCGGCCATGGCCCGGGTGTCGGCGCATTCGGCGGCGTGGAATGCGATGTTGCGGACCACCTGTGTGGCGACGATGCTGGATGGCGGGCACGCCGAGAATGCGCTGCCGCAGACGGCGGGCGTGCTGGTGAATTGCCGCGTGCTGCCGGATGAAACCGTGGCTTCGGTGGAGGAAACACTGCGGCGCGCGATCGGCGATGCGCAAGTGCGGATCGGATTCTATCGCGAAGAGCCGACGCAGGGTCCGGCTTCGCCGATGCGCGAGGACGTGATGCAGGCCACGCGGAAGGTGACGGCATCCATGTGGCCGGGGGTGCCGGTGGTTCCGATCATGGTGATGGGCGGAACGGACGGCATGTTCCTGCGCAAAGCGGGGATTCCGACGTACGGCATCATGGGATTGTTTCTGGATCGCGACGATCTGCGATTTCACGGATTGAATGAGCGCATCGGAGTGAAGGAGTTCTACGAGGCGCAGGAGTTTCTCTACCGGTTGGTCAAGGAACTGGCGCGATAACCCGCTTACGCTTTCGCGCGCAGGTAGAAATAGACGGGCACGCCGAGCAATACGATGCCGAGGCCCGGCCATGTCGTTGCGGGGCGATAGGCGAACAGAACAATCAGGATGACGGTCGCGCCGAGAATATAGAGCGCTGGAATCACAGGATAGCCAAAGGCTTTGTAGGGGCGTTCGGCGTCGGGGCGCGCGATGCGGAGGCGGAAGATGCCGGCGACGGTGAGGATGTAGAAGATCAGTGCGGCGGAGATGACGTAGTCGAGCAGGTTGCCGTAGAGATTGCCGTAGGTGTTGGTTTCGACGTTGTAGGTGCGCGGCAGGACGAGCATGACGGACCAGGCGCCTTGCACAACAAGCGCCCATCCGGGAACGTGGGCTTTGCTGAGTTGCCCCGCCTGCGCGAAGAACAGCTTATCGCGGGCCATGGCGTAATAGGCGCGTGCGCCGGCGAGAATGAGTCCGTTGATGCATCCGAAGGTGGAGATCATGATGGCGACGGCCATGATGAGGGTTCCCGCTCCGGGGAAGATTTTCTGCAACGTTGCCGTTGCCACGCGGTCGGATGGAGCGTTCTGAATTTCGGCGAGCGGAAGCGTGACGAGATAGGCGACGTTGGCGAGCAGATAGAGCGTGATGACGAGGCCGGTGCCGAGAGCGAGCGACAGCGGGATGTTGCGTTTGGGATGGATCACTTCGCCGGCCGTGAAAGTGATGTTGTTCCAGGCATCGGCGGAGAAAAGCGCGCCGGTCTGCGAGACGCAGATGGCGATAAACAACCCGAAGGCCGTAGCCGCGGAAACCCCGGAGACAATATCGACGGCATTGCGCACGGTCCAGAGATTGCCGAAGTTGTCGCTGACAGCGGTGCTGTTCCAACCCATGAAGAGGCCGAGTCCGATGAGCACGAAGAGCGATCCGGTCTTGGCCGTGGTGAACACATTCTGCACGATCTTGCCGTATTGCAGTCCTTTGGTATTGGTCCAGGTGAGGAATACGATCACCAGGATGCCGAGCAGTTGCGCCGTGGAGAGCGATACGGCGTAGCCCGGACTGATGTGCAGGGGAGGAATCAGGTAGTTCGTTTCGGAGATGGTGGGAAGCAGCAGGCCGGTGAATCGGGCGAAGGCGACGGCGACAGCGGCAATGGTTCCGGTTTGAATGACAAGAAACAGTGTCCAGCCGTAAAGGAAGCCCCAGAGCGGTGAGAACGCTTCGCGCAGGTAGACGTACTGGCCGCCGGCGCGAGGCATCATGGCGGCAAGTTCGCCGTAGGAGAGCGCGCCCGTTACCGTAAGGAGGCCTGCTACCAGCCACACCACCAACAGCCAGCCGGCGCTGCCGACCTGCCGCGCCGCTTCCGCGGATACGATGAAGATGCCCGAGCCGATCATCGACCCGACGACGATCATCGTCGAATCGAGAAGGCCGAGCCTGCGCTCGAATTCATTGTCTGTGTGGGCGGGAGCATCCACGGTCCGCGGTAAGGCCATGGATTAGATGGTATCAGCCCAGGTCCGCAATCGACTGTTCGAGTTGCGGCAGCGCACCGGAGAAAAAATGATCCTGGCCGTCGAGCCAGTGGAACTGCTTTTCGCCGGGGAGCGATTCGTAGAAGTGAAAGGCGGCCTCGGGGGAACAGATGGCATCGTTGCGGCTATGCAGAAAGATGCGGGGGATTGGCGAGGGGAGCAGATCTTCGGCGTGGGCGTACTGCGGCGGGAAACCGACGGCGACAGCGCGGCGTGCGTCTCGGCAGTCCACTGCCATCTTTAGGACAACACGCGCGCCGAAGCTGAATCCGGCGATGGTGTAGGGCAGGTGCGGATAGCGCTCGCGCAGAAGGCTGAGCGCGGCGTGGGCATCGGACACTTCGCCGGCGCCGTGGCCGTGTTCGCCTTCACTCAAATTGACGCCGCGAAAGTTGAATCGCAGGACCACATGGCCGGAACGGCGGAATCCGCGCGCCATGCGGTAGACCACTTTGTTGTGCATGGTGCCGCCGTGCAGTGGATGCGGATGACAGACAAGAGCGGCGAATGCGGGTTCGCGATCCTCCGGCTCTTCGAGCAAGGCTTCGAGTTTGCCCGCCGGGCCAGTAACAAACAGCGATTCAATGCGGCGCGCCACGGTTCAGTTGGAGCGGTAGTTGGTGAACTGCATGTCGATACCGAAGTCATGGCCGCGGAGCATAGCGATGATTTCCTGGAGTGTGTCGCGGTCTTTCCCGGTAACGCGGACCATGTCGCCCTGAATCGACGCCTGTACCTTCTTTTTGCTGTCCTTGATGGCCTTCACTATCTCGCGTGCTTTCTCGGTGGGAATTCCTTGCTGTAGCGTGATCTCTTGACGCACCGTGGAACCGGCGGCCTGCTGCACTTCCCCGTATTGGAGCCCCTTCAACGGCACCTTGCGCTTCACCAATTTGCCTTCGAGGATTTCCACCACGGCCTTCAACTTGAACTCATCCTTGCTGGCGAGGATGATCTTCTTGTCCTTTTCATTGAGCACGATCTCAGACTTGCTGTCCTTGAGATCGTAGCGGGTGACGATCTCTTTGCTCGCCTGATTGATGGCGTTGACCACTTCGGGCATCTCGATTACGGAAACGATGTCAAAAGAATTCTCGGGCATTGTCTTATCTATTTTAGTTTCTTCAGAGCAATCAATACGTGGAGGGTGACCTCGTCGATGATAGCGGGCAGTGCGGCATCGAGCGCCAAGGTGACGGCGGCGCGGACTCGCTGCTCTGTTTCGGAAGTCAGTTCGATGGGAGCGGGCGCGGCGGCAAACGGATCCGGCTCGGGCTCGAGTTTGGGCAGGGGTGCGGAATCCTGATTGCGAGCTGAGCGGGCAGCGTCGGCCAGCGGGCGGATGGTATCCACCACTACAGAGGCTTCGAACGGCTTCTTCAGAAGCGCGTCACTGCCGGCGCTGGATGCCTCGGTTTCATCGAGCGGTTCCAGCACGCCGGCGGTGAGCACAACGCGTACGTGACGGAACTTGGGATTGCCTTTCACATCGCGGCAGATATCGAAGCCGGAACGCTTCGGAAGGAATGCATCGGCGACAATCACGTCGGGATTCACGTCGTCCAGGCGGGACATGGCAGCTTCCCCGTCGGTAACGGAAACGACTTCGAAACCCTCTTCGCGCAAAATCCTCTCGCCCATGCGCTGGGCATGCGGGCTATCGTCGGCGAGCAGGATGCGGCTCATTACTTCTTTTTCGATTTCTTCTGGCCTTTCTTCTGCTGGGCCGGGGTCGTCGGTTTCGGATCCGGAGCGGGTTGCGCGGTGACATCCGTTTTGGCCTCTTCCGGCTTGGGAGGATTGGCGCGGGCATCGGGCTGCGAGTCGAGTTGTGTGGAATCGGTCACGGTGGAAACGCTGACGTCGGTCACGCCGGCTCCTTCGGGCGCGGCGGCGGGCACGCTGACGGGGATGGTGGGCGCGGTGCGCTGCATGGCGGGCGTTCCGGACTTGGCCGCCTGGCTCACATCGGGGCTCTTGCGGAAGATGCCCATCGTCTTGCTGAGAGCTCCGCGCTTGGTTCGGTTCTCTTCCTCGTATTTCATGCGGGCGAGAGCGACGGGATCCGGCTCAGGGATTTCCAATTCCATTTCCTTGAGCTTCTTCTTCGCTTCGTCCACGTAAGGGCTTAAGGGATAATCCTTGACGATGCGTGCATAAGCGGTGCCGGTCTTGTCGCGGAAGCGGGGGCCCATCTGCGAATAGGAATCGCCAAGCATCCACAGTGCTTCGTCGGACTTGCTGAAGAGCGGATAGGAATCGACGAGCGATTGCAGGCGATTCGAGGCCGCGGGATGGCTGCCCTTGTTGTGGTAGAAGAACCCGACGCGGTATTCGCCTTCGGCGATCACTTCCTGAATGTTGCGGAGGAGTTGCTGCGCTTGCGGCGCATACTTGCTGTTGGGAAACTGCACCAGCAACTGGCGGCATTCTTCCTCGGCGCGGATGGCGTGGGTAACGTCGCGATCGGCCTTTTCCATCTGCCTGTAGTGAATCATGCAGACTTTTTCCTGCGCTTCGGCCGATTCCTCGAGTGTGGGGTAGAAGAGAATGAAGTCTTTGTATTCGGCTTCGGCCTGGGCGAGTCCGTGAGAGCCGCCTTCGCGGAACCAGCTATCGGCGATGGCGAGCTTCGCCTTGGCGAGAAACTCGCTGCTGTCGTAAGTGTTGATGAGCGTTTGCAGAGTGAGCCGGGCCACTTCGAAGCGGTTCTTCTCCAGGTCGCGCACGGCTTTGTCGAAGAGGACCTTGTCCGGCTGTTGCGTGTCTTTGGAGATGGGGTTCTCATACTTCTTGCGGCGGAATCCGCATCCGGCGAGCATTGCGCCGCATACGGCCAGCAGCAGGAACTTGGCGAACCACTTGTTATGAAGCATCATTCAGCACTACCTCTTTGCGGAAACTACACCCGGACGGCGGTGGCGTCGCGGGCAAGCTGTTGCATCCTTTTCACGGTTGTTTCCGGATCTTCACTGCCGAAAATACTGGAGCCGGCGACGATCCAGTCGCAACCGGCACGCACGGCATCGGCGACGTTGTCCGGGCCCAATCCGCCATCCATTTCAATACGAAACCTATGCCCGGCGCGGCGGCGGCGCTCGGCGAGCGCTTCCACCTTGCGCAGGGAGTTCGGCAAAAACTGCTGTCCACCGAAACCCGGGTTGACACTCATGACAAGCACGTAGTCGGCCAATTCGAGGACTTCGTCGAGCGTGGAGACGGGCGTTGCCGGATTGATGACGACACCGGCCAGCGCACCCTCGCTTTGGATCATGCGCAATGTACGGTCAAGATGCGGACACACTTCCTGGTGCACGGAGATCTGGTCCGCACCGGCTTCAATGAAGACGGGCGCGTAGCGATCCGGATCGGTGATCATCAGATGAACATCCAAGGTGAGCTTGGTCACTCTGCGGATGGATTTTACGACCGGCGGCCCGAGCGTGAGATTGGGAACGAAATGCCCGTCCATGACATCGACGTGCAGCATCGACACTCCGGCTCTTTCCATACGCGCGATGTCGTCGCCGAGGCGCGCGAAGTCAGCGGAAAGAAGAGAAGGCAGGATTTCTACCATTACTAGACCGGGGAAACTACCTAAAATCGTAGCACAGCGGCATAAAAGCCATCCCCGGGTTGGACGCCGGGAATACGGTAATGGGTTTCATCGGGAATGCGTCCGAGCACCTCGCCCAGGACCGCTTCATTCTCTTCCGGCTCCAGCGAGCAAGTGGAGTAGACCAGAATGCCTCCAGGGGCGACGCACTCGATGGCGTTGCGCAGGATCAGCACCTGGCGCGCGTGGAGTTCAGTGAGATCTTCCGGCTTGAGGCGGTAGCGGATCTCGGGGTTTCGGGCGAGCGTGCCCGTACCGGAGCAGGGCGCGTCCACCAGAACGCGATCGAACTTACTGCGAAAAGGCAGCGGCTTAGTGGCATCCAGTTGTACCTTGCCGCACTCGAGATCGCTCAGCGCCCTGAGCCTGTGGCGATGGCGATCGCAGGCCACGGCGTGCGCACCGGCGGCGATCGCCTGGGCGGTCTTGTTGCCGGGTGCGGCACAGGTGTCGAGAAACGTTAGTCCGGGATGCAGTTCCAGAAGCGAGATCACCCACTGCGCGCCGATGTCCTGCGTTCGCCCGGTGGTGGGCTCGACGGCGGATTCGGGTTCGGTCTGAGAATACTCGGCGATACGCAATGCGTTCTCCTCGCCGAAGTGGTTTACCCAGCGAATGTACATCCAGGGGGGAATGGAGTCCGACGGGCGCGCTTCGGGCAAAGGCGATTTGTTCTTGAGCACAGCATTCACCAAACCGGCGGCGGAAGCTTTGCGTGCACGCTTGACCAGGTTCACGGCATCCGACACGACGGCATACGGCGGGACACGATCGAGGTGGTGCAGTTGAAAGAAGCCCATGCGCAAGGCGATGCGCACTTCGATATCGAGCTTGCGGTGGTTGGTGCGCGCGGCGATCCAGGCATCGATCGGAATCTGCCTGCGCAACACGCCGAAGACAATCTGATGGGCCAAGGCTGCATCGCGAGCGTCGAGCCTTTCGCTTGCGGCGCGCAGCAGGTCGGACGCCCATGCGCCGCTTTCCACGCGCAACAACACGTCGAATGCCACGCTTCTGGCGGGCGTACAGGAACCCTGTACGTCCGATTTTCGGTCACGCGATGCGGGCATTTGTGTGGCCATCGATTCTATAATAGAGGCTTGGAAATCGAGAAGACGCTACTCAGAAAGGTCGGCGAAGCCATCGGACGGTTCCGTATGATTCAAGACGGAGACCGTGTGGCCGTGGCTTTGTCGGGCGGCAAGGACTCCGTCACGATGCTGGAAGCGTTGCTCGCCCTGCAAAAAAAAGCTCCCATCCAGTTTTCGGTTTGTGCGTTCACCGTGGAGCAAGGAAAATTCCTGCGTCCCATTCAGCCGCTGGGAATGTGGCTGAAGGAGCGCGGTGTGGATTGGAAGTATGTGCAGGACAATCCATCGCTACAGTTGCTGGAGGACCAACCGGACCATGGGTGCGATTTGTGCAGCCGCTTTCGGCGCCGCGCGGTATATGAAATAGCGCGTGGGTTGGGCGCCAACGTGATTGCGTTCGGCCATACCGCCGACGATTTCTGCGAGTCGTTCCTGCGCAATGCGCTGTTTACGGGGCGGCTGAGCGCATTGCCAGCGGTGACCTATTCGAGCAAGAAGGAGTTCCGGTTGATCCGTCCGCTGGTGTTCGTCAGCGAGGACATCACGCGGAAGTATGCCGAGCATCTTGGCGCTCCGGTGATTCCCTGCGGTTGTTCGCAGCGCACCGGCACGGTGCGGCGCAGTCTTCGCGATTTCTTCGCGGAACTGGAACAGGACTATCCGCACCTGAAAGAGAACATGCTGTCGGCGATGGGGAATATCGAGCCGCAGCGGCTTCTGGATGTTCGCTACCTGAACACGGACATGACGGAGGAAGCGGCGCCCAGAACTCTATTCCCGATTGTGACGGAATCGTAACGGAGAATATGTTGACCTGTCACGTACCGGATGAGACACTAGGTGTTCTCGATCTACTCCTAACTACCGTAAGCCGGTTGAGGTTGTAATGAGGTTTCTCCCGCGAGAGGAAAAGTTTTTCCACTATTTTTTGGGCCAGGTGCGCTTGATCAGCGAAGCGAGTTCGCTGCTGGTGGAAGGCGTGCGCGACGGCATGGAAGAAGCGGCCCGCAAGATTTCGGATCTGGAAAAATCCGGCGATGAGTTGATCCACGAGGTGTTTCACAAACTCGGGCAGACGTTCATCACACCGTTGGATCCGGAAGACATCCACTCCCTGGCATCCCACCTGGACGATGTACTGGACGGCATTGAGGAAGTGGCCCACAAGCTGGTGGCATACAAGATCAAGCCGGCGCCCATGGCGGTACACCAGATCTGTGAGATCATTCTGTCCTGTTCGAAGTCTTTCGAGCTGGCGTTCGAGGCGCTCAGCCGCAACAAAGAGATGTTGGAGCATTGCATCGAGATCAACCGGCTGGAGGATCACGCCGATCAGATCGCTCGCATGGCGGTGGCGGAGTTGTTCGAAAACGAAAAGGATCCCATCCGGCTGATCAAGTTGAAGGAGATCTACGAACTGCTGGAAATCACGACGGACTACTGCGAAGATGTGGCGGACGCGCTGCAAAACGTCGTTGTGAAGAACAGCTAACGGTAGCGAAACAGCATGGATCCGCTGCTGCTCGTCTCACTGATCGTTGTGGTCGCGCTGGCCTTCGATTTTATCAATGGGTTTCATGACGCAGCGAATTCGGTAGCCACAATCGTGGCGACGCGCGTGCTTAGTCCGTTTCATGCGGTGCTTTGGGCGGCGTTTTGGAATTTCATCGCTTTTGTCGGCACCGGCACGGGGGTGGCCAGCACGGTCGGGAAAGGCCTGGTGGATCTATCGCAGGTAACGCCGTATGTGATTCTGGCGGGTCTGTTGGGCGCAATCGTCTGGGATCTGGTGACTTGGTGGTGGGGGTTGCCCACCAGTTCCTCGCACGCTTTGTTCGGCGGGTACGCGGGTGCGGCGATCGCGGCCTCCGGATTCCAGGCCATCATCCTGTCAGGCTGGGTGCGCATTCTGATCTTCATCGTGGTGGCTCCGGTGCTGGGCATGTTGCTGGCCTACACGCTGATGATTCTGGTGCACTGGCTCTTCCGCGAATCGACGCCGAAGCAAATGGACAAATACTTCCGGCGTCTACAATTGGTTTCGGCGGCGATCTTCAGCTATTCGCACGGTAGCAACGATGCGCAAAAGACGGCAGGCGTGATTACCGGCGTGCTGGTGACCGCGGGATATCTGAAGACGTTTGAGGTTCCGACGTGGGTGATTGTGGCTGCGTATTCGGCGATCGGGTTGGGCACCATGAGCGGAGGATGGCGGATTGTGAGGACGATGGGGGCGAAGCTGACGCGACTCAAGCCTCGCGGCGGATTCTGTGCGGAGACCGCGGCGGCATCGTCGATCTTGTTCTCGACGTTTTTGCACATGCCCGTTTCCACCACGCACGTAACCGCCGGCGCCATCGCGGGGGTCGGCTCCATTCAGCGAATGAAAGCGGTGCGCTGGCGGATCGCCACCAGCATCGTGTGGGCTTGGGTGATGACCATCCCGGCATCGGCCGCGGTGGGCTGGGCGTGCCATCACATCGTGTCGGTGTTTGTAGGCAAGTAAGCCGCCCTTGCGTTATCCTGAGTTCCTGACCTTTCATGGATAAGAACGCGAGCGCCGTGAGGCGCGATCAGGACGACCTGAGCCGGTTCGGGTACGCACAGGAACTGTTTCGCAGCATGGGCGGGTTTTCGAACTTCGCCATCAGCTTCTCTATCATCTCCATTCTGACCGGCGCCGTGACCTTGTACGGCTACGGCCTGGAGATGGGCGGACCGCTGGAGATGACACTGGGATGGCCGCTGGCAACGGTTTTCACGCTCACCATGGCCGCCAGCATGGGGGAACTGTGTTCGGCTTATCCCACCAGCGGCGCGATGTATCATTGGGCCGCGGCGCTCGGCGGACCGGTGTGGGGATGGTTCACGGCATGGTTGAACATATTCGGACTCATCGCGGCGGTGGCGGGAATCAACTACAGTTGCGCCCAGTTTATCCTGCCCTTTCTTGGGCTGCCGCAAACGCAAGCCAATCTGTTCCTGATGCTGGCGTTCATCCTTTTCACGCAGGCGGTGTTGAATCAGTACAGCGTGAAACTGGTGGCATGGATGAACGATGGCAGCGTCGCCGTGCATATTCTGGGCGTGCTGGTGCTGGTGGGCGCCATCGTATTTTTTGCCCCGTTGCAGCCGGTTTCGTTCCTGACGGAAGCAGTGAACAGCAATGGCAGGTCGCCGTATTGGTGGGCCTTCCTGCTGGGCTTGCTGCAAGCGCAGTGGACTTTCACGGGATTCGATGCATCGGCGCACATGGCCGAGGAAACACAGGATCCGCGGCGCCGTGCACCCTGGGGGATCGTCCTGAGCGTCGGCGTGAGCGGCGCGGTGGGTTACCTCATGCTGATGGCGCTAACGCTCGCCATCCCCACCATCGACGGCGTGTTGTCGATGAAAGACAGCGCGGGCAATCCGGTTCCCACCGCAATTGCCGTGTTGCAATCGGCGCTGGGCGGCCGCGCGGGAAACGCCATGGCGGCGATGGCATCGATGGCGATGTGGTTCTGCGGATTGTCGGCCATTACTTCCGCATCGCGGACATTGTTTGCGCTGGCTCGCGATCACGGCACACCGGCGGCGGCGCTGCTGGCCGGCGTGAACGCCAAACACGGCACGCCTGGCGCGGCGATTTGGGCCATCGCCATCACGGCGATGGCTGCGATGGCATGGAGCGGAGCCATACCGGTGGTTACATCGTTCAGCACCGTGGCGTTATATGTCGCCTACCTCATCCCCATTGTGCTGGGCGTGCGCAAACCGCACTGGCGCGAAGAAGCGGTCTGGAATCTCGGCAGGTACTCCCGGCTCGTGCACGCGGTGGCGATCGGCTACACTGTGGTGGTTTGCCTCGTGCTGGTGATGCCCCCCAATGAACTCGCCGGAAAGACGATGGCCGGCATTCTGCTGACGTTGACGGCGCTCTATTTCCTGCAAGCGCGGTATCGGTACAAAGGCCCGGAATGGGCCGTGAAGGGAATTGGACGGTGACCCTGGGACAAATTCTGGAGCAACTGGAAAAGCACAAGATTACACGCATCAAGCTCGGCGTGTTCGATGTCGACGGTGTACTGCGCGGCAAATACATCAGCACGGACAAGTTTCGCAGCGCTGCCGACGGCGGCCTGGGATTCTGCGATGTGATCTTCGGTTGGGATCTGCATGACGTGCTCTACGAGAACGTGGATGTCACGGTGACCGGCTGGCACACGGGCTATCCGGATTGCCATGCCCGCATCGATCTTTCCACCTTCCGGCTGATTCCGTGGGAACCGGGAACTGCGTTCTTCCTTATGGATCTGTACGACGAACAGGGCGCGCCCTATGCGATCGCACCGCGGCAGGTGCTTCAGCGAGTGGTGCAGTACGCCGAATCCAAGTCCGTGCGCCCCTTCTTCGCGGCGGAGTACGAATTTTGGCTATTTCAGGAAACCGCATCGAGTGTACGCGAAAAAGGTTATCGCCAACTGAAGCCGCTGAGTCCGGGCATGTTTGGTTACAGCGTGCTGCGCGCTTCGCAAAACGCCCCACTCGTCCTGGACATCATTGACTTGCTGGAAGGATTCAACGTCGGATTGGAAGGCTTTCACACCGAGACAGGCCCCGGCGTGTACGAAGCGGCGATCGCCGTGGATCATGCCGTGCAGGCCGCGGACAAGGCGGCTTTGTTCAAGACCGCGGTGAAAGAGATCGCCGCGCGGCACAATGCGATGCCGACATTCATGGCCAAGTGGAACGCGGATTTGCCGGGATCGAGCGGCCACTTGCATCAGAGCCTGTGGCGGCAGTGGCCCTCGGAGAATCTCTTTCACGATGACAAAGAGAGGATGTCCCCGGCGATGAAGCATTACATTGCGGGGCTGCTGCATCACATGCGGGAGTTTCAAGTGCTGTATTGCCCCACCGTGAATTCGTACAAACGCACGGTGCAGGGCACCTGGGCTCCCGTGAACGCCACCTGGGGGATCGACAGCAGGACGTGCGCGGTGCGGGCAATACCCGGTAGCGCCAAATCGACTCGCGTGGAAACGCGATTGTCGGGAGCCGACATCAACCCTTACCTGGCCATGGCTGCTTCGCTGGCCTCGGGACTGGATGGCATTGAGCGGCAACTGGAACTTCCCGAACCCGCGGCGAATGCCTATGCGGTGAAAGATGCTCCGGCGCTGGCGCGCAACCTGCGCGAGGCGACGGACCGGTTCCGGATGAGCGATACGGCACGAAAGTGGTTCGGCGATGCCTTTGTCGACCACTTCGCCGCAACGCGAGAATGGGAGATGCGGCAAGCGGAAAAAGCCGTCACCGATTGGGAACTAGCACGATACATGGAAATCATATGATCTCGAACTTTTCTTTTCCGACGAGGATTCTGTTTGGACCGGGCGCCATTGAAAGGCTCCCCGAGGAGTTGGCGCAGCGAGGCATGAAGAAGCCGCTGCTGGTGTTGGATGAAGGACTCGCCAAAACGGCGGTCTTCGAGCGAGTCAAGAAGCTGACTCCCGGCTGCGTGGTGTTCACCGGCGTGGAACCCAACCCCACGGAGAAGAACGTCCTCGATGGCGCGGAGCTGTACGTCACGGAGGAATGCGACAGCATCGTGGGTTTGGGCGGAGGCTCTCCACTGGACGCGGCGAAGGCAATCCGGCTGAAAGTAACACATCCGCTGCCGCTGGCCGATTACGATGATTTGATCGATGGATGGAAGAAGATCACTTCCGATTTGCCGCCGTATATCGCCATCGCCACGACAGCAGGCACAGGGAGCGAAGTAGGCCGTTCAGCGGTGATCACTCTCGAGAAAACCAACCGCAAGACGGTGATCTTCAGTCCCTACCTGATTCCTTCTCTGGCGCTGGCGGACCCTGAACTCACCATCGACCTGCCGCCGCACATCACTGCCGGCACAGGCATGGACGCCTACACACATAACGTGGAGGCGTACATCGCCAAGGGCTTCCATCCGATCTGCGATGCGATCGCGCTAGAAGGCACGCGGCTGGCGAGCGATCATCTGCCGCGGGTGATGGCGAACCCGCACGATGTGGAGTCGCGAGGCTACATGTTGCTGTCTTCGATGATGGGCGCGATGGCGTTCCAGAAGGGGCTCGGCGCGGCGCACTCGCTGGCCCATCCGCTTTCGACGGAGTTCGGCATGCACCACGGCACGGCGAATGCGGTGGTGCTGCCATATGTGCTGGAGTTCAACTTGCCGGACAGCCGCGAACGGCAGCAGGCGCTGGCGCGGCAGTGCGGGGTGGACGATCTGATTGCCCGCACGCGCGAATTGATTGCAATCGGTGGAATCAAACCGCGGTTGCGCGACTACGGGATACTGGAAGCCTCACTCCCGAAGCTGTCGGAGAAAGCGATGGAGGATGGCTGTCACCTGTCGAATCCGAGGCCTTGTTCCGCCGACGACATGCTGCGCCTGTACCGGCAGGCCTGGTAGGCGTTGACGAAACATCCTTTATTCACGGCTTATCTCGCGTTTGCTTCGGTGTGTTTCTTCTGGGGCACGACGTATCTGGGGATACGCGTGGCACTCGAATCCCTGCCGCCGTTTTTGCTGGTTTCCGTTCGCTTTCTCCTTTCCGGCGGCATACTGCTGCTCGCCTTGCGCATCGCGGGAATCGCGCTGCCGAAGGGTAGAGATCTGTGGTGGACCGCGCTATTCGGACTCATGGTCCTGGGCGTGGGCAACAGCCTGCTGACGGTATCCGAGCAGTTGATTCCCAGCAGCCTCGCATCGTTGTTTATTGCGATGTCGCCGATTTGGATGGTCGGCATGGAAGCCCTGTTTCCGGGCGGAGAGAAATTAACCAAGGGTACAGCAGTAGGGATGGCCGCGGGGTTTGCCGGAGCGGGACTGCTGGTTGGGCCGGACGCCTTCTCGCAGGGCTTTTCGGGAAATGTGGTGCGCGGATTTCTGCTGTTGCAGATCGGCAGTATCTCCTGGGGGCTCGGGTCGATCCTGCAAAAACTCCGCAAAGCGGAGATGCATCCCGTGGCGAGCGCGGCCGTGCAGCAATTCGCGGCAGGCTTGGCGTTTCTGCCAGTGGCATTGGTGGAGAATGCCCCTGCGCACTGGGATGCAAAGGGCATCGGCGCGTTGCTGTACTTAACGGTGTTCGGTTCGATTGTCGGATACACCAGCTACATCGTCGCGCTCCAGCGATTGCCGATTTCCATCGTTTCGCTCTACACGTATATCAACCCAGTGGTCGCCGCCGTGTTGGGTTGGCTGTTTTACCGCGAGCCGTTCGGGCGGCGGGAAATCGCAGCGATGCTGGTGATCTTTGCGGGCGTGGCAATCGTCAAACGCTACGGGCAGCGTCGTTGACGTATCATGAGGAGTTATGCGTATCCTTGCATTTCTCCTTCTACTGTCCTCCGCCGCCTTGGCCCAGGGCAATCGCGCCAATCGGCCCAAACTGCCGGGCGAGGATTGGATCCAGTTGTTCAACGGCAAAGACCTCACCGGATGGGTGGAGGTGGGCAAGGAAAAATGGGTGGTGGAGCAGGGTGCGATCCACGGACTCGCCGTCACAAAGGAATACGGTTACCTCAAGACCGAGAAGAACTACAAGGATTTCCATCTCGCGCTGCGGTTCAAGTGCGAAGGCGACGGCAACAGCGGCGTCTTTTTTCATGTCGACTTCAAGCCGGGCACACCGCATGTTTCACAGGGACTTCAGTTTGAAATCGACTGTACCATCATGCGCCACACGGGCGGGATCTACGGCGACGGCAGGCAGTGGATTGTATGGCCATCCCCGGAGAACGAACTCGTGGTGCGGCACAACGAGTGGAACGAATACCTACTCAAAGTGGAAGGGAACCGCTACGTGGCGCGATTGAACGGCGTGCTGATGGTGGACTTCACGGATCCGCAGCCGAAGTCGTTTGACGGCGCCATTGCGCTGCAACTGCATTCCGGAGGGCAGGGCAATATGTGGTTCAAGGATATTTGGATTCGCGACCTCACCAAGCGTTGAAGCCCCTGTTCTACTGCGACCATTACGCGATCCCGCTGCCGGACGG
The DNA here is from genome assembly GCA_964402295.1 of uncultured Candidatus Solibacter sp. Classification (GTDB taxonomy): domain Bacteria; phylum Acidobacteriota; class Terriglobia; order Bryobacterales; family Bryobacteraceae; genus CADEFT01. The sequence continues at coordinate 51,990 of CAYOBO010000006.1, read as the reverse complement.
GCATAAGTTCCCCATGCGGAAATATGCCATGGTGCGCGATCTGCTGTCTTGCGAGGGTGGATTCCGGTTTGTCGAAGCGCCGCTGGCCGACGCGCAGGCGATCGAATTGGCACACGATGCGGAGTATGTGCGGCGGTTTCTGGAAGGCTCGCTCGATCGCGCCGCGATCCGTCGCATTGGCTTTCCGTGGTCGGACGGACTGGTGCGGCGCACGCTGGCCAGCGTGGGCGGATCGCTGGCGGCGGCGGAAGAAGCGATGGCCACCGGTTGGGGTGGGAATCTGGCGGGAGGCACGCACCATGCCTTTCGCGCCGAGGGATCGGGCTTCTGCGTGTTCAACGATATCGCCGTCGTGATTCAGCACCTGCGGGCGCAAGGACGCATCCGCCGCGCCGCCGTGATCGACCTGGATGTGCATCAGGGCGACGGCACGGCGCAGATTTTCGCCGGCGACCCAGAAGTATTGACCCTCAGCATGCACGGCAAGAACAACTTCCCATTCCGCAAACAGGCCAGTTCCATCGACATCGATCTGCCCGATGGGACGGGAGACGCGGAATACCTGCGTCGCCTGTCCGAAACATTACCGCGTGTTTTTGATTTTGACCCGGATTTCGTGATCTACCAGGCCGGGGTGGACGCTCTCGCCTCGGACACCCTGGGCAGGCTTTCCCTGTCGCTGGAGGGGTTGACGGCGCGCGATGAGATGGTGCTATCGGCGTGCGTCAGCCATGGGAAGCCGTTTGTGATCACACTGGGCGGCGGGTATTCGAATCCCTTGGAGAACACGGCCCGTGCGCATGCGAATACGTACCGCACCGCTCTGTCGCTGTGCGAGCCGCTTGCGCTTGCCATCCGCGCGGAGCAACCGCGTCAGTAGCCTGCCAGCGCATTGAACAGCAGCTTGAACGTCTGGTAGCTCTGCGCGCGGTATTGCGGCCGCATGCCGAACAGGATCATCCGCCCGGTCCCTACCGGCACTTCCACCAATGCCGCTTTGTTCGCCAGATATTTCTCACCCAGCAGCCAGCCGGATGCCAGCAGGTTCGACGCCGGATAACGCGCAATCACCTTGGCGTTTTCGGCGTCTTCCCAAGCGGGGCTGCCTTCGCTCCAAATGGTGATCTCCTTGGGTAGGCCCCAAGTCAGCGGGTGCGACGGATCGAGTGAAACGTGGAGTAGAGAACCGGGCGAGTAGAACTGGCGGCTCGACACACCACCGACGGAGTTCTTCAGCTTCGCGCCCAGATGCCCCACGGCATACGCGGTCGAATCATTCAGGAAGATCAGCGTCCCGCCTTCGGCTGCAAACTGCTTCAGCATCTCTTCGCCCTTGCTGCCCAGGCCGCCGGCGTATTCCTCCGGCATGGTATTCGGAGCATACCCGCGGTATAGCGTCCCAGGCCCCTGATCGGGAAACACAATGGCATCGAAACGTTTCCGTAAATCGCCGGCCAGCACATCTTTGTTGTAAAGCCGGGTGTACTCGAAGCCGAATTGATCGAACAGCCAGCGTGTCCAGCCCTCATCCATGCTCGGGACATGGCTGCGATACAGAGCGATGCGCGGCTTGCGCAACGGCTTCACGTCGCCGCCGGCGGCGCGGTTGATATAGAAATGACCCGCCGAATCCCGAGCCACCGGCTTGCCCGCTTTCCATGCCGCGTTCACTTCCTTCCAGCTATCGACGTTCGAGGCCGCCAGCGCGCCTTGCGGAACCGCTCCCTCCTGCCCGAAGGAAAACTGCCGGGACTGGGCCATGCGCGCCGAAAACCGGTCCTTGACAGTGTCCACGCGCACGCCCATCAACATCGGCAACGTTTGCGCCGTGACGTCATACGGACGCTTCGGCGGCCCTCCGGGGTACAGCCGCAGGTCCGGATAGTTCTGCACCTCCAACAGCGTTTTCGCGAACGCGCTGAAAGGCTGCTGCATGCGGATGACATAGCTGCCGGCGGGATACTGCCTGCCGTCGGCGGTGAATGGCTCGGTGGCCTGTTCCACTTCCACCGCGCCGAATGCCATCGTTTCGAGCAGCTTTCGAGCGGATCCGGGGTCGAGCTGGTCTTTGGGGAACACGAAGGCGTAGGGCGTTTGCCGCGTGCTGGCCTTCTCCAGAATGCGATAAAAGTTGCGCAGCAGGTCTTCGCGGCGCACCGCGGCCTGCCACAGCAGCGACTCGAAGGCAATCAACTGGTAGTCGACGATATCGCGCACCCGCCACGTGCCACCCTCCCAGGGTTCCAGATGATTCCATGACCGCTCCCGCGGATTGTATCCGAGTGCCTGTTCGGAGAGCTGATCCTTGCCGACGGTGATGGGCGTGGCAAGGCGAGCGCTGGCCGATTCGCTCAAGATACGCATGCCTCCGTGATAGGCCTGATAATGCCGCGCGGCAATCCAGAAATCGTACATCGCATTCACCGCAATGCCCTTCTTGCCGGCCGCCGTCAGATCCGCCGCCATTCCCAAGCCGATCATGTTGCACATCTGCGCCAGGATCGGGTCGATGTTCGGATCGATGGGATCCATCCACGGCGGAACAAACATGCGCGAGGCCGCGGTCCCTTGCTGATGCACGTCGTAGACAATCTGCGGATGCCAATTGTTGTGCAGCATCTGCACGACGGATCGCGTTTCCGGCTGCGAGAAAATGTACCAATCGCGATTGTTGTCGTGGCCGACGTAGGCGTGATACAACTCCGGCGGCGACGTCCCTTCGTACTTCGTACCGAGCGTCTTGCGGTACCACTGCGTCACGATATCCACTCCATCGGGATTGAGCGAAGGCACCAGGATGAAGATCACGTTGTCGAGGATCTGCCGGAACTTCGGCTTGTCTTCCGTCAACAAACGCCAGGCAAACTCCACCGCCGTCGATGTCGAAGCCACTTCGGTGGCGTGGATCGAACAGGTGATCATCACCACCGTCTTGCCCTGCGCGAACAGCTTCTCCGCTTGCGCAGCGTTCGTCCGGCGCGGATCGGCCAATTGCTTCTGGATGCGCTGGTACGCGCTGAGATCGCGCATTGTCGCTTCATTCGAAATGATGGCGGCGATCATCGGACGACCCTGCACGGTCTTTCCGATTTCCGCAAAGCGCACGCGTGGATCTTCCTTCGCCAGCGCTTGGAAATACGAGACGACCTTGGCCCAGTCGAGGAGTTTCCGATCCTCGCCCATGGGATGGCCGAAGTGGCTCTCCGGCGTGGGGATTGCGGCAGCCGCCGCGGCGGCCGACAGCAAGAACGCGAGCAGTGCCCTCATGCGCGGTTAAGCTCCACCCACAGGGCGCGGTACCAGCGCAGGAAGCGCTCAGGCTCCTTGCTTTCCTGCGCCTCGCACAAGGTGTAGCGGTCATACTTCGAAGCACGCAGCAAGGCAAACAACTCGCGGTATGGATACGGCCCGGCAAGTTCGTTGATATGCACGTTCTTGATCCAGGGGCGCAGCAGCTTGAAGCTGTCTTTCACACTGCCGTTCACGATGTCGGTGGGATTGGAATTCCAGCACAAGCCGACATTGTCGTGCTTGGCGGCACGCATGATGGCCGCGCTCACCGCTGGAACCTGCGTTTCGCGGCCGTGCACTTCCATCCAGATCTCCACGCCCATGCGAGCGCCATAGTCGCCGCACTCGCGCAGACATTCGCCGATCGTGGCGATGGTCTTCTCAGGCCCGAGTTCCTTGGCGATCCCGTTGGGACGCACCTTCACGCCCCACGCGCCTGTGTCGTGCGCCAAGTCAACCCACTTCTTGCAATCGTCGATGTGTTTGCGGCGCACCGCCGGGTCCGGGGAGTGAAACTCGCACACGCTCCCGAAGCTCAGCAACCGGAGCTTGGTCTGTGCGAAGCGGGTCCGCACCTTTTCCCGCTCTTCCTTGGAGAGGGTGCACTCCACGCCATGCTTGTGTGTGGTGCGCAGCTCCACGGCCTCGAAGCCCAATTCCGGCAATTTCGTGAGGATGGTTTCCAGATCCCAATCCTTGATCACGTTGTAGGTGACTGCTCCAAGATACATGACGGCCTCTTCCGGTGCGGATTTCAATAAAGAGTGTAACACCCGCCCCGGGCCGTATCAGCGTCGCGACGCCTCGATATAGTTCCGATCAAAGAAGTAAAAGAATCCATCTTCGGCCCCGACAATGACATCGAGTTTGCCGTCGCCGTTCCAGTCGGCAACGTTGGGCGTGGGACTATGCCCGCGCAAAGTCGTTGTCTTGACGATCGCCCCGCGTGGCTGCATGACGGGCTTCATCTGCGTTCCGATGTTCTCGTACAACGCCGGTCCTTCATCGGAATCGCAAATCAGGTCCATATCGCCGTCTCCATCCCAATCGGCGACATCGATTTTGCGGCGTCCACTGCTCCCCGCGCGGCCGCCCGCCAAGTTGAGAAACCGCCCGCTGGGCAGCACAAAGATTCGCTCCGGCGGATGCAAGCACAGCTTCCCTCCACACCGCGCGCGCCGGAACAGCGATAGATACCCCTGATGATTCAGCATCACCAGATCCGGCAATCCGTCGCCATCCCAATCGACCACTTTCGGCGTGGTGCGCCACTGCGTCAGCAATTGCTTCGGTTTCGGCTCCCACCATACCCAATCGGGCTTGGGTGGCTTGCCCTGCCATTCCACTTCCACGGACTGCGCGTCGGCGAGGTGGATCAAATCCCCCGTGCCGCGGTACCAGACGACATCGCCCCAGATGTCGTTGACGACGATGTCGAGCTTGCCATCCATATCCCAATCGGCGACGGAAGGATTCGAGTATCCCCACTTCTCTTCCGCCGGACCCTGCACGGATCCATTAGGCCCTGCCATGCGGCGAATGGGCTTGCCCGCCGCATGGAAATAGCCACGATCCGCGAATTGCGCATCCTGCTTTGTGCCGATGTTCTCGAAGTACTGCAAGTAGCCGGCGGAATTGCCTGCGATCAGATCGAGCTTGCCGTCGCCATTCCAATCGACAGCCACGGGACGGCTCAAGGCGCCGCTTTTCAGATAAGGATCGATCTGCTCGAAGTAGCGCAGCGGCGCGAGCCGCGGTTCTTGCCCCTTCGGCGAGAGGTTCTCCGCGAACACGACGCGGCCATCCTCTTCCCCAACAATGATGGAAGGACGTCCGTCCTTGTGCCAGCGCACCACACGCGGCTGAATCATGCACAAATCCAATTGGAATAACGGCGCGGGTTTGTCGAACCCGTTGCCGTTGTTGCGCAGGAAGAACACGGTGTCGATGAAGTTCGCGGCGATGAGGTCCAGCTTGCCGTCGTTATCCCAATCCACCGGATTCGGCACGGGAGCCCCATATTGATCGACAGGCAGTTTCACGGGCTTGGCGAAGCCGGCGCCGGTGTTCTTGTAGAAGTACACAAATCCGTGCAGCGGCCCACGCAGCCACTTGCCGGTGCTGTCGTAGGCATCGTCCCAACCGTATTCGCGCCAATCGCTGGTGCCGTTCAAGACATCGATCTTCCCGTCGCCGTCCCAATCCACCGGGTACCAGAGATCGTCGCGCCCGACGTGATAATCACGCTCGAAAGAAAACGCCACTGGCTTCGACAAACGGTTGCGCACGACGTCGCTGAAATAGCCGCCACGATAAACAAGGTCCACGGCTCCGTCGCCATTGAAATCCGCGGCAACAAGGTCCGGCTTGCCCGGCCCCATCCACTCCGCGCGATCGAACATCGGCTTCTCATTGGAGCCGATGTTGCGGAAATAATAAATGCCGTTGTAGGGGCGGTCGGCGCAACTGACAATCAGGTCCAGCGCCCCATCGCGGTCGAGATCCACGGCGACGGGATGCGCCCACAGGCCGACGGAGAGCTTTCCGCGCACACCGAGTCTTCCGAACGTCATGCGGTCGCCGGTGCCGACCATCGCAGGCTCCACCATCCGCCCGGTCTCTTCGTTGTACGAGATCGTATAGCTCGCCGCGCCCGTGGAACGCCAACTCACACGCACATTCGGGACGCGCCATTCCACCTTCGAAGGAATCAAAGCGCCCGCCGCGCGTACGCGTACGGAATCGGGCCGGAATTGCGCATCGAGTTGCATGTCGTGCCAGGCCGGATGCCCCTTGGGAAAATTCCCTGGCACGTTCACCGAAGCGGCCGGCAGCAATGCGGTTAACAGACCAAATATCGCAAACATGTCTGTGATAAGAATAACAGGGGGTCCATCCATGTTGAACCGCATCATTCTCACTTCCTTTCTGATCGCCGGACAACTGTGCGCACAGGCGATTTTCGGTTCCATTCAGGGAACCGTTTCCGACGAAACCGGAGCCGTTGTTCCCAACGTACGCATCACCGCGCGAAACGTGAACACGGGCGTCGCGGTCACGGTGCAAACCAACGATCGGGGCTTGTACTTCCTCGGCGAGCTACGGCCCGGCCAGTACGAAGTGGAAGCCGAATCCGCCGGCTTTCAAAAAATGTTGCAGCGCGGCATTTCGCTGCGCATCGAAGATCACCTGCGCGTGGACATGGTGATGAAGGTCGGCCAGGTCACCGAAAGCGTCGAGGTCTCCAGCGAGGCCCAATTGATCCAGACCGAAAGCAACACCCTGGGCCGCGTGGTGGAAGAGAACACCATCAAGCAACTGCCGCTACGCGGACGCAATGCATTCGAACTGGTGCTGCTCGCGCCCGGCGCGCAGCAGAGCGGCAGCGACGAACTCCCGCGGCTCAGCGGCGGACGCGCCCGCTCCGGCGAATTTGTGCTTGACGGCGGCTCCATTACCACGCCGCGCCGCGGGCAGCTCTTCACGCAACCCAACCTCGATGCGATTCAGGAATTCAAGGTGCAGACCAACGGCCTCTCCGCGGAATTCGGACGCACGGTGGGCGGCGTGGTGAATGCGACGCTCAAGAGCGGATCGAACCGCATCAACGGCAATCTGTTCGAGTTCCACCGCAACAACAGCATCAACGCCCGCAACTTCTTCGCCTCCAGCATGCCAAAACTGATCCAGAACCAGTTGGGCGGTATGGTGGGCGGCCCCATCCAGAAAGACAAGCTGTTCTTCTTCGGCGATTTCGAAATCTTCCGCCAGGCCGAAGAAAGCTTGTTCAACCTCACCATCCCCACCCCGGAGATGCGCCGTGGCGACTTCACTGGACAGCGGCAGATTTTCGATCCCGGCACCACGCGCGCGGGCACGGGCACACAGCGCATTCGCGATCCCTTCCCCGGCAATGTCATTCCATCGAGCCGCTTCGATGCGCCGGCCCCGAAGATCATGGCCTTCTATCCGCAACCCAATCGGCCGGGCCTTGTCCAGAATTTCCAGGTTCTCATTCCTCGTGGGACGAATAATGAAAAGTTCGATACACGCATTGATTGGCGGGCTTCGGACAAGGACCTCGTCTTCGGCCGCTATAGCTGGGATCATCAGTTCAGTGAGACGGCCCGGCCCTTCGACGGCTCCAGCACCGGCGGCAACCGCGGCAACTTCAACCGCTACCTCACCGGCGCCATCAGTTGGACCCGCACCATATCCCCCACAACATTGAATGACTTTCGCGTTTCCTATTTCCGCGGCATTCAGGAACGGCTGCTCAGCCAGGGAGTTGGCGACGCGCTGGGGATTCCGAATCTGAACATCGTCGGACTTCCGCGTATCGACGTAGTGGGATATGCCGGCATCGGCGATGCCCAGGCGTTCATGCCCGTCGAGAACCAGTATCAGTTCCAGAACACCACGACGTTCGTGCGCGGCAAGCATATCTTGAAAGCCGGAGTGGACTACCGCAAGTTCCCCATCAACGACCTGCAACTCCAGTTCACCGGCGAGTACACATTCAATCCCCAGCAAACGGCCAATCCCCTGAGTCCAGGCAATACAGGCCACTCGGTCGCAAGCCTTTTGCTGGGCCAAGCCAATACCTTCAACAACAGTACTCTGCGCGGCCGCTTCTACTACCGCTCGCAATACGTGGGCGCATACTTCCAGGACGACTGGAAACTCACCCCCACCTTCTCACTGAATCTCGGGCTTCGCTATGACGTGGAGCAGAATCCGCGGGAACTGCGCAATCAGGGCTCCAATTTCGACCTCGCCAAGGGTCGTCCGGTGACCATGACCGAACTCGGCCGCAACTTCATCCAGTACACGGACCGCTCGAATTTCGGGCCGCGCGTGGGTTTCGCCTGGCGAGCACTGCGCAACACGGTGATCCGCTCACACTACGGGATTTTCTACGTGCCCCTCACGGGCCGTGCAACGTCGGCCTTCGCGCGGTTTCCCGCCGACCAGCGCCTTGGCTTGCAGAGCGATGGCGTGAATGCCGCGGTCATTCTCTCCCAAACGCCACCTATTGTCCCCAGCGTGGATGGGAAAGGCTTCGCCATCGACACGAAGATCGAACGCGCCAAGCTCGGCAGCTTCCAGCAATGGAACCTCGACATCCAGCATGAACTGCGCGGCTACCTGCTACAGGCATCCTACGTGGGCAGCGTTGGGCGGCACATGATGATGAACCAGGACATGAACGTCATCCGCATCGAGGATGTCCAACGCGCCGGAACGGGCACCCAGGCCATGCGCCCCTATCCCGATTACGGATTTATTCTCTGCCACTGTGAATTTCAAAACTCCAGCTACAACGCTCTCCAACTGGGTTTGGAGCGGCGCTATACCAATGGACTCTTCTGGAGCGTCAGCTACACGTTCTCCAAGTTCCTCGACTATAACGAGGACAATTTCTCTTCGCAGTTCCCCATGGATCCCTACAACCTGCGCCTGGAGCGCGGCTTGAGCCAGTCACATTATCCGCATCGCTTCGTCAGCGCCTTTGTCTACGATCTGCCGTTCGGAAAGGGTAGAAGATGGCTCGCCGAAGGCGGTGCGGCATCCTGGATTCTCGGCGGCTGGCAGATTTCGAACATTCTTACCTTGCAGAGCGGCGACCAGGTGTGGATCACACAGGCGGCCAACACGGCCCAGACCTTCTCGCGCCAGTTCCGCCCCAATTGGGTGGGCAACGCGATTCTCGAGGAAGGCGACCGGTCCATTGTCCGATGGTTCAACACCTCCGCCTTCGTAGCGCCTCCCGCGCGGACTCTCGGCACCAGCCCGAAATTCCCCGATATTCAAGGTCCCGGACTGATCAGCGCCGATGTCTCCGTTATCCGTTTCTTCCCCCTGCCCGTGCGCGAGGGTATGAAGTTCGAATTGCGCGGCGATGTTTTCAACCTCCCCAACCGCACCAATCTCAACGCCCCCGGTGGGACGTTCGGCAATCCCACTTTCGGCCGCATCACCAGCGCTCGTCTGGCCCGCACACTGCAACTGGGTTTGAAATTCTGGTTCTGATGACTCGCCGCTCTTTCCTTGCAGCCACGGCGGGTGCGCACGCCTATCAAGGCACGCGCCCGCCCAACATCGTCTTCCTCTACACGGACGATCAAAGCTGGTGGAGCTTGCGCTCGCTCGGCAACCGCGATTCGCATACACCGAACATGGACCGCATCGGCGCCGAGGGCGCGCTGTTCGAACGCGCCTTTGTCTCCACGCCAGTATGTTCGGCATCGCGCGCGGCGATGTTCACCTCGCAGCATAGCTTCCGCACACGCGTGCTCGATTTCATCGACCGCCGCCGCGAACCGGAGTTCGGGCTCTCCGCCGATTTCCCGACATGGCCGGCTCTGCTGCAACAGCATGGCTACCGGACCGCGCTCTTCGGAAAATGGCACCTCGGCACGAAACCGGAGCACCATCCCACACGCCGCGGCTTCCACGAATTCCTCGGATTCCTGGATGGCGGCAATCGCCCCATGAATCCTTATCTCGAAGTAAACGGCAAAGAGCAGACCGTAAAGGGTTCGCTGCCGGACATCCTTATAGATGGCGCGATCGACTTCGTCAAACGCAACCGCACTTCTCCGTTTTCCCTCAATGTGCACTTCCGCGCGCCCCATGGTCCCTATGGTCCGGTGCCGGAAACGGACTCGGCACGCTTTCGCGGCATCACACCCGAACTGCCCGATCATCCCGCCCTCAAGAAGGACTGGGCCGCGGCCAACCTCCGCGACTACTATGCCAGCATCGCCTCGGTCGACCGCAACATCGGGCGATTGCTCGAAACTCTCGATGCGCTGGCGCTATCGGGCAACTCCCTCGTCGTTTTCACATCGGATAACGGCTACATGATCGGCCACCACAACGCTTCCGGCAAAGGCAACGCCACACGCGCCGGAGCTTCGCGCGAGCGCCTCCCCAACATGTGGGACGACTCGCTCCGCACGCCACTGATGATTCGCTGGCCCGGGCAAATCAAACCCGGCCTGCGCATCGGCCAGATGATTTCGCACCTCGATTTCTTTCCAACGCTGCTCCGCATCGCGGGGGCGCAACATCGCATTCCCGTGGGTTACATCCCCTGCGGCATGGATTTCACTCCGCTGCTGCGCGGCGAGCACGTTCCCTGGCGCGACACCCTCTTCGCCGACTACGACATGTACCACTATCTCCGCGATTCCATGCGCATGATCCGCACCAGCGATTGGAAGCTGGTGACCCACACGCACAATGACCAGCAGCACGAACTCTACGATCTGCGCAACGATCCCGGCGAACGGAAGAACCTCATCGGCGAATACGAACATACCCGGCAAATGGCTGCGCTGCGCCGTCGGCTGTACGCGTGGCAGCAATGGATGGGCGACCCCGCGGCTGTCGCGCCCGATCAGCCAGTGTAGATTTGCATCGCGCGTGCAGCCGTGATGTAATCCCGTGCATGTTGCGTGCAATCGCGGCCTGGTGCGCCGCCCTCCTGATCCTCGCGCCGAACTCGCCGGCGCAGTCTCTCTTTGGCACGATTCTCGGCACGGTCACCGATCGCAGCGGTGCTGTCATTCCGGGAGCACAAGTCAGATTGCGCAGCACGGCCACGAACACCGTGCGATCCATTGCCACCAGCAGCACTGGCGACTACCAGGCTCCCGCGCTCCCTGTCGGCCGGTATGAAGTCAGTGTGGAAGCTCAGGGATTCAAACGCTCCGTGGCGCAGGCGGTCAACCTCGCCGTCGACCAGCGCGCCCGTGTCGATTTCCAACTTGAGATCGGCTCGATCGAGCAAGTGGTCGAGGTTTCCACCACGACACCGCTCATCGAAACCGACACGGCAAGCCAGGGCACGGTGATCGACAACCGGCGCATCGTACAACTTCCTCTCAATGGGCGCAACTTTCAAACACTGGCCGTGCTGGCGCCTGGCGTCATCGCCCCTGTCGCGGGCTCCGGCGGACGCTTCGCTGTGTCCGGCACGCGGGGCCTCTCCAACAGCTTCATGCTCGACGGCGCCACAAACACCAACTCCAATGCCAACGGCACGTTTGTCGATCCATCCGTCGATCTCATCGAAGAGTTCAAGATCCAACGCAACACGTTCAACGCCGAGTACGGCAATGGCGCGGCGCAGATCAACGTGGTCACCAAGTCCGGCGCCAATCGCTTCCATGCCACGCTGTTCGAGTTTCTGCGCAACGACAAGATTCAAGCCCGTAACTTCTTCAACGGCTCACAGAAACCGACGTTGCGGCGCAACCAGTTTGGTGGAACCGTCTCCGGCCCCGTGGTTCTTCCAAAAATCTATGACGGAAAGGATAAGCTGTTCTGGCTGTTCAACTACGAAGGTGTGCGCCAGCGCTCGCCGGCCACATTGCTTTCCAGCCTTCCCACACAATCGGAACTGGACGGCGATCTTTCCACCGTCGCCGGCGCCATCAACGACCCGTTCGCAAGCAACGCGCCATTCCCTGGCAACCGCATCCCGGCAGCCCGCATCGACTCCACCACGCGCGCCTATCGCCAGTTCATCCCCGTTGTGACCGCGCCACGCGGATCGCTCGGGCCCGGCATCAACCTCATCACCCCGGTCAGTACAGCCAACGATTGGGATCAGTACACCATCAAGATCGACAGGCATTTTCACGCAGCCGGTCATTTCTTCGGGCGATACACGTCCAACGAGGCCAACAACATCACAGCAGCCATCTCGCCCATCTTCCGCAACTCGCCGCGATCGCGCCAGCATAATCTCGTTCTCGGCCACAATCAGGTAATCCGCTCTAACCTGATTAATGAATTTCGCGCCAGCTTCAGCCGCCACACACTGCACCAGGGGCCGCCGGAAGAGTTTCCTCAGAACTTCGCACAGATCCTCGGGCTGCGTAACCTGCTGAGCCGCGAGATCCCTGAGTTCAATTCCCTAGCCGCGGTGAATATCACCGGATTCTCCGCCCTAGGCGGACCCAGTCTGATCACTCAGCGCGTGAACACCTACTCGTTTCTCGAGAACCTCACCTGGATTCACGGCAGCCACACCGTAAAAGCCGGCTTCGATATCCGCAAGCGCATGCTCGATATCCGCAACATCGGAAGCACGCAGGGCTCGTTCGGTTTCACCGGCAATTTCACGCGGAACGCACTGGCGGACTATCTGCTTGGCATTCCACGCACCGCCGGCGCAACCGCGCCTCCCGGCCCCGATGGCGTGAATCTCTCTCCGCTATGGCAATGGTTCGTGCAAGACGACTGGAAGATGACGCCGAATCTCACGTTGAGCCTGGGCTTGCGGTACGAGTATCCGGCTCCCTTCGTCAACGACAGGGATCGCCGTTCCATCTTCGATCCCACATTCCCAGGCGGCCGGCTCATCTATCCGGGAGAAGCCACCTACTTCGTTCCCGGCATCGGATTCACCCAAGTCGACCGCCCGCTGGCCTCCCGCGGTCTGGTTCCGCCCGACAAAAACAACTTTGCCCCGCGCTTCGGATTTGCATGGCGGCCCTTCGGCAGCACGCGCAACTCCGTGCGCGGCAGTTACGGGATCTTCCATGAAGCCGCAAACAATAACAACGAGGTTCTGTTTGGAACATTCAACTACCCGCATGTTTTGAACCACAGCCTCACCAATGACATCACGCGGCCTTCGTTTTTCTGGTCGAACCTGTTTCCGGACACCGTGACTCTGGGCAACGTCGGGTTCAGTTCGCTGGACCGGACGCTACCCGTCGGCTACATGCAGCAATGGAGCCTCAACTTGCAGCGGGAGCTGAAATCGAATCTCGCCCTGGAGATCGGCTATCTCGGCAGCAAGGGCACAAAGCTCGATTGGCGCAACAACGCCAATCAGGCGACGCTCGACGCCGATCCTTCGCGCCCCACTCCGGTAATTTCTCGCGTGCCGTTCCGCGCGTTCGCCCCAGGCGCAAGCCTCATCACACGCAACGGCTTTTCCAACTACCACGGCGTGCTGGCGCGCCTGGAGCGCAGTTTCTCCGGCGGACTGCACTTCCTCGCCTCCTACACATTCTCGAAAGCCATCGACAACTCCTCCTTCGCGGGCAACATCGGGGCCCAGCCCGCATTGCCGCAAAATGCCTATGACCGGCTTTCCGAAAAGGGCCTGTCATACTTCGATGTGCCGCACCGCTTTGTGGTCAGCTACGTTTGGGACTTGCCCTTCGGTCCCGGCAAACCGTATCTGGCGCACCGTGGCATCGCCGGCCATATCGTCGGCGGCTGGCAATTGAGCGGCATCACGCAGTTCCAAAGCGGGAACCCGTGGTCCGTGCTGGTTGCCGGCGACCCCGCCAACGTGGGTTCCGGAGGACAGCGGGCCAACCTGGTGGGAAACCCCTTCCCCGAAGGCTTTAAGCCCGGCGGCCCCGGACGCCTGCGCTTCGATCCCAAGGCCTTCGCCATTCCCGCCCGCGGCACATTCGGCAACTCCGGCCGTAACATCATCCGCGACGCGCCCGTCAACAACTGGGACGTCGCTCTGAACAAGGACTTCTTCTTCACGGAGACAACCCGCCTGGAATTCCGAACGGAGTTTTTCAATGCCCTGAATCACACCCAGTTCAATCAGTTCGACAACACCGTCAACAATCCGACCTTCGGCACTTGGCGTTCCGCGGGTCCGCCGAGAATCGTGCAGTTCGGCCTGAAACTGATTTACTGACGATTCTGATATGCTGGGGCTTCGTTCTCAATGTCCGCTGTATTCACTCAAGCGCGCGCGACCTCCATCCGCCAGGGCGCGTTGGATCTGCTGCGGGAGGCTTTGCTTTCCGGTCAGTTCCACCCCGGCCAGCAGTTGACGGAGGTCGCTCTTTCCGCGGAACTCCGCATCAGCCGCGGACCCGTGCGCGAAGCGCTGCTGATGCTGGCGCAAGAAGGTCTCGTCAGCCACCATCCCAATCATGGTTTCTCCGTGGTCCATTGGAACCCGGAAGACGGAGCCGCCATGGCCTCCGTACGCTTGCCGCTCGAAACAATGGCTCTCGAGCTGGCGCGGCGTTCCATGACGGAGGACCGGATACGCGAATTAGAGGGCATCAAAGCCCGCATACTCGCCGGGGTCAGCGCCCAGAACGTCGTCCAGTGGATCCGCGAAGATCTGCGCTTCCACGAAAAGATCTGGGAGTGGAGCGGGAACAACTGGCTCATCCAGGCGCTGCGCCGCATCACCTATCCCTTCTTCGCCTTCAGCCTCATTTATCACAAGCAGCGGACGCCGCCCACCCTTGAACGAATGGAAAATCTTCACGACGCCTTCGTTCTCTACTTAAGCGGCAAGTGCGATCTCACCGCCGAGCAGTGCGTCCGGCTGCATCTGGAAAGCTATTCCGTCCGTTAGTCAAACAGGAGCATCGACTTTGTTCGAAAACCCAGTCAAACAGAAACTCGCCGCCGGCGGTGCGGCCTTCGGAGCTGTCGTCATCGCCCCACACCCCATCGCCATGCAGTACGCCGTCAACTCCGGTGCGGACTTCGTGTGGATCGAAACCGAGCACATGCCTTTCGGCACCGAATCCATCGATCAACTCCCGCTCATCGCCCGCCGCAAAGGCGTGACCCCGCTGATCCGTGTCTCGAACAACGATCCGGGCCTCATCAAGAAGGCGCTCGACGTGGGCGCTTCCGCCATCATGGTGCCGCAGGTGGAAGACGCCGAACAGGCGCGCCGCGTGGTGGAGTACGCGAAATACCCGCCACAAGGCTCGCGCGGGGTCTCCCCCATGTGGACCTTCTATATGGATATTCCCTGGAAAGACTATCTGCCCGCCGCCAATGACGAAACCCTCATCGTCGTCCAGATCGAATCCGCTTCCGCCATGGAGAAGGTGGAAGAGATCGCCGCCGTCGACGGTGTCGATGTCTTGCTCGCCGGCCCGATGGATCTTTCCGCCTCGCTGGGCGTGGTCACCCAGATTGCGCATCCGGAAGTGGAGCGTTTGCTTGTTGCGTTTCCGGCCCGAGTCTCGAAAGCCGGCAAAGTGCCCGGCATCGCCGTCGCCGGATATGAAGCCGCGGCCAAGGCGCTTTCCCGCGGCTATCGCTTCATCAATTTCGGCAACATCCTCAACGATGGAGCAAAGGGCATCGCCGCCGATCTGGAGCGCCTCCGCGCCCTCCCGGTGATTTCGTAAAAGCCGCTTCGAAACCCCAGACCGCAAGGGTGGAACCACCTCCGTACATCGCGTTACTATAAAACATTACGCGCATGCAAGATCTGTTTGCTGTGCTCACTCCAGATAGTGGTGAGTGGGATTTAGCCCGATCCTTGGACCCCGCCCGTCTGCCTGCCCACATCGCTGTCATCATGGACGGCAACGGCCGCTGGGCGCGCCAACGTGGCCTTCCTCGTGTCGCCGGACACAAGGCGGGGGTGGAACCCGTCCGCCACACCGTGGAAACATGCGCCCGGCTGGGTATCGAGTCCCTCACACTCTATGCGTTCAGCGTGGAAAACTGGAAGCGCCCACGCACGGAAGTCGATACCCTCTGGCGGCTGCTTCGCTACTACCTCAAGGCGGAATTGCCCCGCTTGCAGCGCAACAACATCCGTCTTTGCGTCATCGGCCGGCCCGAATCGCTGCCTGCATCCGCCCAGGAAGAACTCGATAGTTGTGTCGCGGCCACCAATGGCAACTCCGGCATGCGGCTCAACCTCGCCATCAACTATGGCGGACGCACGGAAATCGTCGACGCCGTACAGCAGTTGATCGCCGAGGCGCGCCGCAAAGGAACGCTCGCCACCTTGACGGTGGATGAGCAAGCCATCGAACGCCATCTCTACACCGCCGGCCAACCGGACCCCGATCTGCTCATCCGCACTTCCGGGGAAATGCGCATCAGCAACTTTCTGCTCTGGCAGATCGCCTACGCCGAACTCTACGTCACCGACACCTTGTGGCCCGATTTCAAGCGTTCCGACCTGCTCCGCGCACTCCTCGAATACCAAAAGCGCGACCGCCGCTTCGGCGGTTTGACCACGGCCAAGCCTGAGGAAGAAGAAGCCGAGGTCCTCGGCGTGCCCGCCAGATGAAGCGTCTCCTCACCGCGCTCATACTCATCCCTTCCGTCATCTATGTCATTTTCCTCGGGCCACAGATCCTGTTTCAGGCCGTGGTGGCGGCGATGGCCTTTTTCTGCTTTCGCGAATTCGCCGCCATCGCGGGCGCACAGGGCATCCCGTTCCATGCCTGGCTCGGCCATGCTTCCGGACT
The DNA here is from genome assembly GCA_964402295.1 of uncultured Candidatus Solibacter sp. Lineage (GTDB taxonomy): Bacteria > Acidobacteriota > Terriglobia > Bryobacterales > Bryobacteraceae > CADEFT01. Next base: position 35,461 of record CAYOBO010000006.1, on the reverse strand, counting down.
CCTCTTCCTCTTCCTCCCGCAGGCCGAATGGCTGGTTCTGGTAGCCCTCTCCATGGTCGCCGCCGCCATGGCGCTCCGCTATCCCGATCTCGCCGATAGTCTCCCCTCGGCGTCCAGCCTCTTGTTCGGAATTATCTATATTTATGGCGCCTGGCGATGCGCCATCGTCTTGCACCAGCAAAGCGCCTGGTGGTTGTTTTTCGCCGTCAGCATCAACTGGGTGGGCGACAGCGCCGCGCTCTACTCCGGAAAGATTTTCGGAAAACACAAGCTAGCGCCGGTGGTCAGTCCCAAGAAAACCTGGGAGGGCGCCATCGGCTCCGCCATCTTCTCCACCCTATACGGAGTCGTTCTCCTCTCCCGTGGAGTGCCCGCAACACCCATCCTGCACGCGGCCGTCCTTTCCCTGCTCGCCTGCGTCGCGGGCCAGATCGGCGACCTCGCCGAATCCGCCATGAAACGGGGAGCCGGCGTCAAAGACAGCGGCCACATGCTTCCCGGCCATGGGGGTTGGCTCGACCGGTTGGATAGCACTCTGTTCTCCATGCCCGTGGTCGCATTCTATCTGCGGCTGGTTCAGTAGAAGAATCCGAAAAAGAATTCGGTGATCGACTGGCTGTAGTAGCTTAGATATCCGCCCAGGTTGGTCACCGACATCGCCACCAGCAATAGCAGAAATCCGAACCGCGCCAGCTCCGCGTACACCGCCACTGGAAACCGCAACGCGATCAGCAGCTTCGAACCGTCCAGCGGCGGTACCGGCAGCAGATTAAATAGCCCGAGGTACACGCTCAGCAACGCCGCCCGCTGCGCTACTTCGCTCGCCGCCGCCACCGAAGTCCCGGCCAGAACGGATAACCCCGCAAACAACACCGCCAGCAGCATGTTGCTCGCCGGACCCGCCATGGCCACCATCGCCAGCCCGTTCAAACCATATTTCAGCTTCGCCGGATTCGTATTCACCGGACGCCCCCACCCAATGAATCCGCCGGCCAGCAGGCTGGTCAACGCGGGCAGAATAATGCTGCCGAACAATTCCAGATGCACTGGCGGATATAGCGTCAACCGCCCTTCCTGCTCCGGCGTATCGTCGCCCAGTTTGGATGCCATCCAGGCATGCGCAAACTCGTGCGGCACCGTGAGTATGCATAACAGGCAGACGTTCAAAAAGGCGGCTTCGAAGGCAAGATCCATGCGGCTGTAGCTTCAACGATAGCACGGCGGATCTGCCTCGCCTCTCCTTGACGAGACCTTTGTCTACAGTGTAGAGTCATAGGTTCCGATGTAATAGTGTCATTTGAGTACCTAATCCAAATCGAGAATCAAAGGATGCATCAAAGCCCCATCTCCCGCAAGGCTGTCCTTATCGTCTGTATTTGTTCCTGTCTCGGTCTGTGGAACTGCGCGCCGTCGGCGAATCCGGAGCTCTTCCGAAGCAACTTCCTGCCGCCGGCGCCCAAAGCCAACTCGGCTCCTCCGGTGGTACACCGGGAACCTGAGCCGGTGATCGTCGAACCACCCGCTCTTCGGGCCGCCGCAGTCCCACCCAGAGACATACCCAACTTCCTGAAGTCAGAGCCCCAGCTCGCCCCGCGTCCCCAACTCGACAACCGCATTAAGCGTGCAGAGCAATATTTCCAGACTGGACGCAAGCTGTACCTCGAAGGGGATGCCGCCGGTGCCCGCGCGGCCTTCGACAACGCCATTGAGACGCTGCTCAACTCGCCGCAGTCCGCGCCGGACCGCTACCTCGCCGAAAAGCGAATCGAAGAATACGTGGATCGCATCCACCGCTTCGACGTGGAAGGCATGGGCGCCGGCCTTGTCGAGGACACCGTCAATTACGATAAATCTCCCCTCCAGGAAATCCTCGATCTCACCTTCCCCATCGACCCCAATCTGAAGGCGAAGGTCAAGGACCAGGTGGCGGCCACAGTTTCCCAACTGCCTCTCGAAGAAAACGACGAGGTTCTCCGCTATATCAACTTCTTCAGTTCCGACCGCGGCAAGCGGACGCTTATCGGCGCGTTGAAGCGATCCGGCCGCTACCGCGACATGATCCGCCGCATCCTCGATGAAGAAGGCGTACCCCAGGAACTGATCTTCCTCGCCCAGGCGGAATCCGGCTTTCTGCCACGCGCCCTTTCACCCAAAGCCGCCGCCGGCATGTGGCAATTCGTAAAGTGGCGCGGCAACGAATACGGCCTCAAACAGACACCGTACTCCGACGAGCGCCTCGACCCCGAACTCGCCACCCGCGCCGGCGCTCGCCACCTCCGTGACCTCTACCATGAATTCGGCGATTGGTATCTCGCCATGGCCGCCTACAACTGTGGCCCCGGCTGCGTGAGCCGCGCCGTGGAACGTACCGGCTACGCCGATTTTTGGCAACTGCGCAACCGGAATGCCTTGCCCCGGGAAACCTCCAACTACGTCCCCTTGATCGTCGCCATGACCATCATGGTCAAGAACGCCAAGGACTACGGCCTTGACAACGTGGAACTCGAACCGCCTCTCGTCTACGACACGGTGGAGATGGTCGCCAATACCAACCTCTCTCTCGTCGCGGACCTGCTCGACATCCCCCAAACCGAAGTCCGCGAGCTCAATCCCGCTTTGTTGAAAGGCATTGCCCCGGCCGGTTATGCATTGCGCATTCCAAAGGGTTCCACGCAGTCGCTGATGGCTTCCCTATCCTTGATTCCGCCCGACAAGCGTGCTTCCTGGCGTGCCCACCGTGTGCTCGAAGGTGAGGATCTGTCCTCCATATCCAAGCGTTACCGCACCGCGGCTAACAGTCTCGCCTCCGTGAACCGCGCCAACTTGAATGACCTTCGCCCCGGCGACCTTGTGGTCATCCCCGCCGCCTACGTCGAGCCCAAAAAGTCCGTGACGGCGGCGAAACCCGCCCCGAGGAAGTCCACGGCACGGCGCACTGCCAAGGCGCCCGTGCGAAACGTGAGCGCGCCCGCTCCGTCTCGTAAGGCTCCCGTGAAGCGCGCTTCGTCCGGAGCTGCCATCGCCCAAAAGGCTCCCAGCAGGTCCGTCCGGTCCGCCCGCTAGCCGGAAACGCCCCAAATTCGCTTTTTCGGCGCAAAAAGCGGATCTCCCCCTCTTGCCTTCATGGCAAAACGTTGTATTCTAATTTTGACCATGCCCGAACAGAATGCTCCGGAAATGTTTCTCTTGGCGAACTCTCTCTCCGATGACGGAGATTGGGATAGCTTCGAATACGATTCCGAGCATGTCGAACTCATCTCTGAGATCAAGGAATATGGCAACGGAGAGGATGACGAAGAACTAATGGAAGAAGAAATCACAGTAGCCCAGACGGAAGCATCGATCGCACCAGCCACGACGGAAACGCCGGCTCCCGCCGCTGCTCCGGAACCGGAACAAGCTCCACCTGCTCCCCAAGCGGCTCCAACGCCAGCCAAGAAACCGGCCAAGAAAGCCGCGGTGAAGAAGTCCGCAGCCAAGCCCGCCAAGAAAGCTCCGGCGAAGAAAGCTCCGGCGAAGAAGGCCCCGGCGAAGAAGGCTCCGGCAAAGAAAGCACCGGCCAAGCCTCCCGCCAAACCGGCCAAGAAGGCCCCACCGAAGCCCGCCAAGAAGGCCCCGGTGAAGAAGGCGGTCAAGAAGGCTGCCAAGCCCGCTCCCGCCAAGAAGGCGGTAAAACCCGCCAAAAAGGCAAAGAAGAAATAGCTCGGCCTGATTCTCCCAGGTTGATACGAAGAGGGCGCAACCGGTTCTGCCCGGCGCGCCCTCTTTCTGTTTCCCGTTGTCCCTTACTCGCTTTGCTTCCCCACTATCTTACGGCAACGCTCGTATAGCTCCAGGAGCGCGTCTGCGTACTCCTCACTCCCCGACTTCCCCTTGCCCGCGGAAAACCCCACGGACGAAGTGCTGGGCTTGCCATACCCCGTCGTCGTCGCGATAAATTTCATCAACTCCAGCGAGACTTCGTCGATCCCGCGCTGCCTGTCCGCCGCCTTGTCGCCGGCGCCGTTCTTCTGTGTTTCGTCAGCCATATGGTTTAGTGTATCCTGATTCGTTTCATGCCCCTTGCCGCCCGTCAATGGATCCGTAAGATGCGCGGCGGAGCACAAGCCCACCTCATTGTCGCCGAGGACAACCACCATTACGTCGTCAAGTGCAAACAGAACCCCCAGCATCGCCGTGTCCTGGTCAATGAGTGGGTTTCCCGTATCCTCCTCGACTTCCTCGGCCTCCCCTCCCCGCAAACCGAACTCATCCACATTAGCGAGCAGTTCCTTGCCGCAAACCCTGAATTCACGATCACCATCGGAACGCGTACGCAACCCATCGCCCCGGGACTCCACTTCGGCTCGCGCATGCCCGTCGACCCCAACCGTTTCGTCATCTACGATTACCTTCCCGATGCCCTGCTGCGCCAAATCGCCAACATGCGCGATTTCCTCGGCATGCTCGTCTTCGACAAATGGGTCAACAATGCCGACTCCCGGCAATGCGTCTTCTTCCGCGCTCAAGTCAAGGAATGGCTCGCCCAGGAGTACTGGCCGAAAAAGGTTGCCTTCGTCGCCCTCATGATGGATCATGGCTACACCTTCGGCGGCCCCCACTGGAGCCTCGACGATTCCCCACTCACTGGCCTCTACTGCCGCCCGCTTGTCTATGAATCCGTCACCGGCTTGCATTCCTTCGAGCCTTGGATCGAGCGAGTCCGCAGCTTCCCGCCCGAAGTCCTGGACAATGCCTTCAAGCAGGTTCCCGAGTGGTGGCTCAACGGCGACCGTGAACCTCTTGAGCAGCTCCTCGAAAAGTTATGGCGCCGCCGCAAGCGCATCGACGCCCTCATCGAAGACACACGCACCGGACGCGTCAACCCGTTCCCTAATTGGCCGGCCTAAAGGCTGGCGAAAATCTGCGAGCTCAATCGCTCCGCCGTAGCCGGCGCCAGTAGGATTCCGTTGCGGTAATGCCCATAGGCCAGCCACAGCCGCGAATCCTGCCACCGTCCCAAGTACGGCCCATCGGCGTTCACCCCAGGCCGGAATCCGATCCAGCCATCGGCGGGGCGCTCCGGCAGAGCCGTCCACAAGCGCCGCGCACGTCCGGCGATCTCCAGGCATGCCGTCTCATCCACGGCGCGGTTGTACCCCGCCCGTTCCTCGTTCGTGCCGGCCACCGTGTATCCCGTCAACCGCTGCACGACATAGGTGTGGTGATAGCGCAGCACGTGCGGCAGACTGCCCGGCGGCATCGAATACCCGACCAGGTGCCCCTTCACGGGAAACACACCGGGAAGATACTTGCCCAATTGCGATGCCCACGCCCCGGCCGCCAGCACTCCGCATCCAGCCTCCACCACAGCACCCGATCCCAGCGAAGCGTAGATCCCGTCCCCATCCCACTCCAATCCCACCACCGGTTCGTTTTCGACAACCTTCACCCCGGCGCGGCCGCAAGCCATGCGCAATGCGGCCATCGCTGTCCGCGGATCCACCTGCCCTTCCCCGTGATATAAATACCCGCCCGCCAGCCCCGCATCGATGCCCGGCACCAGCCGTTGGAGATCGCCCCGCCCCACCCGCTCCGCCCGCACCGCCAACTGCGCCTGCCGCTCCACTCGCAGCCCGATCGCCTCCAGTTCCTCCTCCGTCCCGGCGAGCTCCAACGACCCGCACACCGCAAAGTCCACCCGCACTCCGGAGGCCTCCTGTAGCTCGGCCACAAAGCCCGGATACAACGCCAGGCTGTGCAGCGCGAAACGCATCGCATCGGAGGCCTCCTCGTATTCCGATCCCGGCACCAGCATCCCCGCGCCGGCCCAACTCGCTTCCCCTCCCCACGTCCTCGCCTCGGCGATCATGACCCTCACGCCCCGCTGCGCCAACCTCCACCCCACTGAGGCGCCGATGATTCCGCCGCCAATGATCAGCACGTCCGCCGTTTGTTGCGACATCGTAAATCCCATCTTAAACAATTCTCCCTGCCCTTGTTTTTTCCACAGGAATTTCAACGCACACTATCCGTAAAGCATTGAAATCAAAATGGATAAAATCTGTGAAGATCGTTTCGGCACGTTCCTTTTTTTATTGACCGCGGCCGGCCGGAGAGCGCATATTGGAGAAGGTTCCAAGAGGCACACGGAACAGTGAGCCAAACGGAGCGAGGCGGTCCTGGAACGATGATCTGCGGCGCACTGCTGCCGCGGGGAGCGAAGGGAGATCGGACGCTTCGGATTGGTAAGCCATCCTGCAAGTACCTGAGCCGGGCGCTGGCGCGAGTTTTCGAAAGAGAGCCTGCGGGGCTGCAAAGCCAGGATCCGGAGGGAGTAACGTCCCGATGGGGAGCGACGGCAAGGGAACAGGCAGGAACCGCGAGCATTACCGCTGGCAACGGGTGGTTGGCTGCGATCCTCCCCGAGACCGGAAACGGTCGAGGAGGGGAGCCTTCCACCGAACGGGCCCGCTCAGTAAAGCCTGCGGACGTCGCGAAGCGGCAGGAGCGGGAGCTTCGACCCAGCCGGGGTAACCGGGAGACCGGAAGTCCCTGCTGGCGAGTGAAAGCCCGCCGCGAGTGAACCGGCTTCCACTTGTGTGGTGATCGGCTGACCGGATCGGCAGTGAATCGCGGACGGTGAAAACGCCCGCGGGGAGTCGAAACGATTGCGCCCCACAATACAAGTGGCCACGCTACGCCACAGCATGCATGGCGGGTAGCAAACTGGGATGTAGGTCACTTGGAACCTTTTTTCTTACAGCAACGCCTGCTTCAACTCCCGCAGATTGCTCGCCGTAATCATCTGAAGCCGGATCTTAAGCTTCGTGAACCGAGCCAACTCCGACCGCATCCCCTCCGTCGGAGTTTCCGCGCAGGCCAGAAACAGATATCCTCCAGCCACTTGATAAGGCACCACCCGCCACTGCTCCACCACATGCCCCGGCAGCGACCGTGCCGTACTCGGCCGGACACGCCTCGGATCGATGTGCAGCAACGGAATCCTCGCCTGTAGACTCAGTGCCTGATACACCTGCTGCTCCGTCAACAGCCGGCTACGGACAAGATATTCGCCTAGCCGGACTTCCGATGGCTTGGTTCGCAATGCCCAATCCAGTTGCGCCGGGCTGATTCTCCCCGAGGTTACCAGTATCTCTCCCAGCCTTCGCCGTTGTGTCGCCGTTGCCACCACCGGATAGCTGTGATCCGTTTTCAACCATACTAGCGGCACCCCCGCGAACCTCGAATGCGCATACCGCCACACCGCCCCCACCGTGGCCCGGAAGTTGATGTAGTTCCCCAACAGCGCCCGAATCGGAACCGCCGATGCAAACCGCCAGCCGTAAATCCGCGCCGTGCACCAGGCCCGAACCCCCAAATGTATGATCTGCAACGTACTTGTCGACAGCAGCAGGACGAGCGTCGGCAATTCCGCCCCTACACCGGCCAGCCCCCAGCGGCTCCCCGTCAATTCGCTCCAGATCCAGGTCAGCAACCCATAAAGAAACAGCATACTCGTCAGCATGCTCACCGGATTCCCGATCAACCCCTTGCGGTCGCGCCACAGCCAGTACACCGTGCCGATACCCCCGCTCCAGCCGTGCCGCTCCCAACTCTGCAAGGCGATGCCCGTCACCCAGCGCGTCCGCTGCTTGATCGCCGCTTTCACCGTGTGCGGAAAGTACTCCCGTGTCGCCACCGGTTGCCCGTTTTCCATCTGCACCGGCATGAACAGTTGCGGACAACGCAAATAGTGCAGCTTCAGTCCGTTCTCGTAATCTTCCGTGAGACACTCCGGTTCGAAGATCCGCCCTTTGTGCGCCGCCAGTTGCTCCATCGCGAATCGCGTATACGCCGTCCCCACCCCGTTTGAAGGAATGAATCCGCCAAGAATCTGCCGCCCCGGCATATCTTTGGTCTGAAACTCGGCAAATTCGTCACAGTACACCCCATGCGTCCATTCCCGGATCGATGTCCGGAGCGGCAACACGGGCACCTGTACCATGTCATACACATCCGTGTGGTAATTCATCCAGTGCAAAGCTGCCGGGTGAATGACATCCTCGGCGTCGTGCGTAGCGAGTATCTCGAATCGAACCTGCCGCTCCCGCTCAAATGCCAGTATTCTCTGATAGATCCAGTTCAGACAATCGGCTTTGGACGTCGGCCCCGGGCTTCCGCAAACGGCCATGTGTACGTTCGAATAGGTGGCTTCCAACTCTCGCACCGCCGCCATGGTAGGGGCGTCATTGGGATACACACCTAGAAAAAAGTCATACGACAAATACTCGATTTGGCTTACATTATTTTCCACCATTTGCCGGATTACCCCCTCCTCCTGCCACAGCGGCACAAGGATGGCAATCCGCTTCTGCGGCGCCGCCAGCGCCGCCCGCAACTCCTCCCGCTTACTTTCCCCGGTCGCCCAAGCCCGCCCGGAAATATATGCAAACAGGCAAATTGCATCGACAAACAAGTCGTCCACACCGCTGATCATGATCCACACCGCAAGCGGCACCAGGAGCGATTCGACGGCCACGTCGAGCCATGCCACGGCACTCAGGGGGAAGTCCACTTAGTGAGAGGGTGTAAGAAATCGACCGAAAATCTCACCCGAATTTTGGCACCGAAATTGCTACATCCTAACCAAGATGCGGTCCCACACCGGAAGAACGGCTCCTGCTTGGGTAATTCTGCAATGGACTGGCAGAAAAAATTTCCTCTCCCGGCAAATTTTACCTCTCCGGTGGTAACCGTCGCAGCCTCCCGTGGTCTCTCCCGCGGGCGTGTTTGCCGGTGGCGGCTCCCTGAAACGTCTCCCTCCGAGCGTTGCCGCCACCGGTAAAACCTTTTCGTTGCTTGCTGAGGTCTTTCCGGGTTTGAACTTGTCGCGCTGGGGGCGAAATCTCCTCCGCTATCCCCTCAGTGCACTCCAGCGGTAGAGCGTAGATCCTCCTCCACCACGCCTCTGCCCTTCAGCGCAGGCGCTCGAGCAGATCACGCGAGAGCAGGTCGGCCCGTTCGGCTAAGCTGACGGAACCAGCCAAATCCTCTTCCCGCGTCTGCTCGGCCTGCGCTAGGAAACTCCGAACCCTCCCCAGCGTCTCCGCCTGATCCTTTGTCAGAAGTTTCCCCTCGATCAGCACCACCGCACTCCGCGTCCGCTCGAGTGCTTCTTCCAGCCTCTTTACAAACTCACGGGTCTGCTCCGCGGTCAGGATCACCCCCAACTTCACCGGCTGCGGCGCAGGCTTCGCCTCTTCCACCACCGGCGGCTCCGGCTTCGGCGCCTCGGCCACCTTCACTTCCGCTGCCTTCTTCCCCCGCCGCGGCCGCCGCGGCGCAGGCTTCTTCGCCGCGGGCTTCGGAGGCGGTGTCGTCACCACTACTTCCACGGGTGGTTCCACCGAAGGCTCCGTCGTGATCTTCGGAGCCGGCGGCAATGGCACTTCCTTGGGAGCTTCACTGCGGTTGGGAACCACGATGGGCGGCCGCGGTGTCGTCGACACCTGCTTCTTCCGACACGAGGGAACACCGATAGCCAGTAAGGCCACACAGAGCCAAGCCGGGTTGTCGAAGCGCCTCGTTCGCATCTCGGGTGTCACTACCGCCCTCGCGGCTCAGGCTGCCTCCGTGGAAACGGGAAACCGCAATCGAAACACCGTTCCTTTTCCTACTTCGCTGGTGAACTCGATTGTACCATTATGTAGCTGCACGGCCCGAAATGTCATCGCCAATCCGATGCCCGATCCTTTTTCCTTCGTGGTGAAATAAAGCTGAAATACGTTGGCTTGGTTCTCCGGTGGAATGCCCGGCCCTTCGTCCTGGATCAACAGGTCGCAGTAGTCCGCCGCCAGCGACGCCCGCACAATCAGGTTCCCCCCCCCGCGCATCGCCTCGATCCCGTTCATCACCACATTCAGAATCGCCTGCTTCAATAGATCGCGGTCCCCGCGAATCACCATACTTTCCGGCTCGGCGGAAAACTGAAGGTTCACCTTTTGGATGGTCGCTTGCGGCCGCACCAGCGCCGTTACCTCGCGCGCCAGCGCCGCCAGATCCACATCCTCCACCGCCAGATCCACCGGCCGCGTGAAATCGAGGAATGTCTTCACCACCCGGTCCAGCCGGCGAATTTCCTGCGAAATTATATTGATTTCATCATCCGCTTCCGGACTAGTTTCCGATACTCTTGTCTTTAATAACTCCAGCCGCAACGCGATCGAATTGAGTGGATTCTTAATTTCATGCGCCACGCCTCCGGTCAGCCGGCTGATCGCCGACAGCCGCCGGGAGATATCCAGTTGCGTCGCCAGTTGCTTGCGCGGCTCCACGTCCCGTAAGGTGATCAATGTCCCGGACCGGTCGGCCAACGTGTCCACACTCAGCAGCACCCGCAGCGGTTGCTTGCCCTTGCGCTCCAGCCCCACCAGATAATCCTGCGTCGGCCGCCCCAGCCGTACCGACTGTTGAATCGCGGCCCCCAGCGGTTCCGAGGCCGGGAAAATCTGCGCCATCTCCTTGCCTAACATCTCGGCGCGCGTCATCTCCAGCAACCGCTCGGCCGCGGCCCCGGCCATCGTCAGCCTGTCGTTGCGGTCGAAGACCAGCACAGCGTCTTCCATCCGCTGCATCAGACCTTCAATGTTGCTCCGCATCTGCGTGACGTCTTCCTGCGCCCCGCGAATCTGCTGCCCCAGCAGATTCAGCTTCGACTGCACAATCGCCAGTTCCCGCGTTTTCCCCAGTGGATCGCGCTCTTCCTTCACCCCCGCCGATTCCGCCGTCCCGCTCGCGATGCGGTCGATCTCCTTGCTGATGCTGGTCAAAGGCCCGATCGCCAGGTTCGCCGAAAAAATCCCCAGCAGGATCGACATCAGCAGCGATATCGCCGAAACGATGCCGATCTTGTACACCTGCGGCAGCAGTGCGTCGCGCAGAAACACGCTCGAAACGACAATCTGGATGGTGAAGACCGGTAACTTCTGCTGGGGCACCCCAAGTGGCAGCGCCACTTCGTAGTCCTGCTGCCCCTTGCTCAGTCCCATGATCCGGTCCGTCACTTCCTTGGCCTTCCACTCGGCGAACGACGGAAGCTTGCGCATGATTGTCCCGCGCTTGGCCGGCTGCGAACTGGCCAGGATCTCGTCCAGTTCGCTCGCCACCACGATCTCCACGATCATCTTCGAGTTCTTCATCGAACTCTGGATCAACTGCTGCAACAGCGTGTCTTCAGAAACAATCCGTGTCCAAAGCTGCTTGCTCTCTTCCAGTGTCGCCGGTGGCGGATCCACCGCCGCCGAACTCTCCTGCACCCGCGCCAGCACCAGGCTCTTCACCTGCTGCGCCACCAGTTCCGATCGCTCCATCACGCCATTGGTCCAATTCTCCACCACCGTGTTCAAATGCATGGCGGAGAGAATCGTCACAACGACGGTAACGAGAAGGACAATCAGCAGCAGCAGCCGCGCTTTGAGCGACATTCAATTCTCTTATTCCGTAAGCAACTGGATAGCCATTAGGCGGAGGCGCCTTCTTCGGCGTCGCTCCCCCCATATCCCTTCAGCTTATTGAACAATGTCTTTAAGCTGATACCGAGGATTTCCGCAGCCCGGGTTTTGTTGTTCCTGGTATGCTGCAACGTCAATTCGATCAGCGCCCGTTCGGCCTGGTCGATCGTCACCCCCACGGGCAACGTCACCGCCGGCCCCGATGCAGTCTCCGCCACCGGCGGCTTCGCGTCGGCGTTCTGAAACTGTAGCGGCAGATGCGAACTGTTGATCGTCCCTTCCCCGGCCAGAATCACCGCCCGCTCGATCACGTTGCGCAGTTCCCGGACATTCCCCGGCCAGTTGTGGTTCGCCATCCGCTCCAGCGCCGAAGCGGCAATATCGGAAACGCGGCAGCCGTGCTTGGCATTCAAATCATGGATCAGCGCCGCGGCCAGTTTCGGAATATCGTCCTTGCGGTCGCGCAGCGGCGGCAGTTGAATCGGAAAAACATTCAGCCGGTAAAACAGGTCCTCCCGAAAAGTGCCTTTGCGGATCGAATCCTCGAGCGGCTTGTTCGTCGCCGCCACCACGCGCACATCCACCGTGATCTCGCTCTTGCCGCCCAGCCGCCGCACGCGCGAATCTTCGAGAACACGCAGCAGCTTGGCCTGCGTCGGAAACGGCATATCGCCAATCTCATCGAGCAGCAGCGTCCCGTTGTGCGCCAGCTCGAAGCAGCCCGCGCGCCGTTCCAGCGCGCCGGTAAACGCGCCTTTCTCATGTCCGAACAACTCGCTCTCAATCAGCGTTTCCGGCAGCGCCGCGCAATTCACCGGCACAAACGGCCCCCCGGCCCGCGGACTCAACGAATGAATCGTCCGCGCCACCAGCTCCTTCCCCGTGCCGCTTTCGCCCATCACAAGCACCGCCGCCCGGCTCGGCGCCACCTGGCGCAGCAGCGCAAACACCTGCTGCATCGGCCGCGACCCGCCCGTCAATTCCCCCAGCACGCCCTGGAAACTCAACTGCTGTTCCAGACTCGCCGCGCGCTCCGCCAGCCGGCTCTGCGTCGCCGCCCGTTCCAGCAGCATGCGCAGTTCGCGCGGCTGGATCGGCTTCTCCAGAAACCAGTACGCGCCAAGATCGTGAATCGTCTCCAGCGCCGTCTCCAGATTTCCGAACGCCGTCAGCACCAGCGACGGGATCGACTGCCCCTGTTCCTGGAGCGTGCGCAGCAGCGTCTTGCCGTCCATCCGAGGCATCATCAAATCCGTCACCAGCACGCTCGGATGAAACTCGCCCACCTTGCGCAGCGCCTCTTCGCCATCGCCCGCGGTTTCCGTTTGAAACCCCCAACTGGTGACCATCGCCGCCAATGCGGTGCGTTGCGATTCTTCGTCGTCAACAATCAGGACACGGGAAAGGGCTCGGTTTGGCTCCATGGGGAACTTTCAAAGTAACACGCGGAAGCGCCCCCAAGCGCACTTCCCTTCCCCGTTGGACTGGCCTGCAATCTACGCAACAGTAACAACCGGGAACCGTCCCCCTGTAACAGCAAGCGACCCGGCGCATCTTCCTCGGAGCGGCCGCTGCTGCCGCTTCCCGCCCCGGACCGGTTCAACCCGGCCCCAACAGCACCATCAACCTCGGCCTGATCGGCTGCGGCGCTCCGGAACAAACTTCGACACCGGATCATTCAGCCGCACTTTCCCTTGATCCATCAACATCGGGATCGCTACCATCCGCCCCGTCTGGCCACCAGCGTCGCTCCTCATGAGATGTTCCCAGCATCCATGTGGCGCTGCATCGTTTCCCAATCCGCGAAAGGCGCTCCTCGGAAACCCTGCCGTTTCCGGCTTGACAATTTCCGATTGGGCATACCGGCGAGCCAGTACGTCAGCCCATACTCGGCGCGAATCTAGTCTCCGCAAGCTGCGCCATCGCGACTTCCAGCCGCGCCGCCACTCCCGCGTCCACCAGCCGGATCTCCACCATCAGCACACGCACCGCCGCCACATAGGCCCGCGCCAGTTCCGCCGCATCGATCCCGCGCACCAGTGAATCCGCGAATGCCCCCGACACATCACCCGGCAATCCATCCAATCCGCGCCCCAACGAAGCCGGCAATCCATGGCGCACACACGCCAGCGACAATGCCGTATCCCGCATCCCGCTGATCATATATTCGGCCTGCCACAGCTTCCCCCGCGCGATCGAACTCCGCGCATGCAGCGCATACAGCCAGCCGAACCCGATCAGATACCCCGTAGCCGGCCCGGCCACAGGCATCGCCGTCCGCGCGCTGCCGGAGACCAGCTTGCACTCCGGCCCCATCGCCCGGAACTCCGTCTCCACGACGAACGCCAGATCGATGTCAGACCACACATCCTCCCGCGCCGCCGCGGCCGATCCTGTGATCGCCACGCCCGCGATGCGGCCATCGCTTCCGCCGCGTTCCAGCAGTTGGGTTCGCAGCCGGTTTCGTTCTTCGGCCGTGAACATGCGCCAGTTTCATTATTGTACGAGGGCGCTACTTCTTCTTCCCCATCCCCCGCCACAACGGACGCCCCTGCTCATCCCGCAGTTCGATGGACAGCTTCTGATCCGTCACCTGCACCCGTTGCGCATACACATAGCCGTCCACCCGGAATCCCTTCACCGCCGCCGTCCCTCCCACCTTCGGATTAAAGTCCTTCTCGATCAAGTACCGCATCGACCCCAGCACCACCCGTTCGGTCCCCTTCTCCGTCTTTAACTCGATCGAAGGCATCGTCTGCATCCCGATCCGCACCGCTGTGATCGTTCCCTTCAACTCCACGGCCTCGCGCCCATACATCGGCCCAACTCCTTCCTGCCCGAAAGCCAGAAGTGGAACGAAAACCAGGAAGTGACGGCGTTTCATCGGTGCCTCCAACTCCGTCAAGTGCATTTCGCCTGCCAATCGACTTTCGACTGAATCCACACGCAGATAGTAGGTCAACTCACCCAGCCTCAGGTGCAACCCTTGCGCGCAATCTCCCACCCATTGTGCAGAAACTGCTCATTCTGAACGCCTCCGGCATGGCTTGTCAATTGCTACTACCCTAGGCTGGCCGTGAATCGCTCATCGCAACGCACGCTTCACTGGCTCCTGCCCGGGGCGGCGTTAGCATTATCGGCGGTACTGGTCTGGACCGCCGTGCGAACTTTCAGCGAACTCGACCGGCAGCGCATGGTCTACCTGAAAAGCCGTATCGCCGCCTTGGCCGGATTGCTCGAAACGCTCCCCGCCGGCTCTTCCGACGACAGCCTCTCCTCCACCCTCATGGAACAGGAGCCCGCACTCCTCGAATTGAGCATCCTGGAAAAATCACAAGGCCCCAATGACCCGCTCGCCCCCATCTGGGCCGGCCGCGAACTCTATCGCATGGAATCCCTCACCGAAGCCGGCGTGCGCATCTTTCGCGCCCATGTGCCCTTCCACACCGAACACGGCATGCACCTGGCGCGCATCGATCTCGATGAATCTTCCGCCGATTTCCTTGTCACCCATGCCCGGCGCAACATCCTCCTCTCCGTGGCCGCCGGCCTGATGGCCATTTCCCTCGCCCTCGCCACCGCCTGGAGCGCACGCCGTGCCGCCGCCGCCGAGCAGCGTCAGCTCGAACTCGAACACCTCGCCCACATCGGCACGCTTTCATCCGTCCTCGCCCACGAGATTCGCAATCCGCTCGGCACCGTCAAAGGCTTTGTCCAGCTCCTCGCCGAACGCCTCGGCGAAGAACATCGCGAGCTCATTGAGCCCGTTGAAAGCGAAGTCTCACGTCTCGAAAACCTCGTCCGCGATCTGCTGCTCTACGGGCGCCCCCCGCAACCCGCGCCGCAACCCGTCAGCACAGACCAGATCGCCAACACCGTTCGAACTCATCTGCGTCACTACCCGCGCATGAATTGCATCTTCCATGTAGAACCGGCCACGTTCCGTACGGACCCGGCGCTCCTCGAGCAGGCGCTGTTGAATCTCGTGCGGAACGCCGCGGAAGCTTTGCAGGGCAACGACGCCGCCACACTCTCCGTCGACATTGGCGCGGAAGGCAAGTGGGTGCATCTGCGCGTCGCCGACAACGGCCCCGGACTCACCCCCGACGCGCTCGCGCATCTCTACGAGCCCTTCTTTACCACCAAGTCCATCGGCACCGGACTCGGTCTGTCGATCACTCGCAAGTTGATCCGGACCCTCGGCGGAGAGTTCAGCATTCGGAATCAGGCAGGAGGCGGCGCCGTCGCCGAAATCCGGCTGCCGCTGCGGCCTGCCTAGGAGGCAAACATGGAACAAATCCTCATCGTCGACGACGACCCGGGGTTCCGCCGCCTGCTGGAAACCATCCTCAGGACGGAAGGTTACCGCATCACGGCCGCATCCTCAGTGGCGGAAGCCCTGGCTCAATGCCAGCAACGGAAGTTTCATCTAGTGGTCTGCGATCTGAAACTGCCTGACGGCGACGGACTCGCGGTCCTCCGCTGGTCCAAGGAAAACGCCCCCGAAGTCCCGGTGATCATGATCACTGCCTTTGCCAGCGTCGGCACCGCCGTCGACGCCATGAAAATGGGCGCCGCCGATTACCTCGGCAAACCCCTCAGCAGCCCCGATGAACTGCGCATGGTCGTGCGCCGCGCCCTGGAAACCTCGCAACTCGTCTCCGAACGCGAAGTCCTTCGCGAGGAACAAGCCCGCCGCTTCTCCTGCGATGCCATGGTCGCCGAAGATCCCCGCATGTTGGAAGTGCTCGAGTTGATGCGCAAGGTCGCCCCTACCGACGCCACGGTCCTCATCACCGGCGAATCCGGCACCGGCAAGGAAGTGGTCGCCCGCTGCATCCACGATCACAGCCCCCGCTCTCCCCATGCCTTCATCGCCGTCAACTGCGCCGCCCTCACGCCCACCCTCATCGAAAGCGAATTGTTCGGACACGAAAAAGGTTCCTTCACCGGCGCCAGCGGCCAGCATGTCGGCCGCTTCGAGCGCGCCCACAAAGGCACTCTCTTCCTCGACGAAATCGGCGAACTCGACGGCAATCTCCAGGCCAAGCTCCTCCGCGTTCTACAGGAGAAAACCTTCGAACGCGTCGGCGGCATCCGCCAGATCAGCACCGACGTCCGTGTCATCGCCGCCACCAATCGCAATCTCGCCGAGCTGGTGGAACAGAAAAAATTCCGCGAGGATCTCTTCTACCGCCTCAATCTCTTCCCCATCGAAATCCCGCCCCTGCGCGAACGCACCGGCGACATCGTCCCCCTCGCACGGCACTTCCTATCGCGCGCCGCCCGCGCCATGAACAAACCGTCCCTTCGCCTGACTGCGCAAACCGAAGATGTGCTGCGCCGCTATCATTGGCCCGGCAACGTCCGCGAACTCGAGAATCTCATCCAACGCATGGCCATCCTCTGCGAGCGCGATATCGACCCTGAAGACCTTCCCCTCTCCGTCTCCAGCCAAGAGCGCCCCGTCCTTTTCAAAGACATTGAGAAACAGGCCATTCTCAGCGCGTTGAAAGACAACTCCGGCAACCGCACCCGCACCGCCCGTCAACTCGGCATCAGCCTGCGTACCTTGCAATACCGCCTCAAGGAGTACGGCATCACGCAGCCCAACTAATCAGGTGCGCCACCGGCCACGGCTCCGCAGCGGAACCCCTTTCTGGTTCCGCAGTACCAGAGTCTTTTCACCCTTCTTCACTTCCCGCGCCAGGATTGCTTCGGCGCTGTCATAAGGAACCTTCGACCCGGTCACCGTGATCGCGTCCCCTTTGGCGAACGTCATCCCTTCCTTTTTCACAAACGCCGCCGGGCCGTAACGCGGTTGCCCTTTCTTCGCCGGTGGCCCGCCGGGCCGCTGCGCTACCAGCAGCACTGCGGCAGCCGCCAGCAACAAGAGTGCACGGGAAAACATCTTCGTCACTCTTTTGATACAGGCCTGCAATCGACGTGCTAACACGGCTCGGGCAGTGATATTTTGGAAGCTTGCTGTTTCCTTTGCTTGTTCTCTCGGCGCAGATCGATGCGCAAACTGCCAACGGCGTCCTCCAACCATCCACCTTGCGCCGCTCGGGCGACATCGTGCAAATCGCCCTCCCCGCTGCCGCTTTCGCCTCCCAACTCATCGAGCGCGACTGGAAAAACCTCTCTCGCTTCTCCCTCTCCGTTGGCGCCGCCAGTGCCACCACCTTCAGCCTCAAGCGCATCGTCGCCAAAACCCGCCCCGACGCGCTCGACCGCCATTCCTTTCCCTCCGGCCACGCCATGTTCTCCTTCTCCGGCGCCAGCTTCCTGGCCACCCAATACGGCCCCAAAGTCGCTATCCCCGCCTTCGCCGCCGCGACCTTCGTCGGATTCACCCGCGTCCACACCGACCGCCACTTCTCCGATGACGTCATCGCCGGCGGAGGCATCGGTATGATCTCCAACTGGCTCTTCGCCGGCGTTGCGAACAAAGGCGGCCCCTACCAGGCAAGCTTCGAGTACGCCGCCGTCTACGCCCACCGTTTCGATTCCCGTACACCATCCCTCCCCGGCGTCGAATTCCTGCCCGGATCGGAGAATCGCAATCGCGCCGCCACCGCCCGCGTCAGACTCGAATGGCAGGGCGGCCCTCATCAATTCGGTGTCTATTGGGCACCGCTCGAAGTCCAGGGAAGCACCAGCGCCGGCCCCGGCGTGCGCCCTCTCGATTTCCACGAATTGGGAGTCCGCTATCGCCATAGGCTCATCGACACCAGGCGCTTCTCACTCTACGGCGGAGCCACCATCGCCGGCCGCGAAACACGCATCTCCGGAGCGCCCCTCGCCAGCCACATCTCCGATCGCGAAGTCACACCGCTCCTCAGCGGACAGATGGAATGGCGCTTCCGCGATCGCTTTTCCGTCGTGGCCGAAGGCGACGCCATCCGCTGGGTCAACGGCCAATATTCCGCCTCGCCCATGGGCGCACTCCGTTACCGTCCCAAGCCCTATTGGAACCTCGATTTCGGATACCGCTACTTCCTCCGCAAACGGGAATCGGATGCGCTCTCCAGCACCATCCGCTTCGGCTATATCCTCGTTTCCATTGGACGCAGCTTCTAGCCCACGCGGTAGCGCCGCTCCGCCGTCAGTCCGCTCACCACGTCCCGCGCCTTGATCGTCCACTCTCCTCCATCGCTCAACGCAAACGGGATCTCCACTCGTCCCTCGCCGTCCTCCATCCACACGTTCCGCGAGTAATGCCGCGCCTCTCGCCCCTGTCCGTCGAACACCTGCACGCGCACCACGGACCGGTCCACCCCTTGCCCCTTCTCATCCGTCAATCGCAACCGCAGCGCGCCATCCATCTCCAGCTTCGCAATCCGCGACGGCCGCGCCAGCAGCAACACCGGCGCACCCGGACCCGCCTCCACCACCTTCCCCGCCACCCCTCCGCGAAGCAGATCGTAAACCACGCCATCCATCGGCGGCAAAGCAACCCTCCGTGTATCCTCCGGCAGCAATCCATACAATCGCGAAGCTCCAAAGCGCCGCACGGTCCGCAGAAACACACCGTCCACTGCCAGCGCCGGCTTCACCCCGATATCCCCCGGCCCTTTCCGCTCCAACCCCGGCCACAACGCCGTCTTGCGCCACCGGCAGCGTTCGTCCATCCTCCCCGCCTGCTCATCCGCAAATACCCGCCCTCCGTTTTTCAGGAACCGCTCAATGGCCGCAATCTCCGCATCCGACAAAGCAATCGAATACGGCAGAATCAGCACCCGGAACCGGTCCAACTCGCCGCGCTCGATCTGCTGTGTCGCCAGGAACCGGAACTGCACTCCCTGCTTTTCCAACTCCTTCACCCAGGCATCGCGGCGCTTCGCCAGGTCCGCGAAATTTTTCGAACTGCGATTCGCACTCCCCATCTCCGCCGAAATCGCCCCATCCGTAATCCACGCCCCGCGAATGCTGGCCATCGAAAAGTGAATCGCCACGCCGTCTTCCACCACTTCCGAGTTCATGAACACCCGTGCAATCCCCGATTGCAGCTTTCCAAACGCATCCGCCAGCGCGCTCCCCTGCTCACTGAACGTCAAATCCGGATGCAGCATCGTGTAGTGCCAGAAAATCGAAGCTCCGCAGTGCCCGTAAAACAGCCTCTGCCACTGCTGATAGCGAGCCGCATCGCCCACCGTCCCATACCCCGTGAATCCCGTAATCCGCAACTTCGGATTGAACAGGTAATGCATCGCATCCTGCCCGCCGCCCGAATACGGCTGGATGTATTCCAGTTCCTGATCGATCGAATACCAGTCGCATCCGTTGTGCGCCGTCGGGACCTGCGTCCCCGAAATCGACGGCCGCGCCCCCCCATCCATCTCCTTCAGCCAATCCCGAGCCTTCGCGAACGCCCGCACAAACTCCTGCTCCATATACACTCTATGGTCCGCCCACGGTGCGAAGTTTCCATGCTTCTGCGCTTCCTCCGTGGTCATCGGAACCACCTCCTCCCACGTCGAGAACGCCGTCCCCCAAGCGGCGTTCAATTGCTCCAATCCGCCGTATTCCTTCCTCAGCCACTCCCGCAATCCCGCCAGCGCCTCCGGAGCCCAATCCACATCGAACGCATCCGTGTAGCAGGTCAACGACGATTCATCGGCCAGATAATACGCGAACGGCTTCAGCGCCGCCATCTCTTCTGTCCGGCCACCCAACTGTTTCCGCACGCTCGCTTCGAACTCCGGCGATTGCAGCACTACCTCGCGCGTTAAATACTTCTTATCCCGCGTCTCCGCGTACAGCTTCTTCCGCTTCAGATAATTGTCCCGCCGCTACCAGTAGATGCCGAACGCATTTAAATGCGCGCTTACCAGGAATCGGAAATTCCGTTCCGGACTGGCCAGCGTCGTTACTCCAATCTTGCGGAACTGTTCATCGAGCGCCTTCATCCAAGGCTGATAACTCCGCGGCCCCGACCACGGCAGCACCACTTCGTAATCCGTCCACTCCCGCGATGCCGCCTCAAAATGCTCGGGAGCCACACCCACCGCATCCCCCGCAGTCACACGCACCACTCCGGAATGCACCAGCGCCCTGCCGGCCTGTAGCGTCACCCCGTCGCGGCCTTCGCCCTTCGCCACCACCCGCCCCAATCCGTCGATCAACTCCACCACGGCTGGCCGTGAAGTCTGAAAAGCCACTTCCACAACTGTCCCTTCCCGAATCACCGCCGGCGATACCTTCAGCCCATCCACCCCGCCCGTTCGTGGCGCGCCGTACAACTCCCGCGCCCTCCGCTCACTCCTCGACCAATCCGGCGTCTGCGAATGTTCCCGCTTCGCCGCGAACAGCAACGCACGGCAAAGCAACGCATAGAAGTACTCCCAATACAAGTCCACGGCATGATGCCGCGCCTCAAACGGCATCTGCCAGCTCAACCCATACGACTTGTACCCGAACCCGATCACCCGTCCCTGTCCCTCCGTCCGCACCGCCAGCACCGGTGTCCCCTTCTCCGACACGATCAGCGCTTCCGCCCCTGCCCGCAATCGCGCGGCATGCTGCTCGATAAACCGGAACGGAAACGTTTCCACCGGAATCGGCCGGGTAATGGAATGCTCTCCCTTCCGCCTCCACGGCGATCTTTCGTATGGCCCATCCTCTCCGCCCGTCGCTTCCAATGGCGACAGCGGACACGAGAACGGACGCACCAGCACCAATCCACAACCCGCCCGCACGCGTCTCTCAATCGCCGCCCGCGACGCCTCCGTCAACTCCCTCCAACCATGATTCAGCGGCAACAGAATCGCATCGAAATGCTTCTCGCTGACGAGTTCTTGCTCCAGGTAGGAATAGATCAGCTTCAGATTTCCCTTTTCCGCGCGTGCCCCGTAATCCCGCCCAAAACACATCGTCCACTTATTCACATCCCATTCCGGATCGATGCTCACCGTCGTCAAATCGAGCGATAGCCGCTGCGCCAGTTCAATCACCGTCCGCCCTTCGCTCACGCTCGGCGCCGCCAGCAACTTCACCGGTCCGCCCGCGAGCGGATTCGCCCACTTCACATGCGGCGTCTCGATGTCCATCCGGTACGGAATCTCCAGCCGCGTCGAAGGCCCGCGCCGCGCACCCAGTCCGACATCCTGCCCCAGGAGGGTCGTCCGCGCCAGCGCCGTTGCGGCCAGCAAGCTTCTCCGTTTCATACCCGCACCTTACCACGAAAATCTTGAAAACATTTCTGTAAAGTAGCGTTTTAAACAATCCGATAAATAAGTGTGTTGTTACTCGCCGCTCTGCTCCCCGTCCTCGCCGCCCAACCCGATCGCTTCGGCCTTCCCTCCTGCGATGCCCCGCACCTCGAATTCGCCGCGCGCCAGGCCTTCGTCCTCTGCCACGACTCCTCCCGCAAAGTCCCCGCCTGGACCGCTTACGAACTTACCCCCGCGCAACTCGAACAACCCGCCCAGCCTCGTCCCTCGCGCTTCCACTCCGACTCCACCCTCCAATCCCCCGGAGCCACCAACGCCGATTACACCCACAGCGGCTTCCACCGCGGCCATCTCGTCCCGGCCCGCGATCTTGCCAACTCCCCGCAAACCTTCGTCCTCTCCAACGCCGCCCCGCAAAATCCCTCGCTCAACATGGGCCGCTGGCGTCAGCTCGAAAACACCGTGCGCACGCTCGCCGCCTCCTCGGATGCCCTCTACATCGTCACCGGAACGCTCTTCGCATCGGAACAACCCGCCACCATTGGCCCCGGCCGGGTTGGCGTCCCCACCCACTTCTACAAAGCAATCCTTGCCATCCAGGGGAGCCGAAAAATGATGTTCGCCGTCATCCTGCCCAACTCCCCCCATCTCCGCGAGCCCATCTCCCACTTCGCCGCATCCGTCGATGACATCGAAACTCTCACCGGCCTCGACCTCTTCAACGCTCTCCCCATCGCCACTCAGCAGGAACTCGAGGCAACACCCAATCCCCTCCCCTGACTCGGCGGTCACAACCCGGCAGGAAAAATTTTCCTATATCCCCACAGTCACTTACACGCCAATTTCCGAAAATTCACCCTCCCCCATCCATCCCGCCTGCTACTCTCCCAACCAGGAGAGCCTCATGCAATCCCTCACCGCCAAACAACTCGACGTGCTCCAGGCCCTGTCATCCGGCCAAAGTGTCACCGCCGCCGCCGATTCCGCCGGCGTGCATCGCACCACGGTCCACCATTGGACCCGCACCATCCCCGAATTCCGCCACACGCTCGAAGCCGTCAAGCAGGCCCGCATCGATCGGATCCGCGACCAGCTCGACCAACTCGCCGCTCCCTCTCTGGCCATCCTCAGCAACATCATCCACGATGATTCCGCCCCCATGGCCCTGCGCGCCCGCACCGCCATGACCATCCTCAAATTCCTCTGCACCCCGCAAAAAGCCAACACACCCAGAGACTCCGCCGCGGAATTACTCATGGACGCGGCCTATGCCGCCGGCCACAAGCGCGGCATGGAGTGCGCCGCCGAAGACAGAATTCATCACAATTCATCACTTTCATCGATTTCGCAAAGCGATGAACAACAGATCCCGCGCAATGCCCTCTGCCCTTGCGGCAGCAAGCTCAAATACAAGCGTTGCTGCGGGCGCAACGCCCCTCCCGTGCTCGGCAAAGCAGCTTGAACCCCAGGCCGGCAGCGCCTTCACCGCGGCAAGCATAACAGTACCCGCGAGGATCGGGATTCCAGGCGCCCAAACATTGAATCACGACCGCGCGCCTGGGAAAATAGGGAGTTGCTGCTCATGAAACCAACACGCAGGGCCTTGATGCAGGCCGCCGCGGCAGCACCGTTGCTCGCCGCCGATGCATCGAACGCAGATCTCGAAACCATGGCCGCCCACCGCCACGACCAGGGTGTCGAGAACCTCTTGAAGATCCAGATCACCGAGCCCGGCCATCCGCATCGCGGCTCGTGGCCCGACGCCTTCGGCATTCATTACCCGGCATCTCCCGCGGCTTCCTCGGACACGTTTGCCGCCGCCTTCCTTCATCCGAAGTCGAAGTTCCACAAGAACCCGCTCATGCTGGAACGCATGAAGCTCGGCATTGACTATGCCGTCAGCACCATGACTCCCGACGGCAACCTGAACCTGCCGTTCACCAACTTCAACTCGCCGCCCGATACGGCCTTCGCCGTCTGGGGCGCGGGCAATGCCGGCTGTTTGGCGAAGAAGTACGGCTCACGCGAGATCCTGCAAATCCTCGATCCGTTCCTCACGCGCGCCAAGGGTGCTCTGCTCAAAGGCGGAGTGCACACGCCCAACCATCGCTGGGTGGTGTGCTCGGCCATGACGCTACTCCATGAAATCGACCCCGATCCGGCCTTCGTCAAGCGCATCGATCAGTGGCTCGCCGAGGGCATCGACATCGATGAAGACGGTCAGTACGACGAGCGCAGCATCATCGGCTACAACGTCATTGTCGATCGCTCGCTCGTCATCCTTGCCGACAAACTGAAGCGCACCGAACTGCTGGAACCGCTCCGCAGGAACCTTGACGCTGCATTCTACCTCATGCACCCCGGCGATGAAATGGTCACCGAGATCTCGCACCGCCAGGACCGCAACACTATCGGCAACATCGGCGTCTATTGGTTCCCCATGCATTACATGGCCACGCGCGACAACAACCCGCGCTATGCCTGGGTCGCCCGGAAGTATGCGCCCACACATGCGGCGCTCTCCATGCTCATGTCGTATCCGAACATGCTGAAGCCGCTTCCCGAACCGGAAGATCCGCCCGCCGATTACTCGAAAGAGTTCAAGGCTCTGGAGATCGTCCGCATCCGCCGCGGCCACAAAAGCGCCACCATCATGCTCAAGGGCGACAGCCGCTTCCTCATGCTGCGCAGTGGCGATGCCGTGGTGGGAGCAGTCCGTTTCGCCAGTGCCTTCTTCGGCAAGGCGCAGTTCATTCCGCGGTCGTGGTCGAAGGTGGGCAACAGCTATGTTTTGAAGCAGGAGCTCAGCGGCCCCTATTTCCAGCCGCTCAATCCGCCGCACCGCGTCAAGGCCGGCGAATGGAACGAAACTCGCCCTGAGCGCCGGCGGACCGAGGTCTGCCACCTGGAACAGATGGCCACCATCGCCGAAACAGAAAAGGGCTTCCGTGTTCGCGTCCAGGCGCACGGCACGGATGCCGTTCCGCTCGCCATCGAAATCAGCGCACGAGACAAAGATCAAATCGGCCTCGATGGACTCACCGCCGCCCCGCAGGCGCCCGGAGCTTGGATCTTGGGCAAAGGCTCGGGCGTCATTAAAGGCAGCGGCCACGAAGTCCGCTTCGGCCCAGGATGCGAAGCCCATCGGTACACGCAGGTCCGTGGAGCCGAGCCGATGATGCCCGGCAACAGCATCTATCTCACCGGCTTCACGCCCTTCGATCACACTATCGAGTTCGAATGTCTTTGAGCGCCACGCGCAGCAGCACGATGTCTTCCATGTTCTCGGCGTGGATCGCATATAGGTGCTCGCCGTGCTCCAGCAACTGCGGATAGTGATAGCCCGCGTAGCCCGGATCCTTGCCCGCATAGCGGTACACCGTATCGCGGCCGCGAAGGATCATCATGCGGTCAAACACGACACCGTCGTCCGAAAGAGACAGGCATAGGGGGATGCGCTTCCCTGAAGGATTCGGGCACGAAGCCATCGCATAAACGCCGCTCGAAAGCCGCAGCACGTTGAACTTCGCCATCGCATCGGGAAAATCCGTGCGCACCGGAGCGCTCCATCGCTTGCCGCCATCGGTACTGAAGGAACGGTATAGCCGCCGCGACCGGCTGCCATCGCGGAACGCCGTGCACAATGCCCCGTTGGGCAGAGTCCACCACTCGGGCTCATCCAGTTTGGCATCGTCGGCGGGCTTCGGCACCTCCACCGCCTGCCAGTCCGATGGAGACGTCCGGCCGCCGATCAGCAGCGTAGCCCGCATCTTGTGGTCGCGCCGCGTCATCATCCATTCGCCGGAGGGAAGCTGCCGTGGAGCGAAGTTGTTGATCGCATCCTTCGCCACAACGATGGGCTTGCTCCACTGGCCATTCCACTTGTAGCCTCGCAGTTCCAGCCCTGGCCCAAACAAGGGCCGCACCGCCTCATCGCGGGCAGCCAACGCAATCAACTCCCCGCCGCGGACCCACAGCCCGCGGGCGAAGTAGCGGAAGTTCTCCTTCTCCTCGCTCGGCGTGAGCATCTTCGATTCGGACCACCTGACCCCATCGCGGCTGGTGGCATACCGCACGTACTGTCCGGCTTGCAGGTCGCGGATGCGGTTACAGCTCCAGATGGCCCAGAAACGCCCGTCGAACCACGTCAGGTACGGATGCATGTTGAAGCCGGTCTTCGCTTCCACGCCGCGGTACACCATGACGGTCTCCACCGGGACACGTGGCAGTGCGTCCAAGGCCGGGCCCGCGTACATGCGCGACTCGACCTTCGTAATAAATGCATTCGCCACCCGGGCAGCCTCTTCAGGCTGCTGACGGGGGATGCCGTGCCCCGAACCGGCGATCCACGCCACCTCGATATTGGGCCGTTCCGGCACGCGAAGCAGGGCACGCGATGGACGTTGCGTGCGGCCGCGATCGCCCCACATCGAAAGCAGCGGCACCTTCGTCGATTGCAGTATGGGCAGCCCATCCCACTGCCGCCACACTGAACCGAAGGCCTTGCGCTGCGACTCGGTCAACTGCCCCAGCACTTCCAGCATTTGCTGCGTGCGCTGCGGCGGCGGTTCCACTCCGAAAGCCTCCGACTGCACCAAGTGATGCGTCCACCCTTCCATGGCGATACCGCCCGCCACCTGTTGCGGACGCAGTCCGGCGAGTTCAATCGTCAGCATCCCGCCGATGCTGTGCCCGCCCACGTAGTAGCGCTTCAGGTCGAGCGCATCCACCACGGCCAGCACGTTCTCCGCAAGGCTCCGCATGGTCGGCGCTTCATCGGGAGGCTGCGTGGCGCCATGCCCGGGGAGTTCCACCACGATCGCGCGCAGATCCGGCCGCAACACATCCAGCATGCGGTTAAAGGAGGTGTGGTCGCCCCAACTGCCGGGGATCAGCACCACGTTCGGACCTGTGCCTTCGCGCACGTAGTAAGCGACACGCCCCGCAAAGCCCGGCTTGAAGCGCAGGGTGTCCTTCAGCCATTCGCGCAGCCTGCGCCGCTCCGGGATGTCGCGCAGTGTCCAGGTATCGTTGTGGTTGCGGAACGGGATGGGCACGAAGGTAAACGGCGCCTTCACGCCGGAAGCTTTGACATAGGCACGCGTCGCCTCGACCGAGCCTTCGTGGCAGACAAACACCGGCCGGCCATTCAGCCGCCGCAGCCGCACGAGCGCGGACTCGCGATCGCTGCCCTCGTACGGCCAGGTGCGCACTCCGTCGTAATGGCTGTAGGCCACGAAGCCGCGCCACAGCCCGGCGATCTCGTCATCATGCAGCCCAATGAAGTTGCAAGCGATGGCCCCCCGCGAAAAGCCGCAGAGGATCACGGCATCGGGGTCGCCGCCATGGCGGGCGCACACATCGCGCACGGTGCGTTTGCAGTAGTCCACCGTGGCCTCGACATCGCCCCACCACGTGATCTGATTGCGCCCCTCGGCCTTGTTCACATAGGGCATGCATACCCAAATGAATCCTTGCCCGCCGCTCATGCCGTAGCCGAGATTGCTGCCGTCCACGGTGCCGAGCGAGACATCGCCATAGCGGTTCTTATAGTTGCCGTTGCCCGCATACTCCACGATGACGGGATACTTCCGGCCCTCGCGCCAGTCGGTGGGTAGATAGAGCGCATGGTGCACCGCAGTGCCTTCATAGCCTGCAATCGTTTGCCGCACCCGCTTGCCAGGCTCCGGCGCGCCCGTCGTCATCGGAGGCGTCGCCAGATCCACCGGCACGGTGGAAAGATCGGGCAACTCCCGCTGCGCCCTCGCCAACGGAACCAACCCGGCTATCACGAGATCACGGCGGCGCACCATCGCCCGGATTGTATCATTCGTGGCGTAGCGCTTTCATTGGATCGAGCTTCGAAGCCCGCCGCGCCGGGAGCCAGCAGGCGAGCAATCCGGCGGCGCCCAGCAGTCCGCCGGCAATCGACAACGTCGCCGGATCGCGCGGGGACACCTGGAACAACAGGCCCGCCATCAACTGGCAGACCGCCAACGCGGCAGCGGTCCCTAAAAACATTCCAATACCCAATTGTTTCAAGCCTCGGCTGAGCACGAGCGTCATGATGCTGCGGACTCCGGCGCCCAGGGCCAGCCGCACTCCGATCTCCTGCGTGCGGCGGCTGGTGGCATGCGCCATCACCGCGTAGATGCCGACCGCGGCCATGCCCATGGCGATGACCGCAAAGACCAGGAACAGAGTCCCGAACACACGCAGGTGCCAGCGCCCGCGTTCCAACCACTCCTGCAATGGGCCCGTCTGAAAGAGCGGCAGATCCGGGTCCAGTTGCTGCACCTCCGTGCGCAGTGCCGTGGCCAGCGATGCCGGCGATCCGGCCGTGCGCACCAGCAGCACCATCGAATCGTAGCTGTCCATGCGATAGGGCACGAACAGAATGGGATTGCCCGCCGTGGTGGAACTCGGGCTCATCTGCTCGAAGTCCTGTACGACACCGACAATGGTTAACCATGGCCGCGGCTCGTTCTGTGGATGGAACAGGCGGATGCGCTTGCCGAGACCGTCTTCGCCCGGCCAGTGCTTGCCGATGAACCGCTGATTGACGATGGCCACGTCCTTGCCTGGATCGCCATCGCGTTCGTTAAAGTCGCGTCCGCGCAGCAGGCTTAAGCCCACCAGAGGGAAGTATCCAGGGGCCGCGGCGATGCCGGCCGCCGAAGGACGGTTGTCGCGTTCGAGCGGCTGGCCTTCCACCTCGTAGCGCCACCCGCCCGCCCCCGTGCCGGGAGGATTCGAAACCATGCTTACGGCCTGTGCTCCGGGCAGCGCTCGCAGGCGCGGCAGCAGCCGCTCAAAGAACTGCTGGCGCTCTTCCGGCCTGGCATAGCGCGAGCGCGGCAGATGGACGATCGACGAGAGGATCTTGTCTCCCGGCACGTTGGGATTGACCTGCTGTGCGTTCACAAAGCTGCGCATCATGAGGCCCGCGCCGCTCAGCAGCACTACGGCCAGCGTGAACTGCACCACCACCAACGCTCCGGAAAGGTAGCCGGAACGCAGTCCGCCCGATGTTCGCGTACCGTCCTTCAGGCTTGTGTTGAGATCGACCTTCGACGCCTGCCACGCCGGGGCGATGCCGAACAGCACTCCCGCAAAGATGCTCACCAGGGCGAAGTAGGTGAAGACCACGTAGTCCATGGAGAAGTCGATCCAGTACGGTTTACCGACATTCTGGACGGCCTTGTCGAATGCCTGCACGCCCCAGTGGGAAAGCGCCAGGCCGATGGCTCCGCCAACAAAGGAGAGCAGGACGCTCTCGGTCAGAAGTTGCCGTATGATCTGCCAGCGGCCTGCGCCCATTGCCGCGCGGATAGACATCTCCCGAGTCCGCGCCACGGAACGGCTGAGCAGCATGTTGGCGACGTTGGCGCAGGCGATGAGCAGCACGAAGCCGACCGCGCCCAACATCAAGAGGAACACGAGCCGGATGGGACCGCCGTTCATGGCCTCATGAAACGTATTGACCCGCACTCCATGGTCCTTGTGCGAATCGGGGAACTGCTGCTCCAGGCGTTTGGCTACGATGCTCAAGTCGGCCTGCGCATCGGTGAGCGTGCGCTCCGGTTTTAGCATGCCGACAAGCGTGAACTGGCGCTGGTCGCGCTTCTCCCAATCCGCTTCGGGTGCGGCCGGTAGCCACAAGTCCTGGCTGTCGGGAAAGCGGAAGCCTTCGGGCATGATCCCAACGATCACAGTGGGCTTCTCATCAAGACGCACCACACGGCCGATGACGTCCGGCGATTTTCCGTAGCGGTCTTTCCAGATCCCGTAGCCGAGCAAGGCGACTCGTTCGGCGCCGGGCTTGCCATCTTCGGCAACGAAACCACGCCCCGCGGCCGGCTTCATCTGGAGCATGTCGAACATACCGGTAGTAATGGTGGCGCCGCGCAAATGCTCCGGTGGGTTGCCTTTCTCGCTGATGGTGGGTCGAATGTGGCGGTACGCCTCCAACCGCTCGAAGGCGCCGGCAGCCTTCTGGTAGTCACGAAAATCGGCCCACGACATAGGCATACGATCGCGGCCGCGGGCTATGTTATTGGCATGCACCAACACTAACCGCTCGCCGCCTGGGAACGGCAGCGGCTTGTGCAGGACTGCGTTCACCAGTGAGAACACCGTTGTGTTGACCCCAATGCCCAAGGCCAGCGTGGCCACGATGGCCGCCGAGAACCAGGGGTTGGTGCGGATCGTGCGGATGGCGAAGCGAAGATCGAGCGCCCAGTTCATACCTCTCTACAACGGGGCTGGGGCGCGGATTGTTCCAGGCAAGTGATAAAAAGGTAGACAGCCATGTTCCCATCCCGTTTCTGGATTCCGGCAGGACTGTCTGCATTGGCGCTGGTTTACGGCCAAGCCACGAAGTCGACGAAGGTGGTCTTTGACCGCCAGATCCGTCCCATCCTCTCCGATAGCTGTTTTTCCTGCCACGGGCCTGACGAGAAGCATCGCATGGCCGGACTGCGGCTGGACGAACGGGACGGCGCGATGAAGGCGATCGTGCCGGGAAAACGCACGGAGAGCAAATTGTTTCAGCGCATCCAGCATGCCGATGCCGCGCGCCGCATGCCGCCGAAGGGCTCGCAACGCACGCTGAGCGCTGAGCAGATTGAACTCATCGGCAAATGGATCGATGAAGGCGCTGACTGGCAGACGCACTGGTCCTATACGCCGCCGAAACGGCCGGAACTGCCCGCCGTGTCGAATCCCAAATGGCCGCGCAACGCAATCGATCGTTTCGTAATGGCACGGCTCGATAAGGAAGGACTGAAACCATCGCCGGAAGCGGACAAGGCGACCTTGATTCGGCGCGTGACACTGGATCTGACGGGGCTGCCGCCCACGGCGGCCGACGTGCAGGCCTTCGTGGCGGACAAGGCTCCGGACGCTTACGAGAGGCTGGTGGCGCGGTTGCTCGAGTCGCCGCATTACGGCGAGCGCATGGCCATGCAGTGGCTCGACCTGGCGCGGTATGCCGATACCCACGGCTATCACATCGACAGCCACCGCGACATGTGGCCGTGGCGCGATTGGGTGATTCAAGCCTTCAACAGCAACATGCCGTTTGACCGCTTCACGGTGGAGCAACTGGCCGGCGATCTGCTGCCCAATGCGAGCCGGACGCAGAAGCTGGCCACGGGCTTCAACCGCAACCACATGATCAACTATGAAGGCGGCGCGATTGCCGATGAGTACCTCACGGAGTACGTCGTCGATCGTGTGGAAACCACGTCGGTGGTCTGGATGGGTATGACCATGGGTTGCGCACGCTGTCACGATCACAAGTACGACCCCATCAGCCAGCGGGACTTCTACCGCTTCTTCGCCTTCTTCCACAACGTGGACGAGAAGGGACTGGATGGCCGGGAAGGCAATGCGAAGCCGATACTGCCGCTGCCGGACGGACTACAGGAATCGCGGATGAAGGAACTCGATCGGGCGATCCAGACCCGCGAGTCGCAACTGCCGGAAAAGGAAGTCGCTGCCGCGGTGGAGGAATGGGCGAAGACGGCTTCGCCTTCCGATGGACCGCACGGAGCGTTGGCCCATTATGAACTGGATGGCAGCCTCTCCGATCTCTCCGGGGGCTATCGTCACGGGCGCATCGTCAACGGCAATCCCACGTTCTCGGCGAGCCCGGCGGGCCAATCGCTAGGCTTTGACGGCGAAGCGGAAGTGGAGTGGGGCAGCTTCGGGCACTTCGATCGTGGCGATGCGTTCAGCATCGCGCTCTGGGTCCGGCCGAACAACCGCCTCGCGCAGACACTCATCGAGAAGGGTGGGATCGCACTGCGCCTCGAGGAAGCTGGATCGATCGGCGACCTGAAGCGCGGCGCGTTGCTGCGCGTGCAGCTCGGCGATGGGCTGGAGGTACGCACACGGCGGCATGTGGTGATGAGCACATGGAACCATGTTGTGGTGACGTACGACGGGTCTGGGGTTCGCGTCTACCTCGACGGCCAACCGGCGGCCACGGACGTACTGAAGAATCAGCCCACATCCTTCCGGTCGGATGCGCCCTGGAAGAGCAGCAAGCTGCGCTCGAACCTGGATGACCTGCGCATCTATCCGCGCGCGGTTACGGCGGAAGAGGCGTTTCAACTGGCGGTGGATGCTCCGGTACGCGCGATGGCTGCGACGCCGGCGGCCAAGCGCACCAAGGAGCAGAAGGACAAGCTTCGCGATTACTACCTCACCTATGCAGCGCCGGAGCCGCAACGCAAGGCCTATGCCGAGTTGCGGCAGTTGTTGAAGGACCGCACGAAGCTGGAGAAAGAGATCGTCACTTCGATGGTGATGGATGAGTTGCCGAAGATGCGCGATACGTTCGTGCTGGCGCGCGGCGACTACCGCAACCGCACGGAGAAAGTGACTGCCGCGGTGCCGGCGAATCTGCCTCCGCTGCCCGCGGGCGCGCCCGCCAATCGGTTGGGACTGGCGCAGTGGCTGGTGGATCCATCGCACCCACTGACTGCTCGTGTGGCCGTGAATCGCTTCTGGCAGATTTACTTTGGCACGGGAATCGTGGATACGTCCGAAGACTTCGGTTCGCAAGGCGCGCCGCCGTCGCATCCGGAATTGCTCGACTGGCTGGCCACGGAGTTCATCCGCAGCGGCTGGGATGTCAAGGCGATGCAACGGCTGATTGTGACCTCGGCCACCTACCGGCAAAGCTCGAAGGCGACGCCGGAGTTGGTCGAACGGGATCCGCAGAACAAGCTGTTGGCGCGCATGTCGCGCTTCCGCATGCCGGCGGAGATGGTGCGAGATAACGCACTGGCCACCAGCGGGCTATTGAATCCGGAGATCGGCGGCCGCAGCGTGTATCCGTATCAACCCGCGGGCTTGTGGGAAGAGATGGCTTACGGCGATGTGTTCTCGGCACAGACATACACGCCGAGCACGGGCAAGGATCTGTACCGCCGCAGCATGTACACGTTCTGGAAGCGCACGGTGCCGCCGGCGCAGATGGCGACCTTCGATGCGCCGGACCGCGAGAAGTGCGTGGCGCGGCGGGCGCGCACGAATACGCCGCTACAGGCGCTGGTGCTGATGAACGATCCCACCTATATTGAGGCGGCGCGGAAGCTTGCGGAGAAGGTAATGCAGACGGAGAAGCGTCCCGCGGACCGCATTCGCAAAGCGTTCTTGATGGCTGCTGCCCGCCCGCCGAGCACCGCGGAAGTGAAGCTTCTGGCTTCGCTGGCCGAGCAACAGAAGGCTGCGTTCGCCAAGCAACCGGAGAACGCAAGGAAGCTGGTGCGGGTGGGTGAATCGCAAAGCGCTGTTGCCGACGAGATCGAACTGGCTGCATGGACCACCGTGACCAGCGCCATCCTCAATCTCGATGAAGTGATTTCGAAGGAGTAACGAAGCCATGGATCCACGAAGGGAATACGCACTGTCGCTGACGCGCCGCCACTTCTTCGGGCTCACGAGCACGGGTATCGGCGCCGCGGCGCTCTCTTCGCTACAGGCGAAGGGACTCAGTGGGATGCCGCACCATCCGCCGACGGCGAAGCGGGTCATCTACCTGCATCAGTCGGGCGGGCCGTCGCAGTTGGACTTGTTCGACTACAAGCCACAGTTGCAAAAGCGGCAAGGCACGGAGTTGCCGGATTCGGTGCGCATGGGCCAGCGCATCACGGGGATGACATCGGGGCAATCGTCATTGCCTGTGGCTTCGTCCATCTTCCGATTCGCGCAGCATGGCCAATCCGGCGCCTGGGTGAGCGAGTTGATCCCGCATACGGCGAAGGTGGTGGACGATCTGACCATCATCCGCTCGATGCATACGGAGGCCATCAATCACGACCCGGCGATCACGTTCATCCAAAGTGGGAGCCAGCAGCCGGGGCGCCCGAGCATGGGTTCATGGGTGAGCTACGGGCTCGGCAGCGACAACGAGAATCTGCCGGCGTTCGTGGTGCTGATCTCGCAGGCGAACGCGCTCAACGTCGATCAGCCGCTGTTCTCGCGGCTTTGGGGCAACGGCTTTCTGCCGTCGAGCCATCAGGGCGTACGCTTCCGCGGCGGCGCCGAGCCGGTGCTGTATCTGGAGGACCCGCCGGGCATCACGCGCGACACGCGGCGGCAGATGCTGGACGTGATCGGGAAGATCAACAAGTTGCGCGCCGAGAGCTATCACGATCCGGAGATCGAGACGCGCATCGGGCAGTATGAGATGGCGTACCGGATGCAGACATCGGTGCCGGATCTGATGGATATTTCCAAGGAACCGGAGAGCACGTTCGCGCTCTATGGCGCGGATGCGCGCAAGCCGGGCACATACGCGGCGAATTGCCTGCTGGCGCGGCGGCTGGCCGAACGCGGGGTGCGATTCGTGCAGCTTTACCACCGCGGGTGGGATCAGCATAACGACCTGCCGCGCGACCTTGCCTTGCAGTGCAAGGGGACGGATCAGGCATCGGCGGCGCTGGTGACGGATCTGAAGCAACGCGGCTTACTGGATGACACGCTGATCGTCTGGGGCGGCGAGTTCGGGCGCACGGTGTATTGCCAGGGCAAGCTCACGGATACCAATTACGGGCGCGATCATCATCCCCGCAACTTCGCGATGTGGCTTGCCGGCGGCGGAGTGAAACGCGGGGTGGTGGTGGGCGAGACGGACGATTATTCGTACAACATCACAGCGGACCCCGTGCATGTGCACGATCTACAGGCGACGATTCTGCATTGCCTGGGCGTGGATCACAAGCGGCTGACGTTCAAGTTTCAAGGGCGGCACTTCCGGCTGACGGATGTGCACGGCGAGGTGGTGAAGAAGATCCTGGCCTGAAGCGCCGCCCGTGCGTGATTACAGCACCTGGTCGGACCAGTTCTCGAGGATCTGCTTGACCTTCTGGCAGAACTGATCGGCGAGCGCGCCGTCGATCAAGCGGTGGTCGAAGGTGAGCGCGAGATAGCACATGCTGCGGATGGCGATGGCATCGTCGATGACGACGGGAGCTTTTTCCACGGCGCCCACACCGAGAATGGCGACTTGCGGCTGATTGATCACGGGCGTGGCAAACAGGCTGCCGTAGGTTCCGAAGTTGGTGATGGAGAACGTGCCGCCCTGCACATCGTCGGGCTTCAATTGCTTCGAACGGGCGCGATTGGCGAGATCGGCGATGGAACGCTGTAGCCCCACGACGTTCTTCTCATCGGCATTCTTGATGACGGGAACGATGAGGCCGGAGCCGCCATCGAGGGCCACGGCGATGCCGATGTTGATGTTGTTGTGATAGATGATATTCGTGCCTTCAATCGAAGAGTTGACGATGGGGAAGGCTTTCAACGCCTCGGCCGTGGCGCGGGCGACAAAGCTGAGATAGGTGAGCGAGAAGCCGTAGCGTTCCTGGAAGGCGCCCTTGATCTTGTCGCGCAGCTTGGCGACTTTCGTCATGTCGACGCGATGCACGGTGGTGACGTGCGCGGAGGTGCGCTTGGAGAAGACCATGTGCTCGGCGATCTTGGAGCGCATGGTGCCCATGGGTTCG
The DNA here is from genome assembly GCA_964402295.1 of uncultured Candidatus Solibacter sp. Taxonomy (GTDB): domain Bacteria; phylum Acidobacteriota; class Terriglobia; order Bryobacterales; family Bryobacteraceae; genus CADEFT01. The sequence continues at coordinate 274 of CAYOBO010000006.1, read as the reverse complement.
ACGCGCGCGGCAGCGGGGGTGGGACGGGCGATGGGTGCGACGGGCTCGGCAGCCACCGGCGCCGGAGCGGCGGCGGGAGGAGCAGACGCGGCGGCAACGGTGCGTGCACCCTGCGCCGCCATGTAGGCTTCGACGTCGGCCTTGGTGATGCGTCCGCCGGCGCCGGTGCCGCGGACCTGATTGAGATCGATGCCGTATTCGCGGGCCATGCGGCGCACGAGCGGAGAGAGAGGTCCTTGGGGTTCGGCGGGCGCAGCGGGCGCGGGGGCCGGGG
>CAYOBO010000005.1:0-120009 GCA_964402295.1 uncultured Candidatus Solibacter sp. | reverse complement strand
CAAGCTCGCTGCGCAAAACGAGGAGGCATCACCGTGGCCAACAAACAAGAAGCACCTGAAACCCATCTCCACGACTACGCCGGAGGCTGGATCACCGAACGTACGGGCACCGAGGTGCCCGCCTTCCTGAAATTCGCCTATGTCGGCGTCGCTGTCGGCACCGTCTCCTACCTCATCCTCTACATGACCGGCGAAACCGGCCACAGCGAGCGCGGCTCCATCGTCGAACAATTCAACCGCGCCACGGAGAACTCTCCCGGCCTCATCTACATGGTCGCCGCCATGGCCGCCGTATTCTTCCTCGGCGTCATCCTGTTCGCATTCCGCAACACAGAAGGCGAATAAATGCCGGACACGCTCTATCGGGTTCAACCACCTGACGCCACCCAATATTGGCAGAAGATGGTCAAGTGCCAGGACGCTTGCCCCGTCCGCACCGACGCCTGCGGCTACGTCACGGCCATCGCCGAAGGCCGCTACTCGGACGCCTACCGCATCGCCCGCGCCACCAACCCGTTCGCTTCCATCTGCGGCCGTGTCTGCGGCGCTCCCTGCGAAGCCAATTGCCGCCGTGGATCGGTGGACGCGCCGGTGAGCATCCGCGGCCTGAAACGGTTCGCCACCGAAATGTTTGGCCCCGAAACGGGCAGCTACGAAATGTACCGCGATGCGTGTGACCGCCGCATGCTCCCTCCCGGAAACGGGAACGGTCAGCGCATCGCGGTGGTGGGAGCCGGGGTTTCCGGCCTCACCGTTGCCCACGACCTCGCCCAGATCGGCTACAAGGTCACCGTCTTTGAAGCCTACTCCGAACCCGGCGGCATGCTCATGGTGGGTGTGCCCATCTTCCGCCTCCCCCGCGATGTCGTGCGCAAGGAAATAGAAGCCATTCTCGCCCTCGGCGTCGAACTGAAATGCAACATGCGCCTCGGCCGCGATTTCTCCATTGCCGATCTCCGCGCCCAGGGCTTCAAGGCGGTTTTCCTCGGCATCGGCCTCCCCAAAGGACGTAAACTCGATATTCCCGGAGCGGATCTCCCCAACGTCTACGACGGCCTGGAGTTCCTGCGTACCTTTAATGAAGGCGTGCCGCTGCCTCTCGGACGCCGTATCGCGGTCATCGGCGGCGGAAATGTCGCCTACGACGTGGCCCGCTCGGCCGTGCGTCCCTTCGATGCTCTGAACACCCGTGAAGAGAACGAGGCTGAAATGGGCCGCGGCGAACAGACCGCCTACGACATCGCCCGTTCCGCGCTGCGCATGAGCGGCGACAAGGAAGTGGCCGTCGTTTGCCTGGAATCGCGCCAGGAAATGCCCGCCGATCTGCGGGAGATCGAGGAAGGCGAGGAAGAAGGCATTCGCCTCTACAACAGCCGCGGCCCCCGCGAAGTGCTGCACAAGAACGGCAAAGTCACCGGACTCCGCACCACCCGATGCGTCAGCGTCTTTGACGCCAACGGCCGCTTCAACCCCGCCTTCGACGAAAACGATACCCTCGATATCGAAGCCGACACCATTCTGTTCGCCATCGGCCAGACGTCCGATCTTTCCTTCCTCTCCCCCGAGGACGGTGTGGAAACCTCGCGCGGGCTGATCAAGGTGAATCCCAACACCTATCAGACCACCGCTCCCGACGTCTTCGCCTGCGGCGATATCGCCCACGGCCCGCGGCTCTTTATCCATGCCGTGGCTTCGGCGCAGATTGCCGCCCGCTCCATGCACGATTTCCTCACCGGAACGCGCACCGATGTCGTCGTCCGCAAACAATGGCGCCCTGCCGCCTACACCATGGTGCAGGGCTGGACCGAACTGGCGCGCCGCGAACCGCCCGCCCTCGATGTCGAGCGCCGCGCCAGTTCCATCGAAATCACCGAAATCAATTTCTCGGAAGAGGAGGCGCGCCGCCAGGGTTCGCGCTGCCTGCGATGCAATGTCAATACGGTGTTCGACACCTCCATCTGCATCGCCTGTAACGGCTGCGTCGACATCTGCCCGCGCAACCTCATCCGGCTGGTGGGGCTCGGAACGCTCGTGGAGGATCAGGCCGGGCTGGAACTGGTCAGTTCCAACTTCGGCGTCTCTCCGGAGACCGTCCGCCAGTTCAGCAAAGAGGAGCTGAACGCGATGGGCGGCCTCATGCTGAAAGACGAATCCACTTGCATCCGCTGCGCGATGTGCGCTTCGCGCTGCCCCACCAACGCCATCACGATGCAACGGTTTGAACACTACCGCGAATGCGTTAGCATTCCCACGGTCAACACGAGTTTGTTGCAACCGGCCGCGGCGCTCTCATGACTTGGGCTGATTTCTCCGTGGCTTTTCTATTGGGTGTGGCCGGCAGTCTGCACTGTGTCCAGATGTGCGGACCAATCCTCCTATCTTGCACGATGCCCCTCGCGCAACGGCGCAGTGGCTACCGGGCTGCCGGCCACCTTTTTTACCACACCGGCCGCATTGCAACCTATGGTTTACTCGGCGCGCTCGCCGGCGGACTCGGGCTCTCGCTCGAAACCGTGATGCCCTGGCAGAGCGCCGCCTCGATCGCCGCCGGCGCGGCGATGCTGCTGGCTGGACTTTGGATGCTCGGCGTCCTGAAGCGCCCTGGGCTCGTCCAGATTAGACCAGTGGCTTCCATGACACGCCGCGCCGGGCGGTGGATCGCCAAGGACACCGCTGCCGCGAAGCTCCACCTCGGCCTCTTTCTCGGCCTCCTGCCCTGCGGGCTCATCTATGCCGCACTGCTCAAGGCGCTCTCCACAGGCAACGCCCTCGCCGGCGCTCTCACCATGATCGCCTTCGGACTCGGCACCGCCGGAGCCCTCCTTGCCGTCGGCCTCTTCTCCGTCCCATTCGGCCGTTACTTTGCCCGCTGGAGCGCGCACCTGCCCGCTATTGCCGTCGCCATCACCGGCATTCTTCTTCTTGTCCGCGGACTCATGCCTGTCACCATGGGTGGCCACGCGCATCATCATTGAGCAGGGCGTCATGGCAACCGTATCCACCCCCACTTCCGCACCCGGCAACGCAGCCTTGCCGCCCGTGCGCCGGTACCACAACTTCCGCAAGACGATTCACCTTATCTGCTTCCTCATCTTCGTCGCGCTGCCCTTCTCCAACCTCATGCGCTTCGACATCCCCCGTCAGCGCTTCTACGTCTTCGGCCAGGAGTTGTGGATCAACGAGTTCGCCATCCTCTTCTTCACCCTCATGTTCTTGCTGTTCGCCATCGCCGCCGCCAGCATGCTATACGGCCGCGTCTATTGCAGCTACGCCTGCCCGCAGATGATCTTCAGCGAAGCGTCCCTCGCCATGGAGGACCGCATCCGCCGCTGGATCAACAAGCACTTCATCCAACTCACGCCCTCTGTCCGTACCTTCGCCTCGCGCCTTCTGTTCTATTCCACCGGCCTTGCCGCCAGCGTCTTCCTCGCCTTCGTCTTTACTTCCTATTTCGTTGAACCACGCGACCTGCTCGGCCGCCTTCTCACCATCGACATCGTAACCGCCGGGGGCATCGCCGGAGCCGTCACCACGCTCATCACATTCCTCGATTTCGCTTTCGTCCGCACGCGCTTCTGCAAGATGATCTGCCCTTACGGCTATTTGCAGGGCATGCTCAGCGACAAGCACACCCTACTCGTCGTCTACCGCGACAGCCGAGAGAAGAAGGCTTGCATCGAATGCAAGAAGTGCGTCCGCGTTTGCCACATGGGCATCGACATCCGCCAATCGCCCTTCCAGATTGAATGCATTCACTGCGGCGAATGCGTCGAAGCCTGCGACGAAGTCCTCGCCAAACTCAAGAAACCCGGCCTCATCCATTACACCTGGGGAGAACAGGGCAAGATGCTCGGCGCCAAAGACGAGCCTTGGTACTACCGCATCGGCCTGCGCGATCCCAAGCGCGCCGTCGTCTCCTTCATCCTGCTCTTTTACTTCACCGGATTGATGGCCGCCCTCTCCATGCGCCACCCCGTGCAGATCCGTGTGCAGCCGGACCGCACGACGCTCTACACCGCCAATGCCCAGGGCGAGACCACCAACAGGTTCCGTTTCAACATCGACAATCGCGGCAGTGTGGATGCCACTGTCGCCATCGTGCTCGAAAGCTCGCAAAAAGCTCTCCACCTCACCACGGACCGCGTCGCCGTCAAGGCCGGCGAATCCGTGGAACAGATTATCGAGGTGGCTACCGCGCCGGATGCCCTCGCGCCCGGCGTCTACCCGATCGCACTGCACACGGCGAGCGAACCCGGCGGAACGAAAGCCTCGTTCCCCATGACGTTCGTCATGCCGAAACACAAATAGGGGCGAAATGCGTTTCTTACTGGCCTTCGTTTTCATTTTATTCGCGGGAATCATGGTGTATGTCTACGTGGGCGCCGAGCAGGCACGCCCGGTCATCCTCGACGCCCAAGGCAAACCCTACGCGTCCGGCCGGAAGTAGGCCCCTCATGCAACCCTGCGCTCTGTGCGGCCTCGATTGCGGCAAGCAACCCCATCGCGCCGATGGCCGCCTCTTCTGCTGCCTCGGCTGCATGCACGTCCACGCCATCCTCTCCGAAAGCGGTGTCCTTGCTTCGGGCGTCGATATCCGCGAAACCGAGGTCTTCCGGCGCAGCCTCGAACTCGGTTTGATCGCCACCGGAGGCCGCGAAACCAAACCTGCGCCGGCGGCCGCTCCCGATCTTGCTTCCGAAGAGCGCCTCTTCCGCCTATCGGGCCTCTGGTGCAGCGCCTGCGCCTGGGTCATTGAGCACACTCTCAAATCCCAGCGCGGCGTCGTCTCCGCCGAAGTCCACTTCGTCTCCGATCTGCTGAAAGTCCGTTTCCAGCCGCAACTGTTGCCGCCCGCGCGCATCCCCGAACTCGTCTCCGGCCTCGGCTACAAAGCGGCCGAATATACGGGCGAGGCCTCCACGGCGAACGCAGAGCGCAAGGATCTGCTCATGCGTCTCGGCGTCGCCGCGTTCCTCTGGGTCAACGTCATGGGCATGAATCTCTCCGTCTACTTCGGAGCCTTCGATCCCGTGCTCCCCTTCCTCGCCATGGCCCTCACCCTTCCCGTGCTGCTCTATTCGGCCAAACCCATTCTGCGCATCGCCTGGCACGGCCTGCTGCGCGGCGCGCTGCGCATGGAAAGCCTGCTCTCGCTCGGCATCCTCGCCGCCTTCGGATACTCGGCCGTCGAGGCCTTCCGCGGCGGCACGCACGTCTACTTCGATATCTCCTGCGCCATCGTCACCCTTGTGCTGGTGGGCAAGAGCGTCGAGCAAGGCGCCAAGCACCGCGCCGCGCGGACGATCGCCTCGCTCCACCGGATGCTGCCGCAGAAGGCCCGCATGGCCGGCACGGAGCGCTTTCGCGCCGTAACCGAACTCCAGCCCGGCGACCAGGTTCTGGTCAAAGCCGGCGAGCGCATCCCCGTCGACGGCACTGTCCTCAGTGGCGATTCCGCGGCCGATGAGTCGCTGCTCACCGGCGAATCGAAACCCGTGCGCAAATCCCCCGGGGATCGCGTTGTCGCCGGCAGCGTCAACACCGGCAGTCCGCTCCTTATCGCCGCCACGACCGTCGGCGAAGCGAGCACCATCGCGCAAATCGTCGCCGCCGTCGAACGAGCCTTGGTAAGCCGCTCCGAAGTCGAGCGCCGCGTCGACCGCGTCTCCCGCATCTTCGTCCCCACGGTGATGGCCATGTCCCTCCTCGGCGCCGTCTACTGGCTTCGATCCGGCCTCGCCATGGATGAGGCGATCCTCCGCGCCGTCACCATCCTCGTCATCGCCTGCCCTTGCGCTCTCGGCATCGCCACGCCCCTGGCGCTGACCGCCGCGGTTGGCGCCGCATCCCGGCTCGGCATCCTCGTGCGCGACGCCGATGTCCTCGAACGCCTCGCCCGCGTCGATGAAGTGGTGCTCGACAAAACCGGCACCGTCACCGAAGACCGCTTCGAACTGCTCGAAGCCAATGACGCCGATTTGCCGCTGCTCGCCGCCGTGGAACGCTACTCCGAGCATCCCACCGGCAAAGCCGTCGTCGCCCGCGCCCGCGCGCTCGGCATCGCCATCCCGGAAGCCACCGGCGTCGAAGTGATCCAAGGCGCCGGCATTCGCGGCTTCGTCAACGGAGTGGAAATCATCATCGGCTCGCAAGCCTTCTCCAATGCTCCTCCCGAGCCGCCCTGCGCTGACACGCCGGCCTGGTACCGCATCGGTGGCGAGATGAGAGGCAAGCTCGTCTTCGGCACGCGCATCCGCGATGACGCGCGCGCGCTCGTCCGCGGTTTGCGGGAACGCGGCATCCCGGTGCGCATCCTCTCTGGCGACTCCGAATCCGCCACGGCGGCCACCGCGCGCGAACTCGGCATCTCCGATTACAAGGCCTGTGTGCGCCCGGAAGAGAAGGCCGCGGCCGTTGTCAATCGCAACGCCGCCATGATCGGCGATGGCGTCAACGATGCTCCCGCGCTGGCCGCCGCCGGTCTCGGCATCGCCATGGGATCGGGCGCCGATCTCGCCATGCGCGCCTCGGCCATGGTGTTGCTCGGCGGCGACCTCACGCGCGTGCTCGATGCCTTCACGCTCGCCGCGAAGACTCGCGCCGTTGTCCGCCAAAACCTGTTCTGGGCCTTCTTCTATAACTCCGTGGGGATCGCGCTCGCCGCGGCCGGACTGCTCAATCCCTTGATCGCCGCCGGAGCCATGGTCTTCTCCAGCCTGTCGGTCGTCGGCAATTCCTACCGCCTCAGCCGTTTTGGATTGGCGAGAAAAAAGACTCGGGGGAAAGGGCCTGCACCTGCCAGCCCTTCTTTGCCCGCTGTAGCGTAAGCGTTACCCGCTCGCGCCGCACGATCGCCGCCGCGTTCGGGCTATGCGGCTTCAGCGACAAATACCAATCGAGTTGCACCGTTCGCCCACTGCCCGCCTCGGCGATCCCCAGCACGTTGATGGAGGAAGCCACCTCGTAGTTCCGCGCCAGCGCCCACACCGCGGTTTCCAACCGCTCCCGCAGGCTTTGCTCCAAAGCACGCAGAAATTCCGAAGCGTTTTCCTCCGTCAGCCGCTGTACCCACTTCCCCACCCAATCCACAATCTCCTGCCATTCATCCGCCCACACCAGGGCCGGGAACAGCAGCAGCAGTTGGCGTCGTGTCATGTACGATAGCTGGCGTTGATCTTGATGTAGTCTTCCGTGAAATCGCAAGTCCAGAACCGCGTCTGGCCTTCCCCGCCGCCTTTGATGATGAACTCGATCGAGACATCCTTCTCATCGAGTTTCGCCTTCAGCTTGTCTTCGGAAAACGGCGCCGCCAGTCCTCCGCGGCAGACCCGCATTCCCTGCATGAAAATATCCACCTGCGCCGGGTCGAACGCCACGCCGCTATTGCCCGCCGCACAGATGATGCGGCCCCAATTCGGATCCGAACCCGCGATGGCCGTCTTCACCAGCGGCGAATTGGCGATCCCGCGCGCAATGCGCGCCGCCTCGTCGCGCGTCTTCGTTCCTTCCACCGAAATGGTCACCAGTTTGGTCGCGCCCTCGCCGTCGCGGGCAATCTGCTGCGCCAGATCCTGAAGCAATTTCGTCAGCATGCCCAGAAACACATCGCTGTCTTTCGAGGCCAGCTTGATCCCCGAAGCGCCGTTGGCCAGCACCAGCAACGTGTCGTTGGTCGACGTATCGCCATCCACCGAAAGCCGGCTGTAGCTTTCTTCGTTCGCCTCGCGCAACATCGCCCGCAGGCGGTTCGGAGCAATCCCCGCATCCGTCATCACAAACCCGAGCGTGGTTGCCATCATCGGCATGATCATTCCCGCGCCCTTGGTCATTCCCGCGATGTGGATCACGCCGCCCGAAGCCGAAAGCTCCGCCGAGGCCGTCTTCGGCCGCGTGTCCGTGGTCATGATCGCCTGGCTCACGGCTTCGAATTTTTCCGGCGAAAGCCCTGCCGCCACCGTGGGCAACGCCTCGGTGATCCGCTTCACGTCGAGTTCCACGCCGATCACGCCCGTCGATGCCACCAGCACTTGCGGCACCGGAATCTTCTGTAATTTCGCCGCTGCCTTGGCGCTCGCCAGCGCCACCTTGGCGCCCGTGCGCGTGGCGCAATTGGCATTGCCCGCATTCACGAGGATGGCCCGAGCCACCCCGCCCGACTCCTTCAGATGCGCCTGGCAAAGCCGCACTGGAGCGGCGGCGACTCTATTTTGGGTGAAGACACCGGCGGCCGAAGCAGGCGTGTCGGAAACAATCAGAGCAAGGTCGTCCTTCTGGACTTTACGGATGCCTGCGTACGTCGACGCATAGCGAAAGCCTGCCGGCAGTTTCAACGGTTTGTCTCTCCTCCCAATTCTTCATACTGTACCAGCCTGTGGCCATTCAGAAAAGCGCTGCCATCCATTCGCTTTCTTCCCTCCAGTTGCACTTCCAGTAATTCTAATTCCGTGCCGGACCCGCAACTGGCAAATAATCGCGAATGTTTCGCGTAAATTCTTCCCGGCGGCGGTCCGGCTTCATCGCCCGACAGGCGCGCCTTCCACACATGCAGCCGCCGGCCGCGAAACATCGTGTAGCATCCCGGCCATGGCAGGAATCCGCGCACCCGGCAGTGAATCCGCGGTGCGGGCAGGTTCCAATCGATGACCCCGTCTTCTTTCTTGAGGATCGGAGCGAGCGACGCCGCCGCGTCATCCTGCTTTCGCGGCACGATGCTTCCGGCATCCAAGCCGCGCAGCGTTTCCACCAATAGCTCCGCCCCCATTCGGGAAAGGCGCTGTCCTAACTCGATGGCATTTTCCTCGGCGCCGATCGGCGTTTCCCGCATCAATAGGATATCCCCTGTGTCAAGCCCGGCGTCGATCCGCATGGTCGTGACGCCGGTCACCGAATCCCCATTGGCAATGGCCCATTGAATCGGCCCCGCCCCGCGATACTTCGGCAACAGCGAGGCATGTACGTTGACAATCCCCAGCCGCGGAATGTCGATGATGGATTGCGGAATGATCTGTCCGTAGCCGACGACAACGATGCAGTCGGGCTGCATCCCGGCGAGCATCTCCACTACCTCCGGCCTTCGTACGCGTTCCGGCTGCTCCACGCGCAGCCCATGGGCCAGGGCGCATTCCTTCACCGCGGATGCGGCAAGTTGCTGCCCGCGCCCCTTCGGGCGGTCCGGTTGCGTGAAGACGGCGGCGACAACATGCCCCGCCGCGAGAATCGCTTCGAGTGTAGGCACGGCAAACTGTGGAGTGCCCATGTAGACAATGTTCATGCGGTAACGATTCGATGGTAGCAGGGATGAGCGCGTCCGCCACCGCGAAACGCGCAAGCAAAAGCAACTGCCGCCGGCCTACGCCGGCGCAGCGCGGCCTTGATATCATCGAAACTCCGACCATGCGTGCCGCTATCCTTCTTCTACTCGCCGTGTCCATCGCTCCGGCCCAAAATGCCACTCGCGCCGGGCGCTTCCATGTCGAACACCCGACGCTGCTCAATCTTGGCTTCGAATGGCTCATCGAAGGCGACGCCAATCGCAACGCCACCGTCGAAGTGCGCTTCCGCAAAGCCGGCACACAAGCCTGGCGTAACGGCCTGCCCCTGCTCCGCATCGGCGGCGAGCATGTTCATCGCGACCGCGAAAGCATGACCTACACGGTGCCGCATGGCTTCGCCGGCAGCATCCTCAATCTCGAGCCCGGCACTGCCTACGAGTGCGAGTTCACCATGCGCGACCCCGACGGCATCGCCGGACCGGCGCAGCAGAAAGTCACCGTCTCCACGCGCTCCGAACCAAAGCCTTACTCCGGCGGGCGCGTGCTCCATGTCTACCCCGCCGATCATGTCGGGCCCAAACAGGAGCCCAGCTTCATCGGCCTCAAAGCCGCCTACTACGGCGAAGGCCGCGGCGATTGGACGGCCGTGCGCATGAAGAAAGCCCAGCCCGGCGACACCATCCTCATGCACGCCGGCCTCTACCGTCCGGACCGCCTCAACTACGTCGATCCGCTCAGCGCCCCATTCACCGGCTCCTGGTCCCTATCGCTCAAGGGCACCGCCGAGAAGCCCATCACCATCAAAGCCGCCGGCGACGGCGAGGTCATTTTCGACGGCGCGGGCAATCACCGTCTGTTCGATGTCATGGCCACGGCGCATCACATCTTCGAAGGACTCACCTTCCGCAACACGGACGTCGTTTTCTTCGCCGGCGAGAAGGAAGTGATGGGGGCCGTCGCGCTCACCGTGCGCAATTGCCGGTTCGAAGACATCGGCGTGGGCGTCTGGACCGAGAACGCCGGCTCGAGCGACTTCTACATTGCCGACAACCTCTTCCTCGGCCGCGAAGATCAAATGCGGCTGATCGGGTGGAATCAGGCGGGCATGCGCACCGCAGGCATTTATCCGTCGCACCAACTGCGCAGCTTCTTTGCCGTCAAGGTCTACGGCCCCGGCCACGTCATCGCGCACAATGCCGTCGCCTACTTCCACGACGGCATCTGCATCTCCACATACGGGCCGCCGGAAGCCGACCCCGACCGCCGCGCTTCCTCGATCGACATCTACAACAACGATGTTCATCTCTCCAATGACGACTTCATCGAAAGCGACGGCGGCGCGCACAACATCCGCGTCTTTCAAAACCGAGGCGTGAACGCAGCCCACAACGGCTACAGCGCCCAGCCGATGTTCGGCGGCCCCGTCTACTTCTTCCGCAACATCCTTTATCATGTGCCCGCCGGCGGAGCGTTCAAGTTCAGCGCCGCGCCGGCCGGCATTCTCGTCTATCACAACACGCTGATCGGAGAGCAGACGGCGCGCGAAGGCTACTCGAACGCGCACTGGCGCAACAACCTCTTCCTCGGCCGCGATACGCCGGACCGCGGCATCATGACTTGGGCCAACGCCACGCCGCAATTCAGCAGCGACTATAACGGCTTCCGCCCCAATCGCGGCGTTGAAAGCCAGTACTCATGGCTCGTTCCGGGAGCGCCCATGCGCAGCTTCGCCACGCTTGCCGAGTTGCGCCAAGCCACGGGGCAGGAGGCGCACGGCATCGAAGTGGACTTCGATATTTTCGAAAACCTAGCCCCGCCCGATCCGGCGCGCCGCCATCACGTCTATCATTCGATGGATCTGAACTTCCGGTTGAAGCCCAACGCAAAGGCAGTGGATGCGGGCGTCGTGCTGCCCACCGTCAACGACGGATTCAACGGCAAGGCTCCCGACCTCGGCGCGCTCGAACAAGGCAGTGCGGAGCCGCACTACGGCCCGCGCTGGATCACCTGGAAGCCGTTCTACCGCTAGAGACTATTGCAGCGTCAGTTTCGCCTTGCCGGCGGAGCCCGTGTAATAGAGTTCGACGGAGTGGATGCCGTCGGCCTTGCCGCGGTATTGGAAGAAGAGCAGGCCGGCTTGCGGAAGTGCGCGCTCGCCTTCCGGGAAGGCGGCTTTCTGGACGCGCTGTTCCATGGCGCGGCGCAAGGCGATGGGCATCTTGGGCGGCAGTGGCGGTGGATCGTTCTGGCCGCCCCCTCCGCCGATGCCTGTCTTCGACTTCTTCTCCGTCTCCGGAGGAGTCCATTCCGGATCCTTGAGGGATGGGAAGGTGAGTCCGAAGTGGGCTCCGGGCAGGAGCGCTTTCTTGCCGTTGATGCGCAGCGAGAAGTCGGAAGCGGCGAGGGTCGCCTTGGCCTCCGCGGGCCCGAATACGGCGGCTTCGACGACAACGTAATCCTCCGTGAGGATGGTGTTGGGTTCGCCGGGGATGCTATGGCCGAGGAATTCGGCGGCAATGGTGAGGTTGCCGGCTTTGGCGTGCACCTGATAGTCGGACGGTGCGGCGCGGGGCGGAATGCCCTGAATATCCGTCTGTGCAAAGAGTTGAAGGGCGGCGATCAGGCCGCCGAGCAAAGTTCGCATCTGAGAACCATCATAACGCATGGGCAACGTCCTCGATCTGTTTCTCGAGTTCCTGGAACGGGCTGAGCCACAGCACATCGTAGGGGCTGACTTCCAGGCGCAGGTTGCCGCAGGATGTTTGCCAGCCGCGGCCGCCCAGCAGATCGAACCAGGAGAGGCAATTGAGGTCGAGTTCTTCGACCGGGACGGCGACATCCACCGGCCGGTTGGTGACGTTGACGATGCAGATGACATGCTGGGCGCCGTCGGGGGAAGTGCGCAGCAGCGAGAACAGCGCTGGGGAAAGCGACAGCACGCGTTGCGGGCCGTTGGGGTGAAAGGCAGTGTGCAGCGTGCGGATGCGGAAGAGACGGCGCAGGCGCTCGCTGATGAGATTGACTTTCGAGCCGGGCTCGGCCAGTGCTCGAATGAGGTACTCGTAGTCGAGGACGGGCCGGTTGACGTCGCGCTTGACCTTGGTTTCGAGGGCCAGCCGGACGTCGCTGCGGCTGCCCGCGAGCGAGTGCAGGTAGACGGCAGGGATGCCGCGCAGAGCGAGGGCAATCGCCCGCGAGGCGGCAAACCGGCGAACCTGCGTTTCGCGGGTCTCGCCGTTATTGGCGAAGTTGAGCGCGCTGTACCAAGTGGTGTTGATCTCGTAGGGGACATCGCCTTGTGGCGTGGCGCGGTGCGAGATGAAGGCGCCGTGCTCGCGGGCATGATCGACGAGGAAGTCGATCTCTTCGGGCGGCAGGATATCCTGCGCTCCGGGCAGCCCCACGCCGTCATGCGTGTCGAGCATGTTGAGGTAGGTCACCTCATCGGAAGGGTACTCGAGTTCGGCTGCCCATTTCGACAGCCAGGTCGTGTCGCCACGGTAGAAGGCGTGGAGCACGAGCGGAGGCAGGGCGAAGTTGTAGACGCATTGCGCCTCGTCGTGGCCGTTGCCGAAGTAGGAGACGTTCTCGGCGTGGGGGACGTTGGTCTCCGTGATGAGGGCGGTTTGGGGCGAGGCGACGTCGAGCACATCGCGGAAGAGCTTGACGATGGCGTGGGTCTGCTCCAGGCTGGCGCTGGGGGTGCCGAGTTCCTTCCACAAGTAGGTGACGGCATCGAGGCGCACGAAGTCGGCGCCCATGCGGACATAGAACAACAGGGTGTCGATGGAGTTCAGCAGGACATGGGGGTTGCGGTAATTGAGGTCGATTTGATCGTGGGAGAAGGTGGTCCAGACCCAGAGCGGGCCATCGATGGAGTGGTACATGGTGAGCACGTCGGAGGTGCGCGGGCGGCGCAGCACGGCACGCTGTTCGGCGGTGAGTTCGTCGGGGGACCGGAAAGAGACGGCGAAATCGCGATAGCGGGGATTGCCGCACAGCATTTCCTGAAAGGCGAGGCTCTGGGCCGAGGCGTGATTGAGAACGCCGTCGAACATGAGGCGGAAGGTCTTGCCGAGGTCGCGGATGTCTTCCCATGTGCCGAGGCGCGGATCGACGGTCTTGAAGTCGACCACCGAGAAGCCGCGGTCGGAGCTGTAGGGGAAGAACGGGAGCACGTGGAGGATGCTGAACACCGGCTCGCCACGGCGGTAGGCGGCGAGGAATTCCTTGAGCGCGGAAAGGCCGGTGCGCTCCCGCGAGGCGACCATGTCGCCGTAGGTGATGAGCATGAGGTCCTTCTCGCTGAAGCGCTGGCTGGGGACGAACTGTTGTTCGGCTCTGGTCAACTCCTCCGGCTTATGGGCAAGGTGGATGCGGATGAGCCGGAGGAGTTCGGGAAGAACTTCGCGGGCGGTGTCTTCGCCATATAAGAACGCAAGGCGCGAGAGCATGCGCTGCTGGTTTTGCTCGGGCACGGCAGCGGGCGGACGGGTGAAGTCGGGAGAGCTGAGATAGTCGATCCGCCACCAGACGTTGCGGCGGTCGCGCATTTGCATCGGCATACGTGCTGCATGATAGCAGGGTGGCCGGTCTCATCAATACGACAAGCGCAATCCAAGCTGGATCTGCCGCGCTCCGCCCGCGGAGGTAATCTGGCCGAAGTTGGTCGCGACTACGTTGCCATTCGGGTCATCGAACTGTGGGTTGTTGAAGGCGCCGTAGAGTTCCGCCCGGAACTGGAGGTTTACCCTCTCGCGGATGCGCTGGCTGCGGCTGAACATCAGATCCCAGGAGTTCATGCCGGGGGTTCGCAGGCGTGGCTGCGTGCGGGAGTCGTTCCCCATGGAGTAGGTGGGCGCCGGCGCGAACGCGCTGGTGTCGAACCAACGATCGATGGTGGGCTCCGTGAGCACCGGATCCTTGAGGCGAAGCGCGGTAGCACTCACCCCGGGCAGCCTGGTGTTGTTCGGGCCGGTGATCACCATCGGCAATCCGGCGGCGAACGTGGAAATACCGCTCACCTGCCAGCGGCCAACGATGGCGCCGGCAAGACCCTGCTTGGGCAGCGGCAGTTCGTAGATGTAGTTGAGCACGAGGTAACGCGGCCGGTCGAACTCACCGATGGCGCGCGAGAGCCCGAGGTTATTCGGGTCAATGAATGTGGACCGTCCGCCGAACCGCTCCTGCACGTTGTCGATCTGCTTGCCGGCGGTGAAGGCGGCCTGGAAGCTGAGGCCATGGCTGAGTTGCTTGTCGAAACGAACCGTCATGGCGTGGTAGACGGAATCGCCGACGGCATCGCGGAACCGGCTCACTCCGGTGTAGTGGCTGAAGGGAAGAAGCAGTTGCGAGCGGCGCACCTGGCGGACGCTCAAAGCGCCGCTCTGGATGACTCCGAAGTAAGGATTGTCGACCAGTTGGTCCAATCCCGCGCCGAGCGACAGGAACTCCGGCGAAGCCGCATTCCGGCTGCGATTGATCCAGATGCGCTGGCCGCGGCTTCCCACATAGGCAACCTCGACCAAGGCGGCGTTGCCGAGCATGCGCTGGAGATTGAAGTTCCATGTGTGATTGAACGGTGTCACCCATTCGCGGAAGGCGGTCCCGATGCTGCCTCCGACTCCGTCAAAGGGCGCCGTGAAAAAGCCTGCCTGGAAGGGGCGGGCGATGCTGGCTCCGGCGGGAGGCGTGTTGGGCGCCGCCGGCGGCGGACCCAGGAAGAGGGGCGTCTGCGCGAGGAAGCCGCTTCCGAGATCGCTGGCGCCTGCGCCGACTCCGCCGCTGCCAGGGAAGTAGGACAGCGCATAGCCGGTGCGGATCACCATGTTGCGGGTGAAATTCCAAGCGAGGCCGAGGCGGGGGGAGAAGTTGTTCTTATCCGGATCGGACTGATAGCGGGAGTTGCCGTCCCGCCCGGTGAAGCGCAGCAGTCCTTTTTGCTTCGTGAGGGGGTCAGTGAAATCGGGATCGAAGAAGCCGAGTTGATCGAAGCGGTCCGACCACGGCGTCTGGTATTCCCAGCGCAATCCCAAGTTGACGGTGAGGTTCGGCCGGATCTTCCAGTCATCCTGCAAATAGGTGGCATAGAACCTTTGCGAGGCGGCAAGCGAGGGATCGTCGGAGAACTGGCCTCCCGTGGGGGCGCCCAGCAGAAACGTCGCGACGCCGTGCCCGGCTGTCGCGCTGGACGTGGCCGGATTGGGGCCTTGGGTAAAGGCCCGGCTGAACTCATACAAACCGGACGGGCGCTCGGGACGGAAGATGTTGAAGGTCTGGAAGGTGAAGTTGCCGCCGAACTTCACGGAATGGCTGCCGACGACGTAGGTCAGGTGCGCCTGCGCATCGCGGTTATCCTCGGCATCGTTGAAGAAGGACGCACGGTCCGGGCCAAGGCTGACCGAGTCGGTGATGTTGAAGCGCGGGAACAGCAGTGTCTTCGCGCGGTCCTTCAAGGATTGCGGAAAACCCAACTGGGTGAAGTCATAGCCGGCGCTACGCGGATTCGTCTGGATGACACGCCGGGTGGAACTGAGGCGGAACTGGCCAATGAAGTTCGGGCGGAAGGTCACGGTGTCGCTCAACACGCCGTAGAGCGAGTCCGTGCCGATGCTTCCCTGCTGGCCGTTTGTCCCTTCACCGGGGAAGCCGGCGTTGATGCCGGGCGTGAACTGCTCGTTATCCTGTACGCCGGCCGTGAAGAATAGGCGGTGCTTGGAGCCGAGATTGTGATCCAGGCGCAGGAAGAACTTGGTGGTATCGTTACGGCGCGAGTTGTTGAAGACGAAGTTCTGCACGATGGAGTCACGGTTGGGCAGCGGGATGAATTTGAGGACGTTCTGTGTGATCGGCTCAAAGCGGCCCTGCGGAATGCGGTTGCCGGGAAACGCCGTGCGAGTGAACTGGCCGGGACGCGCCGGGTCCGGCGTGGTGGAATTGGGATCGAAGATGAGGATCTGGCGGCCGGCGTTGTTTACGGTGCGGGAGAAATCGCCGACGCGTTCGAGTTCGGTGGGAACGGTCACCAGGATGTTGTCGGGCGAGCGCTGCGGCACTTGCTCCCAATTGAAGAAGAAGAAGGTTTTGTTGCGGCCATCGTAGAGCTTCGGGATCCGTACGGGCCCGCCGATGGCAGCGCCGAATTCATTGCGCCGGAAGGGATTGCGGGGCAGTCCCACGCGATTGCTGGTCCAGGAGTTCGCGTTGAGCTTGTCATTGCGGAAGAATTCGTAGAATGCACCGTGCCACTCGTTGGTGCCGGAGCGCGTGGCGACGGTGAGGACGCCACCGCCGGAGCGGCCGAACTCGGCCGAGTATCCGTTGGTGTAGACCTTGAACTCGGCGACGGTTTCTAGCGGAGGTGTGTAGGCGATGTCGTTGGTGGTGCTGTTGCGGGTTTCGGCGCCGTCGAGCAGAATCTCGCTTGTATTGGATCGTCCGCCGTTAATGATCGGCCCTGCTCCCGCGCCGCCCTTGGGCATGACTCCGGGGGCCAGCAGCACGAGGCTGTAGGGATTGCGCCCGAGCAGCGGCAGTTCGACGATCTGCTTCTGGTCGATCGTGTTGCCAAGGGCGGCGGACTCCTGCTCGAGTTGCACGGCGGGCGCCTGCACGGTGATCTCTTGCTGGACACTGCCGGTCTTAAGGGTGATGTTCACGGTTGCGGTGAGTCCGACCGTGAGACGGATATTCGAAACGCGGGCGCGTTCGAAGCCTTGTTTTTCGACCGTCAATTCATATTCACCGGCGGGAAGAAAGGGAATACGATAGATGCCGGTTTCATTGGACTCCGTGGCTGAGGAGACCTTGGTGCGAATGTTCGTCACCGTTACGGTTGCGTTCGGGACCACAGCGCCGGTGGCGTCGGAGACTGTTCCGGTGACGTTTGCCTGTTCGATCTGAGCGAAGGCCGCAGCAACGGCGAGAAAAGCAATCCAGAAAAGACGCATAAAGACTCCCTCTTTCTTAAACCAAACCGGTCCGATTATCTCCACAGCACCGTACGAAGTCAAGGCATGTCAGCGGGTATGACCGGTGGACCGGCTGGTGCTCAGCAGGTCTTTCAGTTGGCGGGCCACCTCGGGGTGCTGCTCGATCAGGTTCTTTTGTTCTCCCGGGTCATCGGTGAGGTTGTAGAGTTGGGGTTTCATCTCGTCGCGCCGGATTGCCGACACCCGGTCCATCGGGACGGCGGGCCGGCCTTCGATGTATTTCCAGGAGCCACGGCGGATGGCGAAGTTTCCCTCGACGCTATGGGTAATGATGGAAGCGCGCAAGGGCCTGGCGGTTTTGCGGCCGAGAAAGGCGGGCAAGACGTTGTGGCTGTCTTCGGCGCCTTCGGCGGCGGGCGGCAGCGGAGCGCCGGTGATGGCGGCGACGGTGGCGAGCATATCGACGAGGCTGATGGTTTCGTTGGAAGTGGTTCCGGCCGGCGCCTGGCCCGGCCAGCGGACGAGAAACGGCACACGGAAGCCGCCTTCGTAGATGCTGTGTTTGCGCCCGCGCCAACTGCCGTTCACGCGCAGTCCCGCGCGGTAGGCTTCGGCCTCGGGGCGATCGCCTTCGGTGAGCAACAGGCCGCCGTTGTCGCTGGTGAAGATCACGAGCGTGTCTTTGGCGAATCCCTTCTCATCGAGAGCCTTGAGGATGCGTCCCAGCGAGAGGTCGAGATCATGGATCCAATCGCCGGCCGGCCCGGCTGGGCTGGATCCTTTTGTGGCTTTCGAGGGAGTGGTGGGTTCATGCACGGCGACCGGAGTGAAATACAGAAAGAACGGACTGGCGGAGTCCTGACGGGCGAGCCACTCCACTGCCTTGCCGGTGAGCACTTCCATGACGGTGTCGTTGTCGCGCTGCGGGGCATCGATGCCGAGATAGGGGCGCCCGTAGTACGTCTTGCCGAACGGCGCCACCTTATTGGAACGAAGGCCGAGGACGCGGTCATTCTCGACGAAGACTCCGGTGGAATCGCCGTGATTCTGAGGCACCGAGAAATGATAGTCGAAGCCGATGTCGAGAGGGCCGGGACGCAGCGGCTGCGTGTAGTCGGTTGTTCCTTTGCCGTAGCCGAGGTGCCACTTGCCGATTGCGGCTGTGCGGTAGCCCTGCCCCTTCAGCAGCGAGGCCAAGGTGACGCGGTCCGTCTCGATGTGGAGCGGGGATTGGATGCCGAGCACGCCGCTCTTGAGAGAGGTCCGCCAACAGTAACGGCCGGTGAGCAGTCCGTAACGGGTGGGTGTACACACGGACGACGGGGTGTTGGCATCGGTGAAGCGGATGCCCTCGCGGGCGATGCGATCCATGTTGGGGGTCTTCACATGGCGGGGGCTGGAACCATAGCAGTTGGGGCTGCCGTAGCCGAAGTCGTCAGCCAGGATGAGGACGATGTTGGGGCGTGACGCGGCGGCGGAAGCGTTGGGGACAGGCATCGCGCAACCGGCGGCGGCAGCCAGGAAGGCTCTTCGATTCATCGGGGCATCTCCTCGCTGGGTTTGCTGTCTCCATGGAACATACGGGTAATTTCGCGGGCGACGCGGAGATACCAGTCGCTGGGGAGGTTCTCGCCGTCGGCGTCGAGCGTGAGCCAGAAGCCCTGGTCGGGGGCATCGCTGCGCTTCGCCGCGAGTTTGTACATGGCCGTTCCTTCGTTCACTTCGTCGAACATGGCGATCTTCAACATGCGTGCGCCCGCGGTCCTGGCGTTCCAGGCCTGGCGCCAGATGAACCTGCCTCCGAGGCGGGGCACCTTGTTGGGCGTATCGCCTTTTTTCAGATTGGCCCATGAGAAGCCGGGGAAGACTACCGGCATGTATAGTTGCTTGTTCTTTGCGGTCAACTGTAGGTCAGGCAGGATGTAGTCTGTCCTCCAGGCGTCGGCGCTTTTGAGATCGCGATAGCGGCCGACGGTCCATGGTTGGATGACGTCCATCCTGGCGTATACTTTGCTCCAGCCCGGATCGGGTTGGGCGTCGTGACTCAAGGTGCGCCAGCGCGCGGGTGTGCCTCCCATGTAGGTGACACGATACTTTTCGGGTGCTCCCGACTGAAACCAGAGCACGGTTTCCATGGCGCGATTGGGCTCTCGCGGCGGGTGGCGCTCGTCCTGTAGTCCCTGGCCCCAAACGGAAAGAACGGGTTTGCCGTTGTGGTGCAGGTAGTAGGGATGCGAGGTCACCTTCAACTCGTCGACGAGGTATTTCCAGTCTTCCTGCATGGCTTCGAGGTATTTGTCCGGTGGGGAGCCGGTGACGTCGTACTCGATGGCGAAGACGCGGCCATGTTCGCGTGCGGCAGCCATGATGTTTTTCAGCAGCACATCGCCGGAGGGGCGCCGGCGGGGGATGGCGGTGACGAAACGTTGTGCGAGAACGCCATCGAGCCCGTATTCCTTCATCCAGCGAAAGTGGGCGCTCGCGATCTTGGGATTCCATGCCGAGTAGAGATAGGCCTGACGGCCGGCGATGGTGAACCCGGGAATGGCGCACAGATCGGCGCGATCGAACTCGGCCAGATCGGGGTACATATCGATGGTGAGCGTGTCGGGCGCCGGGACGCCTCGCGCCCAGGACCGCCAGTTATTCTCCGGAGCACCGTCTCCGGGACAGTTGAACCATCCCTGGTAGCCAAAGAGCACCTTGCCATCGAGGGTTGTTGGATCGACTTGCGCGTGGGTTGCCGGAACCGTGGCGAGCGCGAGCAACGCTGCGCCGAAGCGTAACAGTCCGAGCGACATCGGGGTCTCCTCCCAGTGGGTAGTGTATAGCGTCGGAAGGGGTGGGGGCTGGCAGGGATGGTTTGTGGATGGGGATGGTGGGCGCTGAGGGTCACGATCCCCCGACCTCCTGCTTGTAAGGCAGGCGCTCTAACCAACTGAGCTAAGCGCCCAAACGCGGACTCCCCTTCAGGATACGACAGTTGGGGCGTTGAAGAAAATTAATGAGCGGCGGCTTTGCCGATTGCCGCTCGATTGATAGAATGAGTACCGAATCTCACCCGGGAGGGAGTGGCACTCAATGAAGAAGATGCTGTTTGCGGCTGGTGTGCTTTCGGTCATGCTGGCCTCGATTGTCTGGGCGCTGGACGAGAAACAGGTGTCCCAGAAGATGAAATCCGCCGGCGACCACATGGGTGGCCTGCGCAAGGCGATGGGCGCGAAGGACATGGCGGCTGTGTCGACGCACGCCAAGGGAATCGCCGACGCGATGGGCGGCGGAGTGGACGAATTCTGGAAGGGCATGGGTATGGCGAAGGCCGCCGAATGGCAGGTGGCATCGCACAAGGCGGCGAACGATCTGGCGGCGGCCGCGTCGGCGAACAACGCCGATGGCGTGCGTTCGGCGATGGGCGCGCTGGGCGGGACTTGCAAGCAATGCCACGAAGCGCACCGCGAGAAGCTCGCCGACGGGACGTACAAGATCAAGAAGTAGTTTCCTCCGGCAGCGTCCGGACTTTCCGCACACACTTCAAGCGCGCTGGACTTTCGGGTCCGGCGCGTTTTGTGTTTTTGGGGGCGGAATTTCAGGCCGCCAAGGGTTCCTCCGCTTCGGTGTCGAAGCTTTTGGTGAAGTTGCGGAACTGCCGGCGGGCCAATTCGGCTTCGCGCTGCTCATTTTGGAGCTCTTCGAGGGTGAGTTTTTCGAATCCCGGAGGGAACGATTGGCTTTGTTTTGTAAATTTCCGATAACTGGCGATGCCGGGGAATCCGGTGAGATCGGCCTTGGGGTATTTGGTGGCATGGGAGTATAGGGCGACGCCGCGCTGGAGGTCGATGGTCTGGAGTTCCTTGAGTTCGCGGAGTGCGCGGTGGAAGGCACGGTCCTGATCGGCTTTGTGGCGGAGGAGTTTGCGGACCTTATCGGAGACTTCACCGGTAAAGAGGGCTTCGGTGGATTCGGCGGCTTCGGCGAGGAGGCGGTTGACGATGCTGCGTTTCCAAGCAGCGGCGGTGAGTTCGATGAAGATGGATTCCTGGAGGGCTCCGGAGGGGTTGACCTGGCGGCGGAGGTCGGCTTCGAGCGCTTCGAACAGGGGGCGTTCGGCTTCGGAGAGCGGGACGTATTTGGAGGAAAGGCCGTGACGGGTCGCGTTTTGGGAGACGGCGGCTTTGCCGGATTCGGTGCGCGGGCCGGTGGAACGCTGGGCGTTGGCGCGGTTTGCATTGATTTGTGCTTGCGTAGACATTGTCGGTGACTCCTTTGCTGATTCGAGGGTAACAGGCGGGGAATTGCAGAAATTGGTTTGTATTTTGCAATTGAATGAATTAAAAGGAGAAAAATTTTCCAAAACGGTGTCAAGCCCAAGGCCGCCATGGTGGCGGCCTGGGGGCGTGGACGCTGCTAGCGGATGGCTGATTCGATGAAGGCGGAGTAGCGGTTGAGGGTTTGGGCGAGGCGGACGATCTCGGTTTCGGCTTCGGTCCAATTGCGCTGTTCGATGGCTTCGCGGACGCCGGGAAGGGTTTTGACGCCGTAGCCGGTGTAGAAGCCGGGGGCGTGGAGGACGTGGCGGAACCAGGGGCGGCGGGGGAGTCCGTCTTCCTGGATGAGGTACTGTTCGGCACGCAGGAGGGCGTCGTCGGCGACGGTGCCCTTGGCGGCTTTGGCGACGACGGCTTCGAGCTTGGAGACGGCGTTGAGCAGGGGGGCGAAGTTGATGTGGGGCACTTCTTCCTTGGGTTCGGGCGGGACGAAGGTGAGGCGCGGGTCGGCGGCGAGTTTGAGCGCTCCACTGCGGATGAGTTCGTTCTGCTTTTTTGTGGATGCGCGGAGGTCGTCGGCGAGTTTGACGACTTCGTTGGTCCAGGTGCGGACAGAGCGGGCGAGGGGATCGAGGCGGAAGGGGAGGGACGGGGCGGAGGCAAGGCGGAGCATCATGCGGCCGCCGAGTTGGGAGGTGGCGAGGGTGTACTGGAAGTCGGGATCGACGAATTTGACGAAGTGGTCGTAGGAATCGTAATTGGAGTGATAGACGCCGTATTGATCTTCGCCGCCGAAGCTGATGTTGAGGCTGGGGATGCCGAGGTGGTGGAGGAAGACGGTGTAATCGGAACCGGAGCCGAGGGGGCCGATGTGGAATTCGGCTTCGCGGCCGGTGGCTTTGCGGCGGGCTTCGGCGCGCTCGAAGGCGGAGACACGGGTTTGGGGATCGATGACGTCGCGGGCGGATTGGGCGGCGAATAATTCGAGGGTGGCGGCTCCGGCCATGGAGACGAAGCCTCGGGAGGTGCCGTCGGTGTTGATGTAGGCGACGGCATGCTGCTTGAGTTCGGCGGCGTGGTTTTCGGCCCATTCGGTGGAGCCGAGGAGTGCGGGCTCTTCGCCGTCCCAGGCGAGGAAGACGAGGGAACGTTTGGGACGCCAGCCGGATTTGGTGAGTTCGGCGATGGCGCGGGCTTCTTCCATGAGGGCGACCATGCCGGAGACGGGATCGGTGGCGCCGAAGTTCCAGCCGTCGTGGTGATTGCCGCGGAGGATCCATTCGCCGGGCTTTTCGGAGCCGCGCATGGTGGCGATGACGTTGTGGGCGGGGGCGAGTTTCCAATCGAATGCGAGCTTGAGGTGGACTTTGGTGGGGCCGGGGCCCACGTGGTAGGTGAGGGGGAGGCCGCCGCGCCAGGGTTGTGGGGCGACGGGTCCGCCGAGAGCGCGGAGGAGGGGTTCGGCGTCACCGTAGGAGATGGGCATGACGGGGATTTTGGTGACGGTGGGGGCTTGTTTGGGGTCGGGGGCGCGGTTGGGATCGATGGCCGGTTTGAAGGGGGTGAGGGGATCGCCGGGGTAGACGGGCATGTCCATGACACTGCCGCGTTGGGCGCTGAAAGGGGGGCGGTAGCCGCCTTTGGGGTAGACGTCGCCGGCGCCGTAGCCATCGTCGCGGGGGTCGGAGTAGATGAGGCAGCCGATGGCTCCGTTTTCGGCGGCGACCTTGGGTTTGATGCCGCGCCAGGAGCCAAAGTAACGGGCGAGGACGATTTTGCCTTTGACGTCGATGCCCATCTGGCGGAGTTGTTCGTAGTCGTCGGGGAGTCCGTAGTTGACGTAGACGAGTTCGCCGGTGACGTCGCCGTCGATGGAATAGGCGTTGTAGACGGGGAGGTTGCCTTGTTCGATGGCGCTGGCGGCGTCGCCGTCGATGGGTGGCTCTTCGATTTTGGCGGTGTAGCGTTCGGGGGAGATCATTTCGAGGAGGCGGGTTTTGGGGGTGGGGAAGAGCGGGTAGACGGTTTCGATTTTGGTGTCGTAGCCCCAGGATTGGAACTGGGCGGCGATGAATTCGGCGACTTCACGGCTACCAGGGGAGCCGACATGGTGGGGCTTAGCGGTCATGCGCTTCATCCATTGCTGGAGGTTCTGGCGGTTGAGGGCGGCGTCGAATTTGGATTCGAGGTCGAGTTGTTGGCGGGCTTCGGCGGGGGGGAAGCCGACGAGGGTTTTGGGTGGGGTTTGGGCAGTGAGGAGGGATGCGGTGAGGAGGGCGGCCAGGGGTCGGGGCATATGGGTGAGGGTAGCATAGGGGGGTGGGGGGATGGCGACTGTTGCCTGCCCAAGGCGTGGTTGGTACCATAACAATACGTTTGAGGGCCGCGAACCCACGCATTTCAAATTATTCAAATTTGCAAGTCCATGCCAGCTTCAGTACCAAAAACAGCGGTTCCCGAGATCAGTGTCCAGAGAGACCCTGTCGGAAAGCCGATAATTCCGCTTACGGCGGAGGAGATTTATCGATTCGGCTATCATATACGCTGCGTGGAAGAGCTGCTGCTACGGCTTTTCGCGGAGGGAAAGCTTTCGGGCACGACGCACACTTGCATTGGGCAGGAGTTGTGCCAAATGGCTGTTGTGCGGGCGCTGGATCACGATGGTGACGCTGTACTGTCGAACCATCGCAACCACGGGCATTTCCTTACGTATTCCGGGGATGCGATGGGCCTCATTCTCGAGATAATGGGCCGTGAAGGCGGTGTGGCCGGGGGGATCGGAGGAAGCCAGCACATCGCCTATCGGAACTTCCACAGCAACGGTGTTCAGGCTGGGATGACTGCGATCGGGGTTGGACTGGCCTTGGCTCGTAAGCTGCGGGGCGAGGAAAGCTTAGTGGTTTGCATTGTTGGGGACGGCACATTTGGCGAGGGGTTGTTGTATGAGAGCATGAATCTCGCTGCGATTTGGAAACTGCCGTTGCTGTTTGTGGCAGAGCAGAACCAGATCGCTCAGACCACAGCCACAGCGGACACAATAAGCGGTTCGCTGGAGGAGCGGGGCGAAGCGTTCGGATTGGATGTTACGGTATTTGACGACAGCCAAGGATCGTTTCTGCATAATGTCGATAGCTTAGTGCGGCGCTTGCGGCGGGAACAGACACCAGGGATGTTGGTGGTGCGGACTGCGCGCCTAGGCCCGCATAGCAAAGGTGACGATATGCGCGGCGAGGCGGAGATGGCGGCGATCCGGGAGCGAGATCCGCTGGCCAAGGTGGGGGCGCAGCTGACCGCGGAACAACGCGAAGCAATTGAGAAGGAGAGTCGTCAGCTGACGCAACAGATTTACGAGGCAGCGCTACAGGCGGCTCCAGCAACGCGGTTGGTGGCAGATCGTCATGCATACCGGGCTTCCGGGAGGGCGCGACGCGAGGTGGTAACGGGGGGCAGCATCCGGGATCAGTTGAATACGGCTTTGCGTCGACTGTTGGAGCAAGACCCGCGTGTCGTGCTTTTGGGAGAAGATCTGCATGACCCTTACGGAGGCGCTTTCAAGGTGACAAAGGGGCTTTCCGCAGAGTTTGCGGGGCGTGTGCTATCGACGCCGATTAGTGAGGCGGGCATTGTGGGTACCGGGATCGGACTGGCGCTGGCGGGCTTCCGGCCTGTGGTTGAGATCATGTTTGCCGATTTTGTGACTTTGGCGATGGATCAACTCTACAACCATGCGGTGAAATTTCCAGGAATGTTCGCCCATTGCGAAGTTCCTCTCGTGATACGCACTCCGAGTGGGGGAAGGAGGGGCTATGGGCCGACACATAGCCAAAATCCAGAGAATCTGTTGGCTGCGGTGCCATCGTTGACGGTGTTGTTTCCGTCGGTACGGCACGCGGTGGGGGCGATTCTAGAGAACGCCGTGCTGGAGTGGCCAAACCCATCGATGTTTTTTGAACATAAGCTGTTATATTCGAAATGCGCCGAAACGGGCCAGTTTGCATACCGTGCCCTGGAGGAAGCGGGCGATCTGGCGACGGATCTATTCCCGACGCTGGTAGGTGGAGCCAAGGAGCCGGATCTTTCGATTGTCTGTTATGGGGGAATGGTTGAGGAGGCCGAGAAGGTGGCGATGGAGTTGGAAGCGGAAGAACTACAGGTGGAGCTGGTGATTCCGAGTATGCTGGCGCCGCTGCCCCGCAAGCAGTTGTTGAAGCACTTGAGGGGAAGGGGGATGGTGTTGTCGGTGGAGGAGGGGTATGGCGAGACGGGTTTTGGGGCGAGCCTAGGGTGCGCGCTCCTGGAAGGCGGCTACGCGGGACGATACCGCAGGTTGTCGACACCACCTGTTCCGATTCCAGCGGCGCGGAGTCTGGAGCCACGAGTCATCACCGGGCGGGAACAGATGCTGGCGGCGATCTTGGAGATGGTGACGCGAAGTTAATGGCCATCGCGGTACTCACGCCAAGAATCAACAACAACGACGATTACGTCCGGCTGGTAGCGGTGTATGTGAAGCTGGGAGATTCTGTGCGGCCGGGCCAAGTGTTGGCGGAAGTGGAAACCGACAAAGCGAATTTCTCAGTGGAGAGCGAGCACGAGGGGTATGTGATTCACATCGGACACGAGACGCAGCAGAATGTCGCCGTGGGTTCGGTGTTAATGTGGCTGGGCAGTTCTCCTGACGAGCCAGCGCCAGTAGAGGCAGAGGAGGCCGTGCGCGGGGAATCCAACGCGCCCACGCTGAAGGCGTTACTTTTGCTGTCGCAATATGGACTCAGCCCACGGGATGTATTGGCGCAAGGCGCTCGGCTGACCGCTGCAGACGTACAGATGCACGTGGAGCGAACGGGGTTAGGTAAGGGGCGGCAACTCGTCGCGGCGGCTGTGGAGCCGAAGCCGGAATCGCCGGGGCGGCGAGAGGTATTGAGTCCGATGCACCGGGGAATGATCCGAACTGTAGAGTGGCATCGGGACTATGCGGTGCCCGGGTACGTGGAGATTCCGTTCCCCGCGAGAGATTGGGCGGAATACGCTGAGGCATATCAGGTAGAGCGGCGGATGCTAATGAGCCCTTTGTTGGGGCTAATAGCGTACCGCCTAGCGAAACTAGCGGTGGAGCATCCGCGGATCAACTCAACGATTGCCGACGGGCAACATTATCTGTACGATAGGGTAGATTTGGGTTTTACCGTACAGACTCCGGAGGGATTGTTTCTGGCCGTAGTGAAAGATGCCGGCTCAATGGAAGCCGGGACGTTTGTGAACCGGTTGGGTCTGCTTCAGCGCAACGCGATGCGGAACAAGTTGAAGCCAGAAGAGACGCAAGGCGCCACCATCGGTTTCAGCAGCATGGCGCGGTGGGGGGTTTCGCGGCACATGCCAGTACTAGCGCCGAATACCTCGCTGATGGTGGCACATGCCGAATCGGCACTTGGGGCGGTGTTAGGTGCGACCTACGATCACCGGGTCTTGAGTGGAGGAGATGCCGCGGAAATCCTCAATCTGCTGGCGCGGCGGGATAGGGATTAAGGACTTTTATGAACAAGGCGGAAGCGGCGGAGAAAATCCACTCGAAGATCATAGCGATTGCAAAGAAGTTAGGAAGAGACGCCGGCGGATTAGGGCAGGACCGGATATTACTGGAGACGGGCCTGCTCGATTCAGCGGGAATTCTGGAATTGATCTTCTGGATAGAGTCGGAGTTTGGCGTGGAGTTCGATCAAGACGAATTATCGGTGGACAATTTCGGCACTATAGTGCAGATGGTGGATTTCGTGGAGAGGAAGCGCGGCTGATGCCTGAGCGGGGTGCGCCCTGGCCGGATGGGAGGCGGTTCGCGTTTACGGTTTTCGACGATCCCGACGCGCAGACGCATGAGCAGGCACAGAAAGTGTACGGGTTTTTGGGGGATCTGGGGTTGCGGACGACGAAGGGGATATGGGTGATGGAGCCACGGGTATCGAATTCCGGGGGAGAGACGTGCGCGAACCGAGGGCATCGGGAATGGCTGACGCGGCTGCAGGAGGAAGGATTTGAGCTAGGTTATCATAACGGCGCTCCGGGA
Organism: uncultured Candidatus Solibacter sp.; assembly: GCA_964402295.1. Taxonomy (GTDB): domain Bacteria; phylum Acidobacteriota; class Terriglobia; order Bryobacterales; family Bryobacteraceae; genus CADEFT01. The sequence continues at coordinate 92,480 of CAYOBO010000005.1, read as the reverse complement.
GATTTGATGCGAGAGGAAGTGATCGCATCGCTCGACCGGTTCAAGGACTATTTTGGGCGGGATCCGGTGACCATGGCGAATCACTATAACCAGGATGCCATGTATTGGGGGCCGGCTCGTTTGAGCGGGGTGACGCGATGGCTCTATCTGGGACTGACCCTCGGAAACACGATGGGGAAGCATTCCGGGCATGTGGAGGGATCGGAGCATTTTTGGGGGGACATTTGCCGGAGCCGAATTCGTTACTGCCGCAACTTCGTGTTTGAAGGTGTGAACGGGCTGGAGGATTGCCGCTTTCAGCCGTATCACGATCCTGAGCGCCCATACGTGAATTACTGGTACACATCGACAGAAGGGAGCAACTGCCAGCGGTATTTGAGCGCGATGCGTGAGGAGAATCAAGATCTCTTGGAGGAGCAAGGCGGGGCCTGCATCATGTACACGCATTTCGGGCACGGATTTTTTGCCGATGGGTCGATAAACAGTGAATTCCGGCGGCTAATGAAGCGGTTGGCGGCGAAGAAGGGATGGTTTGTGCCGGTGGGTACTCTTCTGGATTACTTGAGGAAGGAAAACGGGGAGAAGACGATTACTCGGGAGGAACGGAGTCAACTGGAGCGGAAATGGCTGAAGGAAAAACTATTGAAGGGCACGACTTAGGCGGCCATGGGGATCCGGATTGTGCCGTACACCAAGGAGTGGCAGAGCGCTGCACGGGCATTCAACGAGCGCATTTCGGCACCGCCGAACAAAGCTCCTTTTCTGCTGCCGGAAAGGGCGGCGGGGGAACGTGAAGCGGCTCTGGTGCAGTCGACACATTACCTTGCAGTGGATGAGACCGGGAAGTGCCGGGGCGGGATTCTGATTCTGGAGCACCCGGCGTGGCTCAATGGGGAAGAGTTGCCAGTGATCAACATACAGTCGCCGTTGTCAGAAGGGATTGTATCGCCAGAATATTCGATGGTGGGAGCGCAGTTGATCCGGTTCGCCCTAAAAAGGAACCGGAAGGCGTTTGTGATAGGGATGGGCGGAGATCTGTCGAGTCCGCTGCCGCGGTTGTTGTCGGTGATGGAGTGGAAAGTTCGGGCGGTTCCGTTCCGATTCTCGATGTTGCACCCGAGGCGGTGTTTCCGCGAGCTTCAGGTGTTCCGACGGACGACAGCGCGGCGCTTTGTGGCGCGAGTTGCGGCGGCTACAGGGGTAGCGGAGTTGGGGGCATTGCTAGTGCAGCGGGGGGGGGCCGCGAAGGGTTCATGGAGGACTCCGGCGCCTACGGGGACGTTTGGGAGGGCCTGGAAGGATTTGTCCGCGAGATGCCAGTTCAGCGTGGTGAGGGATGAGCGGACTGCACCCTTATTGTATGGTGCGAGTGCGCCGTTCAAGATCTATGGTAGTGAGGACGCGTGGTTTTCTCTGCTGGTGGCTCCGATGAGGAATCATCATCATTTCGGAAATGCCACGGTGGCGACTCTGGCTGACTGTGTTGGACCGACTGCGGTGCTGGCGGATGCCGTGGCGAGCGCAATCAGAGAGGCCAAGGCGGCGGGGGCGGATCTGCTGGTGGCGAATTTCACTTATCAGCCTTTGCTTGATGCCTGCAAGAAGGCGGGCATGAGAAGCGGGCCTTCAAATTACCTGCTGGCGACATCGAAGGAACTGAGTCTGGGGTTGGCCGATGATCGGATCTACATCTCGCGCCGAGATGGCGACGGATTAGTGAACCTCGTCAGTAATTTTGCGGCGGAGTGACGCGCGTTACCGTCGCCGGCGCCGTAGCCGTCGTCGCGGGGGTCGGAGTAGATGAGGCAGCCGATGGCTCCGTTTTCGGCGGCGACCTTGGGTTTGATGCCGCGCCAGGAGCCAAAGTAACGGGCGAGGACGATTTTGCCTTTGACGTCGATGCCCATCTGGCGGAGTTGTTCGTAGTCGTCGGGGAGTCCGTAGTTGACGTAGACGAGTTCGCCGGTGACGTCGCCGTCGATGGAATAGGCGTTGTAGACGGGGAGGTTGCCTTGTTCGATGGCGCTGGCGGCGTCGCCGTCGATGGGTGGCTCTTCGATTTTGGCGGTGTAGCGTTCGGGGGAGATCATTTCGAGGAGGCGGGTTTTGGGGGTGGGGAAGAGCGGGTAGACGGTTTCGATTTTGGTGTCGTAGCCCCAGGATTGGAACTGGGCGGCGATGAATTCGGCGACTTCACGGCTACCAGGGGAGCCGACATGGTGGGGCTTAGCGGTCATGCGCTTCATCCATTGCTGGAGGTTCTGGCGGTTGAGGGCGGCGTCGAATTTGGATTCGAGGTCGAGTTGTTGGCGGGCTTCGGCGGGGGGGAAGCCGACGAGGGTTTTGGGTGGGGTTTGGGCAGTGAGGAGGGATGCGGTGAGGAGGGCAGCCAGGGGTCGGGGCATATGGGTGAGGGTAGCATGGATATGGCTTCCTCAGGACCTGTGTTCTTGCGGCAGGAGTCGATTGCTCGTCTGGTTGTGGATTCGTTGTTTCAGTGAGAGGAGTTCGGGCGCTACCGGTTGGAGGCTTTTGCTTTGATGGCGAATCATGTGCATGTTTTGTTGCCGCCGTTCCCCACGTTTCCTGCTACCGGTAGCGGATCAAACCGCTTCAGGATCTTGCGCCGCGTCGGCAAAGTATAATTCCACGGCCCTCGTGAGGTCGGAGCGTGTGATTGCGTGGGGGCGGCCTTCGTAATCCTGAATACGGATGATGATGTCGCAGATGTCGATGGCATGGCAGGCGCTGGGGACCGTGCGTCCGCGGTGGAGGCATAGGTCAGCAAGCAGGTGTGGTCCCACGTAGATCTTATTCGGCAGGCGCCGCAGGAACGCATCGTCGGCCAGTGCACGGGGTTCGATATTGGTGGCGAATACAACCATCATTGCGAACGGAATTTGAAACTTCACTCCATAGTTCAAGGAGAGGTAATCCACGCCTCGATCGAGAGGGCCAATCCAGCGGTTGAGAAGTTGCTGCGCGGGCAGCATCTGGCGGCCGAAATCGTCGATGACAAGGACGCCATTGTTTGCCTTCATCTGTAGCGGGGTAGCGTAGATATTGGACACGGCGTCGATGCGCAGGTCGAGGAGTTCCGCGGTCAGTTCACCACCGACGATGACTGTGGGACGCCGGCAGACGACGAAACGGGGATCCAGCCGATCAGGGGTCATGCCGGCGGGCCGATGGACGATGGGGTCAAACAGGACGATGACCTGGTTGTCCACTTCAACGGCATAAGGCGCAAGGACTGTGTCGTCGTAAATGCGGGAGACGCGCTCGGCGATACTGGTCTTGCCATTACCTGTGGGGCCGAATAGAAAGAGGGACCTCTGCCCCATCAGCGCGGGACCAAGGCGGTCGAGGAGGCGCGAACTCACCACCAGGACCGCAAAGGTCGACTCCAACTTGCCTCGATCCAGTGCCGGCGTCCACTTTTGCCGTGCCACGACAGCTTCGTATGCCTGGAGCGACATGGGAGCGGGCCCCGCAGAGTGGCAGACTCGCATGCGATCGAAGCCAGTTGGCGGCCCGCCGCCGTGAGGTCGAATACATACATAGTCCTAACCGGCCATCCCGCGGTTTTCGGCGAGTTGCTGCTTCATGAGGTGACGGCAGATTCCCTCGACGATTTGATTGGATAGCTTGAGTTGGCGGCGAAGCTGACCCAAGCTGTCGGCTTGGGTCCAAGTTGAGGCGGCGGAGGACTAAATCCGTCACCAATGGGATGGGAATATCTAATTGCTCGATGCTGATGGGTGGTTGAGGAAGAGCTTCGTGCCTGTTGCTCTCGCTGGTGGCGAAACCTGTTTCCATAGCTCATCCTTTCGACGGGGCAGCGTTGGGGCCCTGGTGATCCGGCGGTGTCACTCAGGACGGACGAAAGCGGGACAGTACGAGGAATATCAGATACAGGTTCCAAACCACAAGAGCAGCATACCAATAGTTAATCAGTTTGATTACCTGAAAGCGTTTCTGCCAAACACAATAGCCACCCAGGAGGACAGCGATGGCTTTGCTGGCCAGGAGTCCGGAGAGCGGTCCCATTTGCATCAGCCAGCGGATGAATGGGCTCGCCTCCCCGAGTCCAAGGAGGAAACCAATCATCGTCGTGAGCACATCCAGTAGCTGGAGATAGACAAACACTTCGACGACGGGCACAAGGCGCCCGCTCTCTGCTCCCCAGCGCGCCGGTAGCGCAGCGCTTTGCATTCCCGATTGTGTGTTCATCATGAACCTCCTTGCATGCCAAGAATCGCCAGAAAGGCAATGCTCCCGACGGCGATTTCGATGGCGTGTGGCAGGATCGCAGATTGAAAGCCATAGCGACCGGACCAGATATCTGCCTGCATTACTATCAAGCGGGACAGGAGAAAAAGTTGAGCCGGCCCGGTCTACCGCAAATGCCAATCACTCACTGGCGAGAGTACGTGTGCTGTCCACGAGAAGTGGCGCGACGCCAAGTAGGACAAAACCGCAGGCACAGAGCCAGAAGATCTCTCGCCAGTCCGCGAAGTGGAATTGGGTTGCCAGGACGAAGGGGATGACCTTAGCTACGGCCGAGGCGCCGAAGTTACCCCACATGTTGCTCCAGCCGAGCGTCGAGGCGACGTGGCGGCCGCCGATATCCTGGCCGATGGCCCAGACTGCCGGCCCCACGCTGTCGGATGCAAAGGCAACAACGCTACAGGCTACGGCGACGGCAACGGGGTTCGCGATGAGCGGACATAAAAGGTACGCAGCGATGCAGACCGCGCCGGCGATGACGAAGGGCAGCCGGCGTCCCCACCGCTGGCCGAAGCGCTGCGTCAACAAGTCGCACCACCAACCGCCGAACAACATTCCCCCCAGCCCGCAAAACAATGCGATGGAAACGTAGCGGCTGGCGACCACACGATCGAGTTTGTGGACCTCCTGCATGTAGGCGGGAAGCCAGGTGATGAGGAATGCCCATCCGAAGTTGAGTCCAATGGTGCCGATATTGAAAAACCACAAACCGGTGTGCCGCAACAAAGCGCGAAAGGGCCATTGGTATGGGACCGGGCGAAGCTGCGGCACCAGTTCTTTCTCGGTTTGATTCGCCCATGGATGTTCGGCGGGGTGGTCCCGGAAGACAATATGAGTGGCGGCCGCCAAGCCGATGCCAATCACACCGTAGATCCAGAGGACGGGCCGCCACGAGCCCATCACCGCGATGGCGCCGGCTGTCAACCAAAGCGCCATCGAGTTGCCGACGCGGCCTCCGAAGGCGACGACGCCGTTGGCGCGCGCTCGTTGCGAAAAGGGAAACCAACGGGAAATCATGAGCGCGCTTGTGGGGTAGGCGCCTGCTTCCGCAAGGCCGCAGGCGCAACGCACAATCACCAGGCTCAGCAGGCCCGTCACCAGACCGGTTGCCGCTGTGCAGGCGGACCACAGTGCGATATAGGCCACCAGCATCTTTCGCGGCCCGAAGCGGTCGGCCAGCCACCCCGCGGGCAGTTGGCCCAGGGCGTAGGCGAAGAAAAAGGAGGCGAGCACATCGCCGGTGCTTTGCGGATCGAGCGCCATCTCGTTCTGGAAGCTTGCCGATTGTACGACCGCAGCCATGCAAATCCGGTCCAGATAGAGCAGAAAAGCATTGGCGGTGGCGACGCCAAGCACGAGGTAGCGGACGCCTGTAGGTTTCACGCGAGGTGCTCGCCCAGGAACCGGAGAAAGTTGCCGCTGAAGATGGCGTCGACGTCTTGCTGGGAGTAGCCGCGTGACAGCAGGGGGGCGGCGAGAGTTTGCAGATCGGCAATGCTGTCCAGATCCATCGGGGTCTGTTCGGTTCCGTAGCCACCGTCGAGGTCTGAGCCGATGCCGACGTGCCGGCAGTTTCCCGTGATTTGGCAGATATGGTCGATATGCTCACATATTTTTTCGAGTTTCAGATTGAAATCCTGGGGCCTGGAACGCATGTGCGTCCAGCCGTGCACCATCATGATGGCGTCGAATGCCATGCCGATGACCGCTCCCCGTTCGGTGATGGCTTTGATCTGATCGTCGCTGAGTTGCCGATTCCAATTGGCCAGGGATCGGCAGTTGTGGTGGCTGGCCCAAAGCGGACCGTTGTAATGGCGGAGGGCGTCCCAGAAGCTCTTATCGCAAAGGTGGGTGACATCGAGGATGATGCCGAGCCGCTCCATTTCCTTCAGCAACTCCCGGCCGCGCGGGGTCAGTTCTCCCTCATCGTCGGTGCCATGGCCATAAATGCCCGGACCGTAGTGCACGGGGCCTAAGGCGATCAGTCCGTCGGCTCTCGATCGTTCCAGGTGTTTCCAACTGAGGATGGAGTCGGCTCCCTCCAGGCTCAAGAGGTAGCCGATAGGGAGTTTTTGTAGTTGTTCCTCCGTTGCTTCGCGCCAGAGTACGGCGTGCCGCGCCACATCTTCCTTCGTGCGGAGTTGCACGAGTTCTCCGCATTCTTCCATGGCGCGATACCAGGCCAGTTGCCCCTGTGTCTGCGCCCAGGCTTGCTCGGGACTGCTCCAGCCAGGAAGCTTGCTGAAGCGGCCGGAGAATCGGGCGATCTGGGTGGCCACGCATAGGCCGATGCGGGCTCGCCGCATTTCCGGTAGACAGACGGTGTTCCGCGTCCGGTCCGGTTTGTCCGTCATCCCGAGTTCCCGGCGGCGGATCTCCACCAGAGGGAGCCGGATGTCGCGATTCCATTCCATCGCGTTCATGGATAGATCGAGGTGAGCGTCGAAGATGAGAGAACTCATGGGAACTCCATCCTAGTCTAATGGAGTTCGAAGCCACCTCCGGTTCACCGGACTGCGGCGCCGCTGCGAAGTCGTTCCGAAACGAAGTGTATTCCTGCCCTGGGACTGATGTTGAGCTATACTCATGGGCGTCATCGCTCTGGAGGCTTCCCGATGAAACTACGAATTTGTACAGTGCTGTGCCTGATGGCGTCCGCTTTGTTTGCCAAGCAGGATCTGACAGGGGTGTGGAACATGGTGGCGGAGAAGAGTGATTTTGGGCAGATGCCTGCTCCGTCGAAGATTGAGCGGACAATTGCTCACAAGGATCCGAGCATGCTGGTGAAGACCGTGCAGACTGGGCAGCAGGGGGAAATCACCACGGAGTATAAGTACACCACCGACGGGCAGGAGTTCACGCAAACCACTCGATTCGGTGAATTGAAGGGCACGGCGGTGTGGGAGGGCGAAGAACTGGTTGTGAGGACGAAGCGACAGGTGCAAGGCGCCGAAATCAGCACGGTGGAGCGCTGGGCGCTGGGGGACGGTGGGAAGTCCTTGACGGTGAGTGCGCAAATTACGACGCCGCAAGGCGAGTTCCAATACAAGATTCATTTCGAGAAAAAGTAGGAGAGGCGAATCGAGATATGCTGCGGAAGCAATTTGTGATCGCGGCGGCAGCCGCTGTGTGCTTGCCGATGGCGTCGCCGGCCATGGCGAAGCCGGATTTCACGGGGACTTGGAAGATCGTTCTCGAGAAGAGCGATTTTGGACCGATGCCCGCGCCGGAGAAGGTGGAGCAGGTGGTCGAGCAAAAGGACAACGAGCTGAAGGTCAATGTCTCGCAGGTCAGCCAGCAGGGTGCGTTTCAGATTGAGTTGAACTACAGCACTGAGAAAGAGACGACGAACACGTTCCGCAACGCTCCGATGAAGAGCACGGCGAAGTGGGAAGGCGAGACTCTGGTGGTGGTGTCGAAGTTGGAATTGCAGGGTAACGAGATTGTCATTCAGGATACCTGGTCGCTTTCCGACGAAGGCAAGACACTGACGATGGATCGCAAGCTGAATACTCCGCAAGGCGATATTGAAATGAAGCACGTGTTCACCAAGCAGTAAGGGTCTGTCATAATCAATGCGTATGCGTAAAGATTGGGTTTCGAAACGCGCGAATGATCCGGTTCGCACTCAAATGCACTATGCGCGAAAGGGCATCGTGACGGAGGAGATGCTCTACGTCGCCAAACGGGAGCAACTGGATGCAGAGACCGTGCGGGCGGAGGTGGCGCGCGGACGGATGATCATTCCGGCCAACATCCATCACACGAATCTGGAGCCGATGGCGATCGGTATTGCGGCGAAGTGCAAGATCAATGCGAACATCGGCAACTCGTCGACGACATCGGACATTGCGGGCGAACTGGACAAGCTCCAGTATGCGGTGAAGTACGGGGCCGATACGGTGATGGATCTTTCCACGGGCGGCGATATTCCGAAGATCCGGAAGGCGATCATCGCGGAATCGCCAGTGCCGATCGGAACGGTGCCGATTTACGAAGCCTTGTCGCGGGTGCGCCGAGTGGAAGATTTGACCGCGGACGTGATGCTGGAAGTGATTGAGGAGCAGGCTGAGCAGGGTGTGGACTACATGACCATCCATGCCGGCGTGCTGATTCAATACGTTCCATTGACGACGAAGCGCATTACGGGGATCGTGAGCCGTGGAGGCTCGATCCTGGCCGAGTGGATGGTGAAAAACCACCGGCAGAACTTCCTGTATGAGCGGTTCGAGGACATCTGCAAGATTTTCCAGAAGCATGATGTCAGCTTTTCGCTGGGCGACGGACTGCGGCCGGGATCGCTGGCGGATGCGAGCGATGAGGCGCAGTTTGCGGAGTTGAAGACGCTGGGCGAGCTGACACAGATTGCCTGGAAGCACGATGTACAGGTGATGATCGAAGGTCCGGGGCACGTGCCGATGGACCAGATTCAGCTTCAGGTGGAGAAGGAGAAGGAACTGTGCTACGAGGCTCCGTTCTACACGCTGGGGCCGCTGGTGACGGATTTCGCTCCGGGTTATGACCACATTACTTCGGCCATCGGGGCGGCGATGATCGGCTGGTACGGTGCTTCGATGCTTTGCTATGTGACTCCGAAGGAGCATCTGGGACTGCCGAATCGCGAAGACGTGAAGCAGGGGATCATCGCGTATAAGATTGCGGCGCATGCGGCCGATGTGGCGCGGCACAGGCCTGGGGCTCGGGATCGGGACGATGAACTGTCGCGGGCGCGGTATAAGTTCGATTGGCGGCGGCAGTTTGAGTTGGCGCTCGATCCGGAGACCGCGCGGGCGATGCACGATGAGACGCTGCCGCAGGAAGGCTTCAAGGATGCGCACTTCTGCTCGATGTGCGGACCGAAGTTCTGCTCGATGAATATCTCGGCGAAAGTGGAGAACTTCACGATGGAAGAGGCATCCGCGGTGCTGGAGGGCAAGACGGAAGGCTTGGTGCAACTGGCCGGCACGCAGGGTGACTGATGCTGGTCATCGACACGCACGCCCACATCTACGCGCCGGACGAGAAAAAGTATCCTCCGATTGAGAAGCCGTACCGGCCTCCCGCGGGGAAGGGCTCACTCGAGCATCTGTGGGAATCGGTGCGGGCTAATGGTGTAGATCGGGCGTGCCTGATCCAGACGAGCACGTTTTATCGTTTCGACAACCGCTATATTTGCGATTCGGCGGCGGCGAATCGAAGCTGGACCGCGGGCGTGTGTACGCTGGATCCGGACGATACGCGCAGTCCGGGGTTGCTGAAGGGGTTTGCCGAGAAATACGGGCTGCGGGGGATGCGGAGCATTCCGGCTCGCGACGGAAGATTGGATCATCCGGGTGTGCGGGCGTTGTGGAAGACGGCGACGGATGGCGGGTTGGTGATTAATGTTCTGGTTGGGCGGGAGAAGGTGGGGGAGTTGGAGAAGATGCTGGGCGAGTTTCCGAAGCTGCGGGTGGTGCTGGATCATTGCCTGAATCTGAAGGTAGGGCCGCAGATGGAGACGATTCTGGCGGATGTGCTGCGATTGGCGCGGTTCAAGAATTTGCATGCGAAGCTGACGTTTCTGCCGACGGGGAGCGCAACGGGGTATCCGTGCGCGGACCTGCATGGGGCCTGTATGAAAGTTGTCGAGGCGTACGGGCCGGAACGCTGCGTCTGGGGGAGCGATTTTCCTTGTGAGTTGTGGACGCCCAAGGTGACGTATGCGGAACATCTGCGGATCTTTCAGAAGGACCTGCCATTGACGGATGCGGCCAGGGCTCAGATTCTGGGGGAGACGGCGCGCCGGTTGTGGTTCAGCGGTAGAGGGTAGGTGGCTTTCTAACGGGTAGTGGGTGGCTTTGTTGAAAGGCTTTGAGGCCGTTGCTTTCCGGATCGGGGGTAAAGGTGGCGAGGAGTTCGGCGGCGCGCTGATTGGCGTCGGATTCGCGTAGGTGGTATTGCGGAATGAGCGTGTCCGGGTGGATGTATTTTGGATAGTGGTGGCGGTAGAAAAGAGGAATTCCACGGCTTGGACTAGTCCATGGCGGTTGGTCCGCGTGGGCGATCATGTGGGCGATGGTTTCGGCGAGTTCGCGTTCCGAGGCAGCCTTTTGCAGGAAGCCTTTGGTGACGAGAATCGTACGGCAGGGAGTGTAGTCGGCCCAGGGTTCCTGTTCATCGACGATACGGATGGTGGCCTGGCCCATGCGGCTGACGATGGATTGGAGATAGGATTCGGCAGGCTTGTCAGCGAGGTAAGTGTATCCCCTTTGCATGGCTTCGCAGAGTGCCTTGGTTTTGGCTTCGTGCGGGGCTTGGGCGAAGAGCAAAGCTGTGAGGCTGATCTGGCACAATAGGAATTTCATGGCCTTCGATCCTTCCCAGTACGACTCCAGGATATCGCAAATTCTGGCTCTCGACGGCAACGGAGAGCGGCTGATGCCGCTGGCTTCGGGTACGTGTTCCTCGATGGAAGCCCGGCGGTTGTTGCAGGCGAGTTCGGCTGCGGAATTGTTCCCGGGGGCTCGTGCTCCGGAGGCGGCGTTGAGCGGGTTGTGGCTGTATTTTTCCTGTTTGGAGGAATCGCATGCGCTGTCGCAGGCAATCCACACGCGGGACGGTAGCTTTTGGCATGGCATCATGCACCGGCAGGAGCCGGATCCGGGGAATGCGGGGTATTGGTTCCACAAGGTGGGTTCGCATGCGGTGTTTCCGTTGATTGCCGAGGCGGCTCGCGGGCTTGGGTACAAGGTGGGGGCGTCGTGGGATCCGTTTGCGTTTATTGACTTCGTGGAGAAGGCGCGGCGGCGGCCGGGATCGGCGGACGAGGATTTAGCGCTGCGAGTGCAGCGTGCGGAATGGCAGATTCTGTTTCACTACTGCGCGAGCGGTTCCCGATGAAGAAGGTAGTGGGGTTGGTGCTGCTGGTGCTGGTGTGCGCGGGGGCTTGGTATGTGTACCGGGTTCGTAACGCTCCGCCGGAGGTGTCGGTGGTTTCGCCGGTGCGGCAACGGCTGGTGAGCATGGTGGCGACGAATGGGAAGGTGGAGCCGCTCGAATGGACCGTAGTGCGTGCTCCGCGGGATGGGATGATTGTGCGCGTGGCCGTGGAGAAAGGGCAGCAGGTGGCTGCGGGCGCGGTGGTGGCGGAGTTGGATGCTTCGGAGGCGCGGCGGGAGTTGGCCGCCGCGGAAGCGCGCATTGCTCAGGTAAAGGCGGAGTTGGACAAGTTGGCGCAGGTGGGTTCCTCGACGGCCGCCGCGGAAATTGAAGCAGCCGCGGCGCGGGCTCGGGTGGAGCGGGAACAGGTGCTACGGCAGATTGCGTCGCTCGAACGATTGGTGGAGAAGAAGGCGGCGACGCGGTTCGAGTTGCAGCAGGCCAAGGATCGCGCGGTGCAACTGGAGACGGAACTGCGGGCATTGGAACGAAAGTCGGCGACGCTTGTGCAGCCGCAGGATCGCGAGGCGGCACAGGCTCGGTTGCGCGAAGCGGAGGTGGCGGCCGATGGGGCCCGGCGGCGCCTGGAAATGAGCGTGATTCGCGCGGGGCTGGGCGGGACGGTGTATCAGTTGGAGGCGCGGAAAGGCGCGTTTGTGCGGATGGGAGATGCGATCGGGGAGATCGGCCGGCTGGAACAAGTCCGGGTGAAAGTGTTTGTGGATGAGCCGGAGTTAGGGAACGTTCGTACGGGCCAAGCGGTGACGATTACGTGGGATGCGCTGGCGGGGAAGCAATGGCAGGGGACGGTGGAACGGCTCCCTTCGCAGATTGTGGCGCTGGGTTCGCGGCAGGTGGGCGAGGTGCAATGCGCGATCGAGAATGGTGAACGGCTGCTGCTGCCGCAGACGAACGTGAACGCGGAGATCCGCACGAACGTGGTGGAGAATGCCCTGACGATTCCGAAGGAAGTGCTGCGGCGGGAGAACAATGAATCCGGAGTGTTCGTGCTCGAAGGGGACAAGGTACGCTGGCGGAAAGTGGTGCTGGGCGCAGCGAGCGTGACACGGCTGGAAGTGAAAGAAGGCCTGCGTGACGGAGAACGGCTGGTTCTGCCCACAGACCTTGTGTTGACGGACGGGATGGTTGTGAAGCCTACTTCCTGACGAGTTCGGCTTCGAGCAGGATCTTCACTTCGTCGCCGACGACGGCTCCGCCGGCTTCCATCAACGCGTTGTAGGTGAGTCCGAAGTCTTTGCGGTTAATGGTGGCTGTGGCTGACGCTCCGCGCCGGAAAATGCCACGCGGGTCTTTGACCTCGTCGGTAGGACCATCGATATCGAAAGTAACTTCTTTCGTGATGCCCTTGATGGTGAGTTGCCCGGTCATCTTCAGTTGGCCGCCGCTCTTGTGGAAGCGAGTGGAGCGGAACGTCATGGTGGGGTATTTTGCGACGTCGAAGAAATCGGCGCTGCGGAGGTGCTCGTCGCGTTTGGCCTGATTGGTGTTCACGCTGGCGACGTCGACGGTGGCATCGAGTTTGGCCGCGGCAAGGTTGGCCGGATCCCACACGGCCGTGCCGCTGAACTTGCCGAAGGTTCCTTTGACGTTGGACACCATGAGATGTCGCACGGAGAATTGCACCGTGGCGTGTGCGGCATCGATGGAATACGTTTGGGGCTCAGCGTGGAGCGTAAAGGCAAGCGTAAGAATGGCTGCAAACTTTGTCATCGGCGATTACTCCTGTGCCCTGGCTTGTTCGAGCAGATCGATCAGGGTCTTGAGATTGGACGTTCCCAGATGGGAGAGGTTACGGCGATGGAGATCGCTTATGGGCTTATCGAGAGAGGCAAGAAGATCGAGGCCTTCGCGGGTGATGCGGACGGTGACGACGCGGCGGTCCGAGGATTCGCGTGAGCGGACGGCGAGAGCGCGTTTTTCGAGACGGTCGGTGAGGCGGGTAATGTCGGGGTCGCGAGTGATCATGCGGCCGGCGATTTCGCCACAGGGGAGGCCGTTGGGGCCGGCGCCGCGGAGAATGCGGAGAACGTTGTATTGGGCAGGGGAGACGCCGAAGGAATCGAGGAGGGCGGTTTCTTTCTGGAGCAGGGTGTCGGCGGTGCGGAGGATATTGAGGAAGGCTTCTTCTTCGAGGGACGGAAAGGGTTTGGTTTGCTTGATTTGCGTGGCGAGTTTGCCGGGCACAGCTTCATTGTTATCGTTGCAACGAAAATTGTCAAGAGGAGTGGTTGGAGCGTTGTACGATGGCGTGTATGACACGCCGGAAATCATTGCTCACCGTGCCGGGCGCGGCTGCGGCCTCGATGCCCGCCGCGGACAAACCGCGCTCGATTCTGGAACTGCGCTATTTCCAGTTGCGCAATAGCGCGGACGGACAGATGCAGCGGACGGGGGATTTCATCCGCGACAGCTACATGCCGGCGCTGGAGCGGGCCGGGGGGAAGGTGCAAGGGGTGTTTACGAATCTCATTGCACCGGACGGACCTTTTCTGTACATGCTTTCGAGCTACCCGGGATTGGGGGCGATGGAGACGGCGATGGATAAGATCCGGGCGGACGCAAAGTATCAGAAGGAACGGGCGGCGCTGGATGCCAAGGGAGGGTTGAGTTATCAGCGGATGGAGACGAACCTGTTCCGGGCGTTTGCGACGATGCCGGAGGTGGAAGTGTCTCCGGCGGGGAAGACGGCTCGGATTTTTGAGTTGCGAACCTATGAATCGAATTCGCCTTCGTCGCTGGCGAAGAAGATCGCGATGTTCGAAACGGGCGGAGAGACGGCGATCTTCCGGCGGGTGGGGTTGACTCCGGTGTTCTTTGGGGAGGCGATTGCGGGTCGGCGGTTGCCGAATTTGACGTACATGCTGGTGTACGACAATCTGGCGGCGCGGGAAAAGAACTGGGCGGCGTTTGTGAGCGATCCGGAGTGGTTGAAGTTGCGGGCGACGCCGGGGCTAAGCGATGCGGAGATTGTGTCGAACATATCGAACGTGCTGCTGCGTCCGCTGCCGTTTTCGCCGATTCGCTAGAGGGCCCGCCAGAGGAGCCAGGCGAGTCCGAATCCGTAGCCGAGCATGGCCTTCCATTCCTTATTGCGGCGGAACAATTCGGGCCGGAACGGCATGGGGGAGGGTTGTGTCCGGAAGGTAGGGATGAGTGCCGGCACTCGTGCTGCGTACTGCGCGTAGCTGGGGAAGATTTTGCGGAGGTGTTCTTCCTCGAGTTGGATGACCGGGAGATAGATGAGCAGGAACGCGGCGGCGAAGATGACGAAGACGGTGATGCTTTGTGAGCCGTAGACAAGCCCGCCGGCAAGGAATAGGGAACCGAGGTAGAGCGGGTTGCGGACGTAGGCGTAAGGACCGCTTTGGGCAAGGTCCTCATTCTTGGCGAGATGACCCGCAGCCCAGGAACGGATAAGCAGGCCGGCGATGCTGATGGGGAGTCCACAGAGTACGGATTGGAGCGAGGGTTGGGAGAAATAGAGGAACGAACCGAGCAGGAGGAATCCGCCGGGGACGCGGAAACGCTGGACGATGTCGGCATAGGGTTTGGGGAATTTCATGGAAGGACGGCCTCCAATTCACGGGCGACCATGGCGGGTGTGATGGCGAGCATGCTGGGGTCGGCGGTATGGCGGCGTTTGTAGCTGGTGACGGCCTGGGGCTGGCGGAGCACGCGGATGGATGCGCCGTAGGGTCCATTGCGCACGGGGTCCGTGGGGCCGTAAATAGCGACTCCGGGTTTGTGGAGAGCCGCGGCGAGATGGAGGGGGCCGCTGTCGACGCCCACCACGGCGCGGGCGCGGCGCGTGGCATCGATCAATCCATCGATGGAGGAGATGTGCGTGTGTGTCTTGGGGATGGCCCGCAGACGTGGTTCGGCGGCGGGGTGACCGTTCAGGACCAGTGGTACGGGGAGGAGTCGGGCGAGTTCGGAGTAGCGGTCGAGGGGCCATTCTTTCGAAGGCCAACCGGCGATGGGGGAGGCTAGAACGAAAGGGCCGTCGGGAAGTGCGCCTTCGGGCTTGCCGGGCGGGAGGTGAAATTGGGCCGCCGTGTGCGGGGCGCCGGCGAGTTCGAGATGCCGGTCGACGATATGAGGCGCGGTGGCGCGCACTGTCTCGGTGTAAAAGAAGGCGGCGGGCCACTCACGGAGTTGGGAGCGATGGTATCCGGCGATCTGTTTGGCTCGGGAGGCGAACGCGGTGAGGGCGGATTTGATGAGCCCCTGGAAGTCAAAGGCTACGTCGTAGGGGTGGGCGTGCAATTGTTTCCATGCTGCTTTGATACTGGGCCACTGCTTGCGGTTGAGGGCGACGATTTCGTTGAGGTGGGGATTGCGGTGCAGGAGGGGCATCCAGCGCGGTTCGATGGCCCAGGCGATGTGGGCATCGGGGAAGCGGCGGCGCAATGCGGCCGAGGCGGGGAGAGCGTGAATGACGTCGCCCATGGCGCCTAGCCGCACGATGAGGATTCGCATGTGCTCAGGAACCCGACTTCCGGCGGACGGTTTGGACGAAGTTGGCGCGGTGCTGCTCTTCGGCAGGGGTGGCGTCGAAGGCTTCGAGCGATTGCGCGAAGGCGGCGTCGCCGGTGGTGACCGCGGCGACAAATGCGAGGGATGCCGCGAGTTCGCAACGGGCACGGGAGTCGAGGTAGGCGTCCGGCGGCGAGTCGACGATGAGGAGCAGACGCTGTGACGCTGCGAGTGTGCCGAGGTCAGCGAGGTGGCCGGGGAGCATGGGGTCGCAGTACGTGCGGACGGGGAGGAGACCGCCTTTTGCGGCCAACCGGCGCGCTTCATCCTGACTGACGATTTTCGTTCTGGTGTCGATCAAACGGGGAAACTCCAAGTTCTCTATTGCAGCAGGTCGAGGGCTGTCCGCGCTACACGGGCGGCGGGGACTTCGGTCATGCAGCGATGGTCGATGGGACATTCGCGCAGGAAGCAGGGGCTGCAAAAGACGGGTTCGCGGACAACCTTGGCGAGGGGGCCGGTGGGTCCCGTGGCGATGTGGTCCGTGGCTCCGAAGACGGTGACGGTGGGGACGCCGAGTGCGGAGGAGATGTGCATGGCGCCGGAATCGTTGGTGAGGCTGAGGAGGCAGGCGGCTGTCAATTCGACGAATTCCCTGAGCGTGGTTTCGCCGGCGAGGTTGTGTGCCGGCGTGGCGAAGGACCGCAGGTAAGAGTGGACGATTTCGCACAAAGGGCGCTCATCCTTGGCGCCGAACAGGACGACGGTGGCGTTGTGCTCCCTGGCGACGATGGCGGCGGCTTCGGCGAAACGATCGGGCAGCCATCGCTTGGCGGTGCCGTAGGCTGCGCCGGGACTGACGCCAATCACGGGGCCGTGGATGCCCCTGTCGTGGAGCAGAGCGAGACCCGCCTGGCGCGCGGCGGAGGCTCCTTCCAGGCGGATGAAGGCCTCCTTGGGGAGTTCGTCGAGCAGGCCGGCGCGGCGGAGGAGTTCGAGGTAGTAGAAGCTTTCGTGAGGCGGAATCTCGCCTTTCTGGGGTACGGGAATGCGGTGTGTGAGGAGGACTCCGCGGCCATCGCGGTTGTAACCGAGGCGGATGGGGATGCCGGCGAGCCAAGCAACGAAGGCAGCCTCGAAAGCGTTCTGGAAGAGGAATGCAGCATCGAAATGGCGTGCGCGGAGATCCTGGGCGAGTTGCCATTTGCCCTGCCAGTCGCGGGCGCCGCGAGTGGCGGTGTAGGGGATGACTTCATCGCAGAACGGCTCACGGCAATAGAGGTCGGCGACCCACGGTAGGGCAAGCACGGAGATGCGAGCGTCAGGGAAGCGGGTGCGGATGGCGCGCAGGGCGGGCAGGCCCATGACGGCGTCGCCAACCCAATTGGTGGCACGGACGAGGATTGTCTTCAGGTGTGGAATGGGAGTAGCCACAAGGTACAATCATGCCATGATCCCGGACGAGCATCGAAGGCAACTGGACGAACGGAGCTTTGTTGTGCTGGAACATTTCATGAGTGCGGTGTTTTTGGAGGAAGCCCGGGCGCAGTTGGAGGCTGTGTTTGCGGCGGAAGGAGACAAGGCGGGATCGGAGTTCCGGCAGGAGCAGGACACCCAGCGGCTGGCGAACTTGGTGGATAAGGGCGAGGTTTTCCGGCGCATCATAGCGATGCCGGAGGTTCTGGAGTACGTGGCCGCGGTGATTCCCGGCGAGTTCAAGCTGTCGAGCTTGAATGCGCGGGCTCCGAATCCAAGGACGGATTGGGTGCAGCCGCTGCACTGCGATACGGGATCGCTGCCGGATGAAAAGGGCAACACAATCTGCAACGTGATCTGGATGCTCGACGATTTCACGGCGGAGAATGGCGCGACGCGATTGGTGCCGGGGTCGCACAAATGGGGCAAACTGCCCGAGGATGTCATGGAAGATCCGATGGCGGCGCATCCGGACGAGATTCTGCTACTGGCTCCGGCGGGGAGCGTGGCGGTGGTGAATACGCATGCCTGGCATGGCGGAACAGCCAATCGCAGCGGTGGCCCGCGGCGATGCCTGCACGCGTTCTACACGCGATGGGACAAGCCACAGCAGCAGTATCAGGATGGGATGTTGAGCGAACAGACAAAGGCTGGATTGTCGCCGGAGTTGCGAAAGCTGCTGGCGATCGGGGATGAATATAATGCAAAGATCTCGCTGGCGGATCCACTGCGCAGCGGGTTTCTGAAGTAAGGATGGGTTGCGATGAGAATGAACCGGCGCGAATGGATGAAAACGGCTGCCGCGGGCGTGCCCGCGATGTTGGGGGCGCAGGGCGCGCCGCCACGTCGGAATGTGTTGTTTATCGCCGTGGACGATTTGAACGATTGGATCGGCTGTCTGGGCGGGCATCCTGACTCGCGGACGCCGAATTTCGACAGGCTGGCGAAACGCGGAGTGCTGTTCACCCGCGCCTATTGCGCGGCGCCCTCCTGCAACCCATCGCGCGCAGCGCTGATGACGGGATTGCGTCCGTCGACTACCGGGATCTACGACAACAGCCAACCCTTCCGGCAGTCGCCGGTGGCCAAGGACGCGGTGACGCTGCCGGCATATTTCCGGGCGCATGGATACAAGGCGATGGGGTCGGGGAAGATTTACCACGATGCGTTTCCCGATCCGGCGAGTTGGGATGAATTCGCGCCGGCGCTGGACAAGCAGAAATATCCGGATCCGATGCCGGAGAAGCGGCCGGTGAACGGCATTCCGAACACCGCGCATTTCGATTGGGGGCCGGTGAAGAATCCCGATTCGGACATGGGCGATTACAAGACGGTGGATTATGTTACGGGACAGTTGCAGAAGAAGCAGGAGAAGCCGTTTTTCCTGGCATGCGGGCTGTTCCGGCCGCATTTGCCCTGGTATGTGCCGGAGAAGTATTTCGACATGTACGCGCGGGATAACATTACGATGCCCAGCGTAAAGGACGACGATTTGGACGATGTGCCGCCGATCGGGAAGAAGATGGCGAAGCCGGACGGGGATCATCGTAAAGTTCTGGAGCACAAGCAGTGGAAGAAGGCGGTGCAGGCGTATCTTGCCTCGATTGCTTTCACCGATGCGCAATTGGGGCGTGTGCTGGACGCTTTAGATGCGAGTGCTTATCGCGACAACACGACGATTGTGTTGTGGAGCGATCATGGTTGGCATTTGGGTGAGAAGCTGCATTGGCGGAAGTTTGCACTGTGGGAAGAAGCGACGCACAACGTGCTGATGATGGTGGTCCCGGGAGTGACGCGGCCGGGCGGCCGATGCGAACGCCCGGTGAATCTGCTGGATATATATCCCACGCTGGTGGAATTGCATGGGCTGCCGGCGAAGAAGGGACTGGAGGGTGTGAGCCTGGCGCCCTTGTTGAAGAATCCTTCGGCAACGTGGGATCGGCCGGCGCTGACCACATTCGGGCGGAACAATCATTCGGTGCGCAACGAGCGGTTCCGGTATATCCGTTACGCGGACGGCACGGAGGAGCTATACGATCACGTGACGGACGATTTGGAATGGCATAACCTGGCGGGGAATCCGCAATACGAGACGGTGAAACGCGATCTGGCGCGGTGGCTGCCGGTGGTGAATCATCCGGATTCGATCCGGACTCGCGGCGGCGGGGAATAGAAGGATGCCGGAAGGGCGGGTGTACAATCCTTCATATGGCAACCGATCGTCGTAAATTTTTCAAGAAAGCCGCGGGAGTCACCGCGGCGGCAGCAGCGGCCGCACCGGCGGTGAAGGCGCAAGATAAGCCGGTGAAAAAGGTGCATTACAGCAATGGCAAGAAACCGGAGAAGACGCCGCTGTTCAACGGCGCGGTGTCCTATGGCAACCTGCTCTTTATTGCGGGCATTGGCGCGCATTTTGAAGGGGACATCAAGGCGCACACGAAGCATGTGTTGGACGTGATTGAAGAGCGGTTGAAGGCCTGCGGATCGTCGATGGACAAGGTTCTGAAGTGCAACGTGTATCTCAACGATCTGAAGGACTACAAGGAGATGAACGAGGCGTTTCACGGGCGGTTCGGCGCGGAGCCTCCGGTGCGGACGACGATTGCGGCCGCGGGCGGGATTCCGGGCAACTCGCTGGTGGAGATCGACGTCATCGCATACATCTAGGAGGCTGCATGTTCAGCCGGAGAGCGTTTCTGGGGCAGGCGGCAGCGTTCGCCGCCATGCCCCAATCGGACAAGAAGATTCGTCTTGCCGTTGTGGGCGGCGGGTTCGGGGCGACGTTTCATTTTCACGAGCATCCGAATTGCGTTGTTACCGCGGTGACGGATCTGTACGCGGAACGGCGCAAGCGTTTGCGCGATCACTACAAGTGCGACAGCGTGTACGACTCGATGGAGGACATGCTGGCGAAGCGGCGCGATCTGGATGCCGTGGCAGTGTTCAGCGGGGCTGTCGATCACGTGAAGCATGTGAAGACGTGCATGGAGCGCGGGCTGCATGTGTGCTGCGCGGTTCCCGCGGCGATGAGTCTGGAAGGAGGCGGAGCAACTGCGCGCGGTGAAGGAAAAGACGGGACTGCGGTACATGATGGCGGAATCGAGCTATTACCGGCAGGCGGCGATTCATGCCCGGAATCTGTACAAGCAGGGTGCTTTCGGTGAGATCACGTATAGCGAAGTGGAGTACTATCACGATTTCAACATTGAGGATCGCCTGAACAAAAGACCGTCGTTATGGTTTCATCCCGATGGCTCACCTAGCTGGCGGCAGGGGCTGCCTCCGATGCATTATCCGACGCATTCGCTGGGGTTCGTGGTGGGGGTGACGGGCGAGCGGATCGTCAGCGTGAGTTGCCAGGGGTTGGAGGAACGGGCCAAGGCGGCACGCATTCCGACGAACGTGTACAAAAATCCGTTCTTCAACGAATTCGCGGCGATGAAGACGAACAAGGGGCACTTGGTGCGGCACAACGAGTTCCGCCAGATTGCGGCGGCGGAGATGGAGCGGGCGCAGTGGTACGGCGAGAAGGGATCGCTGCTGATGGCGAAGCCCGGGATTCACGGGGATATCTGGCAGGACCGGTATGGGAAGCCGCGTGCGGCGAATGTGCCGGAGTTTTGGAATAGCGAGTTGCTGCCGCCGGCGATGCGGCATAACAGCGGGCACGGAGGGAGCGCGGCTTTCCTTTCGGCGGAGTTTATTCAGGCGCTGGTGGAGAATCGCGAGCCGGCGGTGAATGTGTACGATGCTCTGGCGATGACTGTGCCGGGGATGGTGGCGCATCAATCGGCGCTGAAGGGTGGGGAATTGATGAAGGTGCCGAGCTTCGACCGGGCATGACGGCCACGCGGCGTGTGGCGCTGAGCGCTTTGCTTGGGGCGGGGTGCCGCCGGGAAAGGCGCCGTGCGATCGGAGTGGCGCCGAAACATCGCACCTGTTTTTCGTTTCGATCCATGAAGGGGTGAAGAAGGCGGCGGCTGAGTTCGGCGCCGATGTGCAATGGAACGGTCCGCAGGAGGAAACGGATTATGCGCGACAGATCCAGATTGTGGATGCGATGATTGCGCAAAGGGTGGATGCGATTCGATGCGATGCTGGCGCAGGATCCGGTGCGGATCGGCTATGAGGCGGTGCGGAGCCTGGCAATGAAGCTTGCCGGGCAGACGCCGCGGAAGCGGATTGACCTACCGGCGCAGGTTATCGAGCATTGAAGCAGGCTGCGTGGAACTTCATGGCCGCCGGTCCGATTTTTTCGTAGACTTGCGCGGCATTGTGGGGCACATCGGGAACGACGATCTTTTCGTATCTCACGCCGCGTGAGGTGAGGTGCTGCATCCAGGCGAGGTTTGCTTCGTAGTTGAAGTCCTTGGTGCCGACAACGACCAGCCACTTCACATCGACTTTGCGGGCGAGATCCCATGTGTTGTTGCCGGCTTCAAAAACATAACCCTCGGCTTCGCCTTCGGGGCCTTTGTGATCGGAGACGTGCTTTTCGCGCTGGTGGCCGCCGCCCATGGGAGCGGCGGAGCAGAACAGTTCGGGATGCTTGAAGGCGATGCGGGCGGTGCCGCGTCCTCCCTGGGAGAATCCTTCGAGGCCGCGGCCCTTCTTTGCGGCGATGGTGCGGTATTTGGAATCGATGTGAGGGATGAGCTCCTCGATGAAGGCGGATTCGCCGTAGGATTTCAGTTGCGGGTAGTCGTAATGGCTGACCGCGCCTCCGTTGACGAAGACGTAAATCATGGGCGGGACGGCTCCGGAGCGGATGTGCTGGTCGAAGAATTTGACCATGGCGACGGATTTGTGTTCGCCTCCGGGGCGTCCACCGTGCAGGTAGTAGACCACGGGGTAACGCTTGGTCCCCTCTTCGTAGCCGGGCGGGAGGTAGATCGCATATCCGGCCTCGGTGTTGTGGAGTCTGCTGAAGTAGGTTTCGTGGCGCAGGGCGGGGTGGGCATTGGCGGGGAGTTTGTTGACCCACTGGAAACCGACGTGGGGTGGAAGTGCGGCCAGGATGGCGGCGGCGACTTTGGTGGCAAGGAATCGGGAACCTTCATCGGTGAAGTGGACGTTGACGGGCCGCTGGAGAGAGTTCAGTTTCGGAAGGATGGCCGAGTAGAGATCGTTGATGGCGAAGCCGTGGCGTTTCATGACAGCGACGGCGACTTCGTTGTAGCGGACGACATCCGCGGGATTGCGCGGAGGATTGAGCTTGCCTTCGGGCACTGGCGTGGTGGTGGCATAAATCAATTTGGCGCCGGTTTGTTTTAAACGGAGGGCGAGCTTTTCGAGGTTCTGTTCGTAGGTGGCAAGCGGGATCTGGTGCTTGCCGTCCTCCATGATCTTCAGATCGTGAAGGCCCCAGTTTACGTGGATGACATCCCATTTGCCGGCGCCGAGCCACTTGTCTATGTTGGCGAGTCCGTTGCCGGTGTGGGCGGCGTTGGCGGGTGGGCGCAGCAGATTCACCTTACCTTTGAGGAGTTCGCGAGTGGGGACCGTGTAGCCGATGGAGATGGAGTCACCGATGACCAGAACACGCGGCAGGGCGGGGTTTTCCTCGACCGGTGCGTAGGCGGGGTTTTGTGCCTGGGCGGTGAGCAGAAGGGGGGCCAGGAAGGCAGTGATGAATCGCATCGCGAGCCACTATACTGCAAGGGTGAACAGAATTACAACGGTGCTCTTGTTTTGGGCCGCCTGGGCGCTCTGGGCGCAGTCGTTTCCCGGGCGGTACGCGATGAAGGGTGCGAACGGCGAGGCAACGCTCACATTGACGCAGGGCGCCGCGGGGTTGCAGGGCGTCCTGACTTTGCCAGGGAATCAGCAGATTCAACTGAACGGGCGAGTGACCAACGGTGTCTATGGCGGCACGGCGACCGCGGCGGGGGAGACGGAGCCGTTCACGGCGCGGTGGAACGGGGAGCAGTTGGTTCTTGGATTGGGGGCGAACGGAGCGGTGCAACTCGCGTTCACACGAGTGGATGGCGGCACGGCGCCGAATGCTCCGAGTCGTCCGGCTAGCCCGGCTGCGCCTGTGGCGATGGGTTCGGTGGAGGCGGATGCATCGGATTTGGGCTTTCGCTTCACTCCTCCGGCTGGTTGGGTACCGCAACGGATTCCGGCTGGTTTCGCGATGCAATCGGCGGCGAAGCAAGGAATGATTCTGGTGCTGGGCCACACGGAGCGCGATATCAACAAGCTGAAGCAACAAGCGGCGGAGGGATTGCAGGATGGCGGCTCGACCGATTTGCGCCCTGTTGGACCGCCGCAAATGTTGAATGCATCGACGGTGAGTGTGGACTTGGCGGGGACGATCGAGAAGCAGCCGGCCAAGGCGCGGGCGCTGGCGATCCTGTCGCCGTACGGCGGAGGCGCGCTGGTGATTTCGGGCGCGGGGGCGGCGGTGTATTCGGCCGAACATGCCGCGTTGGCCGATGCAGTGGCGCGCACCATGCGATTTCAGAAGGTGGATGCTTCCTCCGCAGTCGGTGGCTGGGACAGGCGGTTGCGAGGGAAACTGCTGCACTACTTCAGCAGCTATTCGAGTGGGGGCGCCGGCGGGTTTTCGGGATATAGCGAGCACAATCAACTGAACCTTTGTGCCGATGGGACGTACCTCTACAGGGGATCCTTCAATGGTGCGATTAATGTGCCTGGGGCGGCGGCATCGCTTGGCGGAGATCCGAATGTGACGGTGGGGCGTTGGAAAATCGTGCCGCAGGCAAGCCATGCGGCGCTGGAGTTGACCGCGGCCGGCGGGGCGTCGAGCACCTGGACGTTGGCCGACGATGCGGGCAAGACAATTCTGAACGGCAAGCGCTGGCTGGTGGACGATAAGCAGCCGGTGTGCCGGTAGATCTTATACAATCGTCCCACTATGCGTTTTTGCGTTGGCCTGATACTGGCTGGGACTTTGTGCGCGGCGCCGCCTGTCGTCAAGGATGCCGCAAAGACAGGGCTGGATGCGGCGCGTCTGGCGAAGATCCCCGTGCGCATGAAAGAGTTTGTGGATGGGGGCGCTGCCGCGGGGATGGTGACTCTGGTGGCGCGCCATGGGCAAATCGCCGCGTTGGACGCCGTGGGCTACGCGGACATCGAAACGCGGCAGCCGATGCGCACGGATCACATTTTTCAGATTCATTCGATGACGAAGCCCGTGGTGTGCGTGGCGCTGATGATGCTGATGGAGGAAGGCAAGGTTGCGCTCACCGATTCGGTGGACAAGCACCTGCCGGAATTCCGAGGGATACAGGTGAAGGGCAATGGAAAGCCTTCGCGGCCCATCACCGTACGCGATCTCATGACGCACACCAGCGGAATCATGTTGAATCCGCCGCCGGCGATTGGGGAACTGCACGGAGCGTTGCACAAGAGCTTGGCGGAGGTGGTGCACCTCGTGTCGCAACAGCCGCTGGAGTTTGAACCAGGGACGAAGTGGCAGTACAGCAACATGGGGATTGCGACATTGGCCCGCATCGTGGAAGTGCTGGGCGGCATGCCGTTTGAAGCATTCTTGCACGCGCGCATTTTCGAGCCACTGGGCATGCAGGACACCTACATCTATCCTCCGAAGGAGAAGTTTCACAGGATGCCGACGGCCTACATTTTGATAGACGGGAAGCCGTTGAAGTACACGGCCGATCCACTGGGCGAGGGGAAGATGAAGTTTCGCGAAGGGGCGAAGTATCCGCTGCCAGAGGGTGGAATGTATTCGACAGCGGAGGATTTGTTCGCGTTCTATCAAATGATGCTGAACGGCGGAGAATACCGTGGCAAACGGTTTTTGTCGAAAGCGTCGGTGAAGACGATGACGGCTGTGCACACGGGTGATTTGCGCACGAATGGACTGGGGAATGGCTGGGGGCTGGGTTGGTTTGTGGTGAAGGATGCGGCCGGAGAGCTGTCATTGCTGTCGCGCGGGACTTATGGACATGGCGGGCGCTACGGGACGTTTTGTTTCCTGGATCCGGTGCGTGACATGGTGGGGATATTCATGATTCACCGCGAGGGCGGTAGCGAGGAGCGGCTCGCATTCACCCAATTGGCGGTAAGTGCAGCCATCGATTAGTGCAGCCACCTATACTGGAGAGACAGGACAAACACACTTGAGGACTCGTCAAAGTACTCTCCTCCTTAGCGTCCTCTGCGGCATTCTGGTTCTGCCGTTGCGCGCCCAGGATCCCATCCGTGGCCCGATGCTTGGCTGGGTGTGGGATGCTCGTAAAGAATCGATTCGAGGAATACTCGGTATCGCGGGATCGTCGGTGCTGGGGCCGGGCGTTGATTTGGGCGCTCCGGTGAAGTTTGCCGCGATTTCCGGCAAGCGGGAAATCGCTTTCGTACTGCTCGGCGAGGAAAAGAAAGCGGCGCTGGTGGACCTAAGACCACTGACGCCGGAACCCGTGCGCCTGGCGGATGTGGCGGCGGGAGCCGATCGTGCGGTGCTGAGTCCGATGGGCGTTTCAGCCGTTTTGGTGTACAAGGATCCGCCGAAGCTGGTTGCGATCGCGGGGCTTGCGGAGACTCCAGAGATCAGGGCGGAGATGGATCTGAGCAACGAAGGCCTGCCTCTCACGCTGGCTGTGAACGACAGTTGCGACATAGTGCTGGCCACGTTTGGCGAAGAGCGAAGGCTTCATATCTTCGACATGTCCGGCAACCGCTGGATGATAGCAAAGGAAGAACCGGTGAGAGCCGTGTCGTTTCTCGAGGACAGCCGCGATGCACTGGTGGCCGCCGATGACGGAGTATTTCTTTCGCGCGAAGTCAGCGCGGATGGGCCATTGGAGCGTATCGCGGAGGTGACGGAAGCGGGGGCTGTCGCGGCTGTGGACCGGCAGCGGTTTCTGGTGGTGGATAGCAGTGTGCAGAGGGTTCTGGAAGTGAACCTGGAGGAAGGATCGACCCGCGACACGCAGTGTCCGTGCGCGCCGAAACTGCTGGCGCGAATGACGGGGTCGAATGTCTTCCGCTTAAACGAGGTATCGAGCGGGCCGTTGTGGCTGGTGGAAGTGCAGGAATCGGGATTGCGCACTATATTTGTTCCACCGGATCCTTCGGAACCGGATTTGGAGGAATAGCCGTCTTGACGAAGCGAATTGCTGTCTTGTTGACTTTGTGTGGCGCCGCGCTGTGGGGACAAGCTCCGCAGATCGACTCCTTGAACCCTACGTCGCAACTGCCGGGGGTGTCATTTACGCTACAGGTGACGGGACAGCGATTCTGTTTCGGCTCGTCGATCGTCTTCGACGGCACCGTGTTGTCCACGACGGTGCACAGTTCGACGCAACTCAGCGCTATGGTTCCTGGAGGCCTGACCGCGGAAGCGTCCGGCGACGTGCCCGTGCAGGTGCAAAATTCCGTATTTGCGTCGAGCTGTCCGGCTCCTGGCGCGGCGTCGAACATCGTGCCGTTTCGCATCGGGCCGCCTGTGCTGTCGATCACCACCAACAGTCTTCCCGATGCGATCCTCAACTCGAACTATTCGCAGTTCATACAAGTGAGCGGTGGATCCTCCCCGTATCAGTTTTCCGTCTCGTCAGGATCGCTGCCGCAGGGGATGACACTGAATTCCCAGTCGGGGCTGCTGAGCGGAGCGCCCACGCAGAGCGGCAGTTTCACGTTTACGGTCAGGGTGTTGGACGGATTCCAGGAGATCGCAACCCGGCAATTGACGCTGACGGTGCGTGGACCGCTGGACATGCTGACGAACTCGCTTCCGGCGGCGACGTTGAACACCGCCTATACGTTTCAAATGACGGCCGCGGGAGGCACGACCCCGTATACGTGGACTTTGCTGGGTGGCGCGCCGCAAGGAATCACGCTTTCGCAAGCCGGTGTATTGTCCGGCACGCCGCTGCAATCGGGAAATTTTAACCTCCAGATTCGCGTCACCGACGCGGTGAACGCGCAGGTGACGCGCACTCTGGCGCTGTCCGTCAACGGGCAGCAACTCCAGATTCAAACAACGTCGCTGCCACCGGTGACTGCCGGAGTTGCCTACAACACAACCATCACGGCGACTGGTGGCGTGCCGCCGTATGTGTTCTCGACCACCAGCCAGTTGCCGGCGGGTTTGACTTTATCAAGCAGCGGAGTGCTGTCGGGCACGACGGGGCAGGCGGGGACTTTCAACCTGGCTGTGACCGTGCGGGATTCACTCAATCAGACCGCGAATCGGACCTTGACCCTGGTCGTCGGATCTTCCTTGCAGATCGTAACGGCCAGTTTGCCGCAGGCATCCGTGGGGACGGCATATTCGACGACAATCAGCGCCACGGGGGGCTCGCCGCCCTATTCGTGGTCTGCGCCGGGCACGTTGCCGCCGGGCTTTGTGTTGGATCCGGCAACGGGCATCCTGAGCGGGACTCCGCAGCAGGAAGGCGTGTTCACGTTCAACATACAGGTGCAGGATTCCCTGAGCCAGACCAATCTGCGAGCATTTCAACTGGTGGTGGGTTCGTTGTTGAACATCACTACGGTGACACTGAAGAACGGGCTTGTGGGGCAACCCTACGAAGAGTTCTTCGCGGCATTTGGCGGCACCGCACCGTTGACATGGTCGTTGTTGTCGCCGAACCCTCCAGGTTTATTTCTGAATCCGTCGACCGGAGTGCTATCGGGCGTTCCGTCGTTGCCGGGGATCTTCAATTTGACCGTGCGCGTGACGGATGCGCTGGGAGCGTCGGCCACCCGATCGTTCTCCGTGACGATTTTGCAGGCGTTTTCCATCGTCACGCAGACGCTGCCCACAGGAACTTTGGGGTTGCTCTATGAGCAAGCGCTCACGGCCACCGGCGGCACGCAGCCGTATTTCTGGACGATATCCGGAGGCGCGCCTCCGGGTCTGCAACTGAATCAATTCACCGGCGTGTTGAGCGGGATTCCGACACAGTCCGGAACGTTCCCATTCCTGGTGTTGGCGACGGACAGCAGCGGGCAGCAGACGACGAAGCAATTGACGTTGACCGTGAACCAGACGATCACGATTTCGCCTGCTACTGTACCGAACGGCGCCGTCGGCGCGGCGTATTCGCAGACCTTTGCCGCCTCCGGTGGACTGGCGCCGTATGCGTACATCATTTCCGTGAACCCGCCCGGGTTGAGCCTGAACAGCACGACCGGGGTCCTATCGGGAACACCCACGCAGACCGGCGTATTCAGCTTTTCCATCCGCGCCAGTGACCGTGTGGGGCAATTGGGGTTGCGAAATTACACCTTGACCGTGCTGGCCGCTTTGCAGATTACAACGACTTCGCTAGGCGAGGGCGTGGAGCGCGGTCCGTATTCGCAGGCGTTGGCTGCTATGGGCGGAGTAGCTCCGTACACGTGGCGAATTGCCTCCGGGACACTGCCCGACGGCTTGCAACTGAATGCGTCGACCGGTGCGATCACGGGCACGCCTCTCGTTGCCGGCACAACGCCGTTGACGGTGGAGGTGAGCGATGCCACGGGGCAGAAGATTACGCGGGCGTTCACGCTGACGATTCTGCCGGCGGTGAGTGTGCAGACAACGGGCACCTTGCCGAATGGAACCGTGGGTACGGCCTACAATTTCGCACTAGGCGCACGCGGCGGTACGGCGCCGTATCGCTGGCGCATTCGCGATGGCGCTCTACCCGACGGGTTGACCGTTTCCGAAGGCGGGCAAATTGCCGGGACGCCGACTCGATCGGGGCGCTTCTCGGCGACCGTGGAGGTGACGGATGCGGGGGCACAGACCGCATCGGCTGCGATCGCGATCAACGTAAATGCGCCGCTGTTGCGGATTACGAGCGCGGCATCGTTGCCGGCCGCCACGGCCGGAGTCAACTATCAGTTCACGGCGACTGCGACTGGCGGGACGCCTCCGTACCGCTGGGCGCTCAACGGCGCGCCGGCCGGGCTGACGATCAATGAAAGTAGCGGAGCAATCGGCGGCCGCACAACCACTCCCGGGACGTTCGAATTCACGGTTCGCGTGTCGGACAGTTTGCAGGTGACATCGAATCAGAGCGTCACGCTAACGGTTGGGTTGCCACCGTCGCCGGCCGTGACGATCACGGGGCTGCCGGCGTCCGGTGGCGCGGGACAGCAGGTGAGCCCTCGTGTGAGCATCGGGCAGGCGTATCCCTTGGATTTGACCGGAGAGCTGATTCTCACGTTCAACTCGGCGGTGAACGTGGATGACCCGGCGATTCAATTCTCAACGGGCGGGCGCCGCGCGGCATTCAATATTGCTGCCGGACAGACCGACGCCGTGTTCAACGCCAGCGCCCTCGGGATTCAAACGGGCACGGTGGCGGGGACGATTGTGGTTACGGCTCGGATGAGTGCGGCGGGAACGGACGTGACTCCCAATCCCGCGCCAAGTTCGTCGATCACGATTGCCCGCGCCGCGCCGACGATCAATAGCGTTCGGGTGAATCGTACCGCGAACGGCTTCGAGTTGGTGATCGTGGCGTATGCCACGTCTCGCGAGATTACGTCGGCCAATGTGCGGCTAACGACATCGGGAACCGTGCAGGGTACGGATTTCACTGTGAATCTGGCGAACGCGACCGGGCCCTGGTACCAGGGTGCATCGTCGCAACAGTTTGGGAGCCTCTGCGCGATCACGATTCCATTCACGGTGCAGCAGGGCACCAGCGGCCAAGTGACCGGCGTTTCCGTAACGCTGACAAACTCGCTGGGCGCGTCCGCGCCCGCGACGGCGAGTTTCTGATGCGCACGCTGTGGCTGGTTGCCGCCTGTGCCGCTGGGTTGGCCGCGCAAAGCCGCGATACGAATCCGTTCACTTCGGAGAAGGATCTTGCCGAGGGAAAACGCTTCTATCGTTTCTACTGCATCAACTGCCATGGAACGGATGGCGCATCGGGACGCGGAGCGCGGCTGGCGACGAAATCGCATCGCGTGGGGAACTCCGATCGCGAGTTGTATCAGGCGATTGCCAATGGCATCCCCGGATCGGAGATGCCGGGGCACTGGTTGGACGAGGATACGATCTGGAAAATCCTGACGTTTGTGCGCACGCTGGAAGGTACGCGGAAAGACGCGTGCGCTTTCGATGCGGCCGCGGCATCGCGGGGCCGGGCGTTGGCGGAAACGAACGGCTGTATGAGCTGCCATAGCGTTCGCCTGAGCGGAGAGAATCTCGGTTCGGGCAGAATGGGACCGGATCTCTCGACAATGGGGGCATCGCGGTCTCGCGAGCATTTGAAGGAATCATTGGTGCGGCCGCATGCGCAGGTCTCAGAGAAGTGGCGGATGGTGCGCGTTGTGACCGCCGCCGGTGAGAAACAAGGGATGTTGCTGAATGAAGACGGGTATACGATTCATCTGCTGGAACCCGGTGGACGGATCGCGTCATTCGCCAAAGACGATGTGCGCGCTGTGACACGAAGTTCGCAATCGTCCATGCCTGCCTACGATAAGCTGCCGGAGGAGCAACTGGAAGATATAGTGAGCTGGTTGTGTTCATGCCGGGGAGGTTCGCGATGAAATGGCTGTTGCTGTTTGCCGGGTGTCTGGCGGCGCAGGACAACGATTGGCTGCACTATTCGCAGAACTACCAGTCGCACCGGCATTCGCCGCTCCAGGAGATTCACGCCGGGAACGTAAGCAAGCTGAATCTGGCCTGGGCTTTTACGGCGCGGATGCGGGATAAGTTCGAGACCTCGCCGATTGTGGTGGATGGAGTGATGTACATCACTTTGCCGCCGAACGATGTCATCGCACTGGATGCGGAGACGGGAGTGAAGCTGTGGGAGTACCGCCGCAATCTGCCTCCCAAGATCAATGTCTGCTGCGGGCAAGTGAACCGTGGCGTGGCCGTGGCGGGAGAACGGCTGTTTCTGGCGACGCTGGATGCGCACGTGGTGGCGCTGGACCGCAAGAACGGGCGGCTGCTGTGGGATTCGGAGATGACGGACTACCGTCTCGGGTATTCGGCCACGCACGCACCGCTGGTGGTGAAGGACAAGGTGATTGTTGGAGTAGCCGGGGGAGAATACGGCATTCGCGGCTTTCTGGACGCCTATTCAGTGGCGGACGGAGCGCGGAAGTGGCGGTTTTACACGGTGCCGGGGCCGGGCGAGTTCGGCAACGAAACCTGGGCCGGCGATTCGTGGCGGCGCGGCGGTGCGCCGATTTGGATTACCGGATCCTATGATCCGGAACTGAATCTGACGTATTGGGGCACGGGCAATCCGGGGCCGGATTGGAACGGAGAGGTGCGCCAGGGCGACAATCTGTTCTCGGATTCGGTGGTCGCCTTGGATGCCGACACCGGGCAGCGCAAATGGCACTTCCAATTTACCCCCCACGACGTCCACGATTGGGATGCGACGCAGATCATGGTATTGATCGACCGCGAGTTTCGCGGGCGGCAGAGGAAATTGCTGGTGACGGCGAATCGAAACGGTTTTTACTATGTGCTGGACCGGGCCACGGGGGAGTTTCTGCATGCCACGCCTTACGTGAAGCAGACATGGGCGAAGGGACTGGATGCGAAGGGACGGCCGGTGCGGAATGTGGGAATCGATCCGACGCCCGATGGCGTACGCGTGTACCCGCAAGTGGCCGGCGGGACGAATTGGAACTCGCCGGCGTTTCATCCGGGCACGGGATTATTCTACGTGGCGGCTCGCGAAGGATCGAGTGTCTACTATACGGGCGAAGCCGTCTATCGCGAAGGGGCGCGGTACCAGGGGAGTTTCTTCCGCAATGAAGATGTGATGGAAGACTGGCACGGCGCCGTGCGTGCGCTCGATGCGGTGAGCGGCAAGTTGCAGTGGGAGTACAAGCTGTTTCGTGCGCCTTGGGCCGGGCTTCTCTCGACCGCGGGGAATCTGATCTTTGCCGGTACGGAGGAAGGCTATTTTCTGGCTCTCGATGCCCGTGATGGGAAGGAACTGTGGAGACGCAATCTGGGCGGCCAGATTATCGCGGCGCCGATGGCCTATGGCACTGCCGGCGGTCAAAAGATTGCCATCGCGGCGGGCGCCGGTTTGTTCGTATTTCAACTGGCGAAATAGCCTGTATATAATGCGAGTGCCATGAGCACTTACAGTCGAAGGGAGTGGCTGCGGCGCGTGCTGGCGCTGCCTGCCGGAGCTTGGATCGCCCGTCTGCATGCCTTTGCCGAACCGCACAAGGGGAAGGTGAAGATCACGAACGTGAAGGCGATGCAGATCGCCAATATCGCGGGGAATTGCCTGATTAAGATTGAGACGGATGCGGGACTCGTTGGCTATGGCGAAGCGGGCTCCACCGGTCCGATGGCACGGGCGCGCCTGGAAACGATGAAGCGGCTCCTCATCGGCAAGGATCCGCTGAACATTGAACTGCACTTCCACGAGATGACCTCGCTGATGCATACCTACATGGCGCATATCCCCACCATCAGCGGTATCGATATTGCGCTGTGGGATCTGGCCGGCAAGATCACCGGGCAGCCGGTGAATGTTCTGCTTGGTGGGCCGTTCCGTCCGTCGATCCGCATGTATTCGCACGGCCCGGGGCAAAGTATGTTGGATCCCGTGAAGGCGAGGGAATGGGCAGCCACGATCCGGCAGATGCCCGAGAAGTTCACGGCATTCAAAATCGGCATCGATGCGATCATCGGCGTGCCGGCGGCGCGCTATGCGGTGACGCTCGATAACGAACAACTGCGGCGCGTGGCGCGGGCGTTTCGCAACGCGCGCGAGGCGGTGGGCGAAGACATCGACATCGCCGTTCATTGTCACAACGAACTGGATGCGCCGAGTGCGATTCAGGTGGCCAAGGCCGTGGAGCCAATGAATCCGCTGTTCCTCGAAGATCCGCTGCCAGTGGCTTACTCCGAGGCCTGGATGTCGTTGAAGCGATCCACACGGGTGCCGATTCTGACGGGCGAGAAGCTGGAATTGGTGCGCGGCTTCAAACCGTTCCTGGATCATCAGGCGGCGGACATCGTACATCCCGACCTGGCGTTTGCCGGTGGATTCACGGGCACGCGAAAGATCGCCGACTATGCGCAGATGACACGCACTCCGCTCGCTTTGCACAACGTGGGGAGCTTGGTGCTCTGTTACGCGTCGGCGCATTTCGGGTCCGCCATTCACAACTTCTATCGTTCGGAGAGCGCGCTGGGAAGACCGTCGCGGCACGTGGAGAAAATGTCGGCGGCAACGCCTCCGGAAGTGAAGGACGGCCATCTGACTGTACCTACGGTTCCGGGGCTTGGATTTGAGCCAGACAATGACTATCTTCGCTCCCAGTTAATGCCTGGCGAGCCGTTCTGGTGATCTGGGGAAGATTCGCAAGGATTGCCGTCTTCGCAATCGACGCCGGGATTCATGGCGGGCGACAATGAAGGGACATACTCGCGGGAGCCAAAAGGACCGCGAGCATTGAATGCTTTGTGCGCAAGGAGCAGGTGGACGGCAACGCCGCCTGGTCTCGCGCGGATTTGGATCGAACGATACGTGAACCTCCCTGAAGTGTTGTTGGAACAGCCGCACCGGCGGCGGAATGCATTGACCGGTGAGTGGATTCTGGTGTCGCCCCACAGAGCCAAGCGGCCCTGGCTGGGGCAAGTGGACAAGCCCGCGGCCATTCCCGCGGTGCGTTACGATCCGGCCTGTTATCTTTGCCCGGGCAATGAGCGTGCGGGGGGCGCGCGGAACCCGCCATACGAGTCCACCTTTGTGTTCGACAACGATTTCGCGGCGCTGCTGCCGGCGGCCGAGCACGCCTCGTATAACGAACAAGGATTGCTGGTGGCGGAGACGGAGGCGGGAATCTGCCGCGTGGTGTGCTTCTCGCCCGACCATAGCTTGAGCGTGTCCCGGTCATCCGTGGCGGCCATCGAGCGGGTGATTGAAACATGGACGGAGCAATATGTTTCCTTGGGGGCGAGGCCGGACATCCGCTCCGTGCAGATCTTCGAGAACCGGGGAGAGATGATGGGCGCCAGCAATCCGCATCCCCATTGCCAGATCTGGGCCAATGCAACCGTGCCATCCGAACTGGCGAAAGAACTGGCTTCGCAAGAGGAATACGCGGCGCGGACAGGTTCCTGTTTGCTGTGCGACTACGCGCGGCTGGAACTGGCGCGCGGGGAAAGAGTGGTTCTCGAAAACGAAGGCTTCGTGGCGCTGGTTCCCTTCTGGGCGGTATGGCCGTATGAAACGCTGGTGATCGCCAAAAGGCATTTCGCATCCATGGCGGATCTGGCCGATCGGGAACGCACGGCGCTGGCGGACTTGATGAAGCGGCTGGCCACTCGCTACGACAATCTCTTTCAGACGGCATTTCCCTACACGATGGGATTCCATCAGCGGCCGACGGATGACCGGGAATACGCCTCGTTTCACTTCCACGCCCATTACTATCCGCCGCTGCTGCGCTCGGCGGAAGTGCGGAAATTCATGGTGGGTTACGAGATGCTGGCCAATCCGCAGCGCGACATTACGGCGGAATCGGCGGCGGCTCGCCTGCGCGCGCTGAGTGAGCGCCACTACGCCGATTCGCTAGACTAGTGCTCTATGGGAACCTCACGGCTTGCCGCGCTCTGTCTTGCGTCGATTGGCATCTTCGGTTGCTCTGAGAAGAAGCCTGTCGCTGGGATCGCCAGGGAACCCTTCGGGAAGGCGAAGACTGGAGAACTGGTGGAGCGGTTTACGCTACGAAACAAGAACGGCATGGAGGCCGCCATTCTTACCTACGGCGGCATTGTTCAAGCGCTGCGCCTGCCGGACGGACCCGGCAAGACTCTGGATGTCGTGCTGGGCTTCGATACGCTCGATGGCTATCTTGGCGAGCATCCTTATTTCGGCGCCCTGATCGGAAGGTATGGGAATCGTATCGGCAATGCAAGGTTCACGTTGAACGGAACGGAATACAAACTGGCGGCGAACAACAACGGCCATTCGCTGCATGGTGGGCTGAAGGGTTTCGACAAAGTCGTATGGGCTCCCAGAGAGGTTCCTGGCGATGAGCCGGCCTTGGATCTTACGTATACCAGCAAGGATGGCGAGGAAGGATACCCGGGCGACCTGTCGGTGACCGTGCGCTACACCCTGACCCATGCAAACGAACTCAAGATCGACTACAGCGCCACGACGGATAAGGACACCGTGGTCAACCTCACCAACCACACCTACTTCAACCTGGCGGGAGCCGGTGAAGGCGACATCCTCGGGCACAGCATTCAAATCCTCGCTGACCGGTTCACTCCGGTGGATGCGGGTCTGATTCCCACGGGCGAGTTGCGGGAAGTAGCGGGCACGCCATTCGATTTTAGAGACATGAGGCCGATTGGGGCGCGGATACTGCAACCGGAACCGCAATTGGAAAATGGCAAGGGCTACGATCACAACTTCGTCTTGAACAGTGGCGGCGGAACGCTGGCGCTGGCTGCGCGGGTGATGGGTCCGAACGGACTACGCACCATGGAAGTGCTGACGACCGAGCCTGGCATTCAGTTCTACACCGGCAATTTCCTCGATGGCACGATCCGGGGAAAAGGAGGACGAACCTACGGGCACCGCTACGGATTCTGTCTGGAGACACAGCATTTTCCGGATTCGCCGAACAAGCCGGATTTTCCTTCCGTGGTGCTGAAGCCGGGACAGAAGTATCGATCCACTACGGTGTACCGCTTTCTGCAATAGCGGCGAGCTTCGCTTTGTAGTGGGCCAGCCCTTTATCGAACATCGCCCGCGCCGCGGCCTTGTTGGCGGCGGAGCCGAAGTTGTTGCGCTCCTCGAGAATGCGCCACAGGCGGTCTGTCCAGCGGATCATCAATTCCACATCCTCGCGAACGAGAACCCGCCGGCCTCCGATGTGGATATAGACTGGGGCGGAGTGGGCGCGAGGAATCGAATAGGGAACGCCGCGGGCCGGCGGGCCTGACACTCGAACGGCGAGCCATCCGCTCGCGGTGAAGGGGATCTCCTTCTCGATGCGCGTGCCGGAGGTGGACGCCACGACCTGTCCGTTGTGCACCACCTCCAGCAGATCGACCGGCACCCGCGATTCTACCTCGGCAGTGACATGTGCAGTGTACGGCTGGCCCTTCGGCGCCTCGATCAATGAGCCCATCGGTTTGCCGTTGACTTGGAAACGGAGCAGTGGCGCGTTGGTGACGAAGGCGCGGCCTTCCTTGTAGCGCTGTAGCCAGCGGTCCCAATGCATGGGGCCGCTGAGTTCCACGTACTGCCGCGCGCCGCCGGGGACGCTGTTGATGCCGCGCCAGTTGGTGAAGACATCGGTGCCCGCTCCCGGGGCGATACGGAATCCGGCGTTCAGCAGGCGGTACCACATTTCGTAGGCCTTGGGTCCGTAGGGAAGAATGTCGATGGCGTCCATGGCCCCGAGCGCGGCGCTGAGCGGAGCCTCCTTAGCCCCCAGCGAGGTGTCGAACGGGTCGCCGAGCGCCTGCGAGATGGGATGCACATAACTGACCACGCCGCCCTGCTGTTTGGCGGCGAGCGCAGCCATCGTGTTGAGCGGGAAATCGAACGGAGATCGCGAGCCGATGACGCTCGTGAAGGATGGGGGCACCTGCCGCTTCAGATTGAGAAAGGCCATATGCCCGAGCGGGCTCGAATTGCGATACTCCTGGCTCCAGTAGAGAACGTAGTTCGGCTTGGAGACCGGGTCGACTGCGCCGCGGAAAAACTCCTTGTCGTGAATGAAGGCCCCTTCGCTGTTGGCGACAATCATGTTGGCCGTATTGAGATCCTCCGCTTCGAGCCACGCAAGAGCGTCTTTCGGCTTGAGGTAGTAGCTGCCGTTGTAGTTGGCGTGGAAGTGGTTCTCGCCCGTGTACCAGCCGCGCAGAGCCCAATTGGTCCAGCGCTCCAGGCGAATGGTGACGGTGGCAACTTCGCCGGCCGGGACTTCCACGGTGGATTCGGCAATCTTGTACTCGACTCCCTTGAGCGCGGCGAGAGTCAGGCGTCCGGCCGGCGCCACGAACTCGTCCTCGCCGCTGGTGAGAAAGAAACCTTCGCGCACGGCGCCGGGATTGAGCGGGTAGTAATAGACGGGCCTGCCTTGCGGCGCGTAAGCCTTGCCGTCGGAGGCAATGACATACAGGCGCACGGGAACCGGATTGCCGTTCTCATCGAGCGTCTTCACGCGTACCCGTCCCGCATTGCCGCGAAAGCGCAGCTTGCCGATCGCGACGTGCTTCTTCGCTCCACCGGCGATGGGCATCGTGAACAGATCGATGTTGCCGAGGTGATTGGAAACAAGTGCGATGGTCTTGCCGTCCGGCGAAACCGCGGGCGAAAATTCATCGCGAACGGAATTGGTGAGGTTCACCGGTGCGCCGCCGTTGCGCGGGATCCGGTACAGTTCGTAATCCCCTTTGCCATTGGTGACGTCAGCCGAATAGATGACGTCTCCGTTGGGCCCCGCGCTCAGCGATTGCAGCAGGGCGATGTGTCCCGGGCGGTACGAGGTGAGTGGCAATTGCACGTAGATCGGAGGCGATCCGGCGGGAATCGACCACACCTGTACCGATTCGCGGCGCGTGCCTGAAAAATAGATTTCGCGGCCGTCGCGGGAGTAGCCGATATCCAGCCAGTCGCCGACTCCTTGACGTTGCGGCATTGACTGCAACTGGCGGGCATTGCCGCCGCGAATGGGGATTTCATGCAGGAAGGAACCCTGGCCAGGAATGCGCAGCCCGGTCACGACGCGCTCTCCATCGGGGGACCATGCGACGGAGCCGCCCGTTGGGTATGGGGTTGCCACATCGCGTTCCTCGCCGGTGGCAACGTTGACCAGCCGTAGGCGGCCGCTGATATTGGGCAGTCTTCCGGCCGGAACATTGCCGTTGACGAAGGCAATGAATTCTCCCTTCGGAGACCACGCCGGATGCGCATGGTAGCCGGCCGACGCGGTGATCTGCCGCGCGTCGCCGCCTTCCGCATCGACCGCCCAGATGCTCCCAAACAAAGTGAAGGCAATTTGTTTTCCATCCGGAGACCATGTGGGGTCGGCGGCGCCCCAGGTGGAGAGATCCGTTTCCGCGGCGGTGACGGCGGCCTGGCGGGAGAGGACGATTCCTCCAAGGAGAACCACGATGAACAGGGAGATGCATGCCCGGCGCATGGGGGCATTGTACAGGAGCAGGGCGATCAGCGGAATTCGAGGACGCCGGACGGCGGTACCGTGATCCACACTCGGGTTCCTTCGCGCCGGAAGAAGGAACCTGCCCATTGCGTCAGCGGTCCGCGCTTGCGCTCGGGCAGCGCCGCGCCGTTGAAGACCGGAGCCTGGCTGGTTGTGAATTCGAGCGTGATGCTCCCGTTATAGATCTTCCGGTCGAGGGAAGTGCTGAGCGCAAAACGTTTGCCCACGGCTTGGATTTGTGCCGATTCGCGCAATGCGCGGTAAGCATAGAGCGGGCCGAGCGGGACGTACCAGACATCCGCGCGATTCCCGATGTGCCGCAGATGCGCTTCGTAGAATGCCTCTGGGCCATAATCGAGCCACTGTGGATGCGACAGGAAATTGTAGATGGCGCCGGAAGCGTAGACCTCGTCGAATTTGGCGTTCAGCTTCGGAAGTTCGTCGTTGCCGGTGGGGGCGATGCCGCCCTTCTTTTGCACCACCTGCGTGTATGCCGCGTCGAAGGCGTTTGCGGCAAAGGTGTTGAGGTTGGGGATGAGGTGCCCGTTCTTGGCTTCATCCTGGTAGTTGCGCGCGACGATGTAGCCGGCCGCGGCGATTCGCTTCTGGATGAACGGATAGCGCGCACAGTTGCCGCAAGGATAACACCAGGACCAGACGTGCGGCTGCGGCGTGTTCCGCAAAATATCGTCGCGGGAACCAACGATTTCCGCGTCCGTGTAGGCGGCCGAGCAGAACTCCTCCGTGTCGGGCCACTGGCACGGATGCGTGCGCGAGTGCGATCCGATCTCATGGCCGTCGGCCACTGCCTTGCGCAGCCGCGGCCATAATTCGTCCATCGATTTCGAAGCCGTATTCACGTAAACCGTTGCCTTGATGCCGTGCTTGTCCATGGCATCGAGGGAAGCGGGCACGAACTTCGTGGTGTCGTCGATGGTATGGGTGACCACCGCCTTCGCATTGTCGAGCCATTGCGCCTTGCCGTGGAAGCGGGTCTGGGGCAAGGCGCAGATGGCGAACGTGAGAATCAGCCCAGCGCTCTTTTGCAGTACTCGAAGCACTTCTTCACCTCGGAGACCGTCTCCACACCTTTGTATTCATACTCGATCATGGCCGGGATGGGATACTTTTTCTCCTTGAGCAGCGTGAGCACTTCCTTGATCTTGGTGTCGCCTTCGCCGAAGGGCACGTTGGCGCCCTGGTCCTTCTTCCGGTCCTTGATGTGCAGCGTGACAATGTCCTTGTGATGCTCGGCGAGGAAGGACACGGGATCGAAATTAGCGGCGGTGAAATGGCCGATATCCAGATTGATGGCGATGTATTCGGAGTTGCCTTTCCTGGCTGCGGCGAAACTTTCCGGGGTGGCGAATTCGTTCTCGTGGATGCGCGAGTGATTGTGCATGCCGACGCGGATCTTCGCCTTTTTGGCGTGGGGGTCGATGCGCGCCGCCGTTTTTACGTTCGAAGACGCGGTGATGCATTTCACACCCAGCGCCTTGGCAAACTCAAAGCCGCGGGCGATCTCGTCCTCGTCGAAATCGTCGCGGAAGCTGTAGTTGTAGGCGTACAGCACGATACCGGCCGTCTTGAACTGGTCGCGGATCTTATGGAAGTGATCGAGCGAGACAGTCTTGCGCCACATGCGCAACTCCTGCCGGTTCATGCGCTGGCCGTTGGCGAGCGCCGGTTCGGAGTGGCCGCTGAACAATTCACAGTAGCCGATGCCGATCTCCTGCATCGCCTTGATGGCGTCCTCGAGCGAGCGGTCGCGGAAGCTGTAGCTCTGCGCGCCGATCATGACGCCGTGGAATTTGGAGTTGATGGCGGCTGATGCGGCAAGGGGGAGCGATAAGAGAGACTGGGCGAACGTGCGCCGGGATACGTGGGTGGACATCAATGGAATGGTAACAGAGGCGTGGCGGTCTGCTAAAGCTACCCTCTCTACCCGCCGATAGAAAGGCAGGTGCAATCAAGCCCGCCTGGAATAAGGTGGGCGGAAGATCGGGGGATAGGGTCGCGCCTGTCCCCGCTTTTCTTCCACTCCTCCATCCTTCTCCTGTCTCGCCGGGAAGTGGTATCTTGGCGATAGACGTGGACCGTTCTCAAACCTCCCGAGCTACTCCCGGAAGCGTTCTCGCCATTCGCCTGTTCGGCGTACCCGTGCGGTTTCATTTCACATTCGTCCTGCTGGTGGTGTTTCTCGTCGCCATTGGTTTAGAGGGCCCGTCCGGAGCCGAAGCAGCCATCTATGTGCTCGCTTTGTTTGCCTCCGTGCTGTTGCACGAACTCGGGCATGCGCTGGTCTCGAAACGTTACGGCATTCGCACCGAGGAAATCGTGATGTTCCCAATCGGCGGTGTGGCGCGATTGGAACGAAATCCGAAGCCGCGTGAGGAGTTATGGATCGCGGTGGCCGGCCCGGTGGTGAACATCCTGATTGCGGCGGCGCTGTTGGGCACGGCCGCGGCGATGAACGGGACGGTGCAATGGGAGAAGGTGTTTGCACGCAAGAGCGGCGACATGATGGGACAGGTAGCCGTCGGCAATCTGGTGCTGGCTCTGTTCAATCTTCTTCCCGCCTTCCCGATGGACGGCGGACGCATCCTGCGTGCGATGCTGGCGCTCAAGCGCGGCGAAGCGGCGGCTACGGAAGCGGCTGCGCGTGCCGGCCGTGTGCTGGCGATTCTCATGGGCCTCTACGGATTGGTGAGTGCCAACTTTCTCCTTGTGTTCGTTGCCTTTTTTGTCTACCTCGGCGCGGTGCAGGAGAATGCAGCCGTTGTGGGGCGAGCCCTGCTCGAGGGCGTCCCCGTGCGGATGGCCAT
Source organism: uncultured Candidatus Solibacter sp. (assembly GCA_964402295.1). Taxonomy (GTDB): domain Bacteria; phylum Acidobacteriota; class Terriglobia; order Bryobacterales; family Bryobacteraceae; genus CADEFT01. The sequence goes on along the minus strand of CAYOBO010000005.1, from coordinate 51,363 downwards.
GATTACGGACTTCCGGACCCTCTCGCACGGCGACACGATTCGCGACGCCGCCAATCTGCTGCTAGCCACCTCACAGCAGGATTTTCCCGTGATGCACGGGGAGCAGGTTCTCGGCTTGCTCGGCAGGAGCGCCCTGCTGCGAGCCATGGCACAGGAGGGCCCCGATGCATATGTGGCCAGCGTCATGGATCGCGAATACTGGGCGCTGAATCCGGATTCCGAACTGTCTGACGCCATGCCGATGCTGGCGCAATCGGGCAACTGCATGCTGGTCATGCAGGAAGGCAAACTGCTGGGGATGATCACCACGGAAAACGTGACCGAGTTTCTGCTACTCAAGCGGATGGGTTTGGACGCCAAGGCATGAGCCGGCACCGCGTTGTGATCGTCGGCGGCGGCTTTGGGGGGCTGTACGCAGCCAAGGCTTTGCGCAAAGCGCCGGTCGACATCACGGTAATCGACAAGCGCAATTTCCACCTCTTCCAGCCGCTGTTGTATCAGGTTGCCACGGGCGGTCTTTCCCCGGGGGATATCGCCGCTCCCCTGCGGGCGGCGTTGCGGAAACAGAAGAATACGGAAGTGCTACTAGGCGACGTGCGTGACCTCGATACCTCGCGGCGGGCGGTGATCCTGGACGGTGGGCGGGAGGTGGGATACGATTCCCTCATCGTTGCCACCGGCGCCACGCACAGCTATTTCGGCAAACCGGAATGGGAGCAATTCGCACCTGGACTGAAGACGTTGGAGGATGCGACCGAAATCCGGCGGCGCATGCTCTACGCATTCGAGGCCGCCGAGATGGAACCTGATGAGACTGCGCGCCGCGACTGGCTGCGATTCGTCATTGTCGGCGCCGGACCCACAGGAGTGGAACTCGCGGGCGCCATCGGCGAGATCGCCAACAAAACGCTGCGCGAGGAATTCCGCCGTATCCGTCCGGAGGAGGCGCAGATTCTGCTGCTCGACGCTGGAGATCGGGTATTGGCGACGTATCCTCCCGATCTTTCATCTGCCGCGGAGAAAGCTCTGATTGCACTGGGTGTCCGTACGCGCACCGGGGTGCGGGTGACGGCGATCGATAGCGGAGGCGTATCCGTGGAGACACCCTCCGGACGGGAACGTATTTCCGCGCGAACCGTGTTTTGGGCCGCCGGCGTACAGGCATCGGCGATGGGATCGGTTCTGGCTGAGCGCACCGGTGTGGTTTTGGATCGAGCCGGACGTGTCATCGTGAACCGCGATCTCACCGTGGCCGCGCACCCCGAGATCTTTGTGATCGGCGATCTGGCGGCCGTGTCGCAGGATGGAAAACCTGTTCCCGGAGTCGCCCCCGCCGCCATGCAGATGGGGCAATTTGCTGCCCGCACGATCCTGCGCCGGCTGCATGGTGAGAGCGCCGGCGAGGCGTTCCACTATTGGGATAAGGGAAGCCTGGCCGTGATCGGGAGAGCCTCCGCCGTGGCCGATTTCGGCGCCATACGGCTGAGCGGGTTGATCGCATGGCTCGCTTGGCTGTTTATTCACCTCATGTACATCGTCGGATTCCAGAACCGTGTGTTGGTGTTCGTCCAGTGGGCCTTCCATTACTTTACGTTCAATCGAGGCGCGCGGCTCATTTCCGGCCAGGGAGCCTTCAACCGATCGGTGTGAACCGCTCCAAAATGTGCAACGCTTTCTTCCGGCCCGTACCCGCGGGCTTGCCCTTAAACTTCAAATGTCCGTTGAGCAGCAGATCCACGGGCCGATCCGTGGGGTAGTCGAAAGTCAGCACATCCCCTTCTTCCAACGCCATCAAATTCTCAACGGAAAGCGTCGGACCCCGCAGCCGGGAATCGATATGCACTGTCGCCCCTTGAATCAGCCGGAACATGCGCAGTTGCTCCTCCTCGGTCGATTCCGATTTGCGAATGGACCATTGCTGGTCGAACTTCTGGCGGAGCATCTTGATGATGATGGACGGCATTCCGATGTTCATCATTCCGGAACTTTCCCCGATTCGGACTTCCAGGCTCACCGCCACCACCGCTTCATTCGGCGCCAGAATCTGAAGCAACTGCGATTCGGTCTTGAAAGCGTCGATGATGAAGTTGATGTTGGTTACCGTCGACCATGCTTCCTTCAAGTCGTGCAGGACAATACGAAAGATGCTTTCGAGGATGCTCTGCTCAATTTCCGTTACCTCGCGATCCGGCCGTGTGGCGCTCTTGCCGTTGCCGCCGAGCAACATCTCAAGGATCGGGAAAACGAGCGACGGATTGATCTCCAGCACCGCATTGCCGTCGAATGGCCGCATCGCGAGCGACACCAGCACGGTCGGGGCGGGAAGACACTGGCTGAACTCCATGAAGGAGAGTTGTTCCACACTCACCAGGTTCACCAGCGCATAGTTGCGCAGGTATGCCGAAAGACTGGAACTGAGACTCCGCGCGAATGCCTCATGCAGCAGGTGGATGGCGCGCAACTGGTCTTTCGCGATGCGGTCCGGACGGCGGAAATCGTAAGGCGTCGCCTTCTTGGCCGGATCATCCTCCGGACCTTGCTCCCGTAGGTTCCGAAATACGCTATCGATCTCTTCTTGCGTGAGGACACGATCCATGCCCTATCCATCGGCATGGCGACTAGAAGGTTTAGTGATGGAAACGCGAATCAGCCATGACTCGTCTTACACTAGACATTCGCTATACAACGCGCAGACAATGAAATAGAAAGCGAGTCTTGGACGTTGCAGAAAGAAAGCTTTCCTTCCTTCCCTGGTTTGGTTTTGGGGCTTGTGATTGGGGCCGTATCGCAAAGCGGGATCGTGCTGGGTTGGCAGGTGCCGGGTGGAGACGAGATAACGGGGGACGAGCCGCCGATTGCCAGTGTTGCTCCGTCGAAAGAGCGGGGCTCGCAACAATCGTCTCAGGACGAAGGCGTCGACTGGTCCGGCCTGACACAGCAATCCTTGCGATTTCTGGTGGTGCAGCACGGATTCCGGTTGGCGACCGAAGCGGGAACCCGGCAGGGGATGCGCGGCGCTTTCCTTCCCACCTATGCCGAGTCGATACGGAGCATGCATGGGTGGGCGGACGGCGATCCTTTCTACGTGAACTACCTGGGCCATCCCATGATGGGCTCTGTGGCCAACCGCATCTTCGAACAGAATGACCGGCGGTATCGCGGTGCGGTGTTCGGGAAGAATCGCGATTATTGGAAGCGCCAGCTCCGCGCTGCGGCATTCTCTTTCGTCTACAGCGCGCAGTTCGAAATTGGTCCGGTGAGTGAGGCCACCATCGGAAAGATTCAGCGCACCTGGCCGCAGCACGGTTTTGTGGATTTCGTTGTGACCCCGGTGATCGGCATGGGTTGGTCCGTGGGAGAAGACGCCTTGGATGAGTATGTGGTGCGGCGGATTGAGCGCTGGACAGACAATAACTGGGCAAGGCTATTGGCGCGCGGGTGGTTGAACCCGGCGCGCAGCTTCTCGAACATGCTGGCCGGCCGCGTGCCCTGGTACCGCGAGGATCGCGCCGGCGTCTACGTTCCATACAGCTATGTGCGGCGCAAACGCGAGTTGGACACGACATCGCGGCACAGGCTCGACATGCCCGATGGAGTGGCTCCGTTCGAATTCTCCATGAACTTCCAGCCGGTGTATTTCCCATCGGCGGGCGTATCGTGTCTTGGCGGGAACGGTTCGGCTGCCGTGCGCATGGCGGCACACTGGCAGATGGTATTCGACGTGGGTGGATGCAAGATGGCTGGATTGGGGGAGAATCTGAGTGGAGACTCGCTCACCTACATGGCCGGTCCAAGGTGGAAGCCCGCCGCAGGCCGCAAGTTCAGCCCGCACTTGCAATTCCTGGTGGGCGGGCAAAAGGTCACTCAGGAGCGCTTTTATCCCGATCAATGGCGCCTCTGGGAGCGCGTGGTCACCAGCGTCCCCAATCCCGCGGCGTATCGTGGAAACTACACGGACCGGTCGGATTCGAACGCAGTTGCCGTGTCCGCTGGCGGCGGACTGGACCTGCGGCTCAATAATGCCTTGGCCTTGCGTGTGGCGAACATTGAGTACCGCAAGTCCTGGGTCAGCAGCCTCGACGGGCTCTCCTTTCAGCACGGCCTGCAATTCTCCACCGGGTTCGTGCTGAACATGGGAACCTGGTAAGCCCGGCCGCGTTACCCTGAGAGAGAGTGGCGCTTTCTACCAGACCAGAGATCATGAGTCCGGCCGGATACTGGCCGCAACTGCACGCCGCTGTCGAAGCCGGCGCCGATGCGGTCTACTTCGGCTTGAAGCATTTTACGGCGCGAGCCAAAGTCGGATTCTCACTCGATGAGTTGCCGGCGGCCATGCGCACCTTGCACCGGCGTGGTGTAAAGGGCTATGTCACATTCAACACCCTGGTGTTTGACCATGAATTGAACGAGGCGGTGCGCACCATCGGGGCCATTGCCGAAGCCGATGCGGACGCTATCATTGTGCAGGATCTCGCCATCGCCCAACTGGCGTCGCGGATTGCACCGGGCATGCCCGTTCACGGCAGCACGCAGATGAGCATTACCAGCGCCGAAGGCGTGCGCCTCGCGCAGAGCCTCGGTGTCAGCCGGGTGGTGCTGGCGCGGGAATTGTCGTTGCGAGACGTGCGCGCCATTCGCGAAGCCAGCGATTGCGAATTGGAGATGTTCGTGCACGGCGCGTTGTGTGTTTCCTATTCCGGGCAATGCTTCTCCTCGGAAGCATGGGGCGGCCGTAGCGCGAATCGAGGGCAGTGCGCGCAAGCCTGCCGGCTCCCCTACGAGATGCTTGTCGACGGACGCTTGCAGCCGCTCGGCGACGCCCGGTATCTGCTTTCGCCGGGGGACTTGTACGCCGTCCACCAGATTCCGGAAATCCTTGCGCTGGGCATCTCGGCATTGAAAATCGAAGGCCGTTACAAGGATGCCGATTACGTGGCGCTCGCTACGCGCGCCTACCGCCAGGCCGTCGACGATGCCTTGGCGGGGCGACCCGTGCGGATCTCCCCCCAAGAGGAACTGCGTCTGGAGCAGGTATACTCGCGCGGCTTGGGGCCGCACTTCCTGGCCGGCACGAATCATCAGGCTGTCGTGCGCGGGCGCGCCCCCCGGCACCGTGGCGTGTACATGGGATGCGTCACGCAGGTGGACCGGGACCGCGTTCGTGTGAAAGCAGGCCCGGCCCATGAGATCGCTCCCCTGAAGGCGGGCGATGGCCTGGTCTTCGATGCGGCAGGCTGGCGTAGCCCCCAGGAGAAAGAGGAAGGCGGCCGCTTGTTTGGCGTGCGCGAAATGCCCGGCGGCGAATGCGAACTGGTGTTTGCAAACGGCGCCATTGATTTTGCGCGGATTCGCGTGGGAGATCTGTTATGGCGCACCGGCGACGCGGAACTGGCCAAGGTAGTGCGCCGCTATACGGAGCCTCCCTCGCCCGTCGCCAAGCAGATGGTGCACGTCGAGGTTACGGCGCGTGCCGGCGAGCCTTTGCGGATGGAGTGGCGGCTGGCCGATCGCGATGCGGTGCGCGTGGCCGTAGTTTCGCCGGAGCCACTCGAGCGAGCGCTGCATCGCGGAGCCGACGAATCGGTCTTTCGCGATCAATTGGGCAGGCTGGGGAACACCGCCTACGCTCTCGCGGATTTGCGGCTAACGATGGAAGGCTCGCCATTTGTGCCCGTTTCCTTGCTGAATCGGATGCGGCGCGATGCCGTGTCTCTGCTCGAACAGCGGCAAAGCGAACCGCTCGGCCGCAAAGTGCACGATCCTGTGAAGGTGTTGCATGAGTTGTCGCCGCCGCTTGCGCCGCAATCCGCCGCCGCGCCGGCACAATTGCACCTGCTGGTGCGTACAGCGGAACAACTGCAAGCGGCGCTCGAATCGCGTCCCGCCAGCATCACCTTGGATTATCTGGAACTCTACGGGCTCCGGCCCTCGGTCGAGCGCATCCAGCAAGCAGGCATTGTGGCCCGAGTGGCCGCCCCGCGCGTGCTCAAGCCGAGTGAAGAGCGCATCCGGCATTTTCTCCTCAAGCTGAATTGCCCCATCGTCGTACGATCCGTCGGCCTGCTGCACTCCTTGCTCGAAGCGGACCATCCGCCGCTGATCGGCGATTTCAGCCTCAACGCCGCAAACTCCATCTCCGCTGCTTACTTGTTGCGAATGGGTCTGGACCGCATCGCGCCAACACACGACTTGAACGCAGCGCAGATTGCGGCCCTGGCCCGCAATGCCGGCGCTGAAAAACTCGAGGTAATCGCCTATCACCATCTGCCCGTTTTCCATACCGAGCATTGTGTGTTCTGCCGCTTCCTTTCGACAGGCACTAGTTTCGAGGATTGCGGACACCCCTGCGAAAAGCATCGCGTCGCCTTGCGCGACGAGGCGGGCCGGGCGCATCCGGTGATGGCCGATGTCGGTTGCCGTAACACGGTGTTCGGCGCGGAAGCGCAGGAGGCAAGCCGCCATCTACAAGCTTGGCGCGAGGCGGGTATTGTGCATTTCCGGCTGGAATTCGTCCATGAGTCGGCAAGCGAAGTATCGCGCGTGTCGGCCATGTTTCGCGATGCCCTGGATGGCCGCATCGGCAGCGGCGAATTAGCCAGGATGCTGCGCCAAGCGGCGCCACAAGGAACCACCGAAGGCAGCCTCTTCGTTCCCAAGGATTATCTGACGCTGCCGGTTCTCCGCTGAACTAGGCATCCTTGGAAATTTCGGCCATTCCTTCGGCGGTGCGCTTGGCCAGCAATTCCATGAATGCCGCCAGCAAGGATTGCCTGTGCCCGGTTTCCGCCGCCAGAATGTGGAACGGACTCATCAGCGTGGCGCGCAGCACATACAGTCCTTCCCGTTCGTAGTCGCTCGCCTGAATCTTTGCGCGCGTAAGCAACGCCTCCATCACACGCGCCGGATAGCTGGTTGCCGCGAATTCCGTGTGCGACAGGAAGAACGGTTGCGAGTAGCTGTATTGTGCATCGCCATGCTCGGCGTCGATCGTGAACCGCTCATAGAGCCACCGGTTGAGCGCGTTGAGGCGCACCAGGGGCCATGGCTCCTTCGGCGCCGCGACGAAGCACAGAATATTCGTATCCGGAGGCATCGCCGTGATGGGCAGAAACCGGAACGCACACTCCTCGCCGTTGACCCGCGCGGCCACATCCCAGTGAATCAGCAACTCATACAACTCCCGCGCCGTCAGCAGCGACGCCCGCAGGATCTCGCCATATCCGTTGCGGTCGGGCGGAATCATGCGGTGGGACAGCCAGCAGGCGGCCACCGCGGCGCCTGATTTCGATCCCTCCAATATGTAGGGGCCGATGGTCGCCGGAGCGTGGTGCCCCTTCGCCTGCACGTCATCATGCGTCGCCGAGGAAATGTAAGGCGGGTCTTCACTGATGAATTGCCGCACCAGGTCATTGCGGAAAGCCACAACACCGCACGGGTACGGGATGTATCCCAGTTTGTGCGGATCCACGGTCACGGACTCGGCTTGCGGGAACGCCAGGAAAGACCGGCAGATTTCCTCGTAGCCCCAGCGAAGGCGCAACGTTTTCGAGTAGCGCCCGCGTTCGATCTTCGCCTCGCGGGAAACGAACTCGTGCACTTGCGCGATCTGTAGATCCGTGTTCGTGCCCGGTTCGCAGGGCAGGAAGAGCGAACGCAGGTATCCTCCCCACGCCGCGTCGATGTGAAACCAGAAACTCTGCCCGGTGCGTTGCTCCATGGTGGTGCGCAACTCGGCGATGCGGTGAATCGGATCGACCGCGCCTTCCTCCGTCGTTCCCGCCACGCCAATCACGGCGAGCGGCAGCATTCCCCTCCCGATCGCCGCTTCGATCTTCCTTTCCAGATCGCGGCAATCGACGCGGAACATGGAGTCGACATCCACCAGGACGATATTGCCTTTGCCGATGCCCAGCAAATCGGCTGCCTTGCTCAGGCTGTAGTGCCGCGTGCCGGCCACAAACAGCGCTGGTGGAGCGGTGGAATAGCAGGCTTGCGTGCCGTGCTGGGGAAGGCTGTATGGACTTTCGGCAAGCAATTCCGCAACCTTGGCCGATACGTGTTCCCGCTCCAGTTTGTAGCGATGCCGCACCGCCTCGGCGAACCGCGAATAAAGATAGATGGCCTGATTCGGCTTAATGCCCAGCACTGCCATTGCACCCAGAGAGGCAATCGGATGGCTTTCCGCGGGCGTCTGCGGCAGGCGCAGAGCAAGTGGGATCCCGTGTCTTCTGGCGGCGTCCCACACGGCCAGCGGGAAGTAGCGGATGTTGCGCGCCATCCACAATGCCTCGAGATTCGCCACTGTGCCGCCCGAGGTGATATGCGCCCATCCGAACTCCTCCCGCGAGGGACGGTCCCCTTGTGGCGGAGCCTGGTAGCCTAGCATGCGCAGAATATCGCTGCCCACTTCGAGCTCCCATTTCACCGTCACCGGAGCCGCTTCCGGCGTGACGTTGTTGGGATTATAGAGCAGTCCGGCGAAGTAGCCCAAAACGCTGGGGATCGTTTGATCGGACAGCATATGGGCGATATACCGCGGGCTATAAAAAGGAAAATGCCGCCGCAGTCCGGCCAGCATCTCCGTGATCTGCTGGAAAAGCTCGTCGTTCCAGGCCGTGGATTCGCGCCGCAGGCTCTGCGGGATCAGAATCTCATCGGATGGGAAGTAATTCCGCCGCCAGTGGAAATAGTCTTGCAGTATATGCAATACAAGCTTCTCTTCCCATTCGGCATTCTCCGCCTTGGGCCCGAGAAACCAAGCGGCCAGCTTCTTCGTGCGTTCGCGTTCCTGCACTGCGCTTTCAGGATAGCGCCCTTATGGGCGGCCAGGGCGCGCCGCGGCTCATGCAAATCTTCCTGGGATCCACCCGGCATCGATGGCCTTCGAACGGAACAATCCTCCTCCGGCGGTAATGAACAGTGACTTCCCATCCGCGCCCCCGAACGCGCAGTTCGTCACCTCATCGAGCGGCACCGCCAGAAATTGCAGCAATTTGCCTTCGGGCGACAATACATAGATGCCGCCCTTCAGTTTGTCGGCGCTTTCATGCGGCGGATGCGGCTTGTTCAAACCTGCCGCCACGAACAGGCGGCCGGCGCGATCCATCTTCAACCCGTCCGGCCCGCGGGCGCTACCCCAATCGAAAATCAGCTTCCGGCTGGCGGCATCCACTCCGCCGTCGGGCCGCAGGCGGAAACGCCACAGCTTGCGGGCGCCTCCCGCCGAGTTGTTGTTATCGGCGACATAGAGGAACTCATCCTTCGGCGAAACCAGCACGCCGTTGGGACGGTCCGCCTCATGCGCGATGACCCGATGTACCACACCGGGTGCGTCGATGCGGTAGACGCCTTCCACCAGGCGTCCCGATGAATCCTTCAGTTCCATCCCCTCGCGTGGGCCGTAGCGTGGATCGCTGAAGTAGATGCGCCCCTTGCTGTCGATCGTGAGATCGTTCGGCGAATGGAAGCGTGCTCCTTCAAACCGGTCCGCCAGCACCGTGATGCTTCCGTCCTTCTCCGTGCGCGTCACGCGCCTCTCTCCCTGTTCGCAAACAATCAGCCGTCCCTGCGCATCCACCAAGAGCCCGTTGGGCCGTCCCGCCGGATCGCGATACACACTCACCTTGCCATCCTTTGAATAGCGGAAAATCTTGCCGTTGCCCGTGCAGAGTACGCCGAGTTCCGGATGCCATGCCGGGCCTTCATGCACGCCAAACTCGCCGAGAGGTTCCAGCCCGCGGAGAATCGGCTGTTGCGAATGGAGGGGAAGGGATAGCGCGCCCGCAAGCACACTGCGCCGGCTAAGGAAAACACCACTCATAGACCTTCATTGTAGTTACGATGGCAGGTATGACGTTGCAACCGGAACCCGTGGAAGTGGCTGCCCTGCCACCGAACAATTCCACCTATTCGCAGGCCGTGCGCCTGGGAGATCTGCTCTTTGTGTCAGGCCAACTGGGCGTGGATCCTCAGACACGACGGCTGGTGGCAGGAGGCATTGCCGGGCAGACGCGCCGCGCGATCGAGAATATTGCGCTTGTGCTCGAAGCCGCCGGATCCGGCCTCTCGCGTGTCGCTAAAGTGAACATCTTCATCCGCGATTTCTCCGCCCTCCCGGAGATGAACCAGATCTATTCGCAATACTTCCCCCATCGTCCCGCGAAGACCACCGTCGAGATCGCCGGCCTCGATCAGGGCGCGTTAATTGAGATCGAGGTGGTCGCCGCCGCCTGATGTGCGAGAGTGAGAGAATGTTGCGTACCTTCGCAAAGAGCCCGGGGTTTGCGGCGGTCTCGGTGTTGACACTGGCGCTTGGCATCGGCGCCAACACTGCCATTTTCAGCGTCGTCGAGACCGTACTGCTGTCACCGCTCGAGTATTCCCAGCCGGATCGCATTGTCAGCATCGGCTCCCGTTTCTCCGATACGGGCAGGCTTGCGCCTCGTCTCACCGGTGGCGACCTGATGGATTTGCGTAAGGAAAGCCGCTCCTTCGAAGCACTCAGTACATTCAGCGGAGGAGAAATCGGAGTGCAGCTTCGCGACAAGGCCGAATTTACCGGAGTGTTCTTCGTCAACCCGGAGTTCTTCGCCGTCTTCGGCGTCCTGCCGCGGGCCGGCCGCCTGTTCTCCTCCGGGGACGAGCCTTCCGCCGTCGTCAGTACGGCTTTTGCCGCAAAGCACCTCGGTGGTGTGACGCAGGCGCTTGGCCAGAAGTTCAGCGTCGAGCATAAGGTGTACGAAGTCGTGGGAGTCGTCCCCGCCGAACTGCGCTTTCCGCGAACCGCCGAAGTTTGGCTTCCGTCACCGGTCGAGCCACGCAACCGCAATCGGACTGCCTACAATTACCCGACCGTTGCCAGACTCAAAGCCGGCGTGAGTCTCGATGCGGCCGAGTCGGAACTGGCTTCGCTGTCGCAGCAGCTCGCCGCGGCGTTCCCCGATTCGAACCGCAATAAGACTCTCGCCCTCACCCCACTCCGGGAATCCCTGGTCGGCGGCATGCGCCGCATGCTCTATTTCCTGTTGGGCGCTGTTGCCCTCGTGCTTCTGATTGCCTGCGCCAATGTGGCCAATCTGTTGCTGGCGCGCAGTACGGTACGAAGCCGTGAGTTCGCCGTGCGCGTCGCACTCGGGGCAAGCCGGGGCCAGATTCTCCGGCAACTGGTCTTGGAAAATCTCGCTCTCGGCCTCTGCGGAGGAATCGTGGGCGTGGCCTTCGCCTGGTTTTGCCTCGATGCATTAACAGGCCTCGCGCCCCAACTGCCGCGCATTGCCGATGTGCGGTTGAACTGGACGGTGCTCGCCTTCACCATGGGGATTTCCGTGCTGGCGAGCCTGCTCTTCGGCCTCATGCCCGCCGTGGAGGCATCCCGCATCGACCTCAGCGATACGCTGAAGCAAGGCGGCACACGCGGGCTCGTGGGGGCGCGTTCCCAGCGCATGCGCAAGACTCTGGTCGCCCTCGAGATCGCGCTCAGTGCGACGCTCGCCGTCGGAGCCGCCCTCCTGTTGCGCAGCTTCCTTAACCTCCACGCCGTGGAACTCGGCTATCGGCCGGAAGGCGTATTGGTCATGTACGCGCATGCTCCGGCGAAGGATCTGGCCGGCCACATCGCCGCAACAAGGCACTACGAAAATGTTTTTGAAGAACTGCGCGTGCTCCCTGGCGTACGCAACGTGGCCGCCGCGATGGGGCTGCCCACGGGCCGCTATGGCTCCTTCGGCATGTACGCCGTGGAAGGCATGCACAAATTCGCGCCGGGCGAAAAGTTGCCCTCCGCCGGATTCCGCCTCGCCAGCCCCGGCTATTTCGAGGCCATGGGTATGCGCCTTCAGAGGGGGCGGGATTTCTCGGAACGCGACCAATATCAAGCCCCATTCGTCGCCATCGTCAGCGAAGCCCTTGTCCAGCAGACATTCGGCAACGAAGATCCCATCGGCCGACGTATCCAATGCGGGCTGGACTCCGACCAGTGGATGACCGTGGTTGGCGTCGTCTCCGACGTGCGGCATGGTTCTCCCGCCGACACGCCCGAGCCGCAACTCTACATGCCCTTCCAGCAGCATCCGTTCCTGGCCAACGAACTGCAAGTCGTGATCCGCTCTGCCGGCGATCCCCGCGCACTCATCCCTTCCGTACAGGCGCGCATGCGTGCACTGAGCCCCAGCTTCGCCATCAAGTTCACTACTCTCGAATCCATGGTGCATGACTCGGTGGCTACGCCGCGCTTCCGCACCTTTCTGCTCAGCCTCTTTGCGGGTCTGGCCGTGGCGCTCGCCATGGCCGGTGTCTATGGAGTGATGAACTACATGGTCTCGCAGCGTACCTCGGAGTTCGGCTTGCGGATGGCTCTCGGCGCTGCTCCCGGCGATCTGCTACGCTCCGCGCTGACGGAAGCGGCCGGACTCGCCGGCGTGGGGCTCGCCATTGGTGCTGCTCTCTCGCTGGCGTTGCACAGAGTGCTGGACAGTATGCTGTTTGGAATCACGGGCACGGATTGGAGCACCTACGCCGCCGTGGCCGCCCTGGTGCTCGGCGCATCCATGGTGGCGGCGTTTCTGCCGTCCCGCCGCGCATCCCGCATTGACCCCATGATCGCCCTCAGGGAGGAATAGGTGATCGTCTGGGGCGATATCGTCAACGAAGCCGTGCGCGCCGTGCGTGTCCACAAGCTGCGTGCGTCTCTCACCGTGCTCGGTTTGACAATGGGTGTCGCCACTCTCATTGCGGTGATGACGCTCGTGCAAGGAGCCAATCGCTTCGTCGAAACGAAAGTCGCCAACCTCGGAACCGATGTCTTCCAGATCGCCCGCACGCCCTTCACCGTGACCGATTTCGGACAGATCATGAAGGCTCTGAAGCACCGCAAGTTCGAACTTGAAAATGCCAAGGCTCTTGCCGCGGCCTGTGCCCATTGCGACTTGGTCGGCGCCACCGCGAGTTCCACCGGGCGTGTTCGCTACCGCGACGAAGAAATCGCCGATGTGAACCTCCTCGGCCACACCGCAAACATGGTTTCCATCGACACCCGCACCGTCGAGCTTGGCCGCTACTTCACTCCATCCGAGGATCAGCGTGCCGCGCCAGTCTGCCTCATCGGCGATACGATTCGCGAACAGTTCTTCCCCGGTACGGATCCCCTCGGCCGTGTGCTGCATGTCGGTGCGATGGAGTGCACCGTGATTGGAGCATTCGAGAAGATCGGTTCGCTCCTGGGTCAGGATCAGGACAAATTCATCGTCTTGCCCATGAACGCCTACCTGCGGCTCAGTGGCCGCCGCTCCAGCGTCACCATCCATGTCAAAGCCCGAGGCGGCGCGGCGTTTGAGCAGGCGCAAGAGGAAGCCCGCCTCACTCTGCGCGCTCTTCGCCATGTTCCTGCCGGCGCCGAAGACGATTTCTTCATCGCCACCAAAGACAGCTATATCTCCCTCTGGCAGAGCATCTCGGCGGCATTCTTCGCCGTGTTCCTGATGGTGAGCGCCATCTCCGCCATCGTCGGCGGCATCGTCATCATGAACGTGATGCTGGTCAGCGTGACGGAGCGCCGCAAGGAGATCGGCATCCGGCGGGCTGTCGGCGCCACGCAATCCGACATCCGCCGCCAATTTCTGGCGGAAAGCCTGCTCCAGTGCCTGGTGGGTGGCACAATCGGAATCCTCTGCGGATTCCTCTTCGCGCTCGCCGTGCGCCGCCTCACCGCTTTCCCCACGCAAGTGGAAACATGGGTTGTGCTGTTCGGACTGGCAATGAGTTCCGCCATTGGCTTGTTCTTCGGTATCTATCCAGCCATGCGTGCATCGCGCCTCGATCCCGTGGTGGCACTGCGAGCCGATTGAGATGACACGCGCCGAACTCAGAGAAAATCTCGGTGTGGCGCTATCCACACTTCGCGCCAACAAGGTGCGCAGTGCGCTGACGATTCTCGGCATCGTCATCGGCGTATCCTCCGTGATCGCGGTGGCGGCCATCATTCAAGGCTTGAACCGCTACGTCTCCGACAAGGTGGAAAGCCTCGGCTCCCGCACCTACTTCATCACCCGTTTTCCACCGGGCACATTCAACTTCAGCCGCCTGCCGGAGCACATTCGCCAGCGCAAATACCTGGAGTTCGCGCACGCCCGCCAGGTGGCCGAATCATCCCCCTCCGTCGAGTTCGTTACGGCGTTCGGCACGCGCATGGCCGCCATCGGCATGTCCGGCGCGGGCGTCAATGAAGTCTCTTACGAGGGCCGGCGTGTCGAGCGCATCATCCTCCGCGGCATCGAACCCGAGTTCCTGCAGGCCTTCCCGATGTTCACTATCGAGCAGGGCCGCGGCATTACACGCGCGGACGACCTGCACGCGCGCGCCGTGGTCGTGCTGGGAAACGCTGTCGCCGATTCGCTGTTCGGTCCCATCGACCCTGTCGGCAAGCAAGTCCGCCTGAACGGGAAGCTGTATGAAGTCATCGGCGTGATGCAGAAAGAATCCGGCATGTTTGGCGGTCCCGGCCCCGACGATTTTGTGCTCACTCCGCTCGGCGACTTCCGCAAACGATACCCCGAAGCCAAGGAAATGGTGCTCGCGTTTTCCGTATCCCCGAACCGGCCGGTGGAGGAAGGCCGCGAGCAAGTGGAGCAGGCCCTGCGCCGCCTGCGCAAAGTGCCGCCCAATGCACCCAGCGACTTCGATATCACCTCTCCCGATTTCCTCACCTCCATGTGGAATCAGCTCACCGGAGCGTTGGTGATTCTCACTTTCGTCATTAGCAGCGTCGGCCTTATCGTCGGCGGAATCGGAGTCATGAACATCATGCTCATCTCCGTCACGGAGCGCACCATGGAGATCGGAGTGCGAAAGGCCATCGGAGCGCGCCGCATCGATATCCGCGCCCAGTTCCTGCTGGAGGCCATGACTCTCAGCGCCGTCGGCGGAATCCTCGGCATCGTCTGCGGCTTCGCCATTGCCCTCACGGTGCGGTTGTTGATTCCCGCCATCCCCGCGCAGATCTCCATGCTTTGGGTGGCGCTGGGCGTTTCGATCTCCGTGGGTGTGGGCTTGTTCTTCGGCTACTATCCGGCCAACCGCGCCGCGGCCCTCGATCCCATCGAATGCCTGCGTTATGAATGAGCCTCATGGCGGGTAGAATGGAAGGAGCACTCGATTCTTACCCCCGAATGACAAGAAAAAGATTCATCTGGAAACTCCGCGAGCGGGAGATCGTTCTCGGCGACCGTACGTTGATTATCGGCATCCTCAATGTCACTCCCGATTCCTTCTCCGATGGAGGGAAATACGCGGATCCGGACCGCGCCTTCGTGCGCGCCATGGAGATGGAAGAACAGGGTGCGGATATCGTCGACATCGGCGCGGAATCGACGAAGCCGAATTCCCAACGCGTTCCCGAAGCCGAGGAACTGCGCCGCCTCATACCGGTGCTGAAGCGTCTGCGCGGCCAACTCTCCATTCCTATCTCCGTCGATACGTACAAATCCGCCGTCGCCGAAAAGGCACTATCCTACGGTGCGGAAATCGTCAACGATCCTTCGGCGCTCACCTTCGATCCCGGCTTGGCGAAAGTCGTCACCAAATACGATGCCGGGCTCATCCTCAACCACATGCGCGGCACGCCGGAAACATGGGCGAAATTGCCGCCGCTCAAGGATCCCGTCAGCGCCATCTCCGGCGATCTCGGCGCTTGCGTGCACCGCGCCATCCAAGCCGGTGTGGATAAGGCCCGCATCGTCATCGATCCCGGCCTCGGCTTCGGCAAGCGCAAAGACGAGAATTGGGAAATCCTGGCGCGCCTCCAGCAACTCCAGCGCCTGGAACTGCCGATGCTGGTGGGCCCATCCCGCAAGAGCTTTCTCCAGCAGAGCACCGATTCCGAAACTCTCATTGCGGGAGTTTCCGCCGTTACCGCCGCCGTGCTCGGTGGAGCGCACATGGTGCGTGTGCACGACGTCAAGGAAATGGCAGTTGCGGCGCGCGCCGCCGATGCCGTGCTGCGCAACAGCGTGCCGGGGGTGTAAATGGCCGCGCGCGACGATTCACCCCAGGCGCTGCTCCATCGCATTGTGGCGAGCGCCGCTTTCCGTGCCTCCAATGGCCATGCCGAATTGCTCCAGTACGTCTGCCGGCAGACGCAGGCCGGCCAGGATCTGCGCGAGCACGACATTGGCGTCGCGCTGTTCGGACTGGAGCCAGGCTACGATGTTTCCGAAAATCCGCTCGTGTCCGCCACCATGGAGGAGACGCGCCAATGGTTGAAGAACTACTTCGCCGGTGAGGGGAAGCGCGAACTGCTGCGCGTGGCGATTCCCAAGGGGGAGTTCCGCGCCTTCTTCTATGAAGCCGATCCCGCCCAACTGGCCGAGGCCGCCAACGAACCCTCGGCCCTGGAGCGCTTCTGGTTGCCGTACTTTTCCAATCGCCGGCCCAATGTTCTGGTGCATGGCGCCCTCGATGAGGATTCCATGCTCATCCCTGAAGCCTACGCCGCCGTACAGTTGGCGCTCCTGTTCGAACGCCACCACGCCCGGCTCCAGTTGCTTCCCGCCGGCGCCGATTGGCCCAAGGACGCACACCTCATATTAACGGGCACGCCGGCGTTGAATCCCGCCATCGCCGGCTATGCCGCGGGTCCGGTGGAGTGCGCGATTCTCGAACGCACCGTCACGGGCCAGGGGAACTTTGTCACCATCCTCGCCGCGCCTCACCCGGAGGACATCCTCCCGGTGGTCCGCTTTGCCGTATCGGAAGAACTAATGGAGCGTGCTCTGCCGCAGGTCGGTCCCCAATGGCCGCCGCACTTCCGCATGACGCTATAACGCTTTCGACTCAAATCCGATCATCGCCACGATGATCCCCAATTCCCGCGTCTCCACTCTCCCGGCTTCGAGAAACCTGTCCAGTGCGAACTCCACGGCAATCGCATCGCCTGCCAGCGCCGCGGCGGGAACCTCACGCTTGTAGGTGTAGTCGCCGTTCTTCGTGTACGTCTCGCCCGCCAGTGGCGTCCCGTTCACGTTTGCCGTCAGCGTCACGCTGCCGAGATTCTGTATGGTCGACTCCGCTACCGAGAGTTTCACCACCAGAAACGCCCCATCCTTGGCGGCGTTCGTTGGCGGCCGCAGCGTTACCGCGAACGATCCCTTCGTCCATCGCCACGCATTCCCTTCGAGCGCATGAAACCCGCGCACCAGTTGCTGCGAAGCCTCCGGGTCCGCCACGTGGACAATGGAGCGTAGTCCCGGTTCGCTATCCATGGTCTGTGTGACCCTCACCCGCTCCGGAGTCTTGCATGCCCCCGCGGCCAGCATCGCCGCGATCAGCCCGACTCTCAATCGCCGCATCGTTCCACCTGTACCAGGCAACTGAAGAACGTTGGGCTGCCGCCGAGATCCGTGAGGCGCGGCGATGTCAACGCATTAATGCCCGCTCCGTTCGGCGAACGCTTGGGCCAGCGCAACGAAGGCGCGCGCACAACCCCTTCGGCAACGGATCCATTCACCGAAGCTTGCAGGATCACGCTCCCGCGGTCATTAAACACGCGAACCAAATCGCCATCCACGATCCGGCGCGGTGCTGCATCGGCGGTGTGCATCCACAACAGCGCCGTCTCTTTGTCCGTCTCGTCCCGATGCCCAAACGTGGAGTTCATCGAGTTGTCGTTCTTCGAGGAAACCATCTCCAGCGGATACTTCGCCCGCAATGCCGCATCGCCGCGCCGCGATTCCACCGGCGGTGTGTAATGCAGTGTCTCCGGCCGGAATTCGCACTTGCCATCCGAGGTGCCGAATCCGCCTTCCCGGAACGGTAGAAACGGGTCGCCGAGATTGAGGCGTACAAAATGCTCCTGCTCCAGCCGCTCCAGCGTGATGCCTTTGAGAAACGGATGCTCACTCGCCAGAGCCGTGCGGATCATGTCGTCTTCCGTCTCGCGGAAGCACGCCTCGTCAAAGCCCATCCGCTGCGCCAGAAGCCGGAAGATTTCCACGTTCGATTTCGTCTCACCGGGCGCCGCCAGCGCCGGCCGCGCCATTTGCAGATAATAATGCCCGTAAGCGAAGTACAGATCCGTGTGTTCCAGAAACGTAGTCACCGGAAGCACGACGTCCGCGTAATCCGCCGTGTCCGTTTGAAATTGCTCCAGCACGGCGAGAAACAGATCTTCCCGCCGCAACCCGCGTCTCACGGAATTCTGATCCGGATGAATCGCCACTGGATTGGAGTTGTACACCACCATGGCATGCACCGCGGGATCTGCTCCTCCATTCAGCAAACGCCCCAGTTCCGACATGTTCAACAAACGCGCCTCACGTCCCAACGCAGACTGCAACTGTAGCTCCGGCTTTTCCAGCCCGCCGCGATTGAGTTGAAAAGCTTGCGAAGTGCTCAACTGCAATCCGCCGCCGGCTTGCTTCCATGCGCCCGTGATCACGGGCAGGTACGCAATCGCCTGAATTGCACGCCCACCGCGTTCGCTGCGATTCACACCATAGTTCAAGCGGATGGCTGCCGGCCGAGTTTCGGCATACTCGCGCGCCAGTGCGACGATCTCCTCCTTGGCGATTCCCGTCAATCCTGCCACACGGTCCGGGGGATACGCCGCAACGTGCTGTTTCAGTTCCTCCACATTCCGCGCATGCTTGGAAAGATACTCCCGATCCTCCAGCCCTTCGGAGAAAATGACGTGCATCATCCCCAGCGCCAGCGCCATGTCGGTTCCCGGCTGTATCGCGAAGTGCTTGTGCGCCACCGCGCCCGTCCGCGTCTTCACCGGGTCGATGACATACAGCTTCGCCCCGTTGCGCATCGCTTCCTGAACGAATGGCCAAAGGTGCACATTGGTCCCATGGATGTTCGCGCCCCACCCCAGAATCAGTTTCGCGTTGCGAAATTGCTCGGTTTCCATCGAGTAGCGCACGCCATAGGCTTCCGTCATGCCCACCATTCCCGCCGTCGAACAAATCGTCCGGTCCAAACGAGATGCGCCAAGCCGGTGGAAGAAACGGCGGTCCATCCCACTGCCGTTCAACAAACCCATCGTGCCCGCGTAGCTGTAAGGCAGAATCGACTCTGGCCCATATCGATCGGCCACACGCCGTAAATTCTCCGCAATCGTATCCAGTGCTTCATCCCAACTCACTCGCGCAAAGCGGCCCTCTCCCTTCGCCCCCACCCGCTTCATGGGATGCAGCAGACGATCCGGATGGTATTCGCGCTCCAGGTACCGGGTGACTTTCGCGCACAGGAATCCACGCGTCACCGGGTGCTCGGGATTGCCCCGCATGCGCTTGCCTTTGCCGTCTTCTACCGTGACCAGCACGGAACAGCAATCGGGACAGTCCAGCGCGCACACGGAATGCTTGATTTCTTGCATGGCGGGAGCTCCTATGAATGCGATTATAGCGGGCGCTGGTTGCGGCGGTACGTTTGCCACGCCAGCACCGCCAGCGTCAGTCCTGTCAGGGGCAGCACGAACAGCAACATCGCGCCTTTGAACAGCGGCAGCGCGCTATTTCCCGTCGCATTCAGCAATAGGTACGTCAGGTAGGCCCCATAGTAGCCAAGAAACAACCCGCCCTCCCAACGGCTGATGCAACCGCGGATAAAGAAAACCGGAAGACACGAGAACGCCACGGCGATCATGATGGGGATGTCGGCATCCAGCGCCTGCGCCGAAACGGGCACGCCATGCGGCGCTACTGCTCCTGTTGCTCCAATCACGAACAGGATGTTGAACAGGTTGCTGCCGATCACGTTTCCCACTGCGATGTCACGCTCCCCGCGCAATGCCGCCATCGCGCTCGTGGCAACCTCCGGCATCGAAGTCCCGGCCGAGACAATCGTCAACCCGATCACCAGTTCACTGATGCCCCACGCTCGCGCCAGGGCCACGGAACCTTCCACCAGCCACTCCGCCCCCAAGTACAGCAACGCCAGGCCCAATGCCGCAATCGCCCCATGCAGTACGTAGCCCGCCTTGGCGCTTCCCGCCTCCTTTTCGCCGAATTCCCTGGCGTATTCCGCCTCCATCGCCTTGTTCTCTCTCTTGCTGATCCGCAGGCACAGCCAGAGATAACCAAGTCCCAAAGCCAGCAACAAAACGCCCTCGGCGCGTCCAATCTGTCCGTCTAGCGACAGCAGGTAAAATAACACCGAAGCTGCGATCATCAGCGGCACATCGAGGCGGATCAACTGTTGCGCGACAGCCAGGGGAATGATCGCCGCGGATAGCCCTAGAATCAGCAGTACGTTCAAAATATTGCTCCCCACGACATTGCCCACCGCAAGGTCCGGCTGCCCCAGCCACGCCGCGCCGACACTCACTGCCAACTCCGGAGAACTGGTGCCGAAGGCCACCACCGTCAAGCCGATGACGAGTGGAGAAGTTCCAAGAAGTACCGCCAACCGGGAAGAGCCGCGAACCAGTAACTCCGCACCGCCGATCAATAAAACAAGTCCTGCAAGAAGTGTCACTCTTCGATTAGGATAGCGAAGTGCTCATGGGCGGGCCGCCGCCTTCCCGTCCGCCTCCGCGACTCCGCTAGCATAGCCTCGTGATCTCGTCTCGCAAATTATCGAAGGATTACGGATCCAGGCGCGTCGTGGACTCCGTCAGTTTCGAACTCCCCACCGGCAGCATCTGCGCTTTTCTCGGCCCCAACGGGGCAGGGAAGTCGACCACCCTCAAAATGCTCACTGGCCTGCTCGCGCCCACCGCCGGCGAGGCAACCGTCGCCGGATTCGATATCCAACGCCAAGCCCTCGATCTGAAATCGGCCATCGGCGTTCTTCCCGAGCACCTCGGCCTCTTCGATCACCTCACCGTCGAAGAGCACCTGCACATGGCCGGCCCCATCTACGGGCTCAGCCGGCAGGAAACCGCACGCCGCTGCGCCGATCTCCTCCGGGCGCTTGCCCTCGAGCACGGCCGCGACACCTTCGCCGATCACTGCTCGCACGGCATGCGCAAGAAGACCGCTCTTGCCCTTGCGCTCCTCCACAACCCCAAGGTCCTCTTCCTCGACGAGCCGTTTGAGGGCATCGACCCGGTCACCTCGAAAACCATTCGAGACCTGCTTCAAACCCTTGCCCGGCGCGGTGTCACCATCTTCTTCACCTCGCACATTCTTTCCATCGTGGAACGCCTGGCAACCCACTACATCCTCATCCGCCAGGGGCGTGTGGTGTGGAACTCCGAAGCGGCCGCCCTTCCTTCCGCTCTGGAGCAGATGTACTTCGATCTGGTCGAATCGCCGCGCACGGAGGAACTCGCATGGCTCGGATCGGCCCAATCCTGAAGGCGCTCGCGCTCGTCGAATACCGCGAAGTCCGCTCCGTCAATTCCGTCGGCTCCAACAATTTCTTCCTGTTTTGTTTCTTGCTGATGTTGCAGCCTGCCAGCGCCGTATTTCTGGGGACTGTCGGCGCCCTGCTGCTGTTTTTCCCGCTCAGTGCCGATCCGATGAAGAAGATCCCAGTGGAACGGCTGCCTCTCCTCCCACTCCGTCCCTTCGATTCCATCGCCCTCCGCGCCGCCGCCTCATTCCTCAGCCCAGCCATCTGGCTCATTCTCGCCATCCTCCTCATCGGCGGTGGGCGATTTCACATGCTGTCTCTGGAATTGCTGCTGCTTGTCATTGCCGTCAACGCCGCTGCCTTCTGGGGAGAGCGTTTCCTCAGCCGCGCTCCGCGCTTTCGCATCCTTCGCTACATCCCGGCGTTCCCTGGAATGACCGGCGGCCTCATCCGCAAGAACCTGCGCGAAATGCTCCACGTGCTCGATGTCTACCTGTGCCTGACCTTGTGTCTGGCAGGTGTCGCGTACCGCACCCTCGGCAACAACCCCCAACCCGATGCTCTCCTCATGATTACCCTGCTGATTGTGCTCGCCCTCAGTACCTATGCCCAGCAGCTCTTCGCCCTCGACATCGAACGTGGATTGGTGCGTTACCGCCTCATGCCGCTTCGTGGTTGGCGGATTCTGCTTGCCAAGGACATTGCCTTCCTCACCGTGCTGATTCCTCTGGTGTTGCCCCTCGCGCCACTTGCCGGCATCGCCGCCGCTTTCGCGGCTCTCGCCTTCGGGCATCAGCCCAGCATCATGCAGGCGCAGCCGCAAGCGCGATGGCGTTTTGTTGCCGGCGTCTCCATCGCGCACGCTCTCCTGCAAACAACCCTGCTGTTCGGAATGGGAACCCTCGCCTACCGCCAGTCCGCTTGGTTCCTGCTGCTCAGCGCCTGTTTGTGGCTTGGATCGCTGGTTGTGTTTGGATGGCGGTACGACCGCGCGCGCTATTGACCTGCAATTTCCACACAAACACATCCTCGGCTGCTTCTCCAGCGGCGAACACCATACCCGCCGGCCCTGCGGCGAGCGCGCGAACTTGCTGTTCGCCTTTGTCCCCAGCCTCGTGGCGCATCAGTTCCGTTCCACTCGCGTCCAACAGCGCCACAAACGCGCGGCCCGGTTGTCCGGTGCTTCCTCCCGTCCAAATCCTCCCATCCGGCGCCGCCGCAATCGAATGAATCGAGGTGAAC
Organism: uncultured Candidatus Solibacter sp.; assembly: GCA_964402295.1. Lineage (GTDB taxonomy): Bacteria > Acidobacteriota > Terriglobia > Bryobacterales > Bryobacteraceae > CADEFT01. The sequence goes on along the minus strand of CAYOBO010000005.1, from coordinate 28,830 downwards.
CCGGTCTCGCCATAGGGGATTCTCCCTGCCACTCCCCCATCCTTCGTTCGCAGCCGGATCACCTCGCCCTTGCCGCCGTTTCCCGCTTCACTCACCACCCAAAGATGGTCCGCGCCATCGAGAGCCATCGCGCGGATCCAGCCTCCATCCAGGCCTGCCGCCACCGACCAGGATTCCTTCTTTCCGTCCCACCCGATCCGCGACACTCTATCCTTGCCAGCCACGTAGCTGACCCCCTCGGCGCGAATCCGCATCGCCGAAACATCGTGAGGCAAATATGTTGCATAAGTGACGCGGCTGCCATCCGGCGAAAATACGGCCAAGAATCCCGAAAGCAACCCCGGTGGCCGCTTCGCGTAGGCCGATTTCCGTGTCGTCGCCAGATCCCCGGACGTGGTGAACCCGCCAACGATGCATTCTCCCCGCTCACTGATTCCCACCGCCGTGGCGCCCTCATCCGACGAGGCTCCAAAATACGATGCATACACCAGTTTCCCCGATGCATCGAACTTGGCCACGAATGCGTCACCTGCTCCGCGCCTGCCTCCGCTGCCGCCGAACTTGGTCTGTGCCGCCCCTGCCGTCACCGGAAAATCCGCCGCGGCCGTTGCCCCGGCCGCGCACACCTCTCCTTGCGCACCGGCCGCCACCGCGCTTCCATAGCTGTGCGAACCGCCTCCCAGGTACGTCGAAAACACCTGCCGCGTACCTTCTGTGTTCATCACAAACGAATGCCAGGCTCGTGCCTTCGGCTTGCCTAGGATCGCTCCCGCCGTGGTGGGGAAGTTATCGCTTGCCGTGCTGCCCGACACGATCGCCTGACCTGCACCATCCACGGCAATGGCCTGCGGAAAGTCCCGCCCCGCTCCTCCAAACAGGACGGCATATAACAAGAGCAAGGAATCCATCTCTTGATTCTAAGGGATGACTGGCAGAACAATGTGCGAAGCGCGAGCCCCGCCGTGGTGAATCGTCTGCGTCGCCACCTTTATATTCGCCGTCGTTCCGAACGGCTCTCCCGTATTCGGATTGCGGTCAAACTGCGGAAAATGGCTGCTCGTAATGTCCACGCGAATGCGGTGCCCTTTCAGAAATGCGTTGCTGGTGCCCACCATATCGATGGTGAACTCGTACACTTCGCCCGGCTTCAGTAGCTTCGGCGCGCTCAGGCTTTCGCGATAGCGCGCCCGCACAATACCTTCGGCCACGGGAATCGAGCGCCCATCCGGAAACACATCGATCAACTTCGCGATAAAGTCCGTGTCCACGCAATCGGAACTGGCGTGCAGCACCACCTTCACCGGCCCAGTGACCTCGATGTCCTTTGTCAGGAAATCCGACGTGTACACCAGAATGTCGCCACGCTTTTCGATCGGCCTCTGGTCGATCGGACCCGCCGGCGTTGGCGTCCCACAGCAATTGTTCCCGCCGAGGCTCGGCACCGGATTCGCCGGATCGTAGCGGTATGTGTCCGGCTTCGCATCCGATGGCGGTTCCCATTGCAGCTTCCCATCCCCGCGGTCGCTGTTCGCCCTCCCCCCGCTGGAGAAATACATCTTCGTGTACTGCGTGCGCGCCAGCGGATATTCCTTCTCCTGCCGCCAGATGTTCTTCCCCATCACAAACAGCGTTACCGGAGGCTCGGCGTCAATCCCATCGTCCACGCCCTTCAGCCAGTAGTCGAAGAAACGCAAGCTCTGCGCCTGCTCATCCACGTGCGCATGCTCTCCGAAATCGATGTCCCCAAACTTGCGCGAAGACCCGTGTCCCCATGGCCCGATCAGCAACCGGCTCTTCTTCCGCGCTGCCTCGGTTGCGCCTTTCGTGCTCATTCCCACATAGCCGCGCAGCGTGCCCTGGCTGAAAATATCGAACCATCCTCCCATCGTGTACACCGGCGCCCCGATCTCCGGAAACACCTCCTCGGCGTTCAGTTTCTTCCAGTACGCGTCGTAATCCGGATGCCGGATCCAGTCGCGATAGAACTTCGCATTGCGCCCGGCCAACTCCTGCATCGTCATCAGCGGCAGGTGCCACAGCATCTTGTCGAAACTCAGATTCTGCGGACCTCCCGCCATTACGTGTGGACCCGTATTCTGCATGATCCGCGATTCCTGCCGCACCGGCCCCCATCCGAAATTGAACGAAAGCCGCCATCCGCCGTTCAGAGTGATCCAGTCGTGATAGAGGCTCGTCGCCGCTACCTTCGGCACCATGCACGTCAGATGCGGAGGTTTCGCCATCGCCGCCCGCCACTGCACATGTCCCAGGTACGATCCTCCATCCATGCACACCTTGCCGTTGGACCAAGGCTGTTTCGCGGCCCATTCCACCGTGTCGTAACCATCCTCGATGTCATTGCGGAACGGTTCCCATTTGCCTTCCGATTCATGCCTCCCCCGCACATCCTGATACACATACGCGTATCCACGCTGCGCAAAGAACACTGCCGCCGCATAGGCGTTCGGTGCGCGCTCCGTACTGTACGGCGTCCGCGACACAATCACCGGATATTTCCCAGTTCCCACCGGACGGTAGATGTCGGCATACAACGACACCCCGTCCCGCATCGGCACCGCCACCAGATTGTCCATCTGCACATCGTTGGTCGGCGCGTACGCCGCCGGAAACTTCACTTGCGCCATCAGCGCAAGCGGAACCAGGAACGCAATCCATCGAAGCATGGGGCAATCTTATCCAAATCGCTGCTACCAGTGCTCCTGTACTCAATGCCCTTTGACCGCGACACCGACATGGGCGGCGCTTCGGCGCGTTTCCCTCACACACGCCATTCCGCCATTGCCTCCACCCGCAGCGGCGAGCCCGCCGAGCGCGAACGCGCCTATTCCTCCATCGTCGCCGGCTACTGGAAACCCGCCTACAAATACATCCGCGTCGAATGGAACCGCTCCAACGAAGATGCCCAGGACCTCACACAATCCTTCTTCGCCACAGCCTTCGAGAAAAATTACTTCCAAACCTACGACCCGTCCAAAGGCAGCTTTCGCAACTTCCTCCGCACTTGCCTCGACGCCTTCATCTCCAAGCAGGACCAGGCCGCCGGCCGTCTCAAACGGGGTGGCGGAACAACCACCGTCTCGCTCGATTTCGAAGGCGCCGAAGGCGAACTCCACAGCCTGCCCATCCCCTCCGGCATGACTACCGATGAGTTCTTCTACAAAGAGTGGGTCCGCCATCTCTTCAGTCAAGCCGTCGAAACTCTCCGCGCCGAATGTGAAGCCTCCGGCAAGCAACGCCACTTCGCTCTGCTCGAACGCTACGACCTCGATCGGACTGCATCCAGCTACGACGAACTTGCCCGTGAACACGGCATCCCGGTCACCACCGTCACCAATCGCCTCGCCTGGGCTCGCCGCTGTTTTCGCCAAATCGTGCTCGACGCCATTCGCCAAGTCACCGGCTCGGAGGATAAATTCCAAAAGGAAGCCCGCCAACTGCTGGGCGGCGGCGCCGTGTAGGATAGTCTGGTGCTTCTTGCGATTCTCCTTGCGATCACCACTGCTTCCGCCGCCGCCGACGTCACCGAACGCCACGAAATGATTCCCATGCGTGACGGCGCGCGCCTGTCTACGTATCTCTACATGCCCGCCGGCAGCGGCCCATGGCCCGTGCTCTACGAACAGCGCTACGCCAATCTCCGTGGCGAGGCGCAACGCAAACGCTACGCGAGCCTCGCCGCCCACGGCTATGTCGTCGCCGCACAGAATTTCCGCGGCACCCATCGGTCCGAAGGCGTCTATCAAGGCTATCGCGCGCTCGGATGGGGTAAGCTCCAGGATGGATACGATACCGTCGAGTGGCTCGCCAAACAGCCCTGGTCCACCGGCAAGATCGGAACCTTCGGCGGATCGCAGGCCGGCTACGCGCAGAACTTCCTCGCGGTTACCCAACCGCCGCATCTGGCCGCCCAGTACATCGTCGATGGCGGCCTCAGCCTCTTTCACCTCGGCTACCGGCTCGGCGGGGTTACCCGTGTCGAACGCTTCAAGCAGGGCATGCTCGGTGACGCACGCGATCCCGCCGAAGGCCGCCGCCACCTGGAAGATCAACTCGCCCATCCCAACTACGACCAATACTGGCAGCAGGAAGATTGCACCCTCCATTTCCCCAAGATGAACGTTCCCGCCTTCATCGTCGCCAGTTGGTTCGATTTCATGAGCCGCGGCTCCATCGACAGCTACCTCGGCCGCAACCGGCACGGAGGCCCCAACGCCCGTGGCAAACAATGGCTCCTCATCGGCCCCTGGCTTCACGGCGGCCAGAAAAGCAATCCCAAAGTCGCCGAGATGCAGTTCCCACAAAACGCCGCATTCGACATGGACAAACACATGATCGAATGGTTCGACCATCACCTCAAAGGCAAATCCACCGGAGTCGACAAAGCCCCCAAAGTTCGCTACTACACCATGGGCGAAAACCAATGGCACGATGCCGCCGACTGGCCTCCTCCCGCGAAACCCGCCTCCTACTACCTCGCCAAGGACGGTTCCCTGCAAACCACAAAACCCGCGGCCCCCGCCTCCAGCAGCGAGTTCCTCGCCGATCCATCCCAACCCGCTCCTTCCCCTGGACGCGCCGAGCCCACCGCGCGCGACGGCCGCTCCTTCGAAGCCCACAAAGACGTCCGTGTCTTCACCACCGAGCCGCTCCAATCCCCCGTCGAATGGACCGGGCTCGTGCAAGCCGAAATCTTCCTCAGCTCCGACGCTCCGGACACCGATGTGATTGTTCGTCTCAGCGATGTCTATCCCGACGGCCGTTCCATTCTTCTCCTCAACGCACCGCGCCGCGCCAAATATCGCGATAGTTTCGAAAAGCCCTCGCTCCTCGAAAAGGGCAAGGTCTACAAGCTCGCCTTCGATCTCGGCTACATCAGCCAGGTTTTCGCCCCTGGCCATCGCATTCGCGTTGCGGTCAGCAGCACCATGGCCGATTACTTTGAGCCCAATCCCAACACGGGTGAAACACCCACCTACGAAAAGCCCAACCGCACACGCGTGGCTCGCAATCGAGTCCATCACGAAGCCACGCACGCGTCGCGTATTCTCGCACCGGTAAAAGGGAGGTAGCAGCAACATGCTCGTACCGGCATTCATCCTTTTCGCGGCGCTGGCATCCGCGCAATCCACCGATTGGAAAGCCGGCCTGGCCGCGGTGGACATCACGCCCAAAGATCCCGTTCCCATGGGCGGCTACGCCTATCGCACCGCGCCCTTTGAAGCCGTCGAAGCCCCGCTCTTCGCCAAAGCCCTGGCGCTCGAAGATTCCACCGGCGCCCGCGCCATCCTCATCACCGCCGATTTACTCGGCTTCACCCGCGAGCGATCCGAACGCATCGCCGCCCGCCTCCACGCAAGCGATTCCATCCCGCGAAAAAACATCCTCATCAACGCCTCGCACACGCACTCCGCTCCGCTCGTTTCGGGCTCCATGTTGCTCTCCGCGCCGCCGCAAATGCGATCCCGCATGAACGCCTATATCCAGTCCATGGAAGACAAAGTGGTCGATGTCGCCCAACGCGCCATCCGTCAAATGGCCCCCGCCAGGCTCTCCTGGGGCAACGGCGTCGCCAAATTCGTCATGAATCGCCGCGAGTTCACCCCGAACGGCGTCATCCTCGGAACCAACGCCCGTGGCCCCGCCGACCGCACCGTGCCCGTGCTGCGCATCGATGATCCAAGCGGCCGCCTCCGCGCCGTCGTCTTCGGAGCCGGTTCCCACAACACCACGCTCGGCGGCGACAACATGCGCATCAGCGGCGATTATGCCGGTTTCGCCCAAAGCTTCCTCGAAACCCGCAAGCCTGGCGTGCAGGCGATGTTCCTTACCGGATGCGCCGGCGATGCCAACCCCAATCCCCGCGGCACCTTCGACATCGCCCGCCGCCACGCGAGCGAACTCGCCGATGAAGTGGTGCGCGTGCTGGACACCAAACTCCTGCCGGTCCGCGGTCCGCTGCGCACCGAATTCCGCGATGTCGAACTCCCGCTCGAGCGGCTCACCAAATCCCAGATCGAAGCCATGGCCAAAGACGCGCCCTCCTATCGCAAGTTCTTCACCGATGGCGCTCTGGACCGTCTCAACAAGGGTGGCAAGCTCCTCGAGACCTATAAAGCTCCCTTCGCCCTCTGGCAATTCGGCCAGGACCTGACCCTGGTTGCCTACTCCGGCGAAACGCTCGTCGATTACGCACTCCAGGCAGAGCGCATCCTCGGCCCGCTCCGTCTCTGGGTCAGCGGCTACAACAACGATGTCTTCGGCTATCTCCCGCCGGCCCGTGTCCTCGAAGAAGGCGGCTACGAAACGCGTGGCCTCTATGCGGACTACGGACTGTTCACGCCGGAAGTGGAGCGCACCGTGCTGCGCGCCATCGAAGAAATGGCCCGCGCCGCCGGCCGCCAGATGCCTAAGCGCTAACGCCCCATCTCCGCTTGGTTGCGCACCCTGGCCACACCCGCCCCCGCCAACTGTGCGACCCTCGATAAGAATGAAAATCCGCAACATCCTGGCCTTCGGTCTCCGTGGAAAGACCCCCGAAGGCGGCTGGTCCAACGAACTCCAGCCCGAAGACTGCGTCCACACCCTCATCGCCGTCCAGACCGCCGACGGCCCCACCGGATGGGGCAGTGTCTTCACCAGCGAAGACCTCGTCAAGGCTTCCCTCCAGGTGCTCCGCCCGCTCTACGAAAACGAAGAAGCCCTCGAGCCCGAACGCGTCAGCGAAAAGCTCCACCAGAACACGTTCTGGCAAGGCCGCGGCGGCAGCATCACCCACACCATCAGTGGCATCGATATCGCCCTTTGGGACATCCTCGGCAAAGTCACCGGACAACCCGTCGGCCGCCTCCTCGGAGGCCGCTATCGCCACAAAGTCCGCCCCTATGCCTCCCTCCTCATGCGCGAACCCGAGCGCATGGCCGACGAACTCCTCCCCGTCAAAGCCCAGGGCTTCCGCGCCTTCAAGATCGGCTGGGGCCCCTTCGGCCGCCGCGATAAACACACCGACGAAGCCATCGTCCGCGCCGCCCGCGAAGCCGTCGGCCCCGATTCCCTCCTCATGGTCGACGCCGGCGGCAGCGATGCCCACTGGTCCAACGGCTATCAATGGGCCGTGCGCACCGCCGAGATGCTCGCCGCCTACGATGTCCACTGGTTCGAAGAAGCCCTCCGCCCCGATGCCCTCGATGACTTCATCGCTCTTCGCCGCGCCTCCAAAGTCCACATCGCCGGCGGCGAGGTTCTGACCCGCCGCCAGTCCTTCCAGCCCTGGATCGAACGCGGAGCCTTCGACATCGTCCAGCCCGACGTCACCAAAGTCGGCGGCATCAGCGAAGAGCGCCGCATCGCCCAACTCGCCTGGGATCACGGGGTCCGCTTCATCCCCCACGGCTGGAACACCGCCGTCGGCCTCGCCGCCGATCTCCACCTCGCCTCTGCCTTCCCCGACACCAACCTCGTCGAATACCTCACCGGTTCCCCCTTCATCGACGAAATCGCCCAAGGCGGCTGGAGCCTCGATGACGACGGCATGCTCCCCATCCCCGATTCCCCCGGCCTCGGCCTCACCATCGACCTTGACGTCCTCGCCCGCTACTCCCACGTCCCTCCCCACACAATGCGAGAATTGAGAAATCTCCCATGAGCCATCCCAGCCGTCACCCCGCATACAGAGACGCGGAGTTCCTCGAATCTCCAGCAGCGCGTTCCGTCCGGATTCTCTCCGAATACCTCGCGCCACTCGACAAATTCCGTAAGGAAATGATCCGCGACACCGTCGTGTTTTTCGGATCCGCTCGCATCCCCGCCGAAGGCGATCACCCCCTCGTCCGCTATTACCACGAGGCCCGCGAAACCGCCCGCAAAATCACCGAATGGAGCGAAAGCTTGCAAAAACCGCTCCGCTTCGTCGTCACCAGCGGTGGCGGCCCAGGCATCATGGAAGCCGCCAATCGCGGAGCCCACGACGCCCGCGGCAAATCCATCGGCCTCAACATCGGCCTCCCCTTCGAGCAGATGCCCAACCCCTACATCTCGCCCGAACTCAGCTTCGAGTTCCACTACTTCTTCATGCGCAAGTTCTGGTTCGCCTATCTTGCCAAGGCCCTCATCGTTTTCCCCGGCGGCTTCGGCACCCTCGACGAACTCACCGAACTCCTCACCCTGGCCCAAACCCGCAAGCTCGAAAAGAAAATCGTCATCATTCTCTACGGCACCGGCTTCTGGAAGGAAATTCTCAATTTCGACGCCCTCGTCAAGTACGGCATGATTAGCGAGGAAGATCTGCAACTCTTCCAGTTCGCCGACAACCCCGACGATGCCGTACGCCTCCTCGTCGACGGCCTCACCGAATACTACCTCAAGCCGAAGGAGCCGCTTCCCGCCTTCGAAAACATGATCCCGGCGATCGCAAAATCGCGCGTATAATCGGAGCGAAATCAACTGTGTCCGCTTCCGTCCCCAGCGAAGTCACTTGGCAGACCGTGTGGAGGGAACTCAACCGGCTGGACAAAATCCTCCTGGCTGTGTTCCTTCTCTCGCTCGCCTGTGTATTCCTTCCCCTGGGTCTCGGATCCGCCGTCTCCCAAGTCACCGCCTTCGTCCTTGGCGCTTGGCTCTCTCTCCGCATCGTCCGACGCTTCCTCCGCGTCATCCTCTGGCGCGTCCGCAACCGCCTCCTCGTCGCCTATGGCTTCATCGCCCTGGTCCCCATCGCCCTCCTCGCCATGCTCAGCCTCGTTCTGCTCTACGGCTTGGTCGGCCAAACCGCCATATTCATGGTGCAAAGCGAACTCGAGCGCCACACCGCCTTGCTCGTCACCGCCGCGCAGCACATCGCCGAAGAGCAAGCCGCGCGCCGCATCCCATCCGCCGAACACATTTATCCCGTCCTCCTCTCTCGCGTCCCCAACCTCGAAGTCCTCATCGAAACCGAGACCCTCCACCGCATCCCCAGCGATGCTCTCATCCAACCCCCGTCCAAGGAATGGGGCGATGCCGGCGGCCTCGCCTTCAAAGACGGACAGCTCTTCGCCTGGGCCCACATCGTCCGACCCGAGGCGCGTGTCACCATGCTTGCCCCGCTCACCGATCGCTTCCTCGCCGGACTCGCTCCCAACATCGGCGAAATCACCTTCCTCCGCGTCGACGAGGATCTCACCCGTAACCGCGGCCGCATGCGCCTCCGCCGCTCCGTCAACGATCCCGATGAACTCGACCTCCCACGCAATCGCGTCCCCCCCAAGGAGCGCCGCCTCGATATCGAAGTGCGTTGGCCCACCGCCGTCCCCGCCTACCTCTGGGATTCCCCGGGCCGCGTCGAATTCGAACTGCTCAGCATCCGCACCCGTCCTTCCGCGGTCCTCCGTACTCTGTTCGCCCAAAAAGTCGATACCTACAACGACGTCATCCCCGCCCTCCTGCTCGCTCTCACCATCGCCATCTTCATCGCCGAAGCCACCTCTCTCATCATCGGCGTCTCCATCACGCGCACCATCACCGGCACCGTCCACGATATCTACGAGGGAACCGAACGCATCCAGGAAGGCATCTTCTCGCACCGTATCAAGATCAAGGGCCACGACCAGCTCGCCGAACTCGGCAAATCCTTCAACGACATGACCGCCAACATCGAGCGCCTCCTCGTCGTCGCCAAGGAAAGCGAACGCCTCCAGGCCGAACTCGAAATCGCCCGCGAAGTCCAGAACCAGCTCTACCCCCGCACCGTGCCCCTCATGAAGACACTGCACCTCAATGCCTTCTGCAACCCCGCCCGCATGGTTTCCGGCGATTACTACGACTACCAGCGCCTCGACGAGGGCCGCGTCACCATCGCCATCGGCGACGTCGCCGGAAAAGGGATCAGCGCCGCCCTCCTCATGGCCACCGTCCAATCCGCGCTCCGCACGCAAGTCCGCTACTGCCTCGACGCGCGCAAGGATTCCGTCCTCCAGATCGCTACATCCCAACTCGTCAGCGATCTCAATAAGCACCTCCACGCCAACACCACCGCCGAGAAATACGCCACCTTCTGCTTCGGCGTCTACGACGACGCCACCCACACCCTCACTTACACCAATGCCGGCCACCTCCCGCCCATCCTGGTGCGCAAAGGCGAAACCCACTTCCTCGACGTCAACGGCACTGTCGTCGGCGCCTTCCCCTTTTCCCGCTATGACGAAAGCCGCATCACCCTCGAACCCGGCGATCTTCTGTTGTTCTATACCGACGGAGTCACCGAAGCGGAAAACGCTTACGGCGAGCAATTCGGCGAAGAGCGGCTCTGCCAGTTGCTGCGCAAACGCAACGCCGGCGCCTCCAGTGAGATCCTTGCCTCCATCGTCGATCACGTGAAAGAATGGACCGGCTCCGGCGAATTGCAGGACGACATGACCCTGCTCCTCGCCATCCGCACCTGAGCCATGTTGCACCGGCTACGCCTCATCGCTGTCTCCATCACCGCGGTATTCGCGGTCGGCACCGTCGGTTTCCACTACCTCGAACACTACCCCTGGTTCGACGCCTTCTACATGACGCTCACCACCATGACCACCGTCGGCTACGGCGAAATTCATCCGCTCACCCAGCGCGGACGACTGTTCAACAGCTTCCTCATCTTCTTCGGCGTCGGCATCATGCTCCAAACCGTGACCGTCATCGCCCAGATCGTGCTCGAACGCGAATTCGGAGAATTGCTCGGACGCAGAAAGTCCAAACGTATGATCGAACAGTTGAAAGACCATTTCATCATCTGCGGCTTCGGCCGCGTCGGCCGCGGCGCCGCTCAGGAAATGCAGCGCGCCAATGTTCCTTTTGTCGTCGTCGACAACGATGAGCATCGCGTCGAACGCGCCATGCGCTCCGGCCTGCTCGCCGTGCTGGCCGACGCGACGCGCGATGAAACCCTTCGCGAACTCCACATCCAGCGCGCCAAGGGCCTCGTCTCCGCTCTCGCCTCCGATGCCGACAACATGTTCCTCATCCTCTCCGCCAAGACCCTCAACCCCAAGCTCCTCATCTCCGCCCGCGCCAACGAAGAGGAATCCGAAGCCAAGCTCCGCCGCGCCGGCGCCGACATGGTCTTCGCCCCCTATTACCTCACCGGCCATCGCCTCGCCTCCTCCATCCTCAAACCGCACGTCCAGGAATTCATGGACGTCTTCACCAAGAGCGTCGGACTCGGCGCCGCCATGGAACAGGTCCGCGTCGATCACGGCTGCGAAATGGCCGAAAAATCCCTCCGCGATCTCCAACTCCGCCGCGAGATCGGCGTCATCGTACTCGGCATCCGCCGCTCCAATGGCAACATGGAGTTTAATCCCGCCGCCGATTCCGTCATCCACGCCGGCGACCACCTCATCGTCATGGGCGAACCCCAAGCTCTCCACCGTCTCGAAAACCTCCTCGTCGGAGCCGGCGCATGAAAGTCCTGACCGCGGCCCAAATGCGCTCCGTCGATCGCATCACCATGGAGCGCGGCATCCCCGGCATCATCCTCATGGAAAACGCCGCCCACCGCGTCGTCGAATACATGGCGTCGCGCTTCGCTCCGCTCGGCAATCAGCGCATCGTCGTCCTCTGCGGCAAAGGCAACAACGGAGGAGACGGACTCGCCATCGCCCGCCTCCTCCATTCCCGCTTTGCCCCGCAGTCCCTCGATGTGGTTCTTTCCGCCGAACCCGCCGAATTGCAGGGCGATGCCGCCGCCAACCTGCGCATGCTCGAAGCCTGCGGCGTGCAACCCCAGTTCGTCATCGCGCCCGCCATGCACCGCGCCACTCTCGTCGTCGATGCCATCCTCGGCACCGGCATCAAAGGCCGCGCCGAAGGCCGCGCCGCCGAGTTCATCCACGCCATCAACACCGGTTTCCCCGATGCCCGCGTCGTCGCCGTCGATATCCCCTCCGGCATGATCGGCGACGCCGCCGACAGCCCCGGCGAGGTTGCCCGCGCCGATGGCACCGTCACGTTCACTGCTCCCAAACTCTGCCACGCCCTTCCTCCCAACTGCGATCGCTGCGGCGAACTCGTCGTCGCCGCCATCGGCAGCCCCGCCGCCATATACGAGAACGACCCCGCTATCTTCCTCTCGCTCATGGAGCGATCCTGGTTTACCCCCTTGTTCCGTCCTCGCCCCCGCGCCGCCCACAAAGGGGACTTCGGCCATGTCCTCGTCGTCGCCGGATCGCGGGGCAAAACCGGAGCCGCCGCCATGGCCGGCATGGCCGCCCTCCGCTCCGGCGCCGGACTCGTCACCGTTGCCTCCGCCCACTCCGCCGTAGCCAGCATCTCCGCCTTCGCCCCCGAACTCATGACGGAACCGCTCCCCGAAAACGACATCGGTTCCATCGCCCCGCGCGCCTATCCGCTCCTCGAAAACCTCGCCGCCAACAAAACGATCGCCGCCATCGGCCCCGGACTCGGACTCGCCACCGATACAACAGCCTTCGCCCAAAATGTTTTTTCCCATCTCGATCTTCCCGCCGTCTTGGACGCCGATGCCATCACCGCTATCGCCACCACGCGTGTCCGTCCCAGCGGTCCTCGCATCCTTACGCCCCATCCCGGAGAAATGGCGCGCCTGTGCAACTGCACCACCGCCGACATCCAGTCCGACCGCGTGGGCTATGCCCGTTCCACTGCCGTCGATCGCGAGGTCACCATAGTCCTCAAAGGCCAGCGCACGGTAATCGCCTTCCCTGATGGCCGTGTCTGGATCAATCCCACCGGCACTCCGGCCATGGCCACTGCCGGCTCCGGCGACATCCTCACCGGCTTGATCGCCGGCTTCATGTCCCAATTTCAGGACGAGGCCGACTACGCCATCGGAGCCGCCGTTTGGATCCACGGCCGCGCCGGCGAACTGGGCGCCGCCGCCCTCGGCGAAAAATCCTTGATCGCCACCGACCTCCTCCGCTACCTCCCCCAAGCCATGGCCGAACTCTCGTGACCGAAACCTTCCACCCTGCCTCCGAAGAAGAAATGATCGCCCTCGGCGAATCGCTCGCCGCGCGATTCCATCCCCCCTGCCTCGTCTTCCTCACTGGCAACCTCGGAGCAGGGAAAACCACCCTTTCCAAAGGCATCGCCAAAGGCCTCGGGGCGGCTGCTCCCGACGAAGTCTCCAGCCCCACTTTCACCCTCATCCACGAATATGGCGACCCCGTCCGCCTCTATCACATCGACCTCTATCGCCTCGACGAACCCCGCCAACTTGCCACCCTCGGCCTCGACGAAATCCTCGGCCGCAATGCCGTTGTCCTCATCGAATGGCCCGAAAAATTCGCTCGCCATCTCCCCGCCCCCGATGTCTCCATCCGCATCGAATCCTCCGGCGATGCCCGCACCGTAAACGTCGATGCCCCTTGCCCCCGTCCCGCAAAACATGCATCATAAACCCCATCGGTTCTCGAACCAACCAAGGAGCCAGGATGCTACAAGAAGATCGCCGTTCTTTCCTCAAGACCGCCGCGCTCGGCGCTGTTGCCCTCGCCGCCCCGGCCGCAATGAAAAACGATACCTCCGAAACGCTGGTCACCAGCCTCTACAAAACCCTCACCCCCCAACAGAAAAAAGTCATCCACTTCCCCTTCGATCACGAACTCCGTTCCAAGGTCGATAACAACTGGCACATCACCCCCACCAAAATAAGCCAGTTCTTTAACGCCGACCAACAGGCCATGGTCGAAGAAATCTTCCGCAAACTCCACAACCCCGACTTCGCCGACCGCGCCATGCAGCATCTCAAGGACGACGACAAAGGCATCGGCAACTACTCCGTCGCCCTATTCGGCGAACCTGGCTCCGGCAAATTCGAATTCGTCCTCACCGGCCGCCACTGCACCGCCCGTTGCGACGGCGATTCCGTCGAAGGCGCTGCCTTCGGAGGCCCCATCTTCTACGGCCATCAATGCGGCCCCGATTTCACCGAACGCCCCAACCACCCCGGCAACATCTACTGGTATCAGGCCAAACGCGCCAACGAAGTCTACGCCGCACTCGACGGCAAACAGCGCAAACTCGCCCTCCTCGGCGATCCGCGCAAGGAAGAAAAAACCGCCACCATCGCCCTCAAAAACAGCGGGCACGACGGCATCCCAGTCTCCGATATGTCCAAGGACCAGAAGAAACTCGTCGAGCAAGTCCTCGCCGATCTCCTCCTCCCCTTTCGAAAGAAGGATGTCGACGAAGCCATGAAGCTCATCAAGTCCAACGGTGGAGTGGACGCGCTGCACATGGCCTTCTACCAGAACCTCGACCTCGGCGCCGACAAAGTCTGGGACGTCTGGCAACTCGAAAGCCCGAAAATGGTCTGGTACTTCCGAGGCCATCCCCACGTCCACACCTGGGTCAACATCAAGGCTTAGCGAACCAGCCCGAACGTCATCACATTCGACCCCGCGGCGAGCGTCACATACTGCTCCCCATCCACCGAGTAAGTCATCGGCGAAGTCTTGATCGTCGCATGCAGCGGCACCCGCCACAGCGTCTTGCCATCGCGCTCATCCGCGGCGACAAAGTACCCGCTCGGATCTCCATAGAACAACAATCCGCCCGCGGTCCCCAAAATCCCCGCCACACGTTTTCCGTCAATCGGCCCCACCTGCGGCACTTCCCATGCAATCTTCCCCGTCTCGATATCGATCGCCCGCAAATACTTCTGCCCCGGCGGAACCGGAGGCAGTGGATTCTTCCAACTCCCCGGCCGCAATCGTACCGTGCATGATTCCGTCGCCATCACGTAGTACAGCTTCGTTACCGGACTGAACGCCGTCCCATTCCAATTCGTCGCATGGTCCGGACACGACAAGTCCGACGGCGGCAGCTTCACCGGACGGCCATCCGCCCCAATCCCGCTCGCCCACGTAATCCGGTGCATGAACGATTTCGCCAGCAGCAGTTTTCCATTCGTTCGATCGAAAACATAGAAAAACCCGTTCCGGTTCGCATGCAGCAGCAGCTTGCGCATCTGCCCCTGAAACATCGCATCCACCAGAACATTCGGCTCCGTCGCATCCCAATCGTGTGTATCGTGCGGAGTGAATTGGTAGTACCACTTCATCTTCCCCGTAGCCGGATCCAGCGCCAGCACCGAATCCGTGAACAGGTTATCCCCGCCCCGCTGGCTGTCATCCGAATTCGGCCACGGATTCCCCGTCGCCCAAAACAACGTGTCCGTATCCGGATCGTACGATCCCGTCAACCACGTCGATCCCCCGCCCAACTTGTACCCGGGCCCTTCCCACGTCTCAATCCCCGGCTCGCCTTCGGCCGGCACCGTCCATGTCTTCCATACCCGCTCGCCCGTCGCCGCCTTGTAGGCCGCCACAAATCCGCGAATTCCCCAATCGCCGCCCGCAACGCCGGCAATCACCAGATCCTTCACTACCAGCGGAGCCACCGTCCCCCCATACTTCTGCAACTCATGCGGCATCGTCGCCTCCCACACCAGCCGCCCCGTAATCCGATTCAGCGCTATCAGGTGCGCATTGTCCGTCACAAAGAACACGTTGTCCCCCAGAATCGCCACCCCGCGATTCGTGCCCAACGACGGATCCGAAACCAGCCCCGGCGTGCGCGGCCGCGTATATTGCCAGATCGGATGCCCCGTCTTCGGATCCAGCGCAAACACCTGGTTCGGCCCCGTCACATACATGATCCCGCCCGCCACCACCGGCACCGTCTCCAATCCGAAATACCGCATATTCTCCCGGAAATACGGGGTGTCCGGCAGAAACTGCTGCCACAGCGGAATCGAGAACGTCCACTTCAGCGCCAGTTTCCCCACGTTCGTCCGGTTCACCTGATCGAGCTTGCTGTACCGGTTCCCACTCAGGTTCCCGTTGTACGTCAGCCAATCCCCTGGATTCGGATTGAGCAGCGCCGCGAAATCCACCCCACCCGCCGCCGGCGTCTGCGGAACCACCGCAACATCCGGCCTCACCCCCGTCAGGCTCCCCAGAAACGCCACCAGATTCTGCAAATCCGCGCCCGCCGCTTTCACCGCGGGCATGTACGAAGTCTTCTCCTCCTCCACGCGCGAAACCGCATCCATCGACAACGGACGCAGCCGCCCGTTCAACTCCTGCACCGCGATATCGTACCGGCTCCGGCTGCGCACAAATCCGCGGACCGCCTGCCCGTCCGCCAGATGCACCGTAGCCAATCCGTATCCGCTTGCGATCGACGCACTCGGCGTCACCAGCGCATCGCGCAACTGATCCACCGTCAAACTCCGTGCCACGTTCGAAAGATCCGGCCCAACCGCTGCCCCGCGCCCCTCCACCATATGGCACCCGCTGCATTTCCCCTGCCCGAAGAAATACCTGCGCCCCGCTTCTTTATCCCCCGCGATCGCCACATCCGCCGCCACTGCATTCAACGACACCACCAGCTTCACCAGCGCATCCACCGTGGCATCCGGCAGCGCAAACCCGGGCATACCCGCAGCCGGCACACCCTTCACAATAATGCTCCGCAACTGCTCCGCCGATCGCCGCCGCAATCGCGAATTGCCCGACAACCCCGGCCCCTGCTGCGATCCCCGCGCATCCAATCCGTGGCAGCCCGCGCACAGCTTGTCATACGTCGGCCGGATATCCGCATCTTGCCCCAGGGCGCCGCTTGCCACCGCCAGGAAAACCAATATTCGTGTCGCCATCGTTCTGATTCTGTGATTACACCACAGCGCCCGCTATCATGGTTCCTTCATGTTCGTTTTCCTCTTCCTCTGCGCGCTGCTCCCTCTACACTCCCAAGCTCCGTCCGAACCCAAGCCCCCAATCACCCCGCCAACCACCGAAGAAGCAAAGCCCGTCCCGCCCGAGGCCGACGCCCGCAAGCGTGTCGAACTCAACCTCCTCGGCAAAGCCGACACCAGCGCCGGAGAAAGCCGCCGCAACGAAAACGTCCAGTTCAACCTCATCGACAACAACGCTCTCAAGGAGCTCAACATCCGCCTCGGAGCCAGCGCCACCATCGTTCAGGAATTTTCCCCGGCCCGCACCTACTTCGGCAGCGAATTCGGCAATGCGCCCTCCGCCGTCCTCTCGCTATCTCCCGCCGCCAGGCTCGGCTGGCACGGCAATCTCTTCTTCAATCACCTCAACAGCGTCTTCAGCGCCCGCTCCTTCTTTCAAGTCGGCCCCGTGCGCCCCGCGCTCGAACATCGCTACGGTGTGCAAACCGGCCTCACACCATGGCGCGGTGCATACATCTCCTTCAGCGGCGCCCAAGACAAACTCCGCGGCAACGTCAACGGCAACGTGCTTGTCCCCTTGCTCGAAGAGCGCACTCCACTCACCAATAATCCGGCCGAGCGCGCCCTCATCTCCCGCTTCCTCGATGCCTATCCGCTCCCCAACCGCGGCGATGTCTACTCGCGAGCCCTCAACGCCAACGCCCCGCAAACCATCGACAACAACGACGCCGGCATCCGCCTCGATCAGGATCTCTCCCCGCAAGATCGCCTCCTCCTCAACTACCAATTCATCGGCCAGACCGTCGAAGCCTTCCAACTCGTCGCCGGCCAGAATCCCGATACACGCACCAAATCCCACCGCGCCCGCATCACCTGGCTCCGCCAATTCCGCTCCGCCACCGCCCTCGCCGTCACCGCCGGATTCGAACGTGTCGGCTCCCTGCTCGTTGCCGACGAAGGCGCCGTCGGACCCATGGTCTCCACCGCCGGACTCACCACCCTCGGCCCCACCGGCAACATCCCCATCGACCGTGCCCAGAACATCTTCCGCTACTCCGCGCAACTCGATCGAACCCGAGGCCGCCACAAGTTCATCGCCGGAGCCTCCCTCGCCCGCCGCCAATTCAACGGTATCGAAACCGACACGCATCGCGGCTATTTCTCCTTCAGTAACGACTACGGCCGCACAGGAATCGAAAATCTCCGCCAAGGCACACCGACGCAGTACATCGTCTCTCTCGGCGACGTCTACCGCGGCATGCGCCAGTGGATGCCTGCTCTATACGCCGGCGACACCTGGAAGGCCACAACCAACCTCACCCTCCAATACGGCCTGCGCTACGAATTCCTCCCCACGCCCATTGAAGTCAACAATCGCGACCGCATCCCCTACAACTGCGATTGCAACAACCTCTCCCCATCGCTCGGCTTCGCCTACGATCTCCCCGCCAACTGGGGAGTCCTCCGCACCGCCGCCACCGTCCAATACGGCGAAATCATCCCCGCTTCCTATTCCCAAATCCGCTTCTCCCCGCCCGGCAGCGTGAAACTCGCTATCCCCGCCGCCGATCTGCTCGATCCCCTCCGCGCCCTGAAAACCACCGGAGCCCAACCCGACGCCCTCGGCAATCTCTACCTGCTCGATCCCGAACTCGCCTCCCCCTACGCCTGGCAGTACAACTTCAGTTGGGAGCCCCGTTTCTCGCGCACCTGGCGTCTCCAACTCGGCTACGTCGGCAGCCGCATGCACAAGCTCCTTGTCATGTGGTACCTCAACCGCGCGCATCCCGTCCCCGGCATCGCCACCACCACGGCCACCATCAATCAACGCCGCCCCATCCCCGGTCTGGCCGAAATCCGCTGGGTGCTCAACGGCTCGCGCGGCTACTTCGATGCCGGCCGCGTCTCCCTCGTCGCCCCACGCTGGCGTGGCCTCACGCTCGACATGTCCTACTGGTTCAGCAAAGCCATGGATCTTGGTGCTGGCTACACCAACACCGGCTACGACGCCGACACCCGCCAGTCGCGCAGCCAGTCCGAATACGAAACCCACCGCGATCGCAAAGCCGTCAGTCTCTTCCACCAACCGCACGCCTTCCTCGTCCGCGCCGGCTACCAGATCCGCAACTGGAACATCTCCACCGTCACGCTGCTCAAAACCGGCACCCCTTTCATGGTCACCACCCTCGACGGCCCCGGCTTTGGCAACGTCGACGGCAACGGCAACGATCGCCCCAATCTCCTCGATCCATCCATCCTTGGCCGCACCATCGGCGATCCCGACACTTCCCGCCAACTCCTCCCATCCACCGCTTTCGCCCGCATCGCCCCCGACGCCGAAGCCGGCAACCTCGGCGCCAACACCTTCCGCAAAGGCTCCATCGCCAACGTCAACGCCTCTCTATCCCGCAGCTTCAAACTCTACAACGAAGCCCGCCTCACCTTTCGCGCTGAATCCATCAATCTCCTCAACCGCCCCCAATTCGCCGAACCCGGCTCCGTTTGGGGTACCCCTGAATTCGGCTTCATCACCAATACCCTCAACGAAGGCCGCACCTTCCGCTTCGGCCTCACCTTCGCCTGGTAGCTTCCTGGCGCCGGCACATCCTTCACATTCGTCCTCCACACTCCGGACAAAACTTCACATCCCCCTTCGGCTGATGTCCGCACTGCGCACAAAACTTCGCCGCCGGCGGCTTGTTCGGCTTCCCGCACTGCCCGCAAAATTTCGCCCCCGCATCGATATCCGCACCGCAATGCCGGCACACCGGAGTCGACCCCGGCCGCACGCCCACCTCCGGAGCCTGCATCTGCGCATCCGCCCTCAAATCCACACCCCCGGCATAATCCTGCTGCATCGCCTTGTTGTAGATCTGCTCCCGCGCCGCCTGCACGCGCATCTCCGCCTGCGCCGCCGGCACGTGCTCCTCCATCTTCGGAGCACAATCCTCGCACAACGTCGCCCTCTCGTTCCAGCACACCTCCGGACAGACCCACCGCCCGCACCGCGTGCACTGATGGAAGTATTTCTTTCCCTCCTCCATCGCCTCCCGCAGCGCCGCATCGTGCTCCGGCCCCCCCACCAGCCGCTGCAACTCATAGCTGCCGTATCCGGCGTTATGCATCCATCCGCCGAACAGATTTCCCGCCGTCCGCAGCACACTGGTGGCCAGACCGGCCTTCGAAACCACAAACCGCGACATGTACCCGTTCCGGCATTTATCGCAATAAAACTTAAATTGATAACCCTTGTCCGTGGACAGATCGTCGTAGTTGGCGACGAACTGAATCATTCCCATATGAATGCCATCGTAGCATTCCCGGTTTCCTTCTCCCGCTATAATGTATCGTTCCCATGCCGATCGACTGGTTTCCTTTGTGGCTCAGCCTCAGAGTGGCGGCGCTCTCCACTCTGATCGCCGTCGCCCTCGGCCTTTGGATCGCCTACGCACTTGCCTACCGCGCCTTCCGAGGCAAGGAATTCGCCGATGCCCTCGTCTCCCTCCCGCTCGTTCTGCCACCCACCGTGCTCGGCTATTACCTCCTCGTCGTGCTCGGCCGCACCAGTCCCTTCGGCAAGCTCTACGAAGCCGTCACCGGAAGCCCGCTCGTCTTCACCTGGCAAGCCGCCGTCATCGCCGCGCTCTTCCACTCCCTCCCCCTGCTCGTTAAATCCACCCGCGCCGCCCTCGAAAGCGTCGAACCCAGCTATGCCCGCGCCGCCCGCAGTCTCGGCGCATCCGAATGGCGCATCTTCTCCCGCATCACCCTCCCCCTCGTCCGCCGCTCCATCCTCGCCGCCGCCGCCATCGCCTTCGCCCGCTCCCTCGGCGATTTCGGAGTCACCATCATGATCGCCGGCAACATCCCCGGCCGCACCCAAACCATCGCCGTCGCCATCTACGACGCCGTCGAATCCGGCAACGGAGACGTCGCCCGCACCATGGTCCTCGTTATCTCCGCCGTTGCCCTGCTCATCCTCTGGGCCGCCAACCGCCTCTCTCCGAATCAGGTCTAGCCGATGATTCTCGCCCGCCTCAAGAAGCGTTTCGCCGCCGGACCCAATTCCGCCGAATTCCTCCTCGACGTCGAGATCAAAACCACCGCCATGGTCACCGTCTTGTTCGGACCCAGCGGGGCAGGGAAGACTCTCACCCTCGACGCCATCGCCGGATTCGTCCGCCCCGACGAAGGCCGCATCATGCTCGACGACGACATCCTCTTCGATGGCGCAACCGGAGTCCACATCCTCCCCCAAGCCCGCCGCTGCGGCTACGTCTTCCAAAACTACGCTCTCTTCCCCCATATGACGCTCCGCGAAAACCTCGAGTTCGCCGCCGAATTCCGCCCCAAACTCGAGCGTCACCGCAAAGTCAACGAAGTCCTCGAACTCTTCCGCCTTTCCGAACTCAGCGGCCGCAAACCGAAGGAACTTTCCGGTGGCCAGAAACAGCGCTGCTCCATCGCCCGAGCCCTCCTTGCCGAACCCCGCGTTCTCCTCCTCGATGAGCCCGCCCAAGGCCTCGACCCCATGCTCCGCGCCGAACTCTACGACGTCCTCCGCAACGTCCGCGCCTCTTTCGATACCCCCATCCTCATGGTCACCCACGACCTCGAGGAATGTTTCGCCCTCGGCGAGCGCATGTTCATCCTCACCGATGGAAAAATCGTGCAGCAAGGTACCCCAACGGAGATCTTCGATCGCCCCGCCAGCCTCGATGTCGCCAATCGCCTCGGCATCTACAACACGCTCCCGGCCGAAGTTCTTACCCTCGATCCCGGCCGCAACACCAGCACGCTCCGCCTTGAAACGTGCGAACTCCAAGGCCCCTACCTCCCCGGCAAATTCAAGGGCGATCGCGTTTGGCTCTGTGTCCGCCCCGAGGAAATCCGCGCCTTTCCCCGCAACGGGAAACCCGGCTTCAACCAACTCGCTGTCACCTTCGAACGCGCCACCCCACGCCCCGGCGCCATGCGCCTCCACTTCCAGGGCCAGTTACTCGCCGACGTCCCCCGCCCCGAATACGAAACCAACAAGCACATCAAAGACTGGATCCTCGAATTCCCCACCACCACACTCCGCGTCCTGTAACGCTCCACCTCCGTCTCAGACAGCCACCACGGCGGCATCGCCCCCGGACGCCCTCACCAGCCGTTCCATATCCTTCGCATCGCCAGTGAGAATCGTCGCTTTCCTCCGCACGGCCGTGGTCGCCACAACCGCATCGACAACATCCGAAGTCCTCGTGATGCCCAACAAACGCCCCGCTTCATGTGCCTCACTCTCGCCAAGGGAAACAACCGAGCACCCACTCAGGAAGCGCCGCAATTGGGCCTGTTGTGGCGAGCGGCTCACCTGCGCGACAACCGGAGCCGGAACCAGCGGAATCAATCCAAATTCCAAACGGGCCTTGTGTTCCGCCCACGCCCGCCGGTCGTTTCTATCGGCGGCCACGAGAACAGCGGCATCGTAGACGACGGCGCTCATGCCGGACGCCGCGCCTTGCGTGGTGTGCGCATCTGTACCCGCACGTTCCGCCGGGCCTCACGCATCTCGTCTTCCGTGAAGCGTCCGTGCTGCTTCTCCCACTCTTCCACTGCCGCCAGTCCTGCCCGCCGCCGCAGTGCCTCACGCGCCGCCGCCGTCATCCAGGCGGAAACGCTCACTCCGTCGCGTGCCACCGCCGCAAGTATCTCCTCATGAACCTCAGGGTCTACCGTGATGGCAAGTTTCGGCGATGGATTTCCACGCGGCATGCAAAGTATCCTACTGCTATAGGATACCATCGTGGGAAATCCACTCGGATCAGGAAGGCCAATCGACACGCAGTCAGTTCTCCGGCGGCATAAGCTAGGCATAAGCCCGGCGCTCGATTCCCGGCTTCGCGCCTTTCGGCCAACTGCTTAGTCTCTACGAAGAACGATCAAAAGCTGAGGCCGCGGATCTCATCGCTCGAAGCTCGGAGTGCGGCGGCGCCCCCGCGCGGACGTTGCTTCTTGAACTCACAGCTCTAGCCTCCCCCTTCTCAGCGCCACCGCGGGGATCCCAACTTGCGGCAATGGTCACGTGAAGAACTTCGAACGTATCACCGTCGATCCGGGGCAGATGGGCGGCGTTCCCTGTGTTCGGCGCCTGCGAATACCGGTGGCCACGGTGCTTCGTCTGCTGGCGGGCCGCGTGAGATTCCCGATAGCTCTTCTACTCCGATTAGCTTCCGTCCATCCCCCTCCCCCATTGTTTACGATAAGAAAAGCACCCACACCGTGCGCCATCCCATGAAGTCCTTCGACGAATACATCGAACTCGCCAATCAGGCCCACGGCCACATCTGCGCCGGCCAGATCCTCGGACTCCGCCTCGCCATCCACGGCTGCCGGCTCCTCGGAATCGAAGACCCCACCGGCAAAGACCGCAAACGACTCATCACCTTCGTCGAAATCGACCGCTGCGCCACCGACGCCATCACCGTCGTCACCGGCTGCCGCATGGGCAAGCGCGCCCTCAAGTTTCGCGATTACGGCAAAGTAGCCGCCACCTTCTGCGACCTCGCCACCGGACGCTCCGTCCGCGTCGTCGCCAAGGAGTCCTCCAAACAAAAAGCCCGCGAAATGTATCCCGAGATCCCCGACAAAAACCAGCAGCAGATGAAGGCCTACCGCGAACTCCCCGAAGCCGACCTCTTCGAACACCACTGGGTCAAAGTCGCCATTGAGCCCCACGACCTCCCCGGTTTCAAAGGCCCCCGCATCGCCTGCGCCCAATGCGGCGAAGGCATCAACTTCCAGCGCGAAGTCCTCCGCGACGGCCGAACCCTCTGCCGTGCCTGCGCCGGCGACAGCTACTACCAGCCCCTGTGATCCGCTACTACATCACCGATCGCAAGCAACTCGGCGGCATCCACCCCCTGCTCCAATCCATCGCCCGCAACATCGCCGAAGGCGTCGAATACATCCAGATCCGCGAAAAAGATCTCCCCCCGCGCGACCTCGCCGCCCTCGTCCGCAAAGCCCTCCAAATACGCGCCACAAGCGCAACGAAAATCCTCGTCAACACCCGCGCCGATATTGCCATCGCCTGCAAAGCCGACGGCGTCCACCTCCCCTCCGGCACCCCCATCCTCGATTACGCCATCCCCGGCTTCCTCACCGCCGTCTCCTGCCACACCCTCGAAGAACTCACCGCCGCCCAACAGGCACACGCCCACTTCGCCGTCTACGGACCCGTCTTTCCCCCACTCTCCAAGTCCCTATCCGCACCCGCCATCGGCCTCGATAACCTCCGCCGCGCCTGCCGGTCCGTCGCCGTCCCCGTCCTCGCCCTCGGCGGCATCACCCGCGAAAACGCCGCCTCTTGCGTCGAAGCCGGAGCCGCCGGCATCGCCGCCATCACCCTCTTCCAATCACACCAGTAGCGGATGCTCCCGCTTCGACAACGGCAGTTTCACTCGCCCGCCCGTCCGCTGCGATGCATAGATCCCGTGCGCCATCTCAATCGTCCACCGCGCCGCCCGCGCCGATGCCTGCGGCTCTCGCTTCTGCTCCACCGCATCCAGCAAATCGTCGATCATCAGGTGATTCGCCTCCGGTTCCGTCCGCGGCCGCAGCGCCAATACTTCCTGCATCCGCTTCCATTGCGCATCTTGATCCGGCCGTTGCGAGGAAATCCAGATCTCCGGCACATGCCCCGCGCGGATCCGCAGCATGCCCTTCGTTCCAATCAAATCGAGCCCCCAGCGTTGCCCCGCCGTATCGCTCGATTTCTTCGACGCAAAATAACCCAGCACATTCTTCGAAAATCCGTACATTCCGCTAATATCATCCCCCGCAATCGTCCCCAACCCCTCCGGAGCATTCTGGTTCGCATCCGCGCGCGTAATCTCGCGCCCGTCCACCGCCACTCTCCCAAACGCCCACAGCGGATCGCCTCCAAACCGCCGCATCATGTCGAACAGGTGCGTCCCCAGCACCATCATGTCTTCGCCGCCCGCCCGCCGGTCTTCCTTCCCTCTCGCCCGCATCTCCAGCAAGTCCCCAATCAGCCCCTCGCTCACCCGCTTCTCCACATGATCCAGAATCGGATTCACGCGCATGTTATGCGCCACCACCATCCGCACATGCGTCCTGTCGCACGCCTCAATCATCCGGTCGCACTCGGCCAGCGTCCGCCCCATCGGCTTCTCCATGAATATCGAGGCTCCCGTCTCCGCCACCGCCTTTACCATCTCTTCATGGCAATCCACCCACCGCATCGCAATCGTCACAATCTCCGGCTTCTCGTTTCGCAACATCTCCCGCCAATCGGCATACATCGCGCGCAGCCCCAGCCGCTCCCCTGCCTTGCGCAATCCCTCCGCATTCTCATCCGCCACCGCCACCACTTCCAACCGCGGATGCGTCTTCGACGCCAAATCGAGATTGTGCCCGTAATTGCCCCGGCCCGTCCTCCCAATTACCGCCGTCCGATATCGCTTTGCCATAAACCGCCATTGTTTCATAGCATGAAAGGACATGCCCAATCCCGGACTCCTTGCGCGCATGCTCTCCGCCGATGCGCACCTCGATCACCTCCTCGATCGCATCAAAACCGAAGAGCCGCGCCTCCACGCCTGGACCGAAATCCGTCTCGAAGAACACCCCCATTCCGGTCCCCTCAAAGGCATCCCCTACGGAGCCAAAGACATCGTCGAAACCAAAGGCTACACCACCTCCTACGGCTCCGCCCTCTACGCCAACAACGTCTCCACCCAAGATGCCGCCCTCATCGAACTCCTCCGCGGCAAAGGCGCTCGCCTCATGGGCAAAACGCAAACCACATCGTTCGCCTACTTCGACCCCGCCCCCACCCGTAATCCCCACGACCCCGCCCATACTCCCGGAGGCAGCTCCAGCGGATCCGCCGCCGCCGTCGCCAAAGGGATGGTGCCCTTTGCCATCGGCACGCAAACCCAGGGCTCCATCGTCCGTCCCGCCTCCTACTGCGCCGTCACAGGCTTCAAACCCACCTTCGGCTCTCTCCCCGTCGAAGGCATCATGCCCTTCGCCCCCACGCTCGACACTCCCGGCTTCTTCACCCAAACGGCCATGGACATGCGCCTCCTCTGGAGCGCCCTCGGTTTCCCCGTCGATGCCCCACTCCCGGAAACCTTCGGCATGGTCGAATTCGATGTCGAACCCGAAATGCAGGAAATGTTCCGCCACGCCGTCCAGATCCTCGGCCAGCTCGGCTGCCGCATCAAACGGTTCCAACTCCCGCCCGCCTGGACCGCCGCGATGCGGGCCGTCCCCCTCATCCAAACCTACGAGGGCGCGCGCACCATGCGCGAGCGATACGAACGGCACGGCAACGCCATCGGCGCCAAGCTCGCCCAACTCGTCCGCGACGGCCTCGCCATGCCCGAAAGCGAATACCGGGCGGCCCTCGCCTCCCTCGCCGAGGCAAAACAACAAATGGCCGAATTGTTTCAAACATATCCCGTCATCCTGTCCGCCGCCGCCCCCGGCCCTCCCCCCAAGGGACTCGCCTCCACCGGCAGCCCCCGCTGCAACGCCATCTGGACCGGACTCCACACCCCGGCCATTTCCATTCCCATCCCCGTCGCCCCCCAACTCCCCATGGGGCTCCAGATGTCCGCCGCTCCCGGCAACGACGCCCAACTGATCGCCGCCGCCGTCCACTGCTACGCCTTGCTGCACTCCCAACAGGAAGAAACAAAATGATTATCCGAAATCCCGCTCAAAAAGCCCAATTCAATCCCGAAAAGATGGGCAAAGTCACGCTCGCCGCCGGATCCCACCTTTACGCCGGACTCAATTGCTTCGAACCCGGCCAGCACCACCACGCCCATGTCCATCCAGACCAGGACAAACTCTACATCGTCCTCGAAGGCGCCGGCGAAGCCACGGTCGGCGAGGAAACCGCCACTGTAACCGCCGGTGACACCATTCTCGCTCCCGCCGGCATCCTCCACTCCATGCGCAACCCCGGCCCCGCCCGCCTTACCGTCATGATCGTCTTTGCCCCACCGCCGAAGAAATAATCGGGAAGCCCAGGCTGACCTTCCCACCTCACTCCATCCGCAAAGCGGCCAGAGGATCGATCCGCGACGCCCGCCTTGCCGGCCCATAACCGGCGAGAAGCAACGCCCCCAGCAACACCGCGCCCGCCAGCGCCAGGATCGCCGGATCGTTGGGCTCGATCCCGAACAGAAACGATCGCACCAGCCGCGACGCAACCAACGCCACAGGTATGCTGATCGCCAGTCCCACACCCGCCAGCACCAGCACGCGCCGCAGCACCATCCACACTACGGCTCCGCGTTCCGCGCCCAGTGCCATGCGAATGCCAATCTCGCCAAACTGCCGCGCCACATTGTAGGACGTCGTCCCGTACAGCCCCACGCACGCCATCAGCAGCGCCAACACCGCGAAACCTGTGCATAGCTTCGCGAACGTGATCTCCCGATTGATTGTCCGGTCGATCTCCGCCGCCTGCGTCGTCACGTTCGTCACCGCAATGCGCGAATCCGCCTCCCGCACGATCTCCTGAACACTCCCGCCAAACCGCAGCGGATCACCGGTGGTGCGCAGCGCATACGTCACCCGCTCCGGAGAAATCTGGCTCACCGCGACGAACACCGTCATTGCGCTCGCTTCCTCGCTCTTCAGTCCGCCGGTCCGCAGATTCGCCGACACGCCCGCGATCTCCAGTTCACGATTCTCCTCCGGCAGTGTGATGCGCTTTCCCACCGGATCCTCGTTCCTGAAATACGTCCGCGCCACCCGCTCGCTGATCACCGCAACCGCCCTCGAACCCGCCTGGTCGCGTTCGTCAATCTCGCGCCCGGCCAGGATCGGAATCTGCATCGTTGTGAAGAATCGCGGCCCCGCGGCCAGCACTTGTGCTCCATCGATGGTGACAGCGCCGATCTTCATCGTTCCCCGGATCGCCTGCCCGGCGAAGCCCGCGCTGAGGATGGAGGAGCGGGACAGCGTCGCGCTGCGCACTCCAGGAATGGACTCGAAGCGCTTGCGCAAGTTCTCGTAAAAAGTGGTGATCTCCGGGTCGCCATGCCCCGCTTGTCGTGCATTCAAGGAGAACAAGAGGATGTTCTCCCGGGCGTATCCCAGTTGTACCGAGTGCAGCTTGTCCAGTGTCCGCACAAACAGTCCCGCCGCCACCAGGATCAGAAACGAGCCGGCGATTTGCGCGGCCACCAGCACGTGCTGCGCCCGGCGGCGCGGTTCGCCCCCGCGTCGATTCTTGAGCGCCGGCATCACATCCGGACGCGTCGCCTGCAACGCCGGCGCCAGGCCGAACAACAGGCCGCATACCACCGCGAGCGCCGCCGTCACGCCCATCACCTTCCAGTTCAATTCCGCGTGCAGCGTGAAATTCGCTTGCCCCCTGGCGAACAATACTGTCAGCGCGCGCACCCCCCACGTCGCAAACAATACCCCGAAGGCGCCGCCTAGCGACGCCAGCAGCACACTCTCGGTGAGCAGTTGCCGCACGATGCGGAACCGCCCCGCTCCCAGACTCAGCCGCACCGCCATTTCGCGCCGCCGCGCCGCCGCCCTCGCCAGCAACAAACTCGCGATGTTCGCGCACGCGATCGCCAGGATCAATCCCACCATGGCCAGCAGCACGTACAGCGGCTTGGAATACTGCCGCCGCAGGCTGCCCAGGCCGGCCCCGCCTTCGTTCAGAACCAGTTCAGGCAGATTCGCCCGTTCACCGTCCGTCTTTGCTGTCGTGGCAACCCATTGCCGAAATCGCGGAGCCAGCATCGCCTGCGCCTCACGCATGCTCACACCGGGACGCAGTCGCCCCATCAATTCCAGCCAGTAATAGTTCGCGTCGTTATACCCGCGCGCCGCGCTCGCCCCGTCCAGCAGCAGATTCGTGTGCAAGGGAAGGTAGAGATCCGGCGCCTCCGCCGGGTCCACTCCAAAAAACTCCGGCGGCGCAACGCCGATCACCGTGAAAGGTACGTTATCCACCAGAACCGGTTGTCCGATCGCTTGCGACGGTCCCCCAAAGCGGTTCTGGCTCGTCGCGAAGCTGATCACCGCCACCGGCGCTGCACCGGCACGGTCGTCTCCCGCCTCGATCA